>NZ_JABSVA010000010.1:0-171413 GCF_013284365.1 Brevibacillus sp. RS1.1
TTAGGCCTGACAGCTTTTTTCTTCTCCATTTTGTATCACTTTCATAATGTTTAAAAAGCTGCGTAGGAAGAAGTTCATTTCCAGTCCAAGCGCCTCTGGAGCCCGACCAAGCGTAGGAATAAATGGCGGGGAATTTAAGCTTCGCTTATGAAATCCTTCTTCGAAACTTCGACGTTCGAAGCGCTCCCGCCATTTATTCCGAAGCGGACAGTCAATCCCCCTAGCGGGGCGTAGGCCGAAGCGTAGACTGGAAATGAACTTCTTCCCCCCACAACAGCAACTCCCCAAACCACTATGTTCAAGTGAAATATGATTTTGTTATTGACGAGGCAATCCATCCCAATTATAATTCCGAGTAAACATATATGAATTACAAAAATAAGGTTGGATAAAGGGGTTATCCGATGGCGAAAACAGCGGTTTTGGTAATTGCTCACGGTTCACCCGATCCTGACTGGTTGGCGTTGGTGGAATCAGCCGTATGGCAGTGCCTCACTGATTTGCCAATTCGGGTAGCTTACTTGGGAGGAGTGGAAGGACGAAGCATCAGCGATGAAGTGAATCGTCTGGAAGCATCAGGAGCCACAACAATTGTCGTCGTTCCCCTATTCGCCACGGCAGGAAGCAATCACGTAGGGGAAATCCGCGCGATGCTTGGACTAGACCCATGGCCTACAGGAGAGACAGACCTGATTCGAGTTCCGGTTCAGGCAAGAATTCTCTGGTGTCCGCCATTGGAGGATCACGGAAACGTCGAGCAGATCGTGGCAGAGCGAATCGCAGGTCTATCGCGTATGCCTAGTCGGGAGGCTTTGTTGCTCGTCGGGCACGGCAGTGACTTGCCTGGATGTCATGAGCGCTGGGAAAAGCTGCTCTTGCGTCTGACATTCCGCTTGCAAAACCGCTATGCATTTGCTGCTGCCGGATATGCGACACTGAGGCCCGATACACTGTACGAACAAGCCTATTCACTGGCACAAAAAGGGGATGTCCTCGTGCTGCCTTTGTTCGTCAGCCAGGGCTACTTCACGCGACAAGCAATCCCGAAACGGCTGGCGGGCTTGGCTTATCGCTATGAGGGCAGTGCGTACTTGCCCCATCCACTGATTGCGGACTGGATGAGCCAATCGATTCGAATGGCATTGGTAACGGACACCTTTACACAAAGGAGCATGTACGAGCATGGCAGAGAGAAAGCAGTGGAAGTGGGCTGCTGATCCATCCCTCAACAAAATGGAGTTTACGAAGCTGGAAAAAGACGGACTGGATGTCATCGAAACGATCGTAAACACCTATTCAAAAGAAGGGTTTGCATCGATTGAATCTTCTGACATGGATCGGTTTAAATGGGCGGGCGTCTATCAGCAGCGGCCAAAGGACGGATACTTCATGATGCGTGTGCGCATACCTGGAGGCATTTTGATCAGTGAACAAGCGCGGGTGCTCGCCAACATCGCAGAAGATTATGGACGTAATCTGGTGGATGTCACCACGCGTCAGGCCGTGCAATTTCACTGGCTCACGGTAGAATCACTCGCTGACATTTTTGAACGGCTCTCATCAGTCGGACTCTCCTCTTTTGAAGCATGTGGAGACTGCCCGCGGCAAATCATGGGGAACCCACTGGCAGGAATTGATCCGTATGAAGTGCTGGATACGCGTCCTATCGTAGCCGAGTTAGAAAAATTTTTCTTGCTCAATCGCGACTTCTCCAATCTGCCACGCAAGTACAAAATATCGGTTTCTGCCAACATCCATAACGCCGCGCATGCGCAAATCAACGACCTAGCTTTCACTCCAGCCCAAAAAGTCATAGCTGGCGAGGAAGTGATCGGCTTTCATGTATGGGTAGGTGGCGGCTTGTCAGCGAAGCCATACTTGGCGAAGCAACTCAATGTTTTCGTGCGACCAGAAGAGGTCGTCAAAGTAGCGGCAGGAGTTACGACGCTGTTCCGCGATTTCGGCTACCGTCAAAAACGTACGCATGCACGTCTTAAGTTCTTGGTCGCTGACTGGGGACCGGAAAAGTTCAAGGAGCAATTACTAGAGCTGGTAGGCGAGCTTGAGCCCCATGGTATCGATTTAACCTCGGGCTGGAATGGCGGATATTTTTACGGCATTCACGAGCAGCGCCAAGCAGGACGATACTACGCAGGCTTGTCTGTTCCTGTTGGGCGGATGAATGCAGGGGAGCTAAATGAGCTTGCCCGTCTGGCGGACGAATATGGCGATGGGACGATTGGTACCTGTAACACGCAAAATGTCCTGATACGCAACATTCCCGAAGCGAAGGTAGCAGCTTTCCGCCATGAGCCAATGATTGTGAACCGTTTCAAATTGCAGCCCACTACGTTTGTCGGGTATGCCGTATCGTGCACAGGTACGGAATTTTGCAATCTGGCAATCGTGGAGACCAAGGAGCGGATGCGTTCGCTGGCTCAATATTTGGATGCTACGGTTGTTCTCGAAACGCCGCTGCGCATTCATATGATTGGTTGCCCGAATTCTTGCGGTCAGCGCCAAATTGCGGATATCGGCCTGCAAGGTGCATTGGTCAAGACACCAAACGGGATGGTTGAGGCGTTTGACATCTACGTAGGCGGGACACTGGAGGAACCACAATTCAACCGCAAGCTCAACGCGCGGATTACTGTGGACAGACTCGGTCCCTTCCTTGCCCAATTGATCACACTGTACAAGGCGGATCGTCAGGAAGGAGAACCATACTGGTGCTACGTGGAGCGGGTAGGACTTTCCCATATCCAAGCACAGGTAGACTCCATCCTGCAACCAGCCTAATACTCGTGCGGTAGGGCTAGATTACGGGAGGAATGTTATGGCAGAGGAACATGCAGAGAGCTACCTTTACAAGCTGGAAGCCGTGCTAGAGGAAGGGCGGTTACTGACAGTTGTGGTGATCGCCCAAACGGATGCGCGAGCCTTCTCTTCCGCCGAGAACAATCTTTTGCGACATACGATAGCGCCACCTCGTATCCGAGAGCTGAGCTTGGTGGAAAAGAAGCCGCTCGGACGCCAAGGAGTCGGGTTCGTAGTGGAAACCTCAACGTTTGCTTAAAACGGCCAAGACTCTTCCTGTGAAGGAACAATGCAGCAAGGAGGACGGATTCACAATGAACACAGGCAGAGTCGTTTTTGTCGGAGCAGGGCCTGGTGACCCAAAGCTGCTGACGATTCGCGGCATGGAGTCGCTTCGTCTTGCGGATGTGATTGTGTATGATCGTCTAGCAAACCCGCAGTTTCTCTCGTACGCAAAAAAGGGAGCCACCCTCATCTATTGCGGGAAAGAGGCCGATCATCATACATTGCCGCAAGAAGAGATCAACCTTCTGCTCATCCGGGAAGCCCAAAAAGGGAAATACGTCGTTCGTCTGAAAGGCGGCGATCCGAGCATGTTCGGGCGGGTAGGAGAGGAAGCGCAGATGTGCCGCGACTATTCTATTCCGTTTGAGATCGTCCCAGGGATTACTTCCGGGATGGCGGCTCCGCTCTACGCAGGTATTCCGCTGACGCATCGTGACTACAACTCTTCCGTCGCTTTTGTCACCGGTCACCTGTGTGAAAAAAATGCAGGAAAGGAGCCGGACTGGGCAGCCCTCGCTTCGATGGAAACGTTGGTCATCTACATGGGTGTGAAAAATCTGCCTCGCATCAGGGAGCGCCTTCTTGCGCATGGAAAAGACGCCCATACACCCGTTGCTCTCGTGCGCTGGGGGACGGTGCGTGAGCAGGAGACGTTGATCGGCAAGCTTGGGACGATAGATAAGGAAGTCGAGCAGGCCTGTTTTGCCGCACCTGCCATCATTATCATAGGTGAGGTCGTCCGTCTGCGGGAATCGCTGAACTGGTACGAATCACGCCCCTTGTTCGGTCAACGGGTAGCCGTTGCAAGAAGAGTGAGCGATGAAGGAAATAGCGAGCTCGTGATTGCCTTGGAGCAGTTGGGCGCCGAAGTCATGCCGATTCCTTTGGTCGAGCACTGCACGTTTGACACACCATTGACGGAGCTTGCCACTTATCGTTGGCTCGTGTTCGAGGATGAGCAGCAAGTATCCTTTTTTACTTCTGCCTTGCGACAACAGCGCTATGATGTACGGCGCTTGACGAGCAAGCTGGCTGTTTGTGGACAACGGGCTTCTGAGGCTTTCGAGAAACAGGGGATTTATCCGGACTTGATGCTGGATGAAAATACATCTCTGCTGGCACTCCCTGACCTGCTTGCCTTGGAAAAAGAAGAGCAAGTGCTTTACGCAGGGGAGCGGAAGCCGCAAAAAATCACGCTGGACCACGGCAAGGCGATTCACGTGATCCAAGCCGGCACGCTCGTATGGGATGGGAAGGATCTTCGTGCGAAAAAGGATGGATGCTCATTTGACTCGCTAGCGACGGATGATGTCTATACGCTGTCAGCGCTGGCGCAATTCGCTGGCGATGCCTGGTCAAAGACACCGATTGTATGTGTCGGAAAGGAAACAGCAGTTGCAGCGAGAGAAATGGGCTGGCAATCCGTAAGCAGTCATGAAGATCACGCGATCAATATAAACGAGCTGAAGGATGATCGTACGCTGAATGATCAAGGAGGGGGCACATGAGCCAACTGAATTTTGCGTCAGCGACAGAGGAACAACTCGCTTCTATCAATAATCATCTCGCAAAGGGCGACACCATAGACGTCATCAAATGGGCATACAAGACGTTTTCGGATGATTTGATTTATTCGTGTAGCTTTGGGGCCGAAGCCATGGTGCTGCTCGATATGATCAGCGATGTGAAAAAGGATGCCAAGGTCACCTTTTTGGATACCAATCTCCATTTTTTCGAGACGTACAGCTTGATTGAGCGGGTGAGAGCGAGGTATCCCGCGCTGAGGATAACGGTCAAGCAGCCGGACATCACGCTGGCCCAGCAGGCAGACCTCCATGGCGAAGAATTGTGGAGTAGGCAGCCGGATATGTGCTGCCATATCCGCAAGGTACAGCCGATGGAAGATGTGCTGACCGGAGCGGTTGCATGGATGTCAGGACTACGCAGAGAGCAGTCTGCCACGAGAGCGAATGTCGGGTTTATCAACCGCGATGAAAAATTCCAGTCACTAAAAATTTGCCCGCTCATCCATTGGAAGTCGGAAGAAGTGTGGCAATACATCCGAGCATTTGAATTGCCGTACAATCCGCTTCACGACCAGAGCTATCCGAGCATCGGCTGCGCTCCTTGTACACGTCCTGTAAAAGAGGGCGAGGATTCGAGGGCAGGACGCTGGGCGCAAGCAGGGAAAACGGAATGCGGCCTGCATCTCGCAAGGTAGCGAAAGAGAAGAACAAACCAAGGATAGGAGGGGCTTTTGTATGAGTGGGAAACCTCACGGGGGAGAGCTGGTAAACCGTTTTGATCCACAGGCAGACCTGTCGGTGACTACGCATGAGGTGGAGATAGATGCATTTGCACTCGCAGATCTGGAGTTAATCGGGATTGGGGGCTATAGTCCGCTTACCGGATTTTTGAATCGGGAGGATTATATATCCGTCGTTGAGCAGATGCGGCTGGCAGATGGTACCGTTTGGAGCATTCCAATTACACTTCCGGTCTCGACCACTGTCGCAGGAGCCTTGCAGATCAAAGACAAGGTGCGGTTGAGCCATCAAGGCTCGGTCTACGGCATTCTTGAAATCACTGATATTTATTCACCTGACAAGGAGAGAGAAGCCCGGCTCGTCTATGGCACCGACGATACGAATCATCCTGGGGTGAAAAAGCTGCTGGAGCGTCCCGCTGTTTATTTGGCTGGCCCGATTACGTTGGTAGAGCGCACCGAAAAAGGGCGTTTTTCCAGCTATCACTTCGATCCGGCACAAACGAGAGAAAGATTTGCCGAGAAGGGCTGGAAAACGATTGTCGGCTTTCAGACACGCAACCCAGTCCACCGTGCGCATGAATACATCCAGAAGTCAGCTCTCGAAATCGTCGATGGTCTGTTTTTGAATCCTCTTGTGGGCGAAACGAAGGCAGATGACATCCCTGCTGATGTGCGGATGAACAGTTATCAGGTATTGCTGGAAAAATACTATCCGGCTACCCGGGTAGAGTTGGCTGTTTTCCCGGCTGCCATGCGTTATGCGGGACCACGGGAAGCGATTTTTCATGCTTTGGTGAGGAAAAATTACGGCTGCACACATTTTATTGTAGGTCGGGACCACGCTGGTGTTGGCAACTACTACGGGACGTACGATGCCCAGCATATTTTCCGCCAATTCCAGCCGGAGGAGCTAGGGATTACGCCATTATTTTTCGAGAACAGCTTTTATTGCAAGAGCTGCGGAAACATGGCCTCTACCAAAACGTGTCCGCATGATAGCGAGCATCATGTCGCGCTGTCCGGGACGAAGGTGAGGGAAATGCTGTCGCGCGGAGAGGCTCCACCACCTGAATTTAGCCGTCCTGAGGTTGCGCGGGTATTGATCGAAGGGCTGCGACCTGTGTCCGTTTAATCGGCGAGAAGAAAGCGGTTGATAGAGAGGAGAGAGACGATGAGTAGAGAGGGCACCGCGAATATCGTATGGCATCCGACGACGATAACCAAACAAGACCGTCAGAAGCGTGCAGGCCACAAAAGCTGTGTCTTATGGTTTACGGGGCTGTCTGGTGCTGGCAAATCGTCGTTGGCCAATGCAGTCGAACACGAACTGCATCAAAGAGGGCTAGCCAGTTACGTGCTGGATGGTGACAATATACGCCACGGCTTAAACCGCGGATTGGGGTTTGGGGCAGAGGACAGACAAGAAAATATTCGCCGAATTGGCGAGGTCGCGAAGCTATTCGTGGACGCAGGCGTGATTACCTTGACCGCGTTTATCTCTCCGTATCGGGAAGACCGGGAGCTTGCGCGTAATCTGGTAGAGGCGGGAGAATTCATCGAGGTATATGTAAAGTGTTCATTGGATGAGTGTGAGCGCCGGGATGTGAAGGGACTGTACCGAAAAGCGAGAAGTGGAGAGATTGGTCAGTTTACGGGGATTTCAGCACCGTATGAAGAGCCTCTTCGAGCGGAGTTGGTCATTGAGAGCGACAAGCAGACGATTGAAGAATCTGTCCAGATAGTCCTTACATACCTGGAAGAGCTCAAGATTCTCTAGTTCTATGGATAGGTAAAAAAAAGCACGACGCGAGAGGCGCCGTGCTTTTCTTCGTGAGGAAAAATATTACTTCGTAGTGGTCGCTGGTTCTTCAGCTTCCAGATCCTCAGCCCATTCTTCCATCCATTTTTGTTGATCAACCATGTTTTCAGCGATTGGACGAACAAAGCCTTTGTCGCTAAAGCTGTTGATTGCTTTTTCATCTTTCACCAGCTGTTCTACAGTCAGACTAGCATCTTTTGCTGGCGCACTGAACTTGGTTGCTTTTCCGAAGTTGTATGCATATTGATCAGCAGACAGACCAATTGTTACAGGTTGCTTCATTTCTGGCGCTTGGAAAGTTACGCTCAGATCGCTTGTTTGTTTTACAGGCATTTTGTTGCTGTCGATGTAGAAGTCGAGGTTCCAAGCGAGCTTGTGGAAGCCTTCTTTTTTCATTTCTTCTACGATTTTTTCAGGTGTGTATGCTTTACCTGTTTCTTCCAGCCATTTTTTCGCTTCAGCCATGCCTTCGTTTACCATTGCTTCTGCATTTGCACGCTTCTCAGCTTCTGTGGTTTTCTTGCCCATTTCCGGATACAGATCTTCTGTCATGGAAGTGGTCAGTACCATCATATCGATCGCAAAATCTTTAACTTCTTTGCTAGCTACTGCATCGTTAGCTGTGAAGAAGAACATTTTTACCAGTTCTTTTGCGTCGATTTTTACAGTTACATGAGTTGCTTCTACTTTATTACCGTTTGGCAATGTAACGGATTGTTTGCCATGGTTTTTCGCGTCTGCCAATGTATAGCCATATTTACTTACATACTTTTTCACAAAGTTGAAAGTAAGGTCGTTCATTTTGTCTTGGTATTCTTTCAGCTTCGCAGCGTTAGCAGCATCGGAGCCGCCAAACTCAGCCATGAAAGGATTGGAAGCGTTCGAATCGATTACCAAGTACTTGCTGTCCAGTGGAGACTTCACGTAGACTTTATCCTCGTCAACGATGGTTTCAACAGATGCTTTTTTGTCACCTGTCCAGAGCTTGTTGTCGCGCAGGAGCTTGTCGTCTTTTACTTCCACTTCAAACTTCACAGTGTCCAGATCCAGCTGGGAGCCTTTTACTGTTACGCCTGCTTTCAAAGCGGACAACAATGCTTGCCCTTCTTTGTCAACCGGTTCTCCGAATGCTTCAGGCAATTTCTCAACGTCGCCTGTCAGCTTCAAAGTGCCTTCAAAATCATAGTTAGGCTTGTCAATTGTCGCTACGATAGAATCACGCACCAGGGATGCCTCTCCTGCACAACCGGTCAGCAGTACTGTACCTGCTACCAGAAGGGCGCTACCTTTTTTCCACATGATGTGTTCCTCCCCTATGTATATTATTTTTTTATTCCCCCTTTGTTCTACGCACAAATAGAGAAAAGGTTTCGCAAAAACGGAAAAAAATCACAATCCGGCTAATTCTGCCTCATTTTCGTGGTAAAATGAAGGGGAGAAGATGGTTAGTGAAGAAAGGGCGTTGCAACATGTGGTCGTGGCTTCAAAAGCTGATGAACTTTTTTCAGGGAGAAAGAGAAGAAGAAATAGAGGAAGAAGGCCGTCCAGCAGGTACCGGTAACCAAGCAGGTAATCCCGTTCCCCGTCAGCCTCAGCCTCAGGCGAGAACAAAAAGCATATACCCAAAAGAACGGGTAGACACTCGAGATATAGAAGACAATGTGCGTCAAAGAAGAGAGCGTCAATTTCGTTTTCCAGTTGTCCCGGATGACTATTTGGAGAAGAAGCGCAATCGTAGCGAGAATCCTGCCGAATCGAATGATCGCAGTCGCCAGCAGGCACCTCGTGAGCGATTCGAGCCCAAGCGTGAAACGATGCGACCAGTAAATGATCGCGGGTTGGAAGCAAAGACAGAGCCCGTTTTCGAGAAAAAGAAGCCTGAGCTTGTTAAAAACAACATCGAGATACCACAGCGTCCAAATCGTGCGCCGCAAAAAGAAGCGGAAAAAGTAACGAGACCCGTTTTTTCTACAGAAGAAAAGCGTGCCTACCAGCCGTCTGAAATCGTTTCTCCTGTTTATGGGAAAATAACCCCGGCGACGCGTGAGGCAGAGCATCGGATTCATACGACTGCGGGAATCATTTATCCGCGTCAGGAGCAAGAAGAGCATTTGCAGCAGATGAAGCAGTGGGAACAAGAGATCAGCGAGCGATATTTTCCAGAGGAGCAAGAGTCTGCTTCTTTTGAGCAAAATGAACCGCAGCATGTTGTTGTTGCGAATGATTCTGTACATAACGAAGAAGAAAATACTGTTGCAATGACTGTCGTGGCAGAAGCTCTTGATTCAGAACGAGAGGTTGCTGCTTCCGTACAAGTGGAAGAGACAGTAGTAGAAGAAATAGAAGAAAAAACGCTGGTGGATACGGAGTTGTTGCTAGCTACGGATCTGCAAGATTCTGATGCTGATTCTGATGCATTCGAGCCAAAAGCCGACGAGACGGTGGCTGAAGTGCATGAGAATGAAGAGCCACAAATAGAAGTGAGCGAACTCGCAGAACCAATGGCGAGCGTGGATGCGGAAGAAGAGGTATCGGAGTCTCAAGCGATGGAAGAGCGAGAGCGACTAGCCGATGAGGAAGCCGAGCATAGACTGATTCCTACACTTAGTGCGGTTGTGCAGGTGGAGAGCGAGAATGATGGCGATACCGTGCAGTCTCCTTCCGTGGGGGGGGAGAATCAAGCAGTCGATACGGAGCTAGAGAGCGATGATGTCGAAGAGCCTGCCTATGCATCTGCTATCAGCCGTTTGCTAGAGAGAGCAGAAATAGATTCACCACAGGAGCTCAGTTCAGCAGGAGCGGGTTCCGAAGGTACGCCGGAGCAAACAGAACCAGCAGAACCAAGTGAGCCTGAATCTATTGCTCAACCAATTGTGGAATCCGTTGTGGAACCGATTGAAGAACCAGTTGCAGAAACCGTACCTGAAACCGTACCAGTCCCTGCTTCATCCGTTACACAGTCCGTGAACCTGTCTCAGGCAGCCAAGTCGATGCAGCCTGCGTCAGCTCCGGTAAAAGACTCGTCCAATGAAGCGGACCAAGGAGCAGAGCCCGCACAGCCGCCATACGCCTTGCCGGATTTGGGACTGCTGAATCCGAGCCCACCGGTCAGTGATGACGACGATGAGCATACGCAAATTCAAAAGCTATTATTGGAAGAGACGCTCGTGAATTTCAATGTCAGCGCTCAAGTAGTAGGGATTGTCAAAGGCCCATCCGTGACACGCTTTGAGTTGCAACCGGCTCCGGGCGTAAAAGTGAACAAGATTACAGGATTGGTTGACGATATCAAGCTGAATTTGGCTGCCAAAGATATTCGTATCGAGGCACCGATTCCAGGACGCAATGCCATCGGAATCGAAGTCCCGAATATGTCCAGCCAACCTGTACTAATCGAGAAGATTATCAGTTCAGACAAGTTTCAGGAGCATTCCTCTCCGTTGGCAGTCGCACTTGGTATGGACATCGGCGGTGAGCCGATTATTGCGGATATTAAAAAGATGCCGCACGGTTTGATTGCCGGCTCGACAGGCTCGGGTAAAAGTGTCTGCATCAACTCGATCATCGTCAGTCTGCTGTACAAAGCGACTCCTGAGCAGGTGCGATTGCTCTTGATCGACCCGAAAATGGTAGAGCTCGCCCCTTATAATCATTTGCCGCATCTGGTTACGCCTGTCGTGACAGAGGCCAAGCAGGCAACGGCATCTCTTAAGTGGGCTGTGGAAGAAATGGAGAAGCGCTATGCGTTATTCGTAGATGCGGGTGTTCGCGATATTGACCGCTACAATCAGACGACAGATGATCAGCTTCCTTATATCGTGATCGTCATCGATGAGTTGGCTGACCTGATGATGGTTTCGCCGCAGGATGTGGAGGATTGCATTATCCGGATCGCTCAGAAGGCACGTGCTTGCGGTATTCATTTGCTTTTGGCGACACAGCGCCCATCCGTGGATGTCATTACCGGAAACATCAAGGCAAACGTACCGACTCGTCTGGCTTTCGCCGTGTTCTCCCAAGTTGATTCGCGTACGATTCTCGATCAATCTGGGGCAGAACGACTGTTGGGTAGAGGGGACATGCTGTTTCTTGAGAGCGGTACGACTCCGGTTCGTCTGCAAGGGAACTTCGTCTCGGATGACGAGATCGAGCGAATCACGCACATGATCAAAAAGCAAAGAAAGCCTGCGTACATTTTCAGCAAAGAAGATTTGGAGCAGCAGGTTGCATCATTTGACAGCGGAGATGATCCGTTGTATCTGGAAGCCCTTGTGTTCGTAGCCGACCAGGGTCAAGCTTCTGCATCTGGATTGCAACGCCGTTTCCGCGTCGGATATAACCGTGCTGCCCGTCTCATCGAAATGATGGAGGCAGATGGGTACGTCGCAGGACAAAGCGGCGGTAAGGCTCGCGCCGTCCTTATTTCCAAGGAGGACGCCCAAGCCGTAGTGGAGGGATCGACTCTCCTGTAAAATACGAGGGTCTTGCATGGAGCAAGGCCCTTTCTACACGGACGAGTTGCCTAAATATTCAGTAAGGTAGTATGCTATAAAATAGATGTGAAATGGAAAGGAACGATGACGATGAATCCGCTGGCGAAAAAGTATCAGGAAATTGACGACAAAGTTGTCTTGTTCAATGAAGAGTATTATTTGAGCGTGGAGAAAATCGACATTACCGCATTGACGCTGGAAAAAAGGGAGTCGCTCTTTAACCAGCTGTACGATTTCGACAGTCCGGACATGGAACTGGAGATCGATGTCTCCGAGGAAGACAAGGGCGTTTGGTACCTGCAATTGCTCGTGCCGCATGTACTGACACTGCCTGAGGCTGCCAAAAGACGCATCGAAAATGGAACCAATCAACTCACCCAGCATTTGAGTGAGCAGGCAGATGGGCTAGTAAGGACGCAATTGCTTGGGGAAGAAATTTATACTTATGTGAAACGGTACAATCCGGATTTGGAAAGTATTGCCTAATAAAAAACATCCATCTATCCCACGTCGAGGGGCCAGATGGATGTTTTTCATTCCCCTTAGCTTTTGGCCGTTTTGGTCACTAACCAGGTGCAGGCAGTCTTATTTGTCGTAGTCGCAATCCATTCACAGGGTTGATTGTTTACAGGAGTGATCAAGCGCAGAGTATCGCCTTTGATACCGCCGTATTTGACGGAGGCGCTGGGGGCTGTTGCGACATACACAACACGTTCGTTGATGGAAACAATTGGGGTAAAGGAAGAGTTTTCGGATTTGTAGCCGCTTGTGAGGGAAACAGGAACAGGGAGGTTTTTCATGGAGAGGGTTATTTTATCCGAAGACTTGTGATAAAACATTTTTCCAGTAACCTGGCTGAAATCGCCACCATCCACGGTGACTACCAATGGGTACGTTCCGGTGCCGTAGAGCATGATGGCGTGATCGGACCCGGAGTAACGGTTGTTTATGAGGGAGACATTTCCGCAGCGGTTCAACGAAATGTTTTGGGTCAGTCGAGGGTCAAACGAACAGTTTCTGACAGTAACTTGTCTCTCGGCGAGCACTTCCCATGGCTCCAAGCTCAAGGCGTAGCCGCCGATGGAAGTTGCTGTATCATTGGCCTCGAAGCTACAGCCATCAAATACAAGTCCTACATCTGAATAATCCACGGTGAGACCAGTACCAACCGTCTTGGTGCTTCCTTGTGTGGTCGTATGCAATACCCAGCGACAATTGCTGAACGTCATGTTTTTCATAAAGTTCACCCGATTTTTCTGTTCAGGTGCCGTATAAAATACCGAGGAGCTAATACAGCCTGTCATGCCAGTAAGACTGAAGCTAGCGAGCGAAACAAGATGACTACCTTGCACGACCATTGGGGAGGACAAATCTCCTTCCAAGTCGAGCTGTTGACGGCAAGAGATATTGGTCAGGTTTACGAACATGGGTGTAGCTCCGTCGTACCCTTGATTGAGCTCGACCTCAAAACGATCACACGCTACATTCGCTGCATTCAGCCGCTCTAGGCCACCCGTCACGGTAATGTCTGAGCGTGTACGCTTGCGGTTGTCGCTGTAAAAATCGGTAATTTGCACAGTGCGGACATAGCAGTTTTTTTCTCCAGCAAAGTAAAAATGGTCGGCGACTCCATCCGTGCACCATACTTGTTGTAGTGCTACGTAATTGATATAGCTGCTAGGACCGCCACCACGAATGTAGAAATCGGTGCTATGCTCGTAATCGTAAGGGTCGGGTGGCAGCGGGTTTGCTCTCGCATTGGAATCGATCTTCAGGTTGGCGACCACAAAAGAATCAGCATCCCCACCCGCGGACGTAATCGAGAACAGCCAGCGCCAATCTGCGGCAGTTGAATTCGCTTTCCTTTTTATTACGGAAAAAGGACCGATTCCCTGCATCACTAGGCTTTTTCCTGCTCCTAGGATGACCTCCAATCTGTTTGGCTCAATGATATAGGTGCCAGCAGGGAAAAATAATGGAATTTGCAGGTTCAGAGCAGCAGTTAATGCAGTCTGGATTGCTTGGGTATCGTCGGTCACTCCATCCCCCTTTGCTCCGTACGTTTTTACATCAATCCACATAAAAGCATTCCCCTCCAAAAAATGGGTAGACAAGATTGTCTTCTTTTCATTTCATTCAACCATTTCTCAAAAGTTGACAACCATTTAGTAAAAAGGGCATAAAAATGTGTTCCATAAACTTTGGGCAACGACTGGCATATTTGTCCTAGAACCTCCGTATGAATAAGCAAAGAGGTGGATAGTATGTCGATTTTGGTGACAGGTGCAGCTGGATTTATCGGTTTTCATGTAGCACGACGGCTTTTGGAACAAGGACAGACGGTGTGGGGGGTAGATAATTGCAATGAGTATTACGACCCGGTCTTGAAGAGTAACCGACTGGAAATCCTCCAAGCGTATCCATTATTTCGTTTTGTCAAAGGGGATATTGCAGATCAGAGCAAGATGGACGAGTTGTTCCGAGAAATGGAGCCGGAGACTGTCATTCACTTGGCCGCTCAGGCGGGCGTCAGGTACAGTCTGGAAAATCCTCATGCCTATACGACTTCCAATATCACCGGGTTTCTAAACATTTTGGAAGGATGCCGACGGTCGAGGGTCAAGCATTTGCTCTACGCATCCTCAAGCTCCGTCTACGGAGGGAACACAAAGCTACCATTTGCGGAGTACGATCCCGTAGATGAGCCGGTCAGCATGTACGCAGCAACGAAAAAAGCCAATGAGCTGATGGCCTATACCTATAGTCATTTATACGGATTGCCTGCGACGGGACTGCGCTTCTTTACGGTATATGGGCCGTGGGGCCGACCCGATATGGCGCTCTATACGTTTACCAAGGCGATTTTGTCGGGAGAGCCTGTCCGTATCTTCAACTACGGCAACATGACAAGGGACTTTACGTATGTGGACGATATCGTCGAAGGGATGCTGCGACTGATGAATCGAATCCCTCAAAGGGAAGGGGATAAGGCGCCGCATGAGGTTTTCAACATCGGGAATCACCAGCCGATCGATTTACTTACGTTTCTCTCGATCTTGGAAGAGAAGCTGGGGAAAAAGGCTGTTCGCGACTATTTGCCCATCCAGCCGGGGGATGTTCCTGCTACCTATGCATCAGTAGAAGCTCTGTATGAGGCGACAGGCTTTCGCCCAAAAACACCAGTCGATGTGGGGATATCCCGCTTTGTAGACTGGTACGTCAGCTATTATGGTGTCGCTCATGCGTAAAAAAGTGGGAGTAGTAGGTCTTGGATATGTAGGACTGCCTGTCGCGATTGCTTTTGGCCAAGTGCTTCCAGTAGTGGGTTTTGACATTGACGAAAGACGCATACGCAGTCTGGATAGCGGAATGGATGAAACCGGAGAGATGTCTACAGATGAGCTGATGCGAGCCAACATCACGTATACAGATGACCCCGCAAGTCTCGCAACGTGTGATTTTATCATCATAACGGTACCCACACCTGTCGATTCTGCGAAACGGCCCGATATGCGCGCACTCACTCTCGCGTCTGAAAGCGTTGGGCAATATCTGACTTCAGGGACCATCGTTGTCTATGAATCGACCGTGTATCCAGGGGCAACAGAAGAAATTTGTATTCCTGTATTGGAAAAAGCGTCTGGAAAGCTGGCGGGAATTGATTTTTTCGTCGGCTACTCACCTGAACGAATTAATCCAGGGGATCGGGAACGGAGATTGTCTCAGATCGTCAAGGTCGTTTCAGGGCAAGATCGCCAGACGTGTGAAACGATTGCCGAGATGTACGGGTTGATTGTAGAGGCGGGTATTCACAAAGCGCCCTCGATTCAGGTGGCTGAGGCAGCCAAAGTGATTGAGAACACGCAACGCGACATCAACATCGCCTTGATCAATGAGCTCTCGATTATTTTTGACCGCTTGAGCATTTCTACGGCAGATGTGCTCCAAGCCGCTCGGACCAAATGGAATTTCCTTCCGTTCTCTCCAGGACTCGTCGGTGGTCATTGTATTGGCGTCGATCCGTACTATTTGACATACAAGGCGGAGAGTGTTGGTTATCATCCACAGGTCATACTGGCTGGACGACGGATCAATGACGGAATGGGCAAGTTTGTCGCGACCTCACTCGTGAAACAAATGATCTGGCAAAATATTGCGATTCAAGGCTCGCGTATTACGATTATGGGCATCACCTTTAAAGAAAACGTGTCGGACATTCGCAATAGTCGGGTCATCGACATTATTCAGGAACTAAAGGAGTTCGGAGTAGAGGTACAAGTGACAGATGAATTGGCTTGTCCAGAGCGGACGAGAGAGGAATACGGCATTCAATTGCGAGAGTGGGAAGACCTGCAGCCTGCCCACGGAATCGTATTGGCTGTACCTCATGAGCGATATCTGCACCTGGGATGGGAGGAGCTTGCAGGGCTCTTGTATCAGGGGCAAGGTGTTATCGCAGATGTGAAAAGCGTGCTCAATCGCGAAACATGCCCGGCAGAAATTAGCCTGTGGCGTTTATGATGACCATTTTTTGAATAACGATCACCTGGAGCGGATGAATATGAGCTACCGGAAGAGAAGATTCTGGTTAAGCTTATCGGACGCAGGAATTATCAGCTTGGCTGTCTGGTTGGCCTGCCTAGTTCGATTTGATTTTTCTTTCACGGAGATAAGCGACTATCAACCTATGTATTTGATGATTGGCCACGTACTGTTCGTCGTGACAGGCATGCACTTTGCTCAGCTCTACCGACCTGTTTTCCGCTATGTCAGTGTTCGCGAACTGGTCTCGATCATTTTTGCCACGAGCTTTTCTGTTTTGGCACTCTATCTGGTACTAAAAATGACGTATCTGCTTGGTTGGTCCGTCCGATTTCCCACCTCACTCTTTCTCATGACACTAGCCTTTGTTTTGCTCGGGATCACAGGCTCTCGGTTTGTATGGAAGTGGTGGTATGAAGAGCGGGAGAAAAGAACGCAGGATCGCAGGCGCACATTAATTATCGGGGCAGGTAGCGCAGGAGTGCTCGTAGCTAGAGAGATGAAAACCTCGCCTTTGTCGGAGCTGCGTCCAGTGGCTTTTATCGATGATGAGCCCAGTAAACAAAATCTGCGTGTGTACGGCTTGCCCGTTGTAGGGAATCGGGCTGACGTTGCCCGTGTCGTTCAACGACTTTCCATCTCGGACATCGTGATTGCCATGCCATCTGCTTCCAGACAGACGATTAAGGAGATTTTCGATATTTGCAAAACGACGAGAGCAAGCGTCAAAATTTTGCCGCATGTAGCAGATATCATCAGCGGAAAAATCACGATGAACATGATTCGGGATGTAGCGTTGGAGGATTTATTGGGAAGAGAGCCTGTTCAAGTCAATCTGGAAGAGATTACGGGGTACTTGCGGCAGCAAGTCGTACTTGTGACAGGAGCGGGCGGCTCGATTGGGTCTGAGCTTTGCAGACAAATAGCTAGATTTGGCCCAAGGAAACTTCTTCTCTTGGGGAACGAAGAGAACGGTATTTTTGAAATGGGCCTGGAGCTCTCGCGTTTGTTTCCTGAGCAGGAGACAGTCAGCTTGATTGCAGATATTCGTGACAGACAAAGAATTTCTTCGATTATGCATGAATATCGTCCCGCCGTTGTTTTTCATGCGGCAGCCCACAAGCATGTGCCGTTAATGGAGAACAACCCGTGTGAGGCATTAAAAAATAACATTCTGGGTACGAAAAACGTGGCGGAATGCGCGCTGGAAACCAGCGTCTCTCATTTCATCCTGATCTCGACGGACAAGGCAGTGAATCCAACCAGTGTGATGGGAGCCACGAAAAGGATCGCTGAGCTATTGATCCAGGGTTATAACCATTTCGGACTTACCCGGTTTGCGGCTGTTCGCTTTGGAAATGTCCTGGGGAGCAGGGGGAGCGTCGTTCCCGTTTTTCTCAATCAAATACGGGCAGGTGGACCGATTACCATTACGCATCCAGATATGGAGAGATTCTTTATGACCATTCCTGAGGCTGCCCAGCTTGTTATCCAGGCGGGAGCACTCGCTCAGGGAGGGGAAATATTCATTCTCGATATGGGGAAACCGGTCAAGATTGTCGATATGGCCCTCGACCTGATTCGCTTGGCAGGCTTGGAGCCCGGGAAGGATATTCCGATCGTATTCACGGGAATTCGTTCGGGTGAGAAGCTGTACGAAGAAATTTTGACGGCAGAAGAAGGCTTGTCGTCTACTTGCCATAATCGCATCTTCATAGGGAAGCCGCTCGATTTTTCCTGGAATGAGCTCTTGGCAGGGATCGCCCGGTTGGAGCAAATTGCAGACAAGGGAGCGACGATGGAGGATAAACAATCCATCATCGAGATTTTGCAAGGGATCGTGCCAGGCTATCAATCCACTTCTTACGTGAACGAAGAGTCTACGCCAGTCCCTTATCCAGTGGCGATCGGATGAGCGTCAGCAAATGGAAGGAAAAGATCGCCACGATCAAGTGGAAGCGGCTGCTAGCATGGGGAGGATTGATTTGTCTCATCAGCTTGAGTGGTTATGGTGTGTACGTCTATCTGTCGTTAAAAGAAACAGCCAGCAAAATGTACCTCCCTGTCCGCACGCAGAAAACTGTCGAGATACCTGTAGCGACTGAACCAGCATCTGTGAGACAAACGTCGACCATGAATTCCCCAGTAGGAGCTACACCGCTTGCGGCTGAAGTGGAGAACTCCGCTATCTTGCCCAAAGAACCGATCACTCTACTGCTTCTTGGCGTTGATGAACGAGAGAATGACAAGGGGCGCTCAGATGTCATCCTCGTACTTTCCGTCAACCCGAAAACGAAATCTGCGTTGCTCATCAGTATACCGCGTGATACACGAACCGTTATCGCTCACAAAGGTACCCAGGATAAGATCAATCACGCCTATGCATTTGGCGGCGTGCAGCAAGCAGTAGACACCGTCGAGCAGTTTCTCCAATTACCCGTTGATTACGTGGTGACCGCGAATATGGAAGGGTTCGCAGGTGTGATCGATGCGCTGGGCGGAGTGGAGGTCAACAACAAGCTTGCCTTTACTTATGCCGATTACACCTTTCCGGTCGGTCCCATCCAGCTAGACGGGAAGCAAGCCTTGGTCTACGCTCGCATGCGCTATGAAGATCCGAGAGGCGACCTCGGGCGCAACGAAAGACAGCAGGAAATCATCAAGGCATTGCTGGACAAAGGGGTAACCCTTGCATCGCCTACTCGATTGAATGATGTCCTTACGACGATGGGGAAATACGTGAAAACGAACATGACCTTTGATGTGATGAAACAGCTTGCCCTAAGCTACAGTACGGCAGTTACCTCCGTCGAGACGATTCGTTTGGAAGGAAAGGGTCAAATGATCAATGGAATCTACTACTATATCGTCAGCCCGCAAGAGCGCGAGAGGTTGACCGAGAGTCTTTCAACTTTTCAAAAACAAATCGAACCTCCCGTACAACTGCCAAAAGAAGGAAGTGACAGCATAGCGGGGCAAAGGGGGAAGCAGGATGAATGAGGAGCTTAATCTTCGTGAAATACTCCTGATGTTGTTGAAGCGATGGAAGTTGATCCTTTTGATTACCTCTTTATGCACCATCGGAACAGCGCTCGTGAGCTTCTATTTGCTGACACCGATTTATCAGGCGAAGACGGAAATATTAGTGAATCGCTCGCTGGATTCAACCGTAGAGAGCATGCTATCCGTCGCAGAAATTGATTCCAATCTGAAATTGATTGAGACCTATCGCGTCATTATTGAAAGTCCGCGGGTGATGGAGCGCGTGCTCGAAGTGATCGGGGCGGGTTCTACGATGGAGGAGCTGCTGCTTCAAACAAAGGTAGAGCCAGTCAAGGACTCGCAGGTCATTTCCATTACGGTAGAAGACCCGGATCAGGGCAGAGCTGTGCTCATCGCCAATACAATCGCGAAAACCTTTCAGGAAGAAGTCGTCAAAATGCTCAGCATGAACAACGTGCATATTTTGGCGGAAGCCCGAAACAATCCGGCGGCCATTCCAGTGAGTCCAAAGCCGATCCTCAATTCGGTGATCGCTTTTGTCCTCGGGTTGGCAACATCTATGGTCGTCGTCTTCTTACTCGTGCAGATGGATACCCGACTTCAATCGGAAAAAGAAGTGGAGGAGTATTTAGGCTTACCTGTACTGGCAACCATTGCGGTGATTGATAAAAAAACGCGGAAGGCATTTCGCCAGCCCAAGGTGGAGGAAGTGAGGAATGAGTATGAGAAGGCAGAAGCCTGATGATCGTTACCAAAAGCTGATCGCCCATTGGGAGCCGCTGTCTCCGTTGGTAGAGGGCTACCGTACCCTTCGCTTAAACATTCAGTTTTCCATGGGCGACAAGCTGATGCAAACGATTTTAGTCACCAGTCCAGGGGCTTCTGAGGGAAAAACGATCACTGCTGCCAACCTGTCCTTGATGATGGCAAAGGATCACAAGAAAACGGTGCTGCTTGATTTTGACTTGCGCAATCCGCGGGTACATTTCACTTTTGATATGCCCAATCTGTACGGGATCAGTTCTTACTTTTCGGATATGTGCCAGATTCCCGATATCATCCAACCGTCTGGGGTGTCAGAGCTGTCGATCATTACGGCAGGGCCAATTCCGCATAATCCAGCGGAAATGCTCGGGACGCCACGGCTCTTGGAATTGATGGAATATCTGCGCCACAACTATGATTTTGTCATTGTCGACAGCCCGCCATTAATCGTAAGCGACGCAATGGTGCTGGCGAGGGAAATGGACGGCTGTGTCATGGTGGTGGATGCTAGCAAGACGAAGCGGGATTCTGCTGTCAAGGCGGTAGAGCAGTTAAAAGCAGCAGGAGCCAATCTGATCGGTGTTGTTCTGAACAACAAAAAGGTAGGGAAGAGAGAAGGCTACTACGGATATGGGTACAACGCATAGCAGAAAGCGGGGCGTTTGTAGGCATGCATGCCCTCAAATTAGCTTGGCAACGACAATGGGGCCGTCTCAATAAAGATCGCGATGTTCACGAAGTGATTCGCGGCTCGGCCTTCACGTTTTTGTTTCGGCTCCTTGGCTTCGTACTGCTCTATCTCTTGCAGTTCTACATTGCCAGAGAGTATGGAGCCGAGAGCTTGGGCATCTATTCGCTGACGCTCACCCTGATGAACATCGGAATGGTGCTGGCCGTTTTGGGGACGGATACAGCCATCATCCGCTTTCTCTCGGAGTTTCGTGCGAAAGGCTCGCTTTATCAGATTTCTGAAGTATTCAACAAAGTAGTGCTGTGGGCGACGTTGATTTCGATTGTGCTTGGGGTACTTTTGTATGTGTTCTCAGAGCAGATGTCTGCCTACGTGTTTGCAGGGGAGCTGCCAGCAGAGGCACTGCGAGTCGTCGCGTGGATGCTTCCGTTTGTGTCGCTCGCAAGGCTGTATGCATCTGCATTTCGGGCGCTACATCGGGTTGTCATCTCGATCACTGTCGATATTGTCGGTATGCGTTTTCTGCACTTGGCGTTTCTCTTTATCGCCATTCCTTTTTTCCAACCCAGTACGATGCTCTTGATTCAACTGCTCGCAGCTGCTGTTTTCTTGAATGCTGTCTATGGGATGGGGCAGTGGTATGCGACAAGCCGAGGATTCCGTAACAGTGTACAGCCGACTGCGGGAGAGCCTGGTGTTGGGTTGAGGGAAATTATTGCAGTCGCACTCCCGATGTATCTGAGTGCGTCGATGGAATTGATCATGACGTGGACAGATATGATCATGCTGGGTATTTTTACGGATGCCAAAACTGTTGGAGTATACAGTGTGGTCATTCGTCTGGCAATGGTGACGGGCTTTGCGCTGATTTCCATCAATACGATCCTCTCTCCCAAGTTTTCTGAGCTGTACGCACGTAATGATATGGACGGTTTGAAAAAGATGATTGCGTTTGCCAATCGACTCATTTTCTTCACCTCTGCTCCTCTCAATCTGCTGGTGGCGATATTCGCCGTTCCGTTGCTCACTTTCTTTGGCGAAGAGTTTGCGAGCGAGAGTCTCGTCCTTGTGATTTTGTGCATGGGGCAGTTTGTCAATTTTTGCACAGGCAGTGTTATCCCTTTATTGACAATGACCGGGCATCAAAAAACGGCCCGCAATATTCTTGTTTGTTCAGCTGCACTAAACATAATCGGAAACGCTTGTCTCATTCCGCTGTATGGAATTATCGGGGCGGCCATTGCAACTTCAATCAGCCTGATCTGTCGAGATCTTTGTGCTTCGTATTGGGCATCCAAATATTTTGGCTTTCGCACATGGTACATCCCGTTTTTGTCCGAAAAATATTCCGTCTCGCTCCAGGAGACGAGGTCATGAAGAAGGTGGCTTACCGTGAAGGATGAGCTGTATCCGTCTATGTTTTGGGATAGTGAAGAGACACGTCAGTGCCGTGTGAAGGTGCAGAAGCCGTGGAGCAGGGAAGAATTTTGGTCGTACTACTTCATTCGTCGCATCTCCATCTATGTGAGCTTATTGCTGACCCGAAAAACACAAATATCACCCAACGCGATTACAATGGGAGGGATTGTCGCCGGACTCCTTAGCGCTGCGGCATTTATGTACGGAACGGCGGCATCCTTTCTGCTCGGCTGCTTCTTCTGTCAGTTGTGCTACTTGGCGGATTGCGTCGACGGGGAAGTAGCCCGCATGCGTAATCAGAAGAGCAAGGGAGGAGAATGGCTGGACATCGGGCTCAACTATGCACTCTACCTAGTGTCATTCGGTGTGATTTACGGAATCACGGATCATCACGCGATGTTGGATCCGTGGCTACTCTATTTGATTTTGCTCTCGATTTTTGCCGAGATTTTGGCGACCAATGGTTCCGATCTCGTCTTTAGCCAAGGGAAAATCTCTCACGAAACAGTCTCTATGAGAAAGCGCAGCAAATGGATCGATGCTTTTGTCTTCCTTTTTCTTACCCAAACGGGCTATCAGTTGGGCGTGTTCGTTACCGCGTTTCTGTGGGCAATCAGCGGGCAGATGCTATTTTTGCTCCTATGGACCTTCTACCACCTGTTCGTCGGACTGGCCAGATCGATGTACAAGCTGAAGCTGAACATCAAATACGTCATGCCATCTCTGAAAGAAGGAGGGGAGTCGGATGAAGGCACTGCTCATGGCGGCAGGTCTCGGGTCACGAATCAACGAGCAAATTGACGGTATTCCCAAGTGTACAGTGGATATCGGGAACCAAACGCTCATTGAAAATACGATAACGGAGCTAAGGCGCAACGGAATTGAAGAGATCGCGATGGTGGTGGGCTATCAAGCCAACGTGATTATCAAACTTCTCAGAGATGAACCTATTCGTTTTTACCACAATCCTTTTTATGATCGGACGAATAGTATCGTGTCCCTCTGGTTCGCCCGCGATTTTTTGCAAGGGAGCGATTGCTTGCTGTTGAACGCCGACGTTTACTTTGAATCAAAGGTGCTGGAAGTCGTGTTGCAAGAGACCACATGTCCCGTCATGTTTGCTGATCCAGTCCGTCGCTATGAGGGAGATTATAAATTTGGTTATGAAAACGGACTGCTGCTTCGCCACGGAAAGGGACTCTCTCTGGAAGAGACAACTGGCGAATACGTTGGAATTGCCAAGCTTCAAGAGAGCTTTCTGCCGATATTTTTGCGTCGATTACAAAGGTTGATTCAGGAGAAGCAGTATGATTTATGGTGGGAAAATGTCCTCTATTCTTTTTTGGGCGAAAAGAATGTGTATGTCGCACAAATACCACCGGGATTGTTTTGGGCAGAGGTTGATACGTGGGAGGATTATCGGCGAATCCTGGAATTCACTAACCATCTGGCACACAGGTAAATGATGATCAAGGAAAAGCTCTCCCCGGACAAGATCCTTCTTTTGCTATATGTGGTGCTTAAGCCCTTCTACTTCTTCCCAAGTGGCAATCCGCAAATCGCCGATTTTCTTATGCTGATTTTGATCGCCTACAGCTTCTTGTTTCGCCTGGGGCGGGTCAATCGCAGACTCGGATTGTTTCTCTTCCTTACCCTTCTGTTTTTGTACGACATCATGATGGTGAATGGCATATGGGCGATTGCACTGGGCGGGGAAATGGATGTATTCAGCTCGACCAAGTGGTACATGTACAACGGAGCCGTGATGTTTGCCCTGATTATTTTGTTCAGGCGCAACCCGCAAGAGTACGTCAAATGGATCTTCCTGGCTACATCCACTTCCTTGCTCGTTCAGGCATTCTTTCTCGTGTCAGGTTTGTCACCGGATAGCGGAGAGTTCAGGCAATCGTTGTTCTTTAACAATCCGAACCAGCTCGGCTATTTTGGGCTCTTGTGCATGGGAATATGCCTGCTGTGTGCTCGCTTCGTGTCTGTAAAGACTATTCCTCTCTTTATTTCGATAGGCACGGCGTTTAGCATCATTGCAGCGTCCCTGTCGAAAGCAGCGATCATTAGTGCCGTAGGGATGTACCTCGTTTTTTTGCTCCTCTCCATCAAAGAACGAACGGGCTTGTTTTGGATAAATCTGCTTTGCGTGCTCGTCTCGTCCTTCACTGTCTTCTTCATCTATTTGTACACCAACGAAAACGTGCTGAGCGACGCATCTATTTACACCCAAATCGAAGAACGAATGGTAACACTCGGCGAAGATTCGGATGATAATTTGGCAGCGCGGGGCTATGACCGGATTGCCAACCATCCGCAGTACATTTTGTTCGGAGCAGGGGAAGGGATGTACGAGCGATTTAACAGCAGCATTTCGTTGGAGCTGCATTCTACCTTAGCCAATCTGTTCTTTTCCTACGGCGTAATAGGCACGGTGTTGTTTATTCTCATGATTTATGGGGCGGTCCGTGGGCATCGATTGGTTGCTTGGTATCCGCTTGTCTTCCAAGTTTTGTACGGACTCACGCATAACGGAATCCGCGAAACGTTTTTCTGGATCATGCTCGCGCTGTATTTCGTGACAGCCGAAATCAATACGCGTCAGATCAAAAATGGCGGTGATCTGCTTGAAAAAAATCTTGCAAGTATGCGCAATTGACCGCTCTGTAGAAAGCTTGCTGTTTCCTCTGATTGAAAAGCTGATGGATGAAGGATACGAGGTGCATACCGCGTGTTCGGATACAGGACGCTTTGATGTGCTAACAGCAAAGGGATTGACGCTTCGAAGTATCCCGATTAAGCGAAAGATCGACCCGATTTCCAATTTGGGCACAATTGGAGCCTTGTATCGGCTGATGAAACGGGAGAAATATGATGTCGTGCATGTCCATACGCCAATTGCCGCTGTTCTCGGGCGCGTGGCAGCAAGGCTGGCAGGAGTGCCGCATGTCATTTACACAGCGCATGGCTACTTCTTTCATGAGGGAATGAGCAAAAGTACGTATCAGATGTACTACACGCTGGAAAAATGGTTTGCACGGCATATGACCGACTATCTTTTGCTTCAGAGTCGAGAGGATTACGAATTGAGCGTGCAGGAAGGCTTCTCCTCCCAGACGGAGCGGATTCTGCACATTGGCAATGGTGTTGATCTCACAGAACGCTTTCACCCACGACACGTTACGAGAGAAAAGGTCCAGTCTATCAAGTCCTCACTGGGGCTGCAGGATGATCATGTGGTGATTACCTATGTGGGACGTATGGTCTCGGAAAAAGGGATTTTTGAGCTGTTGGAAGCCTTTCGCAAGCTGGCGGGCGAATTTCCGCGTCTGCGCCTCTTGTTGGTGGGGGACGTATCTTCCAGTGAACGCGATCAGCGGGGGCAAAACTTCGTGGAGCTTTGCCGACAGCATCCGCAAATCATTTTGGCTGGGTTCCGCACAGACATCCCGGAGCTGATGGCCACCAGTGATATTTTTGTTCTTCCCTCTCATCGCGAAGGGCTGCCTCGATCCATCATTGAGGCGATGGCGATGGCGAAACCGATCGTCGCCACGAATATCCGTGGATGTCGGGAAGAAGTCAGGGACGGTGTGAACGGATTTTTAGTAGAACCAAAACAAGTAAGTCCCTTGTATGCAGCCTTAAAAAAGCTCGTAGTGGATTCGAGACTCAGAGAAGCATTCGGACAGAATAGCCGCAGCATCGCGCTTGAGCACTTCGATGAGCGGACAGTCCTTGCGAAGCAGGCGGCGTTATTTGCCCAACTGACTGGTCAGCTGCGAGAAGAAAGAGAGCAGGAGAAAGGAGGCAGCGGAGAAGATTGGACAAGACGGGAGCATTCGTCATTTCCCTAGACTTTGAACTTTACTGGGGCGTCCGAGACAAGAGAACCATTCCATCCTATGAGCAAAATTTGTTAGGCGTTCGTCGAGTGATCCCCGCACTTTTGGAGCTGTTTGCCAAGTATGAAATGCACGTCACCTGGGCTACTGTCGGTTTTTTGTTTTGCGAGTCGCGCAAGGAGTTGGCAAGTGTCGTCCCACGGCATCTCCCGGCGTATTCCGATGAAAAGCTGTCACCCTACCCCTATATGGAGACAGATGCGATAGGAGGGCATGAGCAAGTCGACCCGTATCATTTTGCTCCTTCCTTAATCAAGCTGATATCCTCTTACCCGCATCAATTCATCGGAAGCCACACCCTTTCCCACTACTATTGTCTAGAGCCGGGACAGACTCCCGAAGCTTTTGCTGCTGACCTTGATTCTTTTCATAGATTAACTCGCAAAAAAGGATACGCCCCATCCAGCATTGTTTTTCCGCGAAATCAGGTGCAGTCCGCTTATTTATCTTTGTGCAAGAAAAAGGGATTCTGTTCCTATCGTGGCAACGAGCAGTCTTGGATGTACCACACAAGAGGGGCTGCCGAAGAGACATTGTTCAAAAGAGCCATGCGGCTGATGGATGCGTATGTGAATCTCTCCGGCCATAACAACTATGTTTCATTGCAGCGTAGTCCAGATGGAATGATCGATGTTCCATCCAGCCGGTTTTTGCGCCCTTATCATCCTCGACTACAGAGGTTGGAAAAATGGCGCATGAAAAGAATCAAATGCGACCTGACTCACACGGCAGAGCACAATCGTTTGTACCATCTATGGTGGCATCCGGAGAACTTCGGGAACCACATGGAAGAGAATCTCTCCTTTTTGGAGGAAATACTCCAGCATTATTCCATGCTACGCGAGAGGTACGGCATGCAGAGCCTCAGTATGGAGGAAGCGGCAGCGAAATGGATTCATCAGGAGGTGCGACATGAAGTCCTTGTTTGATCGTTGCGTATCCTTCCTGATGCTCGTCATACTGTCCCCGCTGATCTTGCTGGTGAGTCTGCTCATCCGCTGGAAGCTGGGGTCTCCGGTTTTGTTTGTACAAGAGCGACCAGGTTTGCACGGAAAATCGTTTTTCATTTACAAATTTCGCACGATGACCAATGAGCGTGATGAGAGTGGAGTGCTTCTCTCTGATGAGCAGAGATTAGGTTCATTCGGAACGCTTTTGCGCAAGTATAGCTTGGATGAACTGCCGCAATTATGGAATGTGCTCCGTGGTGAAATGAGTCTCGTAGGGCCGAGACCGCTGCTGATGGAGTACCTGCCGCTGTACACGCCGCGGCAGTTGAAGCGACACGATGTAAAGCCGGGGATTACAGGCTGGGCGCAGGTCAATGGGAGAAATGCAATTGACTGGGAGCAAAAGTTCGAGCTGGACGTCTGGTATGTAGAAAATAGCAGCTTTTTTCTGGATATGCGGATTATCGGTCTGACGATCAAGCGTGTTTTTCAATCGACAGGCATAAATCAGCAGGGCAGCGTCACGGTAGAAGACTTCAGAGGGAGTGAAAACACAGAGCGCGCTGGGAGGGGAGCATGTGAGCCTGATCGTACTGTCGGAACAGGATGATTGGACCGAATATTTGCAACGATTTTTAAAGTTAGACGTGTCCTACACGAAAGAATTTGTGCAGCTATACGCCAAAATGGAGCAGGGCACGCCAGAAGCTGTTTTTTTCAAGAGTGGGGAGAACGAGGTTTTCTATCCATATTTGGTCAGACGTCTGGATGGGTGGATTCCCGGCTATGCTGATTTGGTTTCGATTGGATACGGAGGGCCATTTGTCGTGGGAGGACAGACGGCTGCCCGATTGTTCCAGGAGCAATTCCACGTCTACTGTCGGTACAAAAACTATCTGACAGAAACGGTTCGCTTTCATCCATTGCTGGGGAATGCGGAGCTGTTCGCGGATCAAATGCAACTGGATCTGGTGAGGATGGTAACGGCGGTCGATTTACGCCCCACCCTTGCCTTCATCCGCGCCCACTATACACAAAACGTAGGAAGAAATATGAGGAAGGCCGCGGCAAATGACGTCCGGGTTACATTGGGCGGAACCGATCGGTTGCATTCTTTTATCCAACTGCATCGGGAGACGATGGACCGTAACCATGCCGCGGCGCACTACTACTATGCTCCTGAGTTTTTTGGGGGACTCATGAAAAAAACAGCGCTGTGCAAGCCGCGGCTTCTGCTCGCCATGCATGAGGATCGCCCGGTGGCGGGAGTGCTTTTGCTCAGTGGAAAACAATTCGCCCATTATCAGCTAGGGGCATCCCATACGGAAGACATGGCGCTTGGGGTCAACCACCTCCTCTTCGACGCCATGATCCAGCAGGCAAAGCAGGATGGAGCACAGCTACTTCTCCTTGGAGGAGGAAATCTGGATGGAGATGGCTTGTTCCGTTTCAAGTCCTCGTTTGCAAACGGAAATCATTTTCCTTACTGGATGGGCAAAAAAGTTCACGATGAGGAAGTGTATCTGGCTTTGTGCCAAAAACTACAGGTCGATCAGGCTGGCGAGCAAGATTTTTTTCCTGCCTATCGCAATGGGGGGACGTCGTAATGATTGCGAAGCAGCGGATTTTTTTATCACCGCCACACATGGGGGAGGATGAGCGGGAGTTGGTGGCAGACGCCTTTGCCTCCAATTGGATTGCACCATTGGGGGAACACGTCGATGCCTTTGAGCGAGAGATTGCCCAGTATGTGGGCGTAAAAGCTGCGCTAGCTGTGTCCTCAGGTACGTCTGCTATCCATCTCGGGCTTCGGCTAGCAGACGTCGCTCCGGGTGACACGGTGTTTTGCTCCAGTCTCACCTTCGTCGCCAGTGCCAATCCGATTTTGTACCAGGGAGCGACTCCTGTATTCATTGATTCCGAGGCAGGGTCTTGGAATATGTCTCCGCTGGCATTAGAGCGTGCCCTGCGGGAAGCGGCAGCAGCGGACAAGTTGCCCAAGGCGGTCGTCATCGTCAATTTATACGGACAGAGTGCCGATATGGGACCGTTGATGGCGCTTTGTGAGCAGTATGGGGTTCGCGTGGTGGAAGATGCAGCCGAATCGTTAGGGGCTGTATACAAAGGGAGAATGAGCGGCGCCTTTGGTCATGTTGGGACCTTTTCATTTAATGGCAATAAAATCATGACGACTTCAGGTGGGGGAATGCTCGTCTCCGATGATGTTGAGGCAATCGAAAAGGCGCGCTTCTGGTCGACGCAGGCGAAGGAGCCAGCCAAGCATTACCAGCATGAAGAGATGGGCTACAATTATCGGTTGAGCAACGTACTAGCTGCGATTGGCCGGGGGCAACTGCGTGTTTTGGAGGAGCGAATCGAGGAAAGGCGAGGGATTTTCAAGCGCTATGAACAAGCTCTCGGACAATTGCCTGGTATTTCGTTCATGCCCGAGCCGGCGACAGGGCGAGCCACACGATGGCTGACGGTGATGACACTGAATCCAGCGGATACAACCCTCTCAGCTGCACAACTGATCGATGAACTGGGCAAAGAAAATATCGAAGCCCGTCCCGTGTGGAAGCCGATGCATCTTCAACCGTTGTTCGCACAGTGCCAATACTATCCACACCAACCTGATGAGAGTATATCAGATCGGCTATTTGCCCAAGGTGTTTGCTTGCCGTCTGGTTCCAGCTTAACCGCCGAACAGCAGGAGCGAGTCATCGGTGTGATCACGAGCAGCCTCCTAAATCAGGAACAGGGGGTGCGCCATGTATAGTTATGAGCAGCTAGAAAAATGGCGTAGTCTTTGCTCGTCTTCGTTTTACGTATTGGACACAGAGAAGCTCTCTGACAACTATCGTCGTTTCCAACGAGCGTTTACTCGGCGCTATGAGCATGTAGTCGTCGCGTATTCGTATAAGACGAATTACTTGCCGTTTTTATGCCAAAAGCTGCATCAGTTAGGGGCGCATGCGGAAGTCGTCTCTCGATTGGAGTACGAATTGGCACGGAAGCTCGGCGTCGATCCTTCCTCCATCATATTTAACGGCCCGCTCAAAACGGAAGACGACATTCACTTTGCCTTAGAGCAGGGGAGTCTGATCAATCTGGATTCTTTTTCGGAAATCCCGTGGGTGGTGGCCTACGCCATGCAGTATCCTGAGCAGACATTTCGGATTGGGCTGCGGATCAATGTGGATTTGGCCAGGGGTGGAGTGAGTCCTCTGCAAAATGGGTACGAGGTCAGCCGATTTGGTTTTTGCGTCGAAAACGGTAATTTGGAAAAAGCCCTGAGTCAGTTGGCTGTCGCCCCGAATGTGCATGTAGTCGGATTGCATGGACATTTTTCCACCAATCGCAGTGTCGGTGTTTATCGCCAAATTACGCGCCATCTATGCCGTTTGGGGAAACAGCATTTGGGAGAGCGGCTTGCTTTTATTGATATTGGAGGCGGATTTTTTGGCGAGCTCCCGACCTCATTCGGGATGACGGCTGCTCCAACCTTTGAGGAGTACGCCGAAGCGATTACATCAGTTGTGAAGGAGGAGCTGGCAGAGCTGGATCATGCGCCATTACTGATTCTCGAGCCGGGGATTTCCCTTGTGGCAGATGCCGTTGATTTTGTTTGCCGAGTCATCGATGTAAAAGAAAACAGAGGCGAGCGATTTGTTCTCGTGGATGGAAGCATTCACAATGTCAAGCCGACGATGCATTCTCACCTCTTGCCAGCCCGACTTGTGTGCAACCGCAAGCCAGTTCCTGAAGCGCCCTATCATGTTGTCGGGTATACGTGCATGGAAAAAGATTATTTGCTTCAAGGCTACACGGGGCCTCTGCCTGATATCGGGGATTATTTTGTCTTCGGGCACGTGGGAGCTTATACGCTCGTCTTTAATCCACCATTTATTCGGGAGAGACCGCCTGTTCTTGCCATCGATGGAAATGAAACGTTCATGGTTAGGGGAAAAGAGACTCTTCAACAATTCATTCCCGAATCGGTTTATCGTTTTCACGTTGACAAGCAGGAGGTAGTGAACTGAATGAACGTACTTGTGACCAGTGTAGGCAGACGAGTTAAGCTGCTCCACTATTTTGTACGCGAATGGGGGGACACTGGCAAAATCATAGCAGTGGACTGCGATCCGACGGCCCCGGCCTTGTACGCTGCCCATCATCACGAGCAGGTGCCGCGTATCGATGATCCTGGTTATCTCGATGCCCTGCTGCACATTTGCCAACGATACGAGATCAAGGCAATCCTCTCTGTAATAGACCCTGAGCTGACGTTGTTGGCAGCGCATGCTGATCGTTTCTACATGCAGGGCATCGAGGTGATCGTGTCCAGCCGGGATGTAATCCAGATGTGCTTGGATAAGAGGGCAACGTATGATTTTTTGTCCGCGCATCAGATTCCCGCCATTCCCACCTTTACCAAAATGGACGAGGTACAAGCAGCGCTTTTTGCAGGGCAGATTACGTATCCATTGATCGTCAAGCCGCGGTATGGAAGTGCCAGTTTGGGCATCACACGTGTGGAGAATGACCAAGAATGGTCCGTGCTCATGGAAACAATGGAGGATGTCGTCATTCAACCGTTCCTACAGGCAGAGGAGTACGGAGTGGATGGCTATGTGGATCTGATCTCGGGAGAGCTGGTGACACTTTTCACCCGCAAAAAGCTGCGAATGCGGGCAGGGGAGACGGATCGCTCACTCGCGGTAAAAGATCCGTGTCTGCTATCACTTGCGAAGGAACTCATCCGTGTCCTAGAGCCGCGTGGGCCCATTGACATCGATTGTTTTTTGGTCGGAAATCAGTACGTTGTGTCGGAGATCAATCCCCGTTTTGGCGGCGGGTATCCGCATGCTCACGAAAGCGGAGTGAACATCGTTCGTGCGCTTCTCCAAAACATGAAGGGTCTGGTGAATGTGCCAAAAGTGGGGGAGTACAAGGAAGGAAGCATCCTGATGAAATACGATGAGGTCATGCTGTTGGAGTGAACGCAAAAATATATTTCAGGAGCAGGGCATGGGCAGGAAGCAAAACAAGACATAGACTGCGTACCTGCCCCTGAGACTCCCGTTCCCGTAATGGAAGTGCCTGTATATTCCTGAAATGTGCTACAATCGTACTTGGGCGTCTATCGCGATGCCTACTTTATCAAAAAGCAGGAGTGTTACACACCATGATCATCCAGTTCATTCGTCTACGGTAATGTGAGGTACAGATCAACGTAATCCCGCATTTTTTTGAAAATGCTTGGGGTTTATTTGACTGTGCCTTTTTTCATTCACCGAAATACGAATGAATGGGGTGCTTTTTGATGTCTACAGCTATCTCCCAGCATGTGGGGATTTTTCGTTGTCCAATTTGCCAGGCAGCTATGCGTAACGTACCTGCGACCAGCTTGGTATGCAACAATCATCATTGCTTTGATTTATCCAAGCACGGCTACGTTCACTTGGCTACGCGAACCTACAAAACAAAGTATGACAAGCAATTGTTTTGCGCAAGAAGGGCGATCATGGAGCAAGGTTTTTTTGATCCATTGTATGACGTGTTGAGCGAAGTCATCCTGCAAACGACAGAACCTGAGGAAAACCGGATGTACGTGCTGGATGCAGGATGCGGCGAAGGCTATCATTTGACGCAGGTTCGGCAGAGAGTGATGCAAGCAAGCCAAGTCCCCATTATCGGAGTGGGTGTTGATCTCGCTAAAGAGGGAGTTATGCTTGCGGCGAAGAATGATTCAGAAGTAGTTTGGTGCGTCGGTGATTTGACGAATGCACCGTTTGTGGATAGACAGTTTCCTTACATTCTCAATCTGTTATCTCCATCCAATTCGGATGAGTTTCATAGACTTCTGGCTGATGAAGGACGAATGATCAAAGTCATACCAGAGGCGAAATACTTGCGAGAGCTACGGGAAGTCTTGTATCAAGAGACACCCAAAACACAATATGAAAATCATCGTACGATCGACCACTTCAAAACCAGCTTCCAGCTAATCGGTAAGGAACGGGTTCAGTATCAGTTCCGACTGGATCAAGAGGGTCTAGCTTCCCTGCTTCAGATGACGCCGTTGGCATGGGGGGCGACACCTGAGCAGTTGGAACGGGTGTCAAACTTGGCAGGAATGGATATGACGATAGACTTGGTTGTGTTGATTGGCAGGAAATAAAGCAGCGACTGTCCTGAGCGGGAAAATACGTTCTGGACGGTCGCTTTCCTATTTTTACATGGTCTTTGTTGACAGCGTTCTTTCTTTTTTTGAAAATAAGTATGAATACTCGGAAAAGTCGCGGAGGGATAGTATGGGGGCTGATCAGGATAAGGCTTCCTTTTTGCGTGTAAAACCTTTTCTAGCCGATATCCAAAAGCATTGCTTGTCCCTCACGAAAAACGACTGGGATGCGGAGGATCTCCTGCAAGAAACATTGACGAAGGTATATCGTTCCTTGCAGAAGGCCCCAGACAGAGAACTAACCAAGGCATTTTTGAGGCAAATTGCTACGAATGCTTGGATCGATCATTGCAGGAAGGGAAAGGCGAATGAGCATCCCGCCCTGTTTGATGAAGCGATCTATCTGCACCAGTCCAGTGTATCCGATGCGTTTGTGCAAAGAGAGGTGTTCGAGCAGCTGGCTGATCGTCTAAATGCCAGACAGATGGTGCTGATTCTCATGATGGACATTTTTTCGTTTACGGCGCAGGAAACAGCCACATTACTGCATACGACCGTAGGGGCAGTGAAGGAAGGGGTGAAGAGGGCACGCCAGCGCTTGTTCGTGTTAGCAGAGCAATCCAGACAGGATGAAAGCCCGTCCAACAAAAAGAAAATCGACAAAGCTGGACATCGTGATTCGTCCGGATTTGTATCAAAAGAAGGGTTTGAGCAATTTTTGGCTGCCTTTCGTGCGGGAGATGCCTATGCGATTTGTCAAACGTACCTGCGTCTCGCCGATCAGGGCATGAGCGTGGAAAAGGTTTCGGTAGCAGGCGATCGCCTTTTCTTTGCTGTTCGTGACCCGGATGGACATTTGCTGCATTTTTTTCAGAAGTGGTAGAAGCACCCGTTTCTTTTTGTTCTTTTCTTTCGTTTAAGAGGATGAAAGTACATATTTGAAATAAAGGAGCGAACACAAATGAGTATCCATGTGCGTAATTTTGCGGTTGTACAGCTGCCCGTCAAAAACTTGGAGGTATCGATAAAGTGGTATCGCGATGTGCTCGGCATTCCGTTTACCTTCGAATTTTCACCTGGAGACAATGAAGCGTGGTTGAACGTAGGCGGAGTAGGTCTCGGGCTCATTCGTTGTCCGGAAGTTCCTCGTTTGGACTTTACCGATATGGCAGGACAAGCCCAGCCGATCATCTCCTTGCAGGTAGACAAAATCCATGAGGTTTATGAGGAGCTGAAAAGTAAAGGAATCGAAGTAAGTGAAATGACGTACAAGCGAGGCGGAGGCTACAGCTTTCGATTTCGTGATCCAGATGGGCACTTGAACCACCTATGGGGTGGCTGGCCTTCAGCTGAGGATGAAGAGAGAAACGCATAGAGATATCCGATTCGATAAATGCCACCTGTGAAAGTTATGCAGGTGGTTATTCTTATCAACGGGGCAGCGGTGGAGAGAAGAATATTTCCAGTCTACGCTCCGGGCTACGTCCTGCTAGGGTGTGGGAACTGTCCGCTCCGCAGCGATTTGCGGGGAAATGCAAAAGTGGAAGCCGCTCCGCCGTTTGGGCATGTTGCATTTCTTTTGCCCGCAAATCACTGCGAAGCTGGGTTGGACTTCGAAAGTCGCTAGGACTGGAAATATTCTTCTCTGACGCGGCTATGACCAACCACCGAGGCTCCATGGTAAAAGCGAAACACGGTATTAAGCGTGCAAAAAAACGCGGAAGGGGCTGCTCATCGCTAGCTCCTTTCGCGTTTTTGATTGACCGGTTTACTACTTCAAGTTCTGAAAGTCTACCGCTTTTTGGCTCATCAGGTAGGAAACAATCTCTTCCTCATTGGACACTCCGTCCGTAAACGTGACTTTGAAACAAACGTCATTTTCTCTCCAGAAATAGGAGATGAGAGTTGGATCCGCTGCGGTGCTCGCCTCTCCGTAACGCTTGTATTTCTCCGTTTTGAACACTTCATTTCCAGCGATTTTCAGCATGTTTACCTTAACTTTGTACGCTTCGTCCATAGATTGGTAAAAGGCTACATTCCCATTCTTTTTCATATCTTCGTATATTTTCGTGTCTTTAATTTGATCAAATGAGATTCTATTTTCCCCGCTCAATCTTTTGTTTTTCTCAGCAACATCGTAGTAAATCCCAAGGTACATGGTCTTATAATCTTTCTCATTTGCCGGCATGCTGAAATTTACCTTTGAGCTTATATCTGCTGCTGTACCTTTGAACTGTCCCGGCAGTTCCAAAGGAAATTTGGGAGTAAACCCTATTGCTTTTGAGCCATGCTGTACATCTTCCGTATCATATAAGCCCATGACGTAAACGGAATAGCCTACATAGCGTTCTTTCATCGCTTGATCCGGGTATTTCACATTCGAGATCATTTTCACAATGTCTTCTTGAAGATCGCTTGCGAAACTATTAAGGCTATACTGTATGCCGTTATCTTGCCATAGATAGTAAACGGAGTTAATGTTGTTATCTGCGCCAATAAAAGTCACTTTCATTACATCTAGCGCTTGGACCTTCAAATTTTGCTTCTCTATTTTTTGTTCCCCATATCCCTTTTTTTGTTCATCCACGATTTTTTTGTAAGCCGCCTCCAATCCATGTAGTCCGCTACTTGCAGAAAAACGCACAATTTTTGATGAGGGATCTTTTTTGCTAAATTCAATATAAACGTGAGTTTCTTTATTGGTACGCAACTTTTTCTGATCGATATACATCCCTTTAAACTCATAGTCCATAGCAAGCACATCAGGAACTTTAAAGGCAAAACCAGTTGTCTGTATTCCTTTTGACAAACGGTCGTATGTTCGCTCATCCGAATCAAACAAAAATCTAGCCTCTTGCTCTGTATTAGCCTGATCGGAAGCGACTGGCTTGACGGTACTCTCTACCTTCACTGCGGCATTCGTAAGGGTCACCGAACTCATCAAAGCTACGCACAAAACGGCAGCAACCGAGAGTTTGTAAGATCCTGCTTTAAAGCTTTTTATCATTTGAATTCTCCTTATCATTTGATTCTTGTTATTTGCTTCGGTAAAGGGAAGCAAGTGAAGCTGCTGGCGGTTGGTAGAAAAACGCTGCAAAAATTGAATAATCGTCATCCCGTAGGGCACAGACTCAGCTTCACCCAGAACGTTCAACACATAAGCGTCACACGCAAGCTCCCGGTCGGCCTTCATCTGTTTGACACACATCCAAATAAAAGGGTTCATCCAGTGAATGGCCAGAGCAAGTAGACCCAGTAGGTTCCACGCGATGTCTTTTCTTTTGTAGTGGGCAAGCTCGTGGGAGAAGACGTGGGTAAGCGCAGAGGCGTTCGATTCCTTGCATATCTCTTCGGGACAGTAAATCCATGGATGGATCAACCCGGCGATATGTGGGCTTTTTCTATAGCTTCCTGAATAGATAGGGATTGGTTTGGTGATGCCAAATCTTTTTCGGCAATCATCCATGATGGAAATGACTTGCGGGTCTGTCACGATTTTGAGGCTGCTCATTCTGCTTCTGGTCCGTAACAGGTAGACACACATAAATCCAAGCAGGGAAATACATCCGATTAGCCAGACGATGGCTGCTATTTTTACGCCAAGGGTGTGAGTGTCCTCGACAGGGTCTGGATCGATCTTGATTGGGTTGGATATGGAGGGATCCAGAAGTTTTTGATTTTCTGGCTGTTTTGTCTTATCATTTTGAGGTGAGTTTATTTGTTTGCTGTTTTGCTCTCTCTCTTTTTGTGACGCGTCATTCGCAACAGGGGAGTGGGGGGAAACAGCATTTTTTATGCTGTCTACACCTAGTTGCCAGATATTGAAGATGCTTACCGAACTGTTAGGGAGAAAAGGGAACAGAAGCCGTATTAACACAATCAGCCAAAGCGCGTGGTGGAGCCGAGCGCTTATTCGGTGATGAAAGATTTTCTTGATGGCTATCACCATAAAAGCGACGAGGCTAGCTCCAATAGTGGCATCAAAAATCCATAAAAAAATATCACATAGCATATCCATGCCTTCTACCTCTTTACAGTAAGATCTGCTGCTTTGTCATTTTTCTCATCTGTCATCGCCTCTGCTGCCCATGTCTCTCTGTTTTTCATTCAGAATCTTTTGAAGATGCTCGATGTCCTTCTGGGACAATTTGACGTCTTCTAAAAAATTGGTCATCATCATGTCTGCCGCCCCGCTAAAGACTCTTTTCAAAAACGACTGGCTCTCTGCCCGGATGCATTCTTTTTCGGAAATCAATGGAAAATACTTATAGCCCCTTCCCGATTTTTCAAAACCGATCACCTTTTTCTTTAAAAGTCTGTTGATGAAGGTACGAACGGTTTGATCGGTCCACTCGATTTCATCAGGCAAGAGGAGTGCGATATTTTCAGCGTTTATAGGGTTGTTTTTCCAAATGATCTTCATGATTTCCCACTCTGCTTCCGAAATTTTTGGGATATTGGGCATGTACTCACCTCCTCATTCATCTTTTGATTTACAGATGTAAATATAATCTGTTGGGTTAATATTACAAATGTAAATGGAGTGTGTCAAGGGGAAATTCCATTTTTAACCATGGGCACTGCCGGATGCAGAACAGATAGAATAACTACAGTTATTTGGTGATCACATGAGAGTAGCGAACGCAAAAAAGGCCATCTCGCAAAGGATGGCCGTTAGTAATCGCGTGCTGCGTCGAACCAGCTTTGAGCCATTTCCTCCGTAATAGGTTGGCCAATTTGGTGGTCAGACTGGCTTAGTTGCCATACAGCTTCACCCAAGTCTTCTCGTTCAGTGGTTTCGATACCTTTAAGGGTGTTGAAACGCACGGTGAAGGCGGTAATGGCTGCCTCGGCATCAGCAAGGCTGCGGGCTTGGGCCAGTGCCGCTTGTGCAACGTCATAGGCTTCATTAGCCAGCTTGGCCAGACGTTTCGGCCAGGACGAAAATGGGCGGCCAAACTCGGTTGTCCACCATTCGGGCTTCCGTAATTGGCTCACGGAAGCGTAGCCAGTCCACGGACGGGTCTTAGCTCGCGCTTTCATTTGCTGCTTCAGTCGCTTACCCGTAATCTCCTCCACGTTATAGGCGATAAATCTGTCAAGCAACGGCCATACATTTAATGGCGGCAAATCACCCAGATCAGGCATAAAGCGCAGCTCTAAATTCGTTAACTGGGACTGACGAGCTAGCAGCTCCAAATCGCAGAAATTCCCCCACAAACTCAGCGATGTAAGATTTTGAAATCTCTCTAGACACGCAAGCGAGATAGGCTGCGCAAGCGGTTCGTTTCGAAGAGTCAGGTTCGTGACCTGGTGGAGTGCGCCCAGATCGGGAAGCAAGAAGGGCTCATGATTCTTGCGGCGGCTGGTGCGCGGCTTCAATGTCAGAGAGTAGGGCATGTCGCCAGCGACAGAAAAACGCGATAGATCACCAGCTACACTCAGACGGAAATATTCAGAGACCTGGCGTTTCGGGAGCTTCAGGTGCAAACGGCTTTCAAACTGGTCCAGTTCAATATGCAAGCCGTGCAATTTGGACTGGCTGGCGTCCACGACTTTGTCTTTAGGCAGGATCGGAACCCATGTCATTTCTTCAATGGGGCGTTCTATGGCCCAGTCAAAGAAGCTCGTGTCGCTACCTGCGTAGTACAGAACTCGCGGCCAAGGCGAGCCAGCTGGTGTGGCGAAGGAATCGAATACATTCCAATTAATGGGTGTATAAGGATCGACGTGTAGGTCTGTTTTATTGCCCGCTTGTGACGGTCCAATGGAGAGGCTGCCTACGCCGGGCTTGAGAACAAGTGTGTGGCTGTGAGGGCCAGTCAGGTCGATAGGATAACGACCATCCTCTCTAATAGAACTAGCAGGAGAACCAACTTGCTTATGAATTGGCATTTCCTTCATCCTTCCTTCTTAACTCCTGACTTATCCGCTATGTATCAACCATATCAATACCTTGGGGCATACTAGAAATATAGCATAGAAAGTTGCAGTTGCTGCGGTGGTGAGAAGAATATTTCCAGTCTACGCTCCGGGCTACGTCCTGCTAGGAAGTGTAGACTGTCCGCTCCGCAGCGATTTGCGGGGAAATGCAAAAGTGGTAGCCGCTACGTCGTTTGGGCACGTTGCATTTCTTTTGCCCGCAAATCACTGCGAAGCTCGGTTGGACTTCGAAGTCGCTAGGACTGGAAATATTCTTCTCTGACGTTGCTGTTCAATGATTATCAATCTTTAAAACCCACTTGAAAACCCAACAGCTCGCAAGGAAACAGGAGAAAAAAGCGAAGATCTTTGGGGCACCCACCGAGGCGCAATGGAAAAGGCGAAACACGCCTTTAAGCGTCCACCTCTGAGAAGCATCCCTGACCCTCTACTTTGGACGCGGTTTCGCTTTTTCCATGGAGCCGTGCAGTGAATCCCCCTAGCTGGTGACCCAAGAAGCTGGAGCGTTTTCTCCTGTTTCCTCCCACCACAGCAGCTAGAGTTCGGATTTTCCAGGTGGCCGCGGTGGAGAGAAGAATATTTCCAGTCTACGCTCCGGGCTACGTCCTGCTGGGAAGTGTAGACTGTCCGCTCCGCAGCGATTTGCGAGGAAATGCAAAAGTGGTAGCCGCTTCGTCGTTTGGGCACGTTGCATTTCTTTTGCCCGCAAATCACTGCGAAGCTCGGTTGGACTTCGAAAGTCGCTAGGACTGGAAATATTCTTCTCTGACGTTGCTGTTCAATGATTATCAATCTTTAAAACCCACTTGAAAACCCAACAGCTCGCAAGGAAACAGGAGAAAAAAGCGAAGATCTTTGGGGCACCCACCGAGGCGCAATGGAAAAGGCGAAACACGCCTTTAAGCGTCCACCTCTGAGAAGCATCCCTGACCCTCTACTTTGGACGCGGTTTCGCTTTTTCCATGGAGCCGTGCAGTGAATCCCCCTAGCTGGTGACCCAAGAAGCTGGAGCGTTTTCTCCTGTTTCCTCCCACCACAGCAGCCGGAATAACAAGTATCAAATCAATACTCTAAGTATCAAATTGATACAACAAAATCTCATTTTGATACGATCATCACCAAAACAATAAGCCATCCACGGCCTCATACGGTTGGCACGATCCTTGCTCTATCAATTAGGATGAACCCAACCGAGGAGGTACACATCAAATGGATAAACGTAATCAACCACCAATCTACGTCGTGAAAAACAAGAGAAAAAATAGCGAGAGTGCTCGCATTCCTGCTTATTTGACCCCAATAGAATCCCGTTTTGCCAAAGCCTTTCATCAATCTCTCGCAAACTACGAGCCGACTCCTCTCGTTACATTGCCTGCGTTAGCACGTGAGCTGGGAGTAGGACAAGTACTTGTAAAAGATGAGTCCAAACGCTTCGGCCTCAATGCCTTCAAAGTTCTGGGAGCTTCTTACGCGATGGCGCGTTTCTTGTGCGAGAAGCTGGGCATATCGACAGAAGAGATGACCTTCGAGGCACTGTGCTCCCAAGAAGTGAAAGAGCGAATCGGAGAAGTCACTTTCGTCACGGCGACAGATGGCAATCACGGTAGGGCCGTTGCATGGGCTGCCAAGGAGCTTGGACAGCATGCCGTTGTATACTTGCCCAAAGGCTCCGCCCAACAACGGGTAGATGCAATCCGCGAGGCCGGCGCACAAACTCACGTCATCAATGGAAACTACGATGAAGCAGTGCGTCTCTCAGAACAAATGGCCAAGGAACGTGGTTGGCAAGTGATTCAAGATACGGCATGGGAAGGCTACACGACCATTCCCACGTGGATTATGCAGGGCTATACGACGATGGCAGTAGAGGCGATGGAACAACTCTCAGCCACCACGGACGCCAAACAGCCGACGCATCTATTCTTGCAGGCAGGTGTCGGTTCCATGGCTGCCGCAGTCTTGGGATATTTCGTAGCAGCGCAAGCAAACAAAAACCTAACAACCGTGATCGTCGAGCCGCATAGCGCCAATTGCATGGTCCTCTCAGCGGAAGAGAACGACGGACAACCACATGCTGCTACAGGAGAGCTAGGAACCATCATGGCAGGTCTGGCATGTGGCGAGCCGAATCCGCTAGCATGGGAAATCTTGCAGGAGCATGCAGACTTCTTCGTCAGTTGTGCCGATTACGTGGCGGCAAACGGCATGCGTATACTTGCGGCACCGACTGGAGGCGACCCTTCTATTGTGAGCGGGGAAAGTGGTGCAGTCGGCGTAGGGCTACTCGCTGCCTTGATGAGCAAGCCAATGTATCATCAACAGCGTGAGCAGCTTGGCTTACATGAAAATTCCGTTGTTCTGTGCTTTAGTACGGAAGGGGACACGGATCAGGATATATATAAACGCATCATCTGGGAAGGCGCATGCCGGGAAGAGGGGGAGATGACAAAATGAACGTGACGATCAATCGAGACGAACTGATTTCATTGGTGCAGAACTTAATCCGTATCGACTCCGTAAATCCATACCTCGATGAGGATGGGCCGGGCGAAAAAGAGATTGCTGCTTTTATTCGAGATCGTTTACAGACGGCAGGACTGGAGGTTCACGTCACGCCGATTAACGACACAGCGGTCAATGTCGTCGGGATTTTGCGCGGAACAGGCGGTGGCAAATCCTTGATGCTCAACGGACATATGGACACCGTAAGTGCCAAGCGCATGGAGATTCCGCCGTTTGAGCCTACCCTTGCAGACAACAAAATTTTCGGCAGAGGCAGTCAGGACATGAAGGGAAGTCTGGGGGCCATGATCACCGCAGTAGAGGCGGTCGCACAAGCAAAGGTTCCGTTGGCAGGAGATGTCATTTTGACTTTTGTCGCTGACGAGGAATATAAAAGCATTGGCACGGAGGAGCTGGTAAAAGCGTACAAAGCAGATGCGGCGATATGCTGTGAGCCTTCCGATCTGGCGATTGGCGTCGTACACAGAGGTTTTGCTTGGGTCAAATGCGAGGTGCTTGGCAAGGCAGCTCACGGAAGTCGTCCAGCAGAAGGGATTGATGCAATCGTTCGGGCGGGCAGGGTCCTGCAAGAGCTGGAGCGTCTTTCAGACAGGTTGGCTCAAGGGCCAGTTCATCCGATACTCGGTGCGGCATCTGTTCATGCTTCACTCATTCAGGGTGGAACGGAGCTGTCGACCTACCCAGACTATTGCCGCATCGATTGGGAGAGAAGGACGCTGCCAGGCGAGACAGAGGCAGACGTGGCCAATGAAATCGAAGCATTACTACAGAAGCTGCGCGCTGAAGATGAGACGTTTCAAGCAAGCGCTGAGCTGTCATTTTTGCGAGAGCCATTTGAGGTCGGGCTGGATGAACCCGTTTATTTAGCCCTTCAGGCAGCGTGTAAGAGCGTGATGGGTAAAACTCCCGAAGTATGCGGATTCTCGGGATGGACGGATGCAGCATTGTTGCAGGAAGCGGGAATCCCCACTGTCTTGTTTGGACCAGTGGGAGCCGGTTTGCATGCGGCAGTCGAATATGTAGAGGTGGATAGCTTGGTAGACATGAGTGCCATCTTGGTGGAGACGATTTGCGATTTTTGCCAGTAAAAACGCCATAGAGGGCTGGCTTTCCCTGTGATACGTTATAATGGAGGCAAGAGATTGACGGGAGGGGAAGCTAGATGCCCTTGCGAGATATTCAAGAGAGTGTGCAACAGATTGCTTCGGCTGTTGCATCCGTTCTGCGCGTAGAGGTAGAGATTGCGGACAGTCAGTTTTTGCGGATCGCAGGGACGGGGAAGAATGAGGCTGGCGTTTTGCGGACGATGGCAGGAGAGGATCATATATATCGGGAGTCATTGCTCGCCGGACATCCTGTTGTGATCATGAATCCGGGGCAGGATGAGCGGTGTCGACCCTGTATGCATTATGGAAATTGTACGGAGACGGGAGAGATTTGCTGCCCGATACAATTAGACAATGAAAATATTGGGGTGATCGGCCTACTCGCTTTCGATGAGGAGCAGCGCGAGCGGTTGTTTGCAGATGTGGATGCGATATTGACCTATTTGCAAAAAATGGCCGAGCTGATCGCCATTAAGCTAAAAGAGCACTACTTGTACGTCGAGCAGTTGCATACGGTAGAAAAGCTGCGTGTCGTCATGGATGAAATGGACAAAGCCGTCTTTCTCGTCGATCAAGATAATCGGATTATTCAGGTGAACCAGCGTGCCCGTCAATATTTGCAGCTCGATCATGACGACAGTCAAACGGCAGAATGGATAGATGCCATCCGACTTGCAGATGCCGCGCAGTCAGCGCCAAAGCAGGTCGTTTTGTCTGTCGGGCAGGAAGACAAGACATTTTTGTTTGCCATCAAGCCCATTCTACTGGCCGGAACGGTCAAAGAATGGGTGATCACGCTTGATGATGTGCAGGAGGTCGTGCAAATCGCAAGGCAGGTAAGTGGATATTCGGAGCCCGACCCTTTTCAGATGATTGGTGGTAACAGTCCTGCGATTGTACAGGCAAAGGAAGTGGCAAGACGTGTGGCAGCCAGTGATTCGACTGTCCTACTCCAAGGTGAAAGTGGAACAGGAAAGGAGCTCTTTGCCAAAGCCATTCATCAGGCAAGCCCTCGCCGTGACGAGCCGTTCCTTTCGATTAATTGCGCCGCAATCCCTGAGCATTTAATGGAAAGCGAGTTGTTCGGTTACGAGGAAGGCTCATTTACAGGAGCACGAAAAGGTGGAAAACCGGGTTTGTTTGAGGTCGCAGGTAAAGGCACACTGTTCCTCGATGAAATCGGGGATATGTCTATGCATTTACAGAGCAAGCTGCTGCGCGTCTTGCAAGAAAAGGAACTGTACCGAATAGGAGGGAACGGCAAGCCTATACGCTTAGCGGCAAGGATCATTGCAGCGACCCATCTGGATTTGCAGGAGCGGGTAGACGCGGGGCTGTTTCGGCTGGACCTGTACTATCGGTTGCATGTGATTCCCATCCACTTGCCCTCGCTACGAGAACGAAGAGAGGATATCCTGCCTTTGGCAAACGATATCCTTTTGGCGCATGCGAATCGGGTGGGGAAGGGGTTGCACGGTTTTTCCAAGGAGACGCAAAACATCCTGTTCCATCACGACTGGAGAGGAAACGTCCGAGAGTTGGAAAATGTCATCGAATATGCGGTCAATATGGAGGCAACTTCTTGGGTTCAGCCTGCGAGCTTGCCCATTCGAATGGGAAGGCTACGTAAATCTTCTCCGCATTCCGTAGAAGAAAGTCAGGGGCCATTTGATTGGCAAAAGCAAGGACTCCTGCTGAAAGAATTGGAACGAGCGGCAATTGATACCGCGATGCAACAAATCCGTGATAGAAACGGAAGAAAAGAAGAAGCAGCTGCGCTATTAGGTATAAGCCGGGCAACGCTGTTTCGGAAACTGCGCGAGTACGGTATCACCTGATCCGACTTCTGGCCGATTTTTTGGGATTGAGCGGATAATGTGGTATGATGGTTTCGATACCGGAAGTAGAGTGGTAAAAGGAAGGAGTGCCAAAAGAAATGAGAGAAGTATTAGGATGGATTCGATCGATAACCTTTGCTGTCGTTTTCGCTCTTGTCCTCGGAATTTTTGTATTTCAACCATTCAAGGTTGATGGGCATTCCATGGACCCTACCTTACAAGACGAACAGCGCATATATGTGTCTAAACTATCACACACGTTTTCTTATTTGCCAGATTACGGCGATATTGTCGTGATCGACAGTCGGGTAGAACGAAACCGTACATTGATGGACGATATCATGGGGCATCCCTTGGTGTCGCTGGTCACAGGTCAAGCTGATGATCACACGATGTATGTCAAGCGCGTTATTGGAAAACCAGGCGACGTACTGGAGTTCAAAGACAACAAGGTGTATCGAAACGGTGAGGCATTGAACGAACCATACATTAAAGAAACGATGGAATATGTAGCGGACGGAAAGATCACGGTTCCAGCCGATCATATTTTTGTCATGGGAGATAACCGAAATCACAGCACAGATTCCCGCGATATTGGCTTTATTCCGCTGGATCATGTGATGGGAACCATGATCGAAAATCCTCTTAAGAAGTAAGACCGTGAAGGAGAAAAGGTTGTCCATTTATGGGCAACCTTTGTTTCATAGGGAAAGATGTCTCACTTTTCTGATCGCTCTAAAAAGGAGGCCAGCTTATGCCCAGCATTTTGATAGCGGATCGAGACTCGAACGAAAGAATCGGGATCGGATGGCTCGTCAACAGCTATGCCATTCCGTATGACAAGGTGCATAGTGCCGGGACCATGGAAGACGTTTTTGAAATGATGGAAGCGCATACACCGGAAGTGCTCTGTATTGAACTGGACATGATCGGGCGCGGGCAGTGGGACCGACTGAAGCTTTTGGTGGATCAATATCGTCCGACTGTTGTGGTGACCACATCAGAGGCGACGTTTGAGCGCGCGATGCAGGGAATTGGACTTTTTGCACGCGATCTATGGTTAAAGCCACAGACACCGGAATACATCAGGAGAATCCTGACGAGATACTGTCAGGAGCGCTTGGATCGGAAGCGAGTGAACGAAGAGAAGGGAACAGGAGCGGACAAACACAGGGATGTCTCGTATCTAGACCTGTTTTTCCCCTGGCATGTACAAGCCAAGTCTTATTCGCTCATGCTGGCTCAATTGGAGGACCCGAAGCGGCATCCTGAGTTGCTGCGCTTTTTTGAAGAATATCCGTTTCGCGACAAACCCGATCTTTTGCCGTTAGGGGAGACCATTGTGGGGGTTTTTCCAATGGATGCTGCGGTCTCGCCTTCTACGCTCCACCAAATGGGCAAGCGTTTGCTGATGGACTGGGAAGCAAACAATGATGCGCCACTCTTTTTGGTCATGTATGACGCAAGTAACCATGAGCAGAGCTTGAACGAAAATTATGCGGAGGCGAGCCAAGCCCTGCAAGTGCGCTTTTTCAAAGGATATCGGCAAGTGACGGTTATGGACAATCCCGTGAATTGGACGATGATAGACCCATTTTTGACGCCCGCCGAACAGCGCACCTGGGTAGAAATGCTGGATGAAGGTAATCGGGAAGAGTTGAAGCAGTGGCTGTATACACACTTCTTTTACAAGGAAGAGCCTTATCCAGAGCCGGGATTGTTGCGTATTCGGCTGACGAGTATTTTGGCCCAAGTCAGACGGTACATGAAATCACGTGGTCTTGACTCCGCACCTTTGGAAGAAGAGTATCACCGGGTTTTCGAAACGATTCTATACTCGCCGATCTTGTATCGGATCGTAGTGGAACTGCTGCTGTTCATCAATCAGCTTCTTGATGCTGCTCACCATCCCATCGACGAATCCCGTGTGGATGTCGTGGAACAGGCGATTCGCTATATAGAAGGACGTTATACCGATCCGGCACTGCGCCTGGAGGAAGTCGCACGCTATATCGACCGGAGCCCATCCTATTTCAGTACGCTGCTCGCGCAAAAGCAAGGAAGCTCTTTTCGCCAGATTCTCACTTCGTTGCGGGTAAAAGAAGCACGTCGATTGCTTCTCGAAACATCCTTGTCTGTCCAAGAGGTGGCAGAGCGATGTGGATTCATTAACGCGAATTATTTCAGTAAAATTTTTAAGGAAAAGACAGGGACAACCCCACGTTTGTTACGAAATCAGAAGAAAAGATAGAAATCGAAAGAAAAGACAGATTTTTTCGTCAAACCATGAATGCGGTTGCAAGTGAATCGAAATTAGAGGCACCAAATCGAAAGCGCGGTGCCTTTTTTGTCTTTCCGTGCTTTTTTACAATGGAGCTAAGAAGTACATCCTTTTAGAAAAGCAGGTGGAAATGATGACGACGACACAATCCGTTGAGCAATTGATCCAAGCCTTTTCAGGTACCCAATTACATACAAAGGGATGGGTGCAGGAAGCTGCGCTGCGCATGCTTTTGAACAACCTCAATCCTGATGTAGCGGAGCGTACAGAGGATCTGGTCGTATACGGCGGAATTGGCAAGGCGGCACGGAACTGGGAATGCTTCGATGCGATTGTCAAAACATTGCAAACGTTAGAGAGCGATGAAACACTCCTCATCCAGTCTGGGAAGCCAGTTGCTGTATTCAAATCGCATACCGATGCACCGCGTGTGCTGCTGGCAAACTCGAACCTGGTGCCTGCCTGGGCGAATTGGGAGCATTTCCACGAGCTGGACAAAAAGGGTTTGATGATGTACGGACAAATGACAGCAGGAAGCTGGATTTACATTGGCAGCCAGGGCATCGTACAAGGAACGTATGAGACGTTTGCAGAGCTGGCACGCCAGCATTTTGAAGGCACGCTGACTGGAACGATTACCGTCACAGCAGGCTTGGGCGGCATGGGTGGTGCGCAACCGTTGGCCGTATCGCTCAATGGCGGTGTGAGTATCAATATCGAGGTGGATCCGACCCGTATCCAACGCAGACTGGACACGAAATATCTGGATGTAATGACAGATAGTCTGGATGAAGCGATCCGTTTGGCGGAAGAAGCGAAACGTGACAAAAAAGGCATTTCCATCGGTTTGTTGGGCAATGCTCCCGAAGTGCTGGATGCCATGCTGGCTCGCGACTTTATCCCGGATGTGCTGACGGACCAGACCTCCTCGCATGATCCACTCAATGGCTACATTCCCATCGGTATGTCACTGGAGGAAGCAGCCGAACTGCGGACACGCGATCCGAAAGCCTACGAATCTCGGGCAAAAGCAAGCATCGCTGAGCACGTCCGCGCGATGCTCGCCATGCAGGAAAAAGGAGCCGTCACTTTCGACTATGGTAACAACATCAGGCAGGTGGCAAAAAACGAGGGTGTGGAGGATGCGTTCCGTTTCCCTGGGTTTGTGCCAGCCTATATCCGTCCACAGTTTTGCGAGGGCAAGGGGCCGTTCCGTTGGGTAGCGCTGTCTGGCGATCCTGAGGATATTTACAAGACAGACGAAGTCATCCTGCGCGAGTTTTCCTACAACACGCATCTGTGCAACTGGATTCGCATGGCACAGGAGCGCATTCAGTTCCAGGGACTGCCTTCCCGCATTTGCTGGTTAGGATATGGCGAGCGTGCGCGTTTTGGTCAAATCATCAATGAGATGGTGGCACGCGGTGAGCTATCGGCCCCTATCGTCATTGGACGTGACCATCTGGACTCCGGTTCTGTCGCTTCGCCAAACCGTGAGACAGAAGCGATGAAGGACGGCAGCGATGCGGTTGCAGACTGGCCGATTCTCAATGCCATGATCAATGCGGTAGGCGGAGCGAGCTGGGTATCTGTGCACCATGGAGGCGGTGTTGGCATGGGATACTCTCTCCACGCAGGAATGGTCATCGTGGCAGATGGTACTCCAGAAGCAGCACGTCGTCTGGAGCGTGTCCTCACGACCGATCCAGGCATGGGCATCGTCCGCCATGTGGATGCAGGTTACGACCTCGCGATTCAAACAGCCAAGGAAAAAGGCGTCAACATTCCGATGATGAAGGAGTAAAAGCCATGACAAAACCTGTATGGATTCGCCACGCCAGTCAGCTTGCCACGCTGGCTGGTGGCTCCTCTTCCCCGGTAGTAGGGGCGCAAATGAATGAATTGTCGATCATCGAGGACGGAAGCATCTGGCTGGAAGACGGCGTTATCCAGCGAGTGGGAACAGATGAAGATCTGGCGCTTCACTATCGAGACCGTACGCATGAGGCGCAAATCATCGATGCTTCGGGCAAGCTGGTCACGCCAGGGCTGATCGATCCGCATACACATCTAGTGCACGCGGGCAGTCGGCAAAACGAGTTTAACATGCGGCTAAATGGTGCGACCTATATGGAGATTATGAATAATGGCGGCGGGATTCACTCGACTACCGCAGCTACGCGCGCAGCTACCCATGAAGAGCTGTTTGCCCAGAGCAAGCATCGTCTTGACCAGTTTTTGTTGCATGGAGTCACAACCGTCGAGGCGAAAAGCGGCTACGGCCTGACACTGGAAGATGAGCTGAAGCAGCTCGAGGTCGCCAAGCAGTTGAATGAAGCACATCCCATCGACATCGTCAGTACTTTTATGGGTGCACATGCTGTGCCACGTGAATACAAGGAGAATCCGGATGCGTTTGTAGACGTGGTCATCGAGGAAATGATCCCGGAGGTCGCTCGACGCAAGCTGGCTGTTTTTAACGATGTATTTTGCGAAAGAGGTGTGTTCACTCCGGAGCAATCCCGACGCATTCTCGAAGCAGGGGTCCGTCATGGGCTATTGCCGAAGATTCATGCAGACGAAATCGAACCGTATGAAGGGGCAGAGCTGGCAGCTTCGGTTGGAGCGGTATCTGCGGATCATTTGTTGCGCGCCTCAGACAAGGGGATTGAACAGATGGCAGAAGCGGGCGTCATCGCTGTGTTACTGCCTGGTACGGCATTTTTCCTGATGGCAGAGTCAGCAAATGGCAGGAAAATGATCGATCGTGGCGTGGCTGTCGCGATTTCAACGGATTGCAATCCGGGCTCGTCTCCAACGGTTTCGCTCCCACTCATCATGAATCTGGGTTGCCTGAAAATGGGGATGACGCCAGCCGAGGTGCTGACAGCAGCAACCATCAATGCTGCTCACGCAATCCGCTGCGCGCATGAAGTCGGCAGCCTTGAGGTGGGGAAAAAAGCGGATGTCACGATTTTTGACGTTCCTGATTTCATGACCTTGCAATATCGGTATGGGATCAACCACGTAAACACGGTCATCAAAAACGGAACGATTGTCGTTGCTGAGGGCAGACTGGCGTAATACGAAAGAGAGCAAAAGAAAAACGGATAGAAGTGGAGGAGACCGGCTTGTCTTTGATATGGGGGGACATGTATGGGCAATATTTCGAACAGTAATCTTGCGCCGCATCCTAGTCAGCAAGCCGTATCCACCACACATGCTTGGAAGTTTTTTGTTTTTAGCCTCATTGGCATTTTCGTCTTTTTTATTCCTGTTACCGTTAATGACACAAGCTCAATTGTTCTCGATCACATCGTGACATGGGTTCGGCAAATCATGCCGGGTGCAATACCGGTGTACGCTTTGCTTGTGATTGTGCTTGGGGCCATTTATCCGTTTGTGACGGGGAGTTGGAAGCAGAGCAAAGTAAACCTCGTCTTTTCGGCGCTAAAAGTACTGGGTGTGCCTATCGCTCTGTTGATTTATTTTCAGTCGGGTCCTACATGGCTGCTGGACAAGAATAAGGGGCCATTTCTCTTCGAAAAGCTGGTGATTCCCGTAGGCATGGTGGTTCCGATCGGCTCCGTGTTCTTGGCTCTGCTGGTTGGCTACGGCCTTTTGGAGTTTATTGGGGTATTGGTACAACCGATTATGCGCCCGATTTGGAAAACACCTGGCCGCTCTGCAGTAGATGCGGTGGCATCCTTTGTGGGAAGCTATTCGATCGGTCTTTTGATCACGAACCGGGTATTCAAAGAAGGCAAATATACAATAAAAGAAGCAGCCATTATTGCAACCGGCTTTTCCACCGTTTCTGCGACATTTATGATCGTGATTGCAAAAACATTGGATTTGATGAATTACTGGAATCTTTACTTCTGGGTCTCGCTCGTGGTGACGTTTCTCGTAACCGCAGTGACTGTGCGTATTTGGCCGCTGTCCACCATGAGCGATGCGTATTACCAGGACAACGGCGATCCTGAAAAAGTAATCAAGGAAAAACGGCTGCGCCAGGCGTGGACGGAAGCAATGGATGCAGCGGGAAAAGCACTGCCGCTTAAACGGAACATTTGGGAGAACTTGCGGGATGGCTTTATCATGACCATGAGTATTCTTCCGTCCATCATGTCGGTCGGTTTGCTCGGGTTGGTGCTGGCCGAATTCACTCCTTTGTTTGACTGGTTAGGCTACTTGTTTTATCCAATAACATGGCTCTTGCAAATTCCAGAGCCAATGCTGGCGGCAAAGGCGTCAGCGATCGAAATTGCCGAAATGTTTTTACCCGCACTCTTAGTGGTAAAAGCGCCTCTGGTCACTAAGTTTGTCATTGCCGTTGTTTCGGTTTCTTCTATCCTGTTCTTTTCCGCGACGATTCCTTGCATTTTGTCTACCGAGATTCCGATTAGTATTCCAAAGCTTCTGGTGATTTGGGTAGAGCGTACGATCCTAACGCTGCTGTTTGTTACTCCGCTAGCTTTCCTGCTTCTGCCATAATCATAAAAAGCGAACGGACAATTATGGTATGATGGTGGCAGGTTCGAACAAGCAGAGGAAAGAGGGGCTAGTCATGTCAGGATTCGGAATTTTCCGTGATGTTATTACGTCAGAGCAGCAGCTGCGCGAAATGGTCGGAGAACCAAGTCGTCTCGTACAGAACAAGGCGATACCCAAGCTGGATGACCATAGCCGCAATTACATTGCCCAAGCGCCATTTCTCATCATTGCCACAGCAGACAAAGATGGCCATTGCGATGCTTCGCCACGTGGAGATGCGCCTGGCTTTGTGCATGTCATCGATGATCACCATCTGGTCATCCCCGAGCGCCCAGGAAACAAGCGTATGGACTCTATCACGAATATTTTGGTCAACCCGCATATTGGGCTTATCTTTTTGATTCCTACGCTGGAAGAGACGTTCCGCGTGAATGGCAAGGCTTGCATTATTCGCGATGAAGAAATACTGGCGAAGATGGCGGTAAACGGGAAGGCGCCAACGCTCGGAATCGGAGTAAAGGTAGAGGAGTGCTTCGTCCACTGTGCGAAGGCATTTATGCGCTCTGGTCTATGGAAGCCGGAGTCCTGGCCGGCAGAGGGGACGACTCCTAATGTCGCACAAATGCTGGCGGATCATGTGAAGCTTCCGGGTGTGACGGCAAAAGAAGTGGCAGAGGGCTTGCAAGACAGCTATACGAATCGATTGTATTAAGCATAGGAAAAACGGCAGTTCTCCCATTTCGTTGTGGAGCCTGCCGTTTTCGGTTTATTCAGGGATAGGGTCGCCTACCAACCACCCAGTATTGGAGCTGCCACAGTAATAGCATTCGACTGTATAAGAGGGCATGTTCGAATAACGTATATGTTCCGGGATTATGAAGACCGGGTCGACGTTTCCGGTTCCCCCCGTTGGGGTTCCTTTTGTAATGCCCCGGAAAATTACCTTGATATCATACCCTGGCAGATTGGTCATATTGCCCAATCTAGCGGTCAGTCTAGCCTTGAGATCACCCAGTGGGGCGTTGGCCTTATTTTCGGCAGCGGTGTACGGCCAAGGGTTTTCAGGATGATACTTTTGAATGACAATGACATACTCTTTATATCGATTCGTATCCCGCCGCTTATCTAATTGACCGATCGCTTCATGAATCCGGGAGCCAATTTGGGAATCGTCATGAGAGCTGATTGTCTTGATCTCCATAGCCACACGTTTTTCCTCGTATGAAACGGTTGAATCATCCTCATCCTCCTCCAGCATGCGGTCTTCCTTAGGCGTGTCGTTTTGCTGCTCCTCCAAATAGGTGTAATCAATGTCAGGATCGTCGTCCTTATCCTTTCCGAAAAAGGGCGTGATATTTTCTCCGAATAGACGCTGTGCCTCTTCCAGTTCTGTATAATTCCCACCCGTAACCGAGAAAATATCGGAAATTTTGGCGTGCAGACTGATACCGTAACGTACTTTGTCAAAGTAGTTATCTACGTCGCCCACTTGCTCAAAAAGCTCACTTACCGTTCCTTCATCCAGGTTATTTGTTTTTTCCACATGTTTGTCCCACATTCTGCGTGCATCTTTTACATCTTCGTCCCAAGTGCCTTGGATAATCGGAGATGATACGGAACTACCAGCATCCGTACCTGTACCATCCGTCACCGTACCAACAGCTGCCAGTGACCCATAGCGATCCGCTTCCGCTTCCAGAGCCGGATCATCATTGATGGGCAAGCTGGAATCAGGAACGTTCGCTTTTACCCTTCCTTGACGTTGCTGAACCACATGTGTCAGCTCATGACCGAGTAGCTGCTGACCGCTTTGCGTCTCTGGTTGATACGTCCCCGGGGCAAAGTGAATGTCATTCCCTTGGGCAAAGGCAACCGCCCCGATATGGGAGGCAACAGACGATTCTGGATGAATCTGTACATCTGAAAAATCAGTGTGAAAAGCATTCTCCATTTTTGCTTGGACGGAATCAGGGAGGGAGCGACCGCTGCTGGAAGAGAGATTCTCCGATTTTTGCAAGGGAGTCTTCGCTAACATGCGCTGCACAGCCTGATTGCCAAGAGTCTTTTGTAGAGAAAGGATGTGGGAAGAGTGACTCGCCTTTCTTTGGACCTGGTTCATTTGGAGCATGGGTCTGGAAACAGGTGCACCCGGTTTTTCATGGGTCGCATCCATAGACGGCTTGCTAGTTTCATAGCGTCGCATGATTACACCCCCTCTACTTTTGTCACGTCCAATTGTACGGGTTCCTTTTGCTGTGCTTGATAGAAATAGAGATACAGATACGGATCGACCAAATAGCTCGTGATAGCGCCAGTGCGGTTAGCGTACGTGGAGGATGTCTTGGGCAAAATGGCCGCTTTGCTGTCGAGCTCGTTCCGATCTTCTTTGACGATCGAGATGACCTGTGGGTGATAGACGTGGACGGCAGTGACAATTTGCTTGCTAGGGTGTCCGGGTGTTGGTTCAAGTGTAAAAGCCATGTTCATTTCACGATACGCAAGTTTTTGCGGTGATAAGGTGGTATCCTTCGCTGGTGGAACTTCGGGTGCTTTTTGATCGGCAGGAGGAGGGGCAGTACCTTCGCCTTCCTTCGGTGTGTCATCGTCGGGCTTGCCCATGATTTCCTCCAGCTTGCTCCGGGAGATGCCAATGAATCCTGGCAAATCAATGCGCCCTTCGCGGAAGTACCCCTTGTACAACGGCAAGCCTTCCTTGTCGTAGAGTACCCCGATGCCGTCGTAGGCACCTGCCCGAAATTGCCCTTGATACAACAGTGCGTCTTCAGCAGAACGAAGCTCTCCCGTTCCGTGATAATGCCCTTCGGCAAAACCGCCTTTATACAGCGTTATGCCACTTGCATCTTTCAGCTCGCCCTGCCCGTGATACACACCCAGCAAAAAATCACCTTGATAGACGATGCTGCCACTGGTGGAGAATTTGGTTCCGGCTCCATTGAAGTGCCCGTTTCGAAAATGACCTTCATACACGAGTTTGCCATCCCGATCAAAAAGACTCCCGGCCCCGTTGTATCTGCCGTCCACAAATTGCCCTTTATACTGCACGAGCCCGTTTTCGTAGTAATCAGTTCCTTCGCCGCCGTAGAATCCATTGTCAAACAGTCCGTCGTAGAGCAGCTTTCCATCCTTCGTAAAAAGTCTGCCAGCTCCGTTGTACACCCCGTTTTTAAAAGCGCCTTCGTATTTGATTGCGCCATTTGTGTACAATTCCTGACCGGCTCCATCCAGCTTCCCATTTTTGAAATCTCCCTGAAAAACAACTTGCTGGTTGTCGTTGAACAACGCTCCTTGACCAGCGTATACCCCATTTTCAAACCCGCCTTGATAGACGAGAACGCCTTTCCGGTATCCTTTGCCTAAGCCTTGCGGAGTGCCGCTTTTAAATTCGCCGCTGTATAGAAGCTTCCCATTGTCGTCATAGAGCTCGCCTTTTCCGTCATACAGACCGTCCACGAGCTGGCCAGAATAGATCATCGTGCCTTCCGGGTTGTAAATGATCGCCAGACCGGTGTCGGAAATCTGTTGATTGGGAGTTTTTAAATGAATGACGATGGGACGTTGCAAAAAGCGGTTAAGGGCATCGGGAGGGTTGATGAAAAGAAAGTAGGCCAGGACAAGGAGGAATAGTCCTGTCAAAATGAGAAAGCGTTTAGCGATGTAAAAACGGCCGATATGCACGTAATCGTTGAGTGAAGTTTCTTTTTTGGTGAATAGTCCGGCAATGCCGTTCTTGATCCAATCGAGGGCTTGCTTGGGGAGGGCGGCTCCTTTTTTTATCCAATCCTGCCCCCATTTTTTGAGCGGCTGGGTGAGCGGGTCGACAATTGTTTGTTCCGTTAGCTTTTGGAGTTGTTTGTCCATATCGTAACCTCCCTACTTGTCAGGGAACCTGAATCGTCGCTTGTCCGGGGTTCGTGATCGAAATGACGCCACCCCAGCTGCACATGAGCTTGGAGGTTTGATTGAGGGCAGGCATGTTGGACACGAGAACAGTAGGGGAGCCAGGAACCCAAGGAGCGGCTGTGACAGGAACGCAGGGGACCGGAGTGAAAACGCCCAGCTTCGCCGCTGTGGCTGCTGCGACCTGAGGGTTGGATATCGTATTGCACATCCCGAATGGAAGGACGTTTACCATCGGTTTATTGTCCATAATGTTTGCGATCGGCATACTGGTTGTGACGCGATTCACCGGGAGCACCATGAGTGAACTGGGAGCAGCACCAAAGCTGCACTGTAGCATGGCTCCTCCGCAGACGAGTTGTCCCATGAAGCCAACTCCTTTTCATAAGTCATCTGGTAAGATATTGAAAATCAATCTGTATAGTAGTATAAATGTCAAATAGAGAAGATGTATAGCGAAATTTGTAATTTTTAGTATAATGTTGCTTGGTATCATTTTCGAAAATACGTTTTCGAGAGATGGGAGAACCGCAAACGATGGGAAATAACAAGAAGTATTCCTGGTTGACCGGACTGCTGATTGTATTTGTTGGGATCGGCTTGCTGCTCGCTTGGAACATGGATAGAAGCGGGAGGCAGGACGAACCGTTTCAAGGGATCAACAGCATCGCGGCCAATAGTCAAAAGGATGTCGTCCTCATAACGGATGGACACCAAAAGCTGACTAGCCTTTACCCCGATCGGACGCTACGGTACCAGCAAGTCCTGGAGCAAAATCCAGAAGAAGGCTTGGAAAATTTCACAGAGGTAGCCATCGACGAAGAAGGTTATGCGTACGTGCTGATCACAAAGCTTGATAGCTTTGGTTTGCGGACTGTATCCGAGAGAATCGTGCGAATGTCGCCAGATGGAGAAATCGAACAAGTCGTGTATGAAGATTCCTATGGAGCGAACAGCTCGTACAAGCGAATTGGCAAGGTACGCTCCCTGCAAGTCGCGAAAGATCGTCTTTATTTTTATGTTTATCAACATCCTGAAGTGATCGCCTATCAATTTGTACCCTCTGATTCACCCCCCACACAACTCTATCAAATCCAATTGCCTAATGAAGTATACGTTAATGAAATCACAGGAGTAGACCCGCGTCATACCTATGTCACTACCAAGCGTGGAGAGTTTTTTCAGGTCGATGTCCCCAAAGGAAGCGGGAAAGCTCAAGTGAAAGGTCCGCTATACATTCACTCCGAACGCTCGGAAATGAATCGTACCGTCCCCGATCATGTCAAAGTGGGGCCAGCAGGTCGTCTTCTTTTCTACAATTCTGATCAAAATGTCATTGAACGCTTCGATCCTGCACATCCAGATGAAATCGCCTTAATGGTGCCTTCCAAAACATTCGAGCAGATCAAGTCGAGCGATAGCAGTGCCCTAACGGCGTTTGCTGTAACTCCTCAGTATGAGATCGTAGTCGCCACAGATAGTCAACTCGCCTTCCTGGATCAACAAGGAAATGTGATGACCAAGCTCACGTCCCCGTCTGTATCCGAAAAAGACCGCTTGAAGGAATGGACCTGGTGGACAGGATTGGGCGTGGCAATTCTCCTGTTTTGTGTCATTCAGTTTCTGTTGTTTCGCCTCTTCCGGATTCCGTTGATTATCAAGCAAACGATTGTGATAGCTCCGCTCATTGTTGTCCCTGTATTTCTTCAACTGGAGGGAACGAAGCTGACCTTCTCGTTTATGGAGCAGGAAAATCAAACCGATCTTCGTCTCCAAGCCTATGTTATTTCTACGCTGATCGAAGGGGACAAGCTGGATGGAATCAATGGAGCGATTGATTACATGAATGGGGACTATCAAGCTGTACAGGCCAATCTGAAAAAACTGGAGGTCCCCGATGATGTGAATGTGAACAGGGGGCTGTATAAAACGATTTACAAATACACAGATGGCGAATTGTTTCTCATGATGGATGACAATGACAGCGCAGAAGTGTTTGAGAATGTGGCCATTGATGACGAGTTCCGCAGTGTGGTCATGAAACGGGAGATCGTCTCGGGTAAAGCCCAGGATCGGACAGGCTACTGGATGTACGCGATGGCCCCGATATACAACTCCTCAGGCAAGCTATCCGGTGTGTTGGAGCTAGGCAGGGAAATGAACGGGGTCCGCATACAGCACAACGAAATGTCCCGTGAGCTAGGCCGTGGCGCTGCGCTAGTCTGGTCGATTTGTGCAAGTCTATTCTTCCTTTTCTCGTGGCTGACATACCGAAACATCCGCAATCTCCAAACGAACGTTTCCCATATGGGAAAAGGCGACTACAGTGTGGTGGCCAGGGTTCGCTCCATGGATGAAATTCAAAAGCTGGCAGAAAGCTTCAACCAAATGGCCAAGCGCATTCGTCAGTACATTTCGAATATCACGAGGATGAGCGAGGCGAACAATCGCTTTGTTCCGCAGCAGTTTATCCATTTTCTCGGGAAGGAAAGCATACTCGACGTGGAGCTGGGTGATCAGGTGGAGCGGGAAATGGCCATTATGCGGATGAGTCTGCAATCGTTTCATGCCATCTCGCATCGTCTGCGACCAGAGACGACCTTCCGTGTCATCAATGCGTTTCTCAAGCGTTTTGCTCCGATTGTAAACGAGAATCAAGGGATGATTACCGAATATCTCGATCCCGGGGTGCTTGCTGTTTATCCAAAAGAGGCAAAAGACGCGTTGGATGCGGCGGTACAGATGCGTCGTACGTTAGCAGACTATAACGAGCAACGGGCGGAAAAAGGATACGATCCGATTGAATTGCGGGTTGCGCTGCATCACGGTCCGCTGATGCTAGGGATTATTGGCGAGGCGACGCGTCTGGAGGCTGCGATTATATCGGATCATGTCCGCGTGGTGGAGAAAATGGAAAAGATGGCGGAAACACTCGGGGCCTGCATCCTGATGTCCGATTCGCTATTTGCCGAGATGGGAGAGAGTACGTCGTATCGATATCGTGATTTAGGCTGGGTTCATATCGAGGGAGAGGCTCAGCCGATGCATTTGTACGACGTATACGAGGGGGACGCTGACCAGATTCGTGCGCACAAGGATGAGACGAAAGAATTGTTTGAACAAGCGATTGTGATGTATCAGAATGGGAGATTTTACGATGCACGATCCGCTTTTCTGTCCGTCATCAAGCAAAATCGCTGGGATCAGGCGGCGCGACAGTATTTCTACTTATGTGACGAATACGCGCAAAAAGGGGCCGAACAAGATTGGTCTGGCGAGTTGAAAATATCGTAGGAGCGGTGAAAAAGCGAAATGACGAATCTCGAACCGAATCACAACCAGTGGAACTATTACGAAGAGATGCTTCGATGGCTGGATATTCATCTGATGCGCTTGCTGGCCGTACGAGCACAGCAGGGGGAAGATTATCCGCTGGATCAAATGAGGGGGGTGATTGTCACAGAGGAGGAAGTCGTGCAATTGCTCGAGGCAGCTCCGCCAGCGACGCAGCTATGGGAAGCCTTCGCAGAGCGGTTGGCAGCATGCGAGGAACGACTTCATGCCCTGCACATGCAAGAAGCGGGTAGCATACCGATTTTGGCAGTGGCAGACGCTTTTTCACTCAACCGCTTCGAGCTGGGGTGTTTATTTCTTTGTTTGTCAGTCGAGCTGGATCGGAAGTACGAAAAGCTGTTTGGCTACCTCCTCGATGATATTACGTGCAAGTCACCTACTCCCGAATTGGCGATGCAGCTATTTTGCCGGACAGCGACCGAGAGAATGGAAGTCTGGACAGCGTTTGCGCAAAAAAGCAAGCTGGGCCGACTACTGCTTTTTACCGAGGGGGATATGGGTGGCAGCGGCTCTTGGCTCTCTCGACCGTTAAAGCTGGATGAACGACTGCTGCACTTTTTGACGACAAGGGATGGAGGTGATGCCAGTCTGCCGCCTTGGCTATCCTGGAGCTTGCCAGATCAAGGGCTGGAACCGTTGGTAGGAGAGAGCGCGATTCATTTGCAGGAACGCTTTGACACATTGTGGGAAACGGCAGGAGCAGATTCAAATCGGCTTCTCCTGCATATGCATGGTCCGACTGGCGTTGGAAAAAGGCATCGGGTGAAGCATCTGTTTCACCGCGTCAGGCGACCGGTGCTGTTCGTCGATGCAGAGCGCTTGATCCGGGAGGAAGCTTTTTCGCGCAGATTACAGCAGGTATTGCGAGAGGTGCAGCTGCGTCGGGGTGTGCTGTGCTTGCATCAGTTCGAGGTTTTTCTGACAGAAGAAGTCCAAACAGTTGGACGCAAGCAGCTGGTGATGGATGAACTCGAAAGCTTTTCTGGTCCCATTGCCATTGTGGCGAAAAGTCAATGGAAGCCGGAAAACGCACTGGGGAAGCGGATTTGGCTGGAAATGGAGGTGCCAAGTCCAGATGAAACGGAAAGGAGGCGATTATGGGAGACAGGCCGTGCAGGCATGAGCTTTTCTCAAGAGATTGACGTAGGCGTTTTAGCAGGGAAATTCAAGCTGAATGCCGGGCAAATCAATCAGGCGCTTCACAGAGCAAACGAGATGGCGATGCAGACGAAAGACGGGATCATTACGAAAACACATCTCCACGAAGCTTGCTTCCTGCAAATGAGGCATGCGCTAGAAAAGCACGCCACACGCTTGAGACCCAAATACAGCTGGGAAGATCTGATTTTGCCTGAGGAGCAACTGACTTTGTTGCGGAACGCCTGTAATCAGGTCACCTATCGAAATGTTGTTTTGGGAGAGTGGGGTTTTGGGAGAAAGCTTTCTTATGGGAAAGGCGTCAGCATGTTGTTTGCAGGTCCTCCGGGTACGGGCAAGACGATGTCGGCGGAAGTCGTAGCAAAGGAACTGGGTCTGGAGCTTTTTAAAATTGACTTGTCGCAGGTGATCAGCAAGTACATTGGGGAGACGGAAAAAAACCTCCACCACATCTTCTCGGAAGCGAAGATCGGCAATGCCATCCTCTTCTTTGACGAAGCCGATGCCCTTTTTGGCAAGCGCTCAGAAGTGAAAGATTCGCACGACAAATACGCAAATGTGGAAACGGCCTACTTGCTGCAAAAGATGGAGGAGTACGAGGGGGTCTCCATTTTGGCGACGAATCTCCTGCAAAATTTTGACGATGCCTTTATGCGAAGAATCAACTACGTGGTGAAGTTTCCTTTTCCCGAACCGTACTATCGCGAAGAAATATGGCGCAGCATGTTCCCCGCAGATACACCACGAGCTGCTGACATCGATTTTGAGTTTCTCGCTTCCAAGCTGCATATTGCGGGAGGCGGGATCAAAAATGTGGTGCTCGCGGCCTCTTTCTTGGCTGCATCGGAAGGCACGCCCGTTTCCATGCGTCATTTGGTTGGGGCTGCGAAGCAGGAATTAAAAAAGACGGGTAAGCTGCTGTTGAAAGAGGATTTGGGGGAGTATGCCAACAGGTAGCATGTCGAAGAAAGTGTGTAATTTTACAAAATTAGATAAAAATGCATGTAAAACCATTAATTTGAATGTTATGATAAGTGTATTCTGTCAAATAATGTCGAGGTGAACGGGTATTAGCCAGTACACCGCCATTGCTGAAGTAGGAGAGACACTGCTCGCTCTTTTTCGAAAAGAGATGACGCCGGAGCCGATTAGCCAACCGGAGTTGATTGGTCTAAGCTCGCCTGCTCAGCCAGGAGATTTGGCGTTAGCCTTGTTTTTATACGAAATCCGGGAAAGTCAGGAGAGGCAGCACATGATGATCAGTGAAGGTACTGATCAGTTGCGATATCCCCCAATGACGGTCAATCTATCCTACATATTGACCGCCCATTCCCCAGCAGAACAGCATACCCGCATGCTGGACGAGCACCGCATCCTCGGGCGTGCCATGCAGGTTCTCTACGACAACGCCATTTTGCGTGGCGATCAGCTTCAAGGCTCCCTTGCAAACATGGATACAGAGCTTCGCGTCGTCGTGGAGCAGCCTCCCGTTGATAAACTCATCCAACTCTTTCCACATGTTCCGTACAAGCTATCCATCGGCTACTCGGTAGGGCCGGTTCATATCGATTCCACCCGAGTTCGTTCAACGAAGCGCGTACTGGAACGGGATATTCGCATACGAGGGGAAGGTCAACGTTAATGGATCAGCATTTCCAGGTGCGCATTCGTTCCGTTTTCTCGTATGCCGTTCGTCTGGTGGATATGTATACAAGGGGAGCCCCTTTTCGCTCGAGCTTGTCTGTTAGCTTGGCGAATCATCCACAAGTGCCTGTATGCAAAGGGGATGGATGGTATATCTTTTCAGACTTGCCTGATGGGATATACACGCTCAATATAAGCAGCCGGGAGTATATGGATCGTTCCGTGACTTTCCCTGTGACGACCGGGAGCACATCTTACTCCGAACGAATCATTTACTTGCATCCGAGTCCAGCCTATCCATTTCGGGCAGGAGACTCCCTTGTTCGAGGGAGAGCTTGCGTGGAGGATGGTTCTCCAGCTGGTGGTGCCAGTGTGCAGGCTGTCATCTCATATGAGCGAGATGCCCCGGTGAAATTGGCTGAGGACGCTGCCAAAGAGGTCACGGAGCTAATCGTAGCCAGTAAAAAGGGTCAAGTCGATTTGGCTGACGCTTTTCTTCTCGAAACACCCACATGCAAAGGGACGATCATTCGTTTTGCAAGTCCCCCAAAAGGTCGAGTTTATCCCTTGACCGAACCTCTTTCTTTTGCCTACCCAAGAGGCACTGTCTTACTCCCACTGCTCGAAACGAACTGCGACGACAGAGGAGAATTCGTAGTTGCCCTTCCGTTGTTTCTGGAAAAAACTCATGCGCGTATGAAAATTGAAGTGTGGCGGGAAGAAGCCGCTGGTTTTGCCGAGCTTTCCATTCAAGCCAGTACGACCCAATCCATAGGTATCATCCAAATGAACAGACCCAAATAGGGTGATCCGGCAGTTGTTTGGCGTCGGTCCATGACATCCTGCTGCCTGATTATAGAGCAAGACTCACGTATCAAAACGGCTTTTTTGTAAGTGGTAAAGCAAGTGATGAAATTAATCGGAGGGAGGGACTGATTGCAGGTTTCTGCTGCTGATACACGCGGAACTCTCCAATCAGGTTACGATGCCAGAGTACTTATCACCAGGGGTGTATGTCGAAGAATTTGATAGTGGCCCCGTTCCCATGGAGGGAGCGAGCACGAGCACAGCCGGCTTTATCGGGCTTGCCCAAAAAGGACCCGTTGCAGGATTGCCTGAGCTGATTACAGGTGTCAATGATTTTCGCAAATTGTTCGGTTCCTATTTGTCTGAAAATGCGTTTGGCGAATACCGCTATCTCGCTTATGCGGTGGATCACTTCTTTCTGAATGGAGGCTCCCGTTGTTATGTGATGCGGGTAGCGCCAGCAGATGCGAAGCCGGCTTCCAATGAAGGCAACAGCGAAGGGGCTGTCCTTCGGATTATTGCCAAAAACCCGGGGGCATGGGGAAATCAGATCCGCGTAAATTTGATTCCGTCGAGTAAGGCGAAAACGCAGATTTACGAGCAGCTAGGCGAGGCTCCTAAATACCGCGTGAAAAACAGTGCAGGCTTTCAAGCGGGTGATGTCGTTTCTTTCTATGACGGTGAAACCAAGCAGTACAGCGAAGTGGTTTCTTCCCAAGACAATGTGATCGAGTTGTCTGCCGTGCTCACAGGAGACGTCATCGATAACAATCTGCTGCCGGTCAAAATTTTGTCCACATGCGAATTCACGGTGCAAGTCTTCTACAACGATGAGGCCGAAGAGTTCGACAAATGCTCGCTCAATGTCTCTGCTGCCAATCATGTCAGCAAGCTGCTGTCCAAAAGCAATATCGTAGAGGTCGAAGCGGGTGCTGCCCCTGCGAGCTCAGAAGTCATACCGCCTTTTACCGTCATTTCAGGGATAGCGGAAGAAACTCAATCTGAGGGTGGAAAGACGGAATTCGGTCTGTATCAAATCTCATTGGCAGGGGGTAGCGACGGTTCTGTCGCCAATCTGTCGGCGGGCGAATACATGGGGGAGGACCATGGACCGGGAAAACGTACCGGAATCCAAGCCTTCATCGATAATGACGAAGTGAGCATTATGGCGATTCCTGGCGTAACAGACCCGAATGTGCAGCTCGCGCTTGTGGCTCATTGTGAAAACCTGAAAAGCCGCTTCGCCATCCTCGATATCCCACGCGACAAGAAAAAAGTAAGCGATGTGTTGACCCATCGCAATATTTTCGATACGCAATACGCTGCCATCTACAATCCTTGGCTGCAAGTGTTTGATCCGCTGGACAAGCGCAACATCTACATTCCGCCATCTGGCTCCATGGCAGGCATTTACGCGCGCTCGGACAACACCCGCGGCGTCCACAAAGCCCCGGCAAACGAGGTCGTACGCGGCTGCACAGGACTGGATTGCCAGTACAATACGGGCGAGCAGGATATTTTGAATCCGAAGGGAGTCAACCTGATTCGCGCGTTTACAGGTCAAGGAATTCGCGTCTGGGGTGCGCGGACGATGTCATCCAACGGGCTATGGAAGTACATAAACGTGCGCCGCCTGTTCATTTTCCTCGAAGAATCGATCAAAAACGGGACAAACTGGGTGGTATTTGAGCCAAATGACGAGAGGTTGTGGGCCCGCGTCCAACGCACGATCGATTCTTTCCTGACGCGAGTTTGGCGAGATGGCGCGTTGATGGGCTCAAGCCCGCAGGAAGCCTTTTACATCCAAATCGGAAGAAGCACGATGACGCAAGATGATATCGACAATGGCAGATTGATCTGCGTGATTGGTGTAGCTCCTGTCAAACCAGCAGAGTTCGTCATCTTCCGTATTACGCAAAAAACATCTGATCAGTAATAATTCACGGGGAAAAACGATGTGAAGAAAGGGGTACAGTATGGCAGATCGCAAGGATCCATACCGCAAGTTTCGGTATCGGGTAGAGATGGACGGCATTCAGCAGGCAGGCTTCAGTGAGGTGTCGGGCTTTGACGCGTCTGTGGACGTAGTCGAGTATCGTGAAGGCAATGAGGTGATTACACCGCGTAAGCTCCCGGGCTTGGCGAAGTACGGGAACATCACGCTGAAATGGGGCGTGACAGATTCGATGGATTTGTACAACTGGATGCAGGACACCATCCAGGGCAAGGTCGCACGCAAAACGGTAACGATCATTGCCATTAACGAAGCCGGAGATGATGTCGCTACATGGAAGGTCATCGAAGCATGGCCGACCAAATACACGGCGCCTGATTTTAACGGTACGTCCTCAGAGGTAGCAATTGAGCAGTTGGAAATTGCTCATGAAGGAATGACACGCACGAAATAAGAGAAGATCCGAACGCCTAAGAGTGGCAAGGAAAAGAGGTTTTTCTTTGTCACTCTTGCTGGCCTAGGGTGATGAGGAGGATGACACCATGGCATTTAAAACGGAATACGAATTTGAGCTCCCGCGCGGCTATGTGGATGAAGAAGGAAACCTGCACAAGCGGGGCGTCATGCGCTTGGCGACGGCTGCCGATGAGATTTTGCCGATGCGTGACCCGCGTGTCCAGCAAAATCCCGGCTACTTGACGATTATTTTGCTGACGAGAGTGATTACCAAGCTGGGAGATGTACGGGGAATTGACACAAGAGTGGTGGAGCGGCTGTTTACGGCGGATCTCGCGTACCTGCAAAACCTGTACAGACAGATTAATGAATTGGACAGCTCGATGTTCAAGACATCTTGTCCGAAATGCGAGCATGAATTTCAGGTAGACATGGCTTTTTCAGGGGCGCTGGAGGGAGTATGAGTGGGTATCCCGTCGACAAGATCTATGAAGAAGCCGCCTTCATCGCCTACTATTTTCACTGGCCTCACGACGAGATCATGTCGATGGAACACAAGGAACGGCGGCGCTGGTGTGAAGAGATATCCGCGATCAATCGCAGGCAAAATGACGAACCCGAAAATGTTTTTGATGTGTTCAAGCGGAGGTGATTCTGGTGTTCGCCAATGAGAATCCGTTTTACACCAACCTCCGATTTCGTGTGGACTTTCTTCCGTTTGGATTGGAGATGGATGGTATCTGGGTCGCTGGTTTTAGTGAAGTGTCCGGATTGGCCGTCGAAACAGAGCTGGAGGAGTACCAAGAGGGTGGCGTGAACCATTTCGTTCACAAGCTGCCGAAACGCAGCAAATTTCCCAATCTCGTCTTCAAACGAGGGTTTGTGAGATCAAACGAGCTGTGGCGATGGTATGAGGAATTCCACTTTGGCCCGCCAGAAAAGCGCAAGCGCAAGCAAGGGGCAATCATTCTTATGGACGCAAACGGAAATGACGTGGGGGCTTGGGCATTTGAAGGGGCTTATCCGGTCAAGTGGGTTGGACCGGAGTTTCGGGCCACGCATGGAGAAGTAGCCGTTGAGACATTGGAAATCGTGCACCACGGCTTAAAATCGTATTTTTAAGCCTTATCCCGTCTGCAAGGAGCAAAAGAAACGATGATAACGATCAAGGCGCTCCCACTTTCGCGTCGTCCATCACTGCAGCCAAGGGCGTCCAGTCAAGGCTTTGCACAGAGCATCATGCAGAAGTATCGGCACGCGGAAGGTCGCGATCCCGGCTACCTCGCTTTGATCCATCGTGATTTTTCGCCGAGTATCGGAGGGCAGGAAAACCACTTTCATCAGACCTTCATTCATGTGCGCATGCAAGTACAAGTGGACTCCTACCTCGGATTGAATCGAGAAAGGTTGCCGAACGGACAGGCTGGCTTACCAGGATCAAAAGAGCGCGTAGTCATGACGCAAGCATCGGGATCAGGACGAAAAGTACGACCAGCTGCTTTTATACATGAGCTTTTTCAGAAGTGGGCGTCATCCAAAATAATCGAGAAGGTTTACCTGCCGCAGATCACGGTTGTCTCAAAGGGAAGAGATAGATATCGCTGGTCCAGCAATGTTCAATCTTCGGTTCAGCGAGGAAGCTCACTTGAGAAATGGCTGCCGCTGGGGCGGTTCAAAGAGCAGATACACCCGGCCGATTTTGCCTCGCCTCTTTTGAAAGCAATGGTTTCAGACAGCAAGGAAACCGTACGTGAAAGTTTTTGGACGCCTGAGACCTCCTATGTTTCGCCGGAATTATGGGTACACACGGCACGAATGGGTGATCCTGGTGAACTCAGGAGCTTGCACTATGAACGTGAACGGATACGGCTTGAATCAGCAGCAGGAGTAGATGCAATTTCGATTCCACGTCTCAGAGCGACGCGTTTTAATGAAGTCCGATTCGAACAATCTGGAGTTCGCTACTTTTTGCAGCTGATCCGCAAAGGAATGGAACCAGAGATGGGGACGCGGTTTTTTCCTGATTTGCTAAAAAGAGCAGAAGGACGGGCTGCGAGTACTTTCTTGGATCGCTCGGTGTGGACAGTGCAAGCCGGAATAGACGGTAGAGACATCACGAGACGAATCGTTCATGAAAGTGAAAATATTCATTGGTCTGTAGCTTCTCAGCAGACTGAACTTTGGGGTCGCTGGTGGAAAAACCTGAGTCTGCACTGGCAACAAAGTCGAGAAACACGGCTGCCAATGACGATGATCGCTCATCCACGTCTACATGTTTTACATTCGATTGTTTTCCCGAGAAGCCGTCAGCATCCGCAAGCAAAAAACGGGTGGATGCTAGAAACACTGTCGGACGTTTCTTTTATCCCATTGGAACAGAGGATACTTCAGAGCAATGAGCTTTCGAGGATGTTCTCGTTTTCTTTGCCTCGTATGCTTCATCGAGGGGATGCAGGTCGGTTTAAGCAGCTGTTCCATTTGGTTCAACGGTTTCCAAAGGCAGAAAGTGAACGTAGGCTAGCTGTGCTCGGTTCTCGACAGAGGTTGAAGCAGATAGAGAGCGGGCGGAAAGAACAGTCGAGTGCCTTGATGTATTGGTTGCGCCACTTTGTCATAAGTCTAAAGGCACAAGCAACCGCGCTTGCATCGCGGGTAGAGCAGAAGCAGCCGAATCGCATTACATTCCCCCCGTTGCAACTGCTTCCTTTCGAATCCAGCGCAACAAGGAATCAGCGGACATACGAGTTGCTTCAACAGCTGATATCACAGGAAGCCAGGTTGAACGAGATTGCTAGGGAGCAGTCCATTCGTTTGGAATCAAGCCATGAGCAAACTCATTTTGGCAAAACGAGCACCATCTCTGCCATGTTCCCTACTTCGTATCGGAAGCCTGACATGCTACAGCAAGAGTGGCGGACGGGTTTGTCCTTACACCTTTTACACTCCATGCAGGGGCTACCGTTCCCATTGCAATCAGCCCGTATCACAGCTAGCTCCCGAACAGTTCCGCTTCTCTCGCAGTCAGCTGTCAAAAAGTCGATCACTGGTTATTGGATTGAGAGCTTCCGGTCGGGCATTGATCCTGTTTTCTTTGAAAAACGAGGATGGTTGAACCAGCCGTGGATGAAGGAACATCTTGCAACTCATAACGAAATCGAGCGTGAGCCAGCTGGTATAGCAGTTACTGAACGGTTTGCATGGGAGCGCTTCGTGCCTGTCTTCCGTGTGAATCGCTTCGCGCCTATCTTCCACACAAATCGCCAACGCTGGCAAACGTTACAGAATCGTATCGTCAGTACTGCCCACCACAAGACGAACGGGAAGTCTGTGATGGAGTGGGTGCATTTTCAACAGATGGCGGCAAAACAGCTCAGAACAAGGGAGCTCCATACTACTAGATTTCATGCGCCAAGGAGCCTTCTATATGAGCCGGGGAAGCAATCTCTGTATCCTGCTGCAAGTACACCTGAAGGCGTCTCCCAACCATTTTTCCAGCCAGTTATTCATTTTCTGCAAAATAAGCACCTTTTTCAGATGTCATATGGAATGTTACGTCAGCTACTATCGTTTCAGGGTGGGAAGGACAAGCAGACAGATGTCGTCTTCTCTTTCGCCAAGAATCAAGAAAAGTTTAGTCTACCGGGACGAAAAGCGACGATCTCAATGGTACACGAGCATGAGCATCGTCCATTACGGCACGCCGTCTTCTTGAATAATGAGCGAAGCACAAGTCGATCACTCGTGCTTACTCGTCGTCATGATCAGGAGGCACTTTTCCTCAGGTTGAACCGCTTTGGTTCTGCAATGCTTCGTACTACAGAGTGGATTGGACCCGGTGGAGCAGATCATCAGCGATTGTACAACACGTCTGCGAAGCCGCTTTCTATGAGAGCGGACGTCTTTGACAGGGACTCATTGCGAGGGATAGCTGCTGGATGGAGTGTGGAACTAGGGCTTACGATCCTCATGCAAAAAAGCGCGAAGCTAGTGGCATTAAGCGAGTTTGCAAAGCTCGCATCAACAAGTGGGGTTGCAAAGCTAGGCACCGCAAGCACAAGTAGGAAAGCTCCGCCAAGCAATGAAAAGCAATCGAATGATCAGTCAAGGTCTCGCATGGGCGAAAGCAATCTATTACGAGAAAGCCGTCAATCTCGTGAAATCAGTCACTCTCGCTTCTTTCAGCAAACAGCTAGCTTGAGGACACGATTCCTTGCCCTACGTGTCCGTCCCTATCTTCAGGTCATGGAGCAAATCAGAAAAGCAATCCAGACTGATTTCCGGACGGAAGCATATGTACAGAACCATCATTCATTCTCGACTGTTTTGAAGCGTCACGATGCACAAATGGTTGTTCAGAAACAGTGGGGATTACCCCATAGCCCTGTGCATCAAAGCATGTTGGCGCCCGACAGTTTCATGCATGAGAGTGGAAGAAGTCGTGCAATAGAACTACAACAACGAAAAGATCGATTCAGCAGCTTGGAGTCATTATCTCACCACCATCCAATCAGTTCGGCTCCATTCTCGAGAGAAACATCTATTGATTTTGTCTTGGACAGACTGCATGCCAGACAACTTAGTCGCCGCAGACTTTTCCAACAAACCAACCATGATCAGACTCTGACAGTCAACCAGAAGACGCAGACGATCAATCGGTTAACGAGTGATAAGACACAGAGGATCGAGGTTCGAGACGCTAGGCTCATGTCGCTACAAAGACCAGGTCTATTCAATCTGAAGCCAACGGCAATGACGACGCAACTTCAGCTCCTGCAACGAATGCAACAAGCTCAAAGAAGACCCGGCGAATCCGAGCAGCGTTCCCTGGCCGAAAACGCAACCCATATTCATCGCCGAGCGTTACGCACAGCAGACAACCACACAAGCCCTGTTGCTACCGTTCAGTCGCCACCGTCCATGGAGTATTTGCGAAAAAGCATCCCTCCTCAAGAAACCGCAGTGCCGCAGGCGACAACACTTCCACCCCAGCGACAAGTCGATCTACACGTGCAAGAGAGGACTGGGAATCAGACCTCGTTATCCCCACAAGAGGTGGATCGATTGATGGATAAAATGATGAAGGAGCTGGACAAGCGCCTCACGCAAGAGCGGCAGCGACGAGGTCTATAGCAAAAAATTTCCGTACTCACAGACGACTATTTCTTCGATAAAGAGAGGCAAAAGCCAATGATGGGTCAGGAGAAAAAGGCCAAAATTTTAGTGGATCGCAACGGGCAAGGTGACTTCAAGGAGAGTATTTCCGTTCTCTTTAACCCTTCGGAATACAAGGTCGATGCTTCCAACAACTACTCGTGGCAAAAGATATTGGGGCAATCGGTACCAGTCGGGATGTTCACGAGCGGTGATATCGAGACATTATCGGTCGACTTGTTTTTTGATACATACGAGGCTGGAGTGGATGTGCGTGCATTCACAAATCAGGTGCTGGGACTGATGGCCGTAGAAAAGAAAATCAGTACGCCGCCCCTATGCAAATTCGTCTGGGATAGCTTTCAATTCACCGGTGTTGTTGAAAAGGTTTCGCAGCGGTTTACGATGTTTCTCGATCAAGGTACACCGGTACGAGCTACGTTAGGCGTCACCTTTAAAGGCACGAGCGTGAAAAAGTCCGCGGACGATATCGGGACTGCAAGAGAAAAGGTCGCACAACAAATGGTCAACCAAGGAGACCAGCTGCACTTGATGGCGTATCGCTCGTACAATGATGCGTCGAAATGGCGTAACATTGCGAACGCCAATCAGATCGACAATCCTAGACTTCTAAAACCGGCTACTACCCTACATGTGCCACTAGTGAGGTGACGAAGGCATGAGCGAATTAAAATTGACGACAGACCGCCATTCCTTCGATGACCTGCGCCAAACATACAACAACTTTCATTCCCCAGCCTTGGAAATACTCGTTGGAGGAAAAAAGCTCATCAGCCAGGTAGGTGTCGCCATTACTAAAGCAACGATCAACTCTAGCCTAGAAGGTAAAGCAGATACGTTCTCGTTTTCGGTAACCAATGCTTTTGATACGGCAGCGTGGGAGTTCCGTTGGGTAGATGACTTTTTGGTTCCTGGCAATGAAATTGAAATTCAGCTGGGCTATGGAACCGAGCTATCCAGCCTCTTTTACGGACATATTACAGCCGTTTCGTTTTCATGCGAGGAGACGCCTACCATAACGGTAAAAGGGATGGACAAATCGTTCCTGCTTATGGTCGATAACAAGTCTACCGCTTGGAATAAAAAGAAATACAGCGATGTCGTGAAAGAGCTGGGACAAAAATACGGCTTATCGACGCATGTGGATGATACGGTTCAGACAATCGAGACCATTACCAAGACGGTGTCCGAGACTGACTTTCAGTTTATCAATCGTCTTGCGAAAATTTGTAACTACGACTTTTTTATCGTCGGGAAGAACTTGTATTTCCGTAAGCCACTGAGCAACATGACGCCGGTCCTTACCTTGATTTGGGGAGTTTCGTTGCGCAGCTTTTCCGTCGATGTCAACATTGCTTCTCAAGCCTCCTCCTATACGGTGCGATGGGTAGACAAGGACAAAACAACGGTGCTTCAGGAAGCGAAAGCAACGAGCGCAGATATCGGGAAGCTCGGGACGAATTCGAAGACAAGCGCTGATCTGCTGCGAGCAATCGGTGATTATTTTGATAAATACGAGTCTACGAAAAAGCTGGACTCACCTGAGGAGATAAAAGCAGTCGCCAAGGCACGCCTGAATCAACTCGCCATGAACCTTCTCGACGGCAACTGTGAGGCCATTGGTCTGCCAGAAATCCGTGCTGGCCGTTATATCACACTAGAGGGCATGGGGAAAAAGCTGAGTCAGCCTTATTACATCACATCTGTTACACACACCATCAATGTGGCATCTGGCTATGTCACGACGTTTCAAGTGAAGGGAAATACGATATGAGCTTTGATCATTGGTTCTACCAGGATGAAATCACAGAAGAAGAACGGGCAAGGATCCACGGTGTCATTGTCGGCATTGTGACGAACAACGAAGACCCGGAAAAGCTCTCGCGTGTAAAGCTGAAGCTGCCACTGGTGGATAACGAGCGGGAGACAGATTGGGTGCGGATTGCCACGCTTTTTGCAGGAAAAGATCGCGGCAGCCTGTTTATTCCGGAGGTAGGCGACGAGGTGCTGGTCGCTTTTCATTGGGGAGATGTACGCGAGCCATTTGTGATCGGGATGTTATGGAATAAGGAAAACAAAGGCCCGGAAATGGCGGAGAAAAACAACATCCGAAAAATCACGACCCGAGCAGGCCATGAAGTGATTTTTGACGATGATCCCAATGACGGGAAGATCACGATTGCCACGAAAAAAGGACAACAGGTGGAGCTGTCGGACAAGGATGAGAGTATTGTGCTGACGGAGAGCAGCGGAAACAACCAAATCTCCATTAAAGGCGGCAGCGCCAATGAAGTTACGGTGAAGAGCGGCTCAAGTACGATTACGTTGAATGCAAAAGGGCAAGTGACCATTCAGTCAGACACATCACTGACAATCAAGTCCACCCAGCTAAATCTGGAGGCGCAGGGAGCCATGTCGATTAAAGCAGGAGCGTCCCTGAACATCAAATCTGACGGTATTGTTGCCATCAACGGTTCGGTGATCAAATTGAATTAATTCAAGGGGGGATTCCATGCAGCAGCCATTCGGTGAAAAAGGATGGAAGTTCCCTATTCAGGTGGATCAGGCTACAGGCCGTATTCGTTTGTCCGACTACGAGGATGACATCGCAGAAGCCATTCGCATCATTCTTTCCACAGCAAAGGGTGAGCGTGTGATGCGACCGAAATTCGGGAGCGGATTGCAAGGCTTCATGTTTGATGGCACGGACGGAACGAGCCTGGCTTTGCTCCAGTCGGACATCGCAGAAGCGATCATGATCTGGGAACCACGTGTGCGGGATGTGCAGGTGGAGGCGAAGGTCGACAAGACTCATTCCGAAACGGTGAACGTTACGATTAGTTATACCGTACGTGCGACAAACAAAGGGTATCATCTGTTGTATCCAGTCCATCGTCTCGGTCCACATGGATAGCGCAAGAATCACAGTCGCGTGAAAAAAAGGAAGGGAGGTGGGTAATGTGAAGCCACCTTTGGTCGATCCGCGGGATATGCAGGCAGTCATCCGAAAAATGCGCGAAATGGTGCCCTTCTACACACCGGAGTGGCGCTTCACGCCAGAAGATCCTGATTCAGGTACGGCTTTATTTCTCCTTTTCGCAGACATGCTGATGAATAATCGTGAGCGTTTAAATCAAGTCCCGGAGCGAAATTTTATCGCTTTTCTCAATATGCTTGGTGTCGGAATGGCTCAGGCAAGACCGGCAGAAACCTTTTTGGCATTTGAGTTGAGTACGGGCGTGCAAAAGCCAGTGTGGATTCCGGCGGGCACAAAAGTTTCGGGGAAGTCTGCCCTTGGCGATGAAGTGGTTTTTGAAACCGATCAGTCTATGCTGGCTACCCCCTCTCTCCCAACGGACCTGTTGTTTTGCAATGGCAGTCGAGACTTTTTAACAGATGCAACGAGTTGGCTTGGAACAAATGGACCGCTCCCTCTCTTTGACTGCAAGGCTTTGCCTAACCAGCAGGAGCATTGTTGGTATTTGGGGCATGAGGACTTGTTTTGTTTAGGAGATCGTGCTTCGATTCAGCTCACGATGGTTTCCAATCAGGAACACTACCTGGAATCTTTGCTGACAGAGAAGCTAGCGAATCCCGAACTGGTCGAGTGGACGTATCTGTCAGAGGGCGAATGGGTTTTGTTCGACAAGATCGAGGCTGATCAAAATCGGCTGCGCTTGGAAAAAACGCAGCGGAAAAAATGGGAGTCTAGTCAAGTGCAAGGAATCGAAAACCGTTGGCTCCGCTGTAGAGTGAAGCCAGGCATGATTCATGAGTGGATGAAAAATGGCGGGAGCACCTCTCTGACCCAAATCCAGATGAAGACGGATTATTTGCCGACAGATGATCCGGAGGGCCTTGCACCCGACATGCTTTTCTCCAATGATGTGCAGGTTTCTGGGACTGGTTGCCTTGCGTTTGGCGAGCAGCTCTCACCGTATGGCATGTTTTTTTTGTCCTGTGAAGAGGCGTTGACGAAGCCGGGAAGTACGGTTGCCCTGCGTTTTCGGATGAAGACAGTGCCTTATCCTGCAACGCATCTATCACAACCGGAACCGAAATGGAAATGGATCATGAAGGAATCTTCCTTTGCCCCTCCTGCGACAACACCCGTCACGGTCAGCAAGGTGGTATGGGAATACTGGAATGGCAGCGGATGGATGGTGCTTCTGTCAGGGGACGACCGTGAGAAGCTGTTTGCCAGAACTGATTCAGATGAGGAGATTGTGGTTGCCTTTACGTGTCCAGGTGATTTGCAGCCGACAACCGTGCAATCCCAGTATGGTTATTGGATTCGTGTAAGAATTCTTCAAGTGGAAGGCTTATATGGCCCGAATCCTGTATACATGGCCCCGTGGCTGGAAGATATGCGCCTGACTTACTCGTACAGCGACTCGCTGCATGAGCCCGAAGCGATTCTCACACAGAACGACTTGGATTGGCATCAACTTGTCGGTACAGGCAATCATCAGGCTAGCTTCCAGCCGTTTTTACCGTCCGAATGCTTGCATCCCGCCGTCTACTTTGGATTTGAGCAGCCGCCATTACAAGGACCGCTCTCTTTCTACTTTCCTTTTCTACCAATGGAAGAATCCCCAGGGGCTGCTCCGATTGTGCAATGGGAATACAAGCGAGGAGATAGAGGTGCGACGACTTGGGCCAAGCTGCAAACGATTGATCAGACCGCTGGTTTTACGGAAAGCGGTACCGTACGTTTTGCTGGTCCTTTTGATATGGAAAAAAGCAAAATGTTTGAACGGGAGCGTTATTGGATTCGCGCCGTCAACGTAGACAATCGTCTGGGAGGAGTCGCTTCGGATGCACGACACCCCGTGCTAAGTGGCTTTTATCCGAATACGATACGAGCCATTCAACAGGAGACGATTCGCAATGAAATGGCAGAGCGGATAGCAGAGGGACCACAAGCCGAGTACAGACTGATTCGACATCCCGTCATGGACGAAGAGGTATGGGTAGATGAAACAGGCTTCTTTTTGCCGAGTGAACGAAAGAGCTGGCTGGAGCATCCAGAAAATCGGGTGGAGATTCTCTACGATTCTGAAGGGAACGAGCAAAAATGCTGGGTTCTGTGGCAGCGAGTTGAGCATCTGCACGATTCAGGCCCGGATGATCGCCATTACTGCTTGGAGAGTGCTAGCGGAAAAATTTTGTTTGGCGATGGCCGACACGGTAGGGAGCTTCCTCAAACCGGACTCGGTTCCGTGAGGGTGACGTATAAGGTCGGAGGGGGAACAGCAGGAAATCTTTCAGCCGGGCAGTTGAATCAACTGGAACAATCGATTCCGTTCGTCCAAGCTGTCAGCAATCCGGTATCTGCGAGTGGAGGAAGTAATCGGGAATTGCTGAAGGAAGCTTTGCAGCGCGGTCCACAGACAATCAAGCATCGCTATCGAGCGGTGACGGCAGAAGATTTCGAATGGCTCGTCCGTGAAGCGCATCCGGGGATCGTCAAGGTGAAGTGTTTGCCGAATCGGAACAGCCGCCTGCAAAAAGAAGCAGGGCATGTCACTGTGATCGTATTGCCCGCAGCGGGATGCTTCGGCACACCATTTTTGGAGCTTCGGCGTTCTGTCACGAACTACTTGCTGACACATGCGGCAGCGACGATAGCCTCTCCCGAACGGATTCATGTCAGGGAGCCTGTTTACTTGGAAATTGCGGTGACAGCAGAGCTGGCAGTGGGGGCTTTGGACGAAATCGTTGAGGTAGAGCTGGAGACACTTAGCAAGCTCGCGCGATTCCTTGACCCGATATCGGGAAATCTGCACGGTGGGGGCTGGGAAATAGGCCAGCGTGTGCACCCTTCGCTCTTGTTTGCCTTGTTGAAATCCGTAAAGGGCGTCCGCTTTGTGGATCATCTGACCTTGGCTGTATTTCGAACGGAAAATGGGCAACGAAAGGAAATGCTCGCTTCTGAATACGAAACGATCGTACATGGGATTGTCACAGAGGGTGCGCATCGAATCAGCGTCCGCGTTCACGAAGGCCAGGCTGCCTACCCACCCAAACATTGAAAAAGGAAGTGTGCGCTATGCTTCCATCCAAGAATCTGGATGATCGCTACTTTGAGGAGATCGTCGAACAAGCAAAAAACGCGATCCCCAAGCTGCAGCCAGAGTGGGGTGATCACCGTCATCACGATCCTGGCATTACGCTTTTGGAGATGTTCGCGTGGTTGATGGAAATGCAGCAATACTATCTCAACCGGATCACGGAAAAGAATGAACGCAAATTTTTGCAGCTCATGGGTGTACACCCAAAGAACCAGTCATGTGCGACGACGGATGTAACGTTTTTCGACGTGTCAGAAGAAGCGATCCTTCCGGAGAAGACGAGATTGTTCGCGGGGAATCTTCCTTTCGAGACGGAACATTCGCTTGTTCTGGTACCAGCCAACCTGGAGCGTGTTCTGGTTCATACAGAAAGCGGGACGGCGGATGTGAGTTCATCCAATGCGCATACTGGTGTTTCCTACTACGCATTCGGCCAGGAACCAAAGATAGGGAACAAGATTTACTTAGGCTTTGATCGGCCACTGCCAGTAGGGAAGGCAGTCTCGATTGGATTGCGCCTGTTTGAAGACTATCCTGTCCCAATCGCCCCACTTACGCCCACAGCGCTTTTCGTTCCATCGGCTAGTCTCGAGTGGGAGTACTATGGACAGGACGAACCAACGCAAGAAACGGGATGGAGTCCGTTACCACTAGTCTCGGATGAAACGATGAATCTATCCTTTTCGGGACGTGTCCTGATCGAGCTGGAAGGGACAATGAAGCCGCTCATGCTTTACCCCGCCAATGATCGCCCTCGATTCTGGCTCTGTGCGACATTGCGTGCAGGTCGATTCGAATTGGCTCCTCGCCTGGAAAAAATCGAGTTGAATACCGTGAGTGTCATCCAACGAGAAACCTTTAGTCAAGTGTGGGAGTTCGATGGAACGGGGCAAGCAGATCAGACGATCGTCCTTTCCAGTTCGCTATCGTATGAAGGCACTGTGGAGGTTCAATGCAAAAAGGGACAACATTGGCAAAGTGGATGGGATCAAGATGAACCAGACCAAGCCGATACAGGCGTATTTTCGTTTCGCGTTTCGCGTGACCTAGTACAGGGCACCACGATGATTGGATTTGGAGGTGCAATGCCTGAAGGTCGCAGAAATATTCGGGTCATCGCCTATCGGATTGACTTTGCAGGGCAACGGTCCATTGGAGAAAGCAGTGGATTGCCACATCAAGTGTTTCGGTTGAACGTCCAATCGATCTTGCCAGAAACGTTTGTTATTCAGGTGGCGCGCCAGGTCGAAGGCAGTCCGTTTCCCGTCTGGGAAGACTGGTCGCTGGTCACTGATTTTGACCGATCAGGGCCACAGGACCGCCATTTTATGCTGATTGATGCGGACGGGACAGAAATTGCGTTTGGCAATAATGAGCACGGAGCCATTCCAGAAAGACTGGAAGGTATGGCGGGTATTCGGATCCTATCCTGTCAGTCAGGCCAAGGTGCGAAGGGGAATGTACAAGGAGGCCAAATTACCCGATTCCTGCCACTCGTCCGGCAGCAAACCACCGCGCAGGTGACGAATCCACGTCCAGCCAGTGGGGGAAGCGAGCGCGAAACAATTGATCAAGCCAAGCGCAGAATGAGAATGGAAGGGAAAAAACCGCAGCGGGCCGTTACAGCAGAAGACTATGAGGCCCTCGCTCTCTCGACACCCGGATTGCGAGTAGCCCGCGCGAAGGCAATCCCCCTGTACAAAGTAGGGGCGACGGGAGCTTCCGAGCAAAACGCAGCGGCTCAAACGACCGTCGTCATTGTCCCATTTAGCGATCAGCCGACACCACTGCCAAGTGAAGGTTTCCTGCGGACTGTTCGCCACCAATTGGAACAGCGAAGGCTGCTGACGACAGAGGTCCATGTGGCTGCTCCAGCTTATATCAAGGTGACCGTTTTTGCGACAATTGTGGTGGAGTCTGCGTTTGTAGACAAAAAACAGATGGTGCTACAGGCATTGCAGCGATATTTGACACCTTTGGATCTACACAATTCTTCGAGTCAACAAGGAAAAGGCTGGGAATTTGGTCGGCCTGTTTATAAAAGCGATCTCTACGAGGTATTAAACCAGATCGAGGGTGTGCTGTACGTAACGGATTTGTGGGTTTCCGCAGAGGGCACAGGCATCGTCAGAGATGAAGGCGGCGATATACAGATTCCGCGCCATGGTCTGGTGTACTCAGGAGAGCATGTTTTGGAGCTCGTTTTGGATAGAGATAGATAGACGGGAACAAACGGAGGAGTGGGCGTGGATACAATGAATCGTTTCTTTTCCCTGAACAATCCGTCCGATTGGCAGCGGGGGATCTGGTATAACCTTCACGTCTCCAACGAGGGGATTGTGCTGAACAAATCGCCCGAATATGTGATCGATCATGTGCATCAGGCTGGGACGACACATCACTCTCGACTCTTGGATTTTGCCATGGCACGCGTTGGCTCATTGCTTTGGCTGGATGAAAGCGGACATATCACGCATTATGATGACGGCAACAACTTCAAGGAGACTGTGTTTCGCGCTGGACGGGGGTTGTTTTCCAAAGACTCGTTTCTCGTCGCTGACGATGAATACGTGTATATCCTCGACCCCGAAGCAAGGCGAAAAGTCGGTGCGTATTCCATAGCCAACGGCCAGTGCGTTTGGAGCTGGGAGGAGGGGGAGGAACAGCGGCTTTTTCCTTTGGATGCAGGGCTGGATGAAGAAGGACGTCTTTACATCACGACACCTGTGCTCGTAGATCAAGATAACGAACGGAAGGAAATCGCGGCGGGAACACAAGTCGTCGTCCTTCGGCTGAATCGGACAGGAAAAGTGGACGCTACATACGCGCATGAGGAATTGAGAGTAAAAGAGACAGCTACACTCCGTGAGATCAGGCGAAGAAGGTTGTTTCGCCTGTCTGTTGCCGAACCGGGCAAGGCCTATCTTTTTTGGGCACAGACGAATCAAGTGTTTCGGTTCTCTTCGGAAGGCGCCGATGTGTGCACACTGGCGATCCCGTCAGGCACCAAGCCCGCGGGATTTGCAGTGGGTCCAGGTCCCATTCTCTATGTGGGTGATCGGCGTTCCATCGATTCGGCTCATGATCATACCCGATTCATTTTACGTTTTCAACCAACGGGGGAAGCACTTGCGCCGTTGACCAACTACCACGGCCGAGCAGACAAGCTCGTTTTTGATAACCAGCAACGACTGTATGTTTGGGACGCGCAGAAAAATGTTCTGACGATGATGAGACTCGTCTCCCGAACGTCCAATCTGGATGCGACGGGAATACCGATGGGCATCTACTTCTCTCGTGCATTGGATAGCACGGAATATGAAACAGTGTGGCATAAATTCACGCTGGAAGCAGACATACCGGAAGAAACACAGTTACTCATCTCGACGTTTTCTTCTGATCGAAAAGAGCATGTGATTGATGGAGCCGTCCGCAATCTGGATGACGTTTTGCTGGCACCCGACATGGACTGGAGAACCAAGCTGCAAAGGACCGCCAATCTATGGTCAGAGCCGGTAATCAACGCTTCGGATGCGCTGTTTCATTCCGCAAAAGGCCGCTATCTATGGCTCAAAATCGAATGGCTTGGAACGGACCGCCATTCCCCGTTGCTCAGGCAAATGAGGATATATTCGCCGCGCGACACATTTTTGCGTTATTTACCAGCGACTTATCAAAGTGAACCTGCCAGTGCTAATTTTTTGGAGCGCTTCCTCTCCCTTTTCGGGACGTTTTACTTGGAGCTGGAGGAACAGATTGATACCATTTCACGGTTGTTCGATCCTGATACGACACCGGGAGAGTTCGTCCCTTGGCTCGCTTCTTGGTTGGGGATGGGCAGGGATGAGCATTGGACAGAAGCACAGCGACGAGAGCTGATTCGTCGCGCACCGGAGCTATACGCTGAGCGGGGCACTCGTGCGGGATTGGAAAAGATGGTACAGCTGTATACCGGGGAGCGCCCGATGATCGTGGAGTATTTTCAAATCAGGGACATGAAGGCGATCCCGGAGCTACACGAGCTAATCTCTTCCTTGTACATGGATCATCCGTATCAGTTTTGTCTGATTGTTTCGCAGGAATGCGCGACAACAGAGCGGGAGCAGTCGGTTTTGCAAAAGATTTTGGAAGATCAAACGCCTGCTTTTACAGAGGCAAAGCTCATCGTTCTGCGCCCGGGCATCTACGCCGACCTCCATAGCTACGTGGGGATTAATTCTTATTTGACGGAGCCGTCGTTCCTTACGCTTGATCAAAATTTGTCTATTCCATACAACACGGTGCTAAGTGGGAAGGACCGCAGTAGACGAATCGATTATGACACGAGGATTGGGCTGGATGCAGAGCTGGAGTAAGAAGCCGAGATTTATACGCAAAGTGAGGTGTTCGAGATGAAGAATCTGCGTTATTTTCCACATGAACGGAATGTGTATTTCAAAGGGAAGCTGTTAACCGTCCGAGATTTCGAATCAGAACAGCGCTATTTCAATGACAAGCGTCGACTCACCAATCGGCTGCTTCACGGGGGTGGGGTGGTATGCGGTTTGCAAGTGATCGCTGTAGACGAAAAGCAGATTTCGGTCGAGGCTGGGGTTGCTCTTGATTATCTCGGGAGGGAAATTGTGCTTCCTGAACCGGTGAAGCTGAAGCTGTCCATGATGGAAGGCTTTAGCAACAACGATTACGCAAAAAATGTGTACGTCTGCTTGGCCTATGATGAAAAAGGGAAAGAACAGGTCTTCTCCGTCTCCGAAACCGTCGAGCAGGAAATGGCTGAATACAACCGGGTCGCAGAAGGATATCGGCTTTTTATCAAAGAAGAGGCACCGCATCCTGCATCCATCGAAGGGGTACAACTGGTAGAGCAAAGAGTGCTGCTCTATGCAGATCCACAGGTGCGCATTTGGCAGGCAACTCCGCGATACGTCAATCCGGGTGAAGTATTTTCCTTGCAGTTGCACATTGAGAAGACGGTACAAACGTCACGCGTGCAATTCGAATACAAGCTGGATGCACTAGGGCTAACGGTCTTGGAAAGCAGTGACGGTAGCGTATCCTTCTTAGAGCCTGTTGACGGGAAAGAGACCGATTATGTCGTCTCCATTCCGCTCAAGGCTGGCTGGGATCGCGGTACGGTAGAGCTGGCGGTGCTGGGTGGCAAGGCAGAGGTTCGACTCGGGGATCGCTTGGTGCATACCGATCTCGTTTCTGTAGGGAAAATCGAAATCACGCCAGACGATCTGGTAGAGCGGCTCGTATCCGATTACTACAATCGCAAGCTGGATCATGTGACACAAGCGAACGAACAGCCTTTTCTATATTTGGCAAAAGTATGCTTGCTGCAAATGAATGCGACCTATGTGATTGAGAAGGTTGTTCCTGTTCCGTTTGGGGAGTACGTGTATACGCCAGCGCTTTTGCAAAAGCTTGCGTTGCGTGGACAGAAGGGAAGGCCAGTCGAGCAAGGCTCCCATGCGGATTCCTTTCGGGTGACTACGCGAGTGAAAGAAATCGCGGCAACTGATAAGCCGCAGTTCGATGTGAGCTACGATAATCTGGGGTCTGTCTACCAGTTTGAGCTGGGTCTGCCCCGACCAGGAAAGGCAAATGAACAAGTAGCAACGGGCGTGGTAGAAATACCAATTGATCCATACTCCTCCAACTGGCCGTTTGGAGTCAAGATCGGCAATCGTTATTTTTCTGAGGAGCTCAAGCATTCTCTCGGAAAAGGGAATGTGTATGTCAGTGCAGGAATCGAGGATTTTCATGCAGATGTGATCGATGAGTTGCTTTCCCAGCATGAGCAAGTGATGTACGGGCATACCAGTGTTTTTGATGATTCGGAGTATGTGACAGATGCAGCGCAGTTTGCCGTAGGGGTCATCGTTTATCCGCAGAAAGGAACGTTTCGAATCGGCGTCCAGGTGAAGGGACCTGTACAGACAGATCGGGCGAGGATCAGGTGGTGGGCGATCAAACCGCTGGTAGAGGGGACAGAAGATATAGTGATACAAGATTCGGAAGAGTAGCAAGGTTTGCTCCATTTTGTATTTATGTTACACTTTCTTAATGTAAGTACATATCAGCGATAGACGGGAGGAGATCCAATGGCAACACATATCACAGATCATTCCGTTTTGAACAACGGGGTGAAGATGCCCTGGCTGGGTCTGGGTGTCTGGAAGGCAAAAGACGGAAACGAAACGTTGGCCGTCCGATCCGCGATTGAGGCGGGTTATCGCAGTATAGACACGGCAGCTATCTACGGCAACGAAGCCGGCGTAGGCGAAGGAATCCGTCAAGCCGGGATTGATCGCGACCAATTGTTCATCACGACCAAGGTGTGGAATGCGGATCAAGGCTACGAGTCAACGCTGAAGGCTTTTGATGAAAGTATGAAAAAGTTGGGTACCGATACGCTGGATTTGTACCTGATTCACTGGCCGGTAAAAGGCAAGTATGTAGATACATGGAGAGCCTTGGAAAAGCTATACCGCGATGGATATGTACGTGCGATTGGCGTCAGTAATTTTCATAGCCACCACCTCGAGGATTTGCGCCAACATAGCGAGATCATTCCAGTTGTCAACCAAGTCGAGTATCATCCCTTGCTTACCCAAAAAGAGTTGCATGCGTATTGCAAAGAGCACCATATTCAACTAGAAGCATGGAGCCCGTTGATGCAAGGAAATCTCGATCATCCTCTCTTGGTAGAATTGGGACAAAAATACGGCAAGTCTCCTGCGCAAATTGTGCTTCGCTGGGATTTGGAAAACCAAGTGGTGACCATTCCGAAGTCGATCACACCAGAGCGGATTCGGCAGAACGCAGATGTTTTTGATTTCACCCTCAGCACAGAGGATGTAGAAAAAATCACTGCCCTAAATGACAACAAGCGTTTTGGGCCAGACCCCGATCATTTTGATTTTTAAAGGGAAAAAATAACATAAAAAAGGGAAGCCGTAACAGGTCGGCTGCCCTTTTTTCTTTCCATTCTGTAAGCTGACAATCGGATTCGCTCTTTACTATGCTTTATTTTTTCGTATACTGAAAAGTAGCATATTCGTTTCATCAGATGAAACGATCGGAACAAAGTAGGAAGCGGGTGTCAAACACTTATGGAAGAAGAACAAAAAGCAAACGTTCGAGCAGTCGATCGGGCTTTGGATATCCTGCTCTGTTTTACAGACGCGACGGATCTGGGCCTGAGTGAGATAGCGAGTCGACTCTCCTTGCATAAAAGTACCGTGCATCGTTTGCTGGCAACGCTGGAGAACAAAGGGTTTCTGATACGAGATGTCCAGACGGAGAAGTATCGACTTGGGTTTCGAGTTTGGGAGTTATCCGCCAATTTGTCGCAAAACGATGATCCAGCGACATTGCTGCTGCCGGAGATGGAGCGATTGCGGGATTTGGTGGAGGAAACGATCAGTCTGTATGTGCGGGATGGAAACGAGCGGATACGCGTACAGGCAGTCCAAAGCAAGCAGCCGATTCGCAGGGTGGCGCCAATTGGAGCGCGTATGCCACTCGCGGTGGGAGCATCGAGCAAGGTACTCGTTGCTTACGCAGAACCTTTCATTTTGCAGGAAGTCATCAGCGATCCGAATTGGCCTGACTTTGTGAACAAGGAGTCTTTCATTGAGCAATTGGATCAAATCAGGAAGCAAGGCTTCGCGACTAGCGTGGAGGAACGGGAGCTGGGGACAGCAGCCGTAGCCGTCCCGATATTCAACCGCAACGGACAATTGGTAGCGTCTATTGCAGCGTCGGGTCCATCCAACCGCCTGACTCCTGAAAAAATGAGCCAATATGCGCCGTACATCATGGAAGCAGCCTATCGGATGGGAAAAATGATGAAATAACGAAGAAGCCAGCACACCGCCACGGATGTGCTGGTTTTTGTTACTCAAATAAAAAACTTTACTTTAGTTAATTTATATACTATGATAAACACAAGTAGAAATAGGAAAAAAGGAGTCCAAGATGGCAGAAGCATTAACCCTACGTGAGAAAAAGAAAGCCAAAACCAAATTCGCCCTTCTGGACGCTGCCTTGGAGCTAATAGGCGACGGGAGCTTCCGAAATGTACTGGTGGATGACATTTGCGAACGAGCAGAGGTGTCGAAGGTCACATTCTTTAAATTTTTCCCGCAAAAGGAAGAGCTCTTGGTTTATTACATGAGCATTTGGCAAGCAGAGTGTTTCATTGAGCTGCAGAGTACTGCCAAGAGAGGCTGGGAAGCGGTGCGGCATATTTTTGCCAAGGTTACGAGCGATGGTGTGAAGCAGCCGGGGATCATGCTTAGCCTTATCAGCTTTTTAGCCGAGCAAAAAATGCACCCGAGTGTCCCGCTTCTATCTGATGCCGAATTGCATTTGCGCTTCCCCGCACATGAGGAGAGAGAAGCCATTAGAGCTACTGATCTGCATCAGCTTTTCCAAAAGTGCGTGCAAGAAGCAGCCGAGGATGGTCAGCTGGCCCTTCACCTTTCGGAGGAGGAAGCCGTTATTTTGCTATTCTCGATGTTTTACGGAGCTTATCTAACGGCTCATTTGTTTCATGTGTCTGATTATATGGCGTGTTACGAACTGCATCTCAAATCATTGATAAGGTAGGGGAGTCGGATGGCAAAAGTAGTTCCGGGGCGTTTTACAGCACAAATGGAAGGATCTTTCGTCGTATTTATCATCGGGATGCGAATCAACCGTATGCTTGCGGTTCACAAGTGGATGCCAGTAGCCAATGCGATGGGAGGTATGATGCGAGAGTTGTATCAGCACCCGGAGCTCGGATTATTGGGGCACACTTCGCATTTTAATCTGCGTGAAATCACCCTAATCCAGTACTGGCGATCCTATGAGCATCTGGAAAATTACGCGAGAAAAAACCACAATCATTTGAGCGCGTGGAGGAAGTTCAACCAAGCGGTAGGAACGGATGGAACGGTTGGGATCTTTCACGAGACGTACTTGGTCGATGCAGGAAAATACGAATGCCTATACGGAAATATGCCTGTCTGGGGATTGGCCAAGGCGGGTGAGCATCTACCGGCTGTGGGAAAAAGGGAGACGGCACGCCGCCGTTTGGGCGGTGAGAACGAGCCAGCGCTTCCTACTCCTACTCAATAAGAGAAGATACCTCGGAAGCAATTACATTCTGTCGCAAACAAGCACAAGGTCGCCCCGCATCTGCTGTGGGCGACCCTTTTGCCTTTAAAAGTCAGGCAGGCGATCCAAATTGTTTTCCTTGATGCCGTCTGGCTCACTCCGCAGAATGTCTCTCCCATACTTGTGAAACACGTCTACATGAGCCAGCTTGCCAGCCTTTGCATCGTTGAGTGCGGTGATATAGTCGAGCTCTCGGCCAGTGTCCGTTTTAAAGGCGATCAAGTCTCCATCTTCGTTTTTCCTGACGGCGACGATTTGCTCTTTTCCGGTATTCGTCAGCGGACTGTTATTTTCATTTTCCTGGATCGCCTGTTGTTCTCCGGCATTTTTGTACGATTCATAAATTTGTTCAAAGTTTCGTTGATCCATGTATCATCCCTCCTCATCAGTAGGGTGCCTAAAATGGGGGAGAACATGTATTCGTTTTGGCATTTACCCTTCCGGCAACAGATGAGAGATTTCTACAACCACCCCTTTTTCTAAAAAGAGGCGCGGGATGCGATTACTGAGGGTGGCAACGACTTCATAATTGATCGTTCCGAGCATTTCGGCAATCTCATCGACAGGGATCTCGCGGTTTCCTTGCTTGCCATAAATCACGACTTCATCGCCTTGCTTTCCACTACCTTCTCCCAAGCTGACCATCATCTGATCCATTGTCACTCGCCCTGCGATTGGCAAACGTCTGCCTCGATACAGAACAAATCCCCGGTTAGAGAGAGCACGCGAATACCCGTCGGCATAACCGATTGGAACCGTCCCGATGACCTCTCCGCGTTTTGCTATGTAGGTAGCGCCATAACTGATGGTAAACGGCGGCGTCAGCATTGTCTTCACATAGGAAAAGCGCGATTTCAAGCTGAGAGCCGGAACGAGCTTGACGCGATTGAGTTGGCGGATATAAGCGGATGGGTACAGCCCATACATGCCGATTCCGAGGCGGATCATATCGGCGCTGTATTCGGGAAAAGCAATGGTAGCGGCGGTGTTGCACATGTGGACGGTTGGAAGCTCGAAGCCTCGTTCCTTCAGATAACGAAGATACTGAACAAACAACTCGTGCTGCGCTTTGGTCAATGTGTGATCCGGTTCATCCGCAGTGGAAAAATGGGTGAAGATTCCGGTCCATGCAAGTGAAGAGCTTGACGTTAAGGCCGTCACGACTGAAAGCAACGCAGATTTTGTCCGTACGCCCAAACGACCCATACCTGTATCGATGTTGATATGGATGTTTAGACGATTAGTGAAAGCTGTTGATTTGATTATTTTATCGGCTTTTTTGATCCAATCGGTCTGGAAGGCAGACAGCTCAATATTCCAGGCAATCGCCTCTTTGACACGTGAAAGAGGTGTGAATCCCAGCACGAGTATAGGGGCTACAATTCCCGCCTTTCGCAAGACGATGCCTTCTTCCAGAATGGCGACAGCGAGGGAAGTAGCCCCGTACTCAAGGGCATGGCGAGCTACTCCGACAGAACCATGGCCATAGGCATTCGCTTTTACAACCGCCATGATTTTCGTCTGTTTAGGAATATGCCGGCGCATCGCCTGAATGTTTTTCTTGATAGCATCGAGATTTACCTCAATCCAGGTTTCGCGAAACAACTGATTCATCACGAATCCCTCCCTTTTTCTGGGAAACAATCCCTCCTTCATGCGTATTCATCGCATCTTCCACTTAAGCGTGGCCTATCAGGAAGGGAACGTAAAAAGAGCAGACCGCCGAATACTCGGAGTCTGCTCTTTTTGTTGGGTGGGTGCTGATACGAACTTATTTTTTATTCGTTTGCTTACGCGTTTACTGGTTTGCCTTCATCCAGCAATTGACGGAGAACCGTTTGCAGGATACCACCATTGCGGTAGTAGTCTACGTCTACCATGGAATCGAGGCGCACGATTACTTCGAATTCGAAAGTGCTTCCGTCTTTCTTCGTTGCTTCCACTTTTACGCGTTGACCAGGTTGAACATCATCGGAGAGACCCACAATGTTGAAGGACTCAGTACCGTCGATGCCGAGGGACTTCCAGCTTTGGTCACCAGCAAATTGCAGAGGCAGAACGCCCATACCAACCAGGTTAGCGCGGTGGATACGCTCGAAGCTCTCAGCGATAACTGCTTTGATACCCAAGAGGAATGTACCTTTTGCTGCCCAGTCACGGGAAGAACCAGTACCGTACTCTTTACCAGCCAGTACAACGAGTGGAGTACCGTCTGCTTGATACTTCATGGAAGCATCATAGATGGACATTACTTCGTCAGTTGGCAAGTATTTGGTTACGCCGCCCTCAGTTCCAGGAGCTACTTGGTTGCGGATACGGATGTTTGCAAATGTACCGCGCATCATTACATCGTGGCTACCACGACGAGCACCGTAGGAGTTGAAGTCTTTGCGCTCTACGCCGTTTGCTTGCAGATACAGACCTGCTGGGCTAGTTGGCGAGATGTTACCCGCTGGGGAGATATGGTCAGTTGTCACAGAATCACCGAAGAGTGCGATGGTGTTCGCTGCTTTGATGTCTGCGATCTTAGCGATTTCTCCAGCAAGGTTTTGGAAGAATGGCGGTTCTTGGATGTACGTGGATTTTTCATCCCACTCGTACAGGTCGCCAGTTGGAACGTCGATTTTGTTCCAAGCTTCGTTTTGCGTGAACACTTGGCCGTACTCAGCGCGGAACAGAGCAGGATTCATCGCTTTGTCCATTGCAGCTGCGATCTCTTGTGGAGATGGCCAGATGTCTTTCAAGAATACAGGTTGACCGTCTTTGCCAGTGCCGATTGGCTCTGTAGTCAGGTCGATATCTACAGTACCTGCCAGTGCATAGGCGATAACCAATGGAGGAGAAGCGAGGTAGTTCGCTTTTACCTGTGCATGGATACGACCTTCGAAGTTACGGTTACCGGAGAGTACCGCTGCAACTGTCAGATCTTCGTCTGCGATAGCTTTGCTGGTTTCCTCTGGCAATGGACCGGAGTTACCGATGCAAGTGGTGCAACCATAACCTACTACGTTGAATCCGATAGCATCCAAGGAGTCGATCAGACCAGCGTCAGTCAGGTATTGTGTAACTACGCGGGAACCTGGAGCCAGGGAGCTTTTTACGAAAGCAGGCTTTTTCAGGCCTTTTTCCACAGCTTTTTTCGCCAGGATACCAGCACCCAGCATTACGCTAGGATTTGATGTATTGGTACAGGAAGTGATCGCTGCGATTACAACCGCACCCGTTTTCAGCGTAGCTTTTTCACCGTTTGGATAAGCAACTGGTGCGCTAGCTGCGATTTTCTCTTCAGAGAGACCAAATCCGCCTTTTTCGATCGGCGTACGGAGGCTGTTATTGAAGGATTCCTTCATAGCAGTCAGTTCTACGCGGTCTTGAGGACGTTTTGGACCAGCCAAGCTAGGTACGACTGTGGACAGATCCAGTTCCAATGTTTCGGAGAATACTGGGTCAACAGTCTCGTCAGTACGGAAGAGGCCTTGTGCTTTGGTGTAAGTTTCAACCAAGGAGATGAGGTCTTCTTCACGACCAGTTTGACGCATGTAGTTGAGTGTTTCAGCATCTACTGGGAAGAAGCCCATTGTAGCGCCGTACTCAGGTGCCATGTTTGCTACGGTAGCGCGGTCAGCCAGCGAGATGTTGGACAGGCCTGGTCCGTAGAACTCCACGAATTTACCTACAACGCCTTTTTTACGCAGCATTTGCGTAACAGTCAGAGCGAGGTCAGTTGCAGTTGCACCAGCATTCAGTGTGCCAGTCAGTTTGAAACCAACTACTTCTGGCGTTACGAAATACAGAGGTTGGCCGAGCATTCCTGCTTCTGCCTCGATACCACCAACACCCCATCCAAGAACACCAAGACCGTTGATCATAGTGGTGTGGGAGTCAGTACCTACGAGAGAGTCAGGGAAAGCAACCAATTCGCCATCTACTTCACGAGTAGCGATTACAGTTGCGAGGTACTCCAAGTTTACTTGGTGAACGATACCAGTAGCTGGAGGAACCGCACGGAAGTTGTCAAACGCAGTTTGTGCCCAACGCAGGAAGCGGTAGCGCTCTTGGTTGCGTTCGAATTCCAATTTCATGTTGTTGTCCAGAGCGGACGCGTTACCGAAATCGTCAACCATGACGGAGTGGTCGATAACGAGGTCAACTGGAACCAATGGGTTGATTCGTTTTGGATCTCCACCAGCGCGCTTCATCGCGATGCGCATCGCTGCCAAGTCAACTACAGCCGGTACACCGGTGAAGTCTTGCAGAACGATACGAGCTGGCATGAGAGGAACTTCTTGGTTTTCGTCGCGGCCTTTTGTCCAGGTCGCCAATTGTTGTACGTGTTCTTTGGTGATCGCACGGCCGTCGAACTGACGTACAGCAGCCTCGAGCAGAACTTTAATGGAGAACGGCAGTTTGGAAACATCGCCCAATCCTTGTTCTTCCAACCCTTGCAGGCGATAATAAGCAAAAGACTTGTCGCCTACTTGCAGGGATGACTTTACTTTGTAAGCATCTTTGTTAGCCAATGTATACAACCTCCCTATAATATCTTGGAGTTTCATCTGGTGAAACGCTGTTTCGTTTCTTCATTACGAACCTATTATATACGATTTGTTTCCCGGCTTCTACCCCAAATTCATCATTTATATACAAAAATCACAGGTAAAGAAAATTGGATCAGAAACGTCTTCTTATTAGAAAGAAGATAATTGCACGCACTTCAATATTATCCCGTTTATATTTCGTTTACATTCATGCAGTATCTTATCACTTGTAAGTGAAAATGAGGAGGAAAAAGGGGAGAAATGAACGAATGGAACAAACCAATAGCGTAGCGAAATGGGGAAACTGGCGGCCTTTTTTTCGATTAATAAGGGGAACAAAGCCATCCAAGCTAAAAGTCGGTGTCGCATTGTTCATGAGCATCGCCACCACACTGGTGAGCTTAGTGATTCCACTGTTTACGAAGGATTTGGTGGACGGTTTTTCCCTGTCTACGATCACCACACCACAAATCATTCTATTGATCGTTGCCTTTGTCGCACAAGCCATTGCAGGCGGGTTATCCATCTACTTATTAAATCATGTCGGCGAGAGTGTGGTGGCCTCACTCCGTGAACGACTATGGAAAAAACTGCTCGTCCTGCCGATCTCTTATTATGATAACAACCGGACAGGTGATACGATCAGTCGAATGACCAACGATACCGGCGTTGTGAAAAGCCTGATTACGGAGCACCTCTCGAGCTTTTTCACAGGATTGATCACGATTGTTGGTTCTGTGGTAACCTTGCTCTACCTCGATTGGCAAATGACGTTAACCATGCTCGTTGCTGTGCCGCTGTGCATCGGGATTCTCATGCCGCTTGGCAGTCAGATGTACAAAATTTCGAAAGGTCTGCAAAATGAGACTGCCAGCTTTACAACCATTATGAATCAGGTGCTCCAAGAGATGCGGCTTGTCAAATCTTCGAATGCCGAAACCCACGAACTGGGAATGGGAACAAAGGCAATCGGAAATTTGTTCCGATTCGGGTTAAGAGAAGGAAAAGTCCAAGCCGTCATTGGACCGCTAATGTCCTTTATCCTGATGGTGCTGCTCGTGGTTGTGATCGGTTATGGTGGCATGCGCGTGTCCATGGGGGCATTGACAGCTGGTGAACTGGTTGCGTTTATTTTGTATCTGGTGCAAATTGTCATCCCGCTGGGGCAATTCACACAGTTTTTCACCTCGTTACAAAAAGCCATGGGGGCAACCGAAAGAATCATATCGACCCTGGACGCAGAAGAGGAAGACCTTCTGACAGGACGGACGCTTGAAAACGCGGGACTGCCCATCCATTTGAGCCATGTGAGCTTCGCCTATGAGAACGGGGAAATGATTCTCGATGATGTCAGCTTTACGATTGGGGCCGGAAAAGTAAATGCAATTGTCGGACCGAGCGGAAGCGGCAAGACGACGTTGTTTTCCTTGGTTGAAAGGTATTACCAGCCAATCAGTGGAGAAATCAGGCTGGGCAATGAACCCGTCACGGATTTTTCCTTGAAGTCATGGAGAAGTCAAATCGGCTACGTGTCCCAGGAAAGTCCATTGATCGCCGGAACCATCCGAGAAAATATTTGCTACGGGATTTCACGGACGATTAGTGACGAGGAGCTGAAGGAAGCGGCAAAAATGGCCTATGCGGATCAATTTATTGAGGAATTGCCGAATGGCTATGAGACAGAAGTAGGGGAGCGAGGCATGAAGCTATCGGGTGGACAGCGCCAACGAATCGGCATTGCCCGTGCACTGCTTCGCGACCCGCAAATCTTGATGCTGGATGAAGCTACCTCTAGTTTGGACAGCAATTCCGAGATGATTGTCCAGAAGGCATTGCAAAATTTGATGAAGGGACGTACCACCCTTGTGATTGCCCATCGCTTGTCGACTGTGGTGGAAGCAGACCAAATCATCTTTTTGGAAAAGGGAAAAATCACAGGTATGGGTACACATGAAGAGCTTTATCAAACCCATGAGATGTACCGGGAATTGGCTAGTCAGCAATTGCTCGTAAAAGAGAGGGTGTAGAACGTGACCACGATTATGGTAGTCGACGACGATCCGCATATTCGCGAGCTCGTCAGCGTCTTCTTGCGCAATGAGGGCTTTACGATAGTGGAAGCCATTGACGGACAGGAGGCACTGGACAAACTGGAGTCGGTTGCCGCACAACTGGTGATTCTTGACATCATGATGCCGAACATGGACGGCTGGGAGCTGTGTCGAAAGCTTCGCGAGCATTATGATTTTCCCTTGCTCATGCTGACTGCGAAGGGAGAGACCTCGCAAAAAATCAAAGGCTTTGAGCTAGGGACAGACGATTATTTGGTGAAGCCGTTTGATCCGCAGGAGCTGGTCGTCCGGGTAAAAGCGCTGCTCAAGCGCTACCGGATTGCCGCTTCGCATCAGGTTCAAGCAGGAAAACTCTTACTTGATCGTAAAACATTTGCTGTCGCCAGTGGGACGAAAACATGGACGATTCCACTAAAGGAGTTCGAGCTGTTGTTCAAACTGGCCAGCTATCCCGGGCAGACCATTTCCCGTGAGCAGCTGATCGAACAAATATGGGGCTATGATTTTGAAGGAAATGAGCGGACGGTAGACGTGCATATCAACCGATTGCGGGAGCGTTTTCCGGAAGCGATGTACGGCTTTTTGATCCGGACGGTCCGGGGACTTGGTTATCGTTTGGAGATTGTCGTATGAAAAAGAGGCGACAAGACGAACATTCCTATATTTTGCTGAAAAAAATCGTAGGAGTTGTGGGTATATGTGCTGTTTTTGCCTTGTGCGGGCTAGGTGCATACGGGATTACCACTCTCTTTTATAGCTATATGAGCTATCATCCCAATGATCTTGTAAAAGTGTTGATCCATTCCGTTTTGAACTGCCTATTGTTTATTGGGGTTGGGATAATTATTTCATTCTTCACCATGTCAAGGCATCGGGGCAGGTTTCAACCATTGATTGATGCGCTCAGACGGATTGCCATGGGGGATTTTCGAGTCAATCTCGATATCAAGCTGGCACATGAATGGGGGGAGCTGGTGGACGGCATTAACCATGTGGCGGAACAATTAAATGAAATGGAGAAGCTACGTCAGGAGTTCATCTCCAATGTTTCCCACGAAATTCAATCACCGTTGACGTCCATTAGCGGGTTTGCTCGCGCCCTGCATAATGAAAGACTTCGCCCAGAAGAGCGCATTCGTTACCTGGAGATTATCGAGTCGGAAAGCAAGCGGCTGTCCAAGATCAGCGACAATCTGCTTAAGCTCACTGCGCTAGAGGGCATCCAGCATGATTTGGAGCGGAAGCGGTATCGGTTGGACACGCAGCTACGCGCACTCATCCTCGCCAGCGAGCCGCAATGGATGGCGAAAGAGATTGAAATGGACATAGACTTGGAAAAAGTCGAAATCGTCGCCGACGAGGATATGCTGAGTCAAGTCTGGACCAACTTACTTGGCAACAGCATCAAATTCACGGAAGCAGGCGGGAAAATCAGCGTAAAGCTGAAGACGGTAAACGGTGAAGTGCTCGTGAAAATAACCGACACGGGAATCGGGATATCCAAGGAAAATCAGGAGCGCATTTTCGAAAGATTTTTCAAGGCGGACCTATCGCGAAACAGAGCCAATTCGGGCAGCGGTCTGGGGCTGGCTATCGTGAAAAAAATAATCGATTTGCATCATGCTACGATTGTCGTTGAGAGTGAGGAAGGGATAGGTACCACATTTACGATTACATTTGTTAAAACGGCATAAAAAAGCTGCCCCTTCGTCCGAGTGACGGTCTGGGACAGCTTATTTTTATTACAGGTAGACCAGTTACGCGCCGATATACTTGGCATGAAGCGAACGTGCCAGGCTGACGTCATCTGTGCCTTGCACGAGGACGCGACCATCCGGGAAAATAACGAGTGTGTACGTATCAACACGGAAACGCAGCAAAAACTTGTTTTGTTCGACTTGTCCCAAAGGGGAAAGTCTAGCTGCCAATGCATGCAGGTCAAGTGTCATTGCAGCGGCGGGTGAGATTTGTACGGTGTCTCGACCGCAAAGCGAAACGGCTTGTCCATCTTGGGTATCCGGCTGCAAAAACGAAAATTGCTTCTCCCCACATGTCGGACAGTCGTCTCGGCGGGCATTGACCACCTTGATTTGCTGATGGCGGTTATGCCAAATCTCAAAGTGCTCCAGATTCGGATTGAGCTCATCGATTGCGCCTACTAACAGTTTGAATGCTTCCGTTGCCTGATAGGAGGCGACGATGTGAATGATCGGTCCGATGACGCCAGCCGTGTCACAGGTAGGCATCTCACCCGGGTTTGGCGCTTCAGGGAAAAGACAGCGCAAGCAAGGTGTGATTCCCGGACGAATCGCGGTAAAGGTTCCGGTCGCACTCACAGCGCCACCGTACACCCAAGGAATACTATGTTTAACGCAAACATCGTTCACGAGGTATCTCACCTGAAAATTATCTGTCGCATCCAAAACGAGATCGACATCTGCCAGCAATTCCTCCGCATTGTAAGCGGTGAGGTCTGCGACGATCGGTTCGATGGTAACGGCTGAGTTGATCTTCGTCAGCTTGGCGTGGGCGGCGATTGCCTTTGGCAAATGCTCGGCTGCATCGGATTCATCGTAGAGCATTTGACGCTGTAGGTTGCTCGGCTCGACGAAGTCGCGGTCAATGATGCGGACAAAACCTACTCCAGCCCGAACCATATGATTGGAGAGAACCGTTCCGAGCGCTCCCATGCCGACAATGGCTACACGGCTTTGACCGAGTTTTTCTTGTCCACTGCGCCCGATCGGATGAAACAATATTTGACGGGAATAGCGAGTATCCAAGGCGTTACTCCACCTTTCCTTCTGGCATCGCAAGCGGATTCCACGGTCCTTGTTGATGTCCCTTCCACTCGCTTCCATCTTCCCACATTTCTTTTTTCCAAATCGGAACGATCTGCTTGAGTCGTTCGATAGCATAGCGGCCTGCTTCAAACGATTCATTGCGATGCGCTGTTGCAACGGCACAAACAACTGCAATCTCTTCCACAGTCAAATGACCGATACGATGGTGCATCGCGGCTTGTGCTCCCGGCCAGCGTTCCTCGATCTCAGCTGCGACCTGCTTCATTTTTTCAACAGCCATAGGCGCATATGCTTCATAGGACAAATACACGGTGCGCTGACCATGGGTAAATTCCCGAACAGTTCCGACAAAAGTAAGGATCGCACCCGCATGCGGGTTGCTCACCAGACGAACGAGCTTGTCCGCAGAAATAGGCTCCTCGGTAATGGCAAAGCGCGGGTCTTCTTCTCCGCCGCTTACTGGAGGTAAGAGGGCAATCTCGTCGTCGGCTGAAATGACCTGATTTTTCGCTGCGTATTCATGGTTGATGGAGACAAAGCAACTGCCCAAAAGCGCAGAGAGCGCAGGATATTCTTTTTCCACTGCTTGCAGAAGATCGCTAACGGTAGCACCTTCAGATAAGGTCAACTGTACTTCCCGGGCATTCGCACGTTCGGCGAGTCCGGCAAATAACAAGATCGTAATGGTCAAGACAATTCCTCATTTCCCTGGATGATACTACTCTCTAGGCTAGACGATATCATAAACCGATCAAAGTTGCCAATGAATGGGGTGTTACAATCAAGGGTTGATGCTAAGGGGCGAAGCCTTCCTGACTCAAATAAATCTGATCCGGGGGAAAAACACGTAATAGCCGATCATGGACGATCCGATAGGCGGAAGGATCGTACCATTGCTCCAGTCCAAGCTGTTCATAGAGAGCGGGAATGCCGTTTCTTTTCGTGCGTTTACCGCCGCTGCCATCTCCCATATAAAAATCGTCGACACAGACACGGGTGACCAGGGGACGCAAAATCTCCGGGAATGATTCACTGCTCGGTAAAACAGGGGCAATCGTTGCTTGTGTAGGGATGCCTGCTTCCGCCAAGCGCTGGAGTGTTTTGAGCCGCGCTTGAATAGGGGGAGCTTGTGGGCTAAAGTGCCTGCGAATCTCCTCCAAATCGGTCTCGACGGTCATGCTGACGCGGACGCGATCACCCAGCAGGAGCAACAAATCGGCATCCCGCCAAACCAAGGGACTTCGAGTCTGCACCAGCAAAAAATCAGGTGGATTCTCTACCATGACTTCGAGTAAAGACCTCGTTACCTTTTCCGTTTGTTCGATGGGCTGGTATGGGTCTGTACTCGAAGACATGAAGATGGTCACCTTTCCTTTTTTCTTAGCCCGCAAAAACTCCTTGCGCAATAAATCGGCAGCTTGCTGTTTGATATCTACCCATGTGCCCCATTGCTCGTTGCGAAACAAAGAGACAGGCATTTGCCGAACATAGCAATAGGAGCAGGCGAAAGAACAGCCTGTATACGGATTGAGCGAATGGGTGTAATCCGCAAGAAATCCGCTTCCTTTATTAAGGAGGGTTTTCGGCACTTTATAGGAAAGGATGCTTTTCATATGGGGCGTTCCTCACTTTGCATCATGAAAAATAATTCCGAGGCTGTAGCGCTTTCCTGAGGTAATCGTGCTGACACCGTGGCGCAGCGTATTTTTATAGTAGCCTCGCGTTCCCTGCACAGGACGGTAGGATGTCGGGAAAATCAGACCAGCGCCTTGGTCCAAGGTTATCACATGTCCCCGGCTCTGCGCGCGCGGCCGTTGCTCCATCAGTAGAAATTCTCCGCCCCTGTAGTCCTTCTCCTTCTGATTCAAGGCAAAAACCACTTGAAACGGGAAGAACACCTCGCCGTACATATCCTGATGCAAGCAATTATAGCCACCTGTCTCGTATTTCAAAATTAATGGAGTAGAGCGCAGCTGACCCTGATCGTGACAGTGGGCCAAAAATTCAGGGAGGGTAGCAGGATAAATAGTTTCGCCACCAAGCAGTTCCAGCCACCGATTTGCAGTCTGCGCAAGCATCGGATAAAAGCCTTCGCGAAGCTCCTGCAAAAGCGGGGGAAGGGGAGCCTGATAATAGCGATACTCGCCTTCACCGAAACGGTACCGCGCCATCTGGATCGTATTGCGAAAAAGCTCATCCTGTCCGTACATAGCGATTAATTCTTCGCACGCATCCGCGCTTATTAAGGAAGGAAAAGCAGCATACCCTTGTTCATCCAGCTCCTGTTGCATGGATTGCCAGTCAAGTGCAGCGATCCTTTCTGTCACTGATTTAGCCATGCTTCACACCCCGATTTGATTTTTTCTCCAGATCGAGCAGAGTTGTCTTCATGGGCAGTCCTCCGCGATAGCCAGTCAGTGAACCGTTTTTACCGACGACGCGGTGGCAGGGGACTGTAATGAGAACCGGATTGGCACCGATTGCGGCACCGACGGCACGAACAGCAGCGGGCTTTTCAATGATGTTCGCAATGTCGGTGTACGATGCCGTTTGACCGTATGGGATTTGGCGCAGTGCCTCCCAGACAGCGAGCTGAAAAGGCGTTCCAGACAGGTCGCAATCCATCGAAAAATGATCGCGCGTCCCCTGCAAATACTCCATTAGTTCTGTTGCAAAAGGCTTTAGCCACGGATCGTCTTGCACCAGTGCACTGTGTGGGCGATGCTTTTCAACCCACGCTTCCAATTCAGCAAAAGGCTGGTTGACCGAGCCGACATAACAAAGCCCGGCAGCCGTTGCAGCCAAATAAATGCTCCAATCGCCATGTCTCAGCATTGACCAACGTACCGTCTGATCCTTCTTCGTTTCCATTTCCATACGCCTCCTTTGAGCTGTGTACGCACAGTATACCTCCCTCACTTGTTCTTCGTACGTTTTTAGGAGTGGATGAGCAAGATAACGAAACTAAGCCATCTACATTCCCATTGCTTTTATCCAGCGTCGGGAGTAAGGTAGGAGAAGATAGAGGAGGAACGATACTCGTATGACTGATCAATTAACACATTTTAATGAACAAAATCGAGCTCGGATGGTAGACGTGTCCGAGAAGGACGTCACAAAACGGGTGGCTGTAGCCGAGAGCCAAATCAGCATGAAACCCGAAACCCTCGCCCGTATCCGCGAAGGTCGAATCGAAAAGGGCGATGTACTCGCCGTAGCGCAGGTAGCAGGTGTCATGGCTGCCAAAAAAACGTGGGAAATCATCCCGATGTGTCATCCGCTGCCATTGACTGGCATCGACATACAATTTGCTTTTGAGGACGAAACGACGCTTGCGATTACAGGAACCGTGAAGACGACAGGGAAAACAGGCGTCGAGATGGAGGCATTGACCGCTGTAAGCGTAGCGGCTTTGACGGTGTATGACATGTGCAAAGCCATGGATAAAGAAATGATAATCGGTCCGACCAGTCTGCAATCCAAAACAGGCGGAAAAAGCGGCGATTTCCATCGGGGAGAGAAGTAAGCCATGAGGCAAAAGTGGGAATCTTATCCGAGCAGCATTCGTTTATTGGCGATTGCTGCCGTCATTTTTTCTACCGGAATGGCATGTATTTGGCCGCTGGTCACGATTTATATTCATAACCATCTCGGAAAGCCGCTGACTGTAGCCGGCTTCTTGTTGCTTTTAAACCAAGGCGCATTCTTGATCGGGAGTATTGTTGGCGGGATGCTGTTTGACCGCTGGGGCAAAATGCGCACCATCATTGTCGGTTCCATCGGCGTTATCCTGATTTCGCTCGGATTAGGTGTTACGGAGGATTTTACGATTTATGTTGTGCTGCTTCTGTTGAATGGACTGTTTTATGGATTACTTTCTCCGGTGATGAATGCATTGGCCATAGTTTTGTGGCCGGACGGAGGACGTAAAGGAATCAATCTGATTTATGTCACGCTCAATGTGGGGGTAGCTGCCGGTTCTGCGTTGGGCGGCTTCTTGGCCAGTGTGTCATTTGCCTGGACGTTTTTCGGTAATGCTATCTCACAAGTGATCGTCCTCGCCATGTTCATGCTCATTTTGCCGCGTCAGTTAAAAATGGTGGAACAACAACGCCAAAACTCGACGACTGGACAAAGCATGCCTGAGCAAGCAACTGATGATGTGCTGCGACAACCACAGCAAGAGCCAAAGGTGGTATGGGGAGCCTTGCTGCTATTATGCGGGGGGCTATTAATTAGCTGGATTGTCTATGTACAATGGACAACCGTGCTGTCAACCTATATGCAATCCTTGGGCATTTCCCTCCGTCAATACAGTCTGTTGTGGACGCTGAACGGCGGCTTGATCCTGTTTGGTCAGCCATTGATTGCCTGGGTCATTCGACGCTTTGCCCGAACACTAAAAGCCCAGATGCTCTTGGGCGCTTATATTTTTGCCTTGTCGATGTTGATTTTGTCGCAATCAACGGCTTATGCAGGCTTTGTGGCGGGGATGTTCATCATGACGCTGGGCGAAATGCTCGTGTGGCCAGCGGTGCCAGCAGTTGCTGCACAGTTTACGCCAGAGGGACGAGAAGGCTTCATTCAAGGGCTGATTGCGGGGACTGGATCAGCTGGGCGGATGCTCGGACCACTGCTCGGGGCCTTTATCTTCCAATCGATTCACGCGCAGGGACTATTGTTCGTAATGGCAGGCTTGTGTCTGTTGTCTGTGGCATTCTTCGCTTTCCACACCTCTTTTCAAAAAAGAAGGCATCACGTGCCGGTACAGAATCAAGCATCTTGACACGATTTGCGTGCTCAAGTAGTATGATATAGACGAAAAAACAGTATATTCCGTGTGTTTGACTTATTCAGAGAGGTGGAGGGACTGGCCCTATGAAGCCCGGCAGCGGATCTGTGCCATGTGATGGACAGATGCTGTGCCAATTCCAGCAGGATTTTTTTCCTGACAGATAAGGACGTGACCAAGCTGATCTCCCCCTTTTTCTGTATGGAAAAAGGGGGTTTTACTGTATTGGCCCAAGAAAGGAATGGAAGAAAGATGCGCATTCAACCCGCCGATATGATTGATCGACTCCCTACCCAGTTTTTTGCGACCCTGGTGGCAAAAGTAAACAAGGTCATTGCGCAAGGCCATGACGTCATTAACCTGGGGCAGGGCAATCCCGATTTGCCGACACCGCCGCACATTATTGAAGAATTACAGGCGCAAGCGGCACAACCACTCCATCACAAATATCCGCCTTTTCAGGGACGCGTGGAACTGAAGCAGGCAGTAGCTCATTGGTATAAGCAAGAATTTGATGTGGACCTCGATCCGGAGGAAGAAGTAGCGATTTTGTTCGGCAGTAAAACCGGACTCGTAGAGATTTGCCAAGTACTCATGAATGCAGGCGATGTTGCACTGGTTCCAGACCCAGGCTATCCGGATTATTGGTCGGGGGTTGCTGTTGTCAACGGACGGATGGTCATGATGCCGTTGAAGGCGGAAAATGACTTCTTGCCAGACTACAGCCAGCTGTCCCAAGCTGATTTGGATCGAGCGAAACTGATGTTTCTCAACTATCCGAACAATCCGACAGCAGTCAACGCACCACTCGAGTTCTATGAGGAAACCATTCGTTTTGCCCGAAAACATGAAATCGTTGTCTGCCACGACTTCGCCTACGGAGCAATCAGCTATGACGGGAAAAAGCCGGTCAGCTTCATGCAGGTTCCGGGTGCAAAAGAAGTGGGTGTAGAATTTTATACCCTGTCCAAAACGTACAACATGGCAGGCTGGCGAGTAGGTGCCATGGTAGGTAATCGCGAGCTAGTTCGTCTGATCAACCTCATTCAGGACCATTACTTCGTCAGTCTGTTCGGTGCAGTACAGATGGCGGCAGCCAAAGCGATGACGGATTCGCAGCAGTGCGTCCGCGATCTCGTCGCTGTCTACGAAAGCCGCCGCAATGCCCTGTACTCCAATCTGCATCGGATTGGCTGGCAGGCTCCGCCATCTCAAGGTTCGTTTTTTGCTTGGCTTCCTGTTCCAAACGGCTTCACATCTGTGGAGTTCTCTGACCTACTTTTGGAAAAAGCGCATGTCGTCGTAGCGCCAGGAAATGGCTTTGGTCCGACAGGTGAGGGCTATGTGAGAGCAGCTTTGTTATCCAGTGAAGAGCGTCTCGCGGAAGCGGTTCAGCGGATTGAGCGGTTAGGGTTATTTACGAAAACAAAATAAAAGCGAGGCAAAAAAGCCACACTACCGTATAGATGGAGTGTGGCTTTTTTCTTCTAGAATAAAAATCATTCTCATTATTGACAGATAATGATTTTCATTATACGATGTCATTGTTGTTAATGATAATTAGTCTCAGCGAGAGCGGGAGGGTACCATGCGCTATCAGATTAACGGTTACACGGATATGTATACGGTGATCGCCAACGAGCGAAAAATCGGCGGAGCCATTGAAGCAGGCCAGATTCGCTTGCGGACGGGAGAAGTTTACGCCAATGCTGTTCTCACTCGTTTGGAAATGTCAGGTGCGCATTTTTGCTCGATCGGATTTGTTACGGAAGAAGGCAAAAGGCTGATTGTCCATGTGAATGATATCAGCATGATCGCTGATGCTCGTCACGTCAACGTATGTGAGCTGACGAACGAATGCATGAGAGTAGAGAAGTCAGCAGAGAGACTGAAGAGATTGAAGCGACTCTGTGAGCTGAATGAAGGCAGCTGTACGCCGACCTTCCAGGAAGAGGCATTGCTGTTGGCAAGCGATATCGGTATGGAAGAAGCGTCCAATCATGTCGACCTCTCTTTCCTTCCACAAACAGAGAAACGACGTGTGTTCCGTATTGCTTAGGAAAATATAGCCGATACATATGACCCCCTTTTCGTTTCATACGAAGAGGGGTTTTTTGCATGCAGTGTGTGAAGACTAATGGTTGAACAACCGCTCGACATAGTCAAAACCTATCTGCTCATAGCTAGCAAAGATTGGACTTACGCTGTTGACAGTGATAAAACAAGGATAAGCAAAATCAAGGGGGAACGGAACATGGAGTACTCATTTTCAAAATCTGTCGAAGCACTATCCTCCTCGGCTGTCCGGGAAATCTTGAAGCTGACCCAAGGCAATCAAGTGCTCTCGCTCGCAGGTGGACTGCCAGCAGAGGATTCTTTTCCAATCGCAGAGATGCGCGAAGCGTTTAACCGCGCATTTGAAAAAGGAGCAAAAGCTCTTCAGTACGGATTGACCGATGGATACCTGCCGCTTCGTGAGTGGATTGCATCCCGCATGAAGCAAAAGCATATGAACGTCGGTGCAGATAATATGATCATCACTACGGGCTCTCAGCAAGCAGTTGACTTGTTGTGTCGTGTATATTTAGACGAAGGCGATGTCGTTCTCGTCGAAAACCCTACTTATTTGGCAGCGGTTCAATTGTTCCAATTTCGGGGAATCAAAGCGATTCCGGTAGACGGTGATGCCAATGGGATGGATTTGGACGATCTGGCGAAAAAAATTGCCCAGTATCGCCCGAAAATGGTGTACGTCATTCCTACCTTTGCCAATCCGACAGGAAAGGTATGGAGCCTTGAGCGCCGTCTCGGCTTGCTTCGTCAATGCAAGGCGCAAAACATTCTCATCCTGGAAGACGATCCATATGGAGAGATCCAATTCGATGGGGAAGCTCCGTACCGTTCCATTTTCTCACTGGATGAGCATCCAACCGATTGCTGTGTGGTGTACACCAGTACCTTTTCCAAAATTGTCGCACCAGGCTTGCGTACCGGATGGGCCATCGGAGATACACGCGTGATTCAAATGATGGTGAAGGCGAAGCAAGCAGTTGATTTGCAGTCGAGCACAATCGACCAGTACGCCCTGTATGAGCTGTTGTCCCGCTTTGATCTGGAGCGTCATATTGAGAAAATCCGCGAGTCCTACAAAGCACGCATGGAATGGATGCATGAGCTCTTGGTTGCGCAAAACTGGGAGGGCGTACAATGGGAAAAACCAAGAGGCGGGATGTTCCTCTGGGTGAATCTGCCTGAGCATTTCGATGCAGAGAAGCTGCTGGCCCAATCCGTAAAGGAAGGCGTAGCATTCGTGCCAGGGAAGCCGTTTTATGCAGCCGAGCCGCATCTCAATACGATGCGCTTGAACTATACGCTCTTGAACCGGGAAGACACGGAGCTTGCGATTTCACGACTGGGCAAGGCATTCCACGCCTACAGCGAATCATTGGTGACAAATGTTTAATGGAAGCAAAAAGACAACCATTCTCAAGGAGCTGGTTGTCTTTTTTATGCATGTTTACTGGGATAGCTCTCTTTGTGCCCGATCCAGCCATTCATTTACAAGCTCTGTAAACAGAAGCGGCTGCTCGATCTGCAAATTGTGACCGGCACAATCGAGAGCGGCAAAAGAAGAGCGGGGATAGGCTTCGATGATATCCCAAATATCGCGATAACCGACAGACTGGTCTTGTTTCCCCACAACAAATAGACTCGGATGGGGGAAGGGGGCCGTCTCTAATGGGAAGGAGACGCCATACGCTTGTCTAATTTTCATGAGAAAAGCAGGGTCAGAAAGCATGTAGCCGTCGATAATCTCTTTTTTATAGCGATTCCACGTATAATCGGTAGCGACTACCGCCATCGACTCAAACTCCGCACGTTCCGTCTCACTCAACTGCTCCCAGAGGGAAGGCTCCTCTACTAGGACGGGTTTATCCGGCAGTGTGCGTTTTTCTTTGTCAGGAATGACATTTGGGCAGATGAAAAGGGCACCCTTTACTTGTTCCCGGCGCTTCTCGATAACTGCTCGTGTAAGATATCCGCCGTATGATTCACCTGCAATGAAAAAGGGCTCACCTGGAATGAGTTGATCGATGAACGCGAGCACAACCTCCAGAATATCGTCCGTGGTGTGGATATGTTCGTAGTTTTCCGTTTGTCCCATTCCTGGCAGGTCTATGTAAAGTCGTCGGTACCCCGGACGTTTCTCAAAAATCGGTTCCAGACAACCAGTCATACAGCGGTGATCAAGTGAAAAGCCGTGAATCATCACGACAGGAAAACCGCTTCCGATCTCTTCATAATAAAGGTTGACGCCATTGACCTCGCATCTCATAAAAAGCCCCCCAACGACATTTATGTCAGACTGTTTGGAAATTTTGGAACGTACGTTCTTATTATAAGTGATCTGTTACATATTTCAAGGATGAAAAAACACACCCACAACGAGAATCGTCAATGGGTGTGTCAAAGGACTTCCTATTCTTCTGTTTCTTCCAAGGTGCAAATGGCGCTTGGACGCTTGATACGCAATACAACGCACTCATAGACACGGAACAAACTGTTCATTTGTTCGTCTCCAAGGAATGCGGAGTCGAAGTCTTCCGCAATCGCCAGATCGAGATTGTGGCGGCCAGTGGCTACCAATACGCCGGAACGGCCTTTAATGGTAGGGGATTGGAAGACACCATCAGTAACGAGATTGCGAACGTGCTCGATCTCAAGCACGTTGGTGCCTTTGTGCACGCGATGCAAGAGAGAGTAGAGCTCAGGAGAAACAACCAGTGCATACGGACCGCTATGGCCCATTTTCAGCAGCTTGTTGCGTGCTTCCACGATATCGGCAAACGCATTGCCAGATTCCATCCAATCGCTCTTTAGATGAGTGAGGCGTCCTTTTACGTTCATCAGACCAGGAAGGTCGAATTCCGCAGCACCGTTGAAGATCAGATCGTCTTCCATCAGTGCACCACCAGCAGCTGCGTTGGCAGCCGCGCTCATGTCCAAAGGCATGCCCAGTGTGCGTGCTTGGGCAACGTCGCGCCAGTAGAGCATGAAATCCTTGTACAGGATCGGAATCGTCATGCTGACACGGCGGCTAGGCTGTGTCATTTCCAGTGATTCTCCGCGCAGGGAGAGACCACCAAAACGGGATTCCTCATATACATCGTTGGTAATGGTTTGGATACCTTCACCCAATGGTCCATAAATATCGATAAAACGACGTCCCACTAGCTGACGGCGAGCCATGTCAACAACAGTTGCGTCCAGTTGATTCCATTCTTCCGTCGTCAAGGGAGAGTCTGGGTATTTACGAAGCTTGTCCATAGTGTAACCTCCATGTCATTTCAGGATTTCCGATTCTTTACATTCCTTTCAAGCTGCCAACTGTCAGTCCTTTTTTACCGGAAACGGCAGGGGCGGAATGCTTGATCACGGAAGCAACACCGTGAGGAGCGGAAGCCGAGGCTTTCAAATGATCTACCTGGTGAATGTCGTGCCCCTCATCGTGGTCAGTGAGATCAGGATGAGCCGCATCAGAGAATCGTTGGCTCATGTTCGCCATGATCTCTTTGACTGTCAAATAGTCTGTATGCGTCTTTTCACGCATGCCATCCAGGAGCTGACGTGTTTCGTCATCCTTGAATTCATACAAAGAGAGCTCCAGATGCTCGCGGAAATTGTGCAGTCCAAAACGTTCCAGATTCACATCGGACAGCATTTGCGAGAGGTCCCGATCACTGAGCTGATCCAGGCTTTTTCCTGCTGACAGCTTCTCCAGGTAGGGAACCAATTCCTGCAAGCGACCCATGCGCTGTTCTTCTTCTTCCAAAATGTGATGGTAATAAAGACGAGTGTGCTCGTCCGTTGCCGCATCGATAATCGGCTGGATAACGCCCATGAAGCTGTTGATGTAACCTCTGGTGCGATCAAAAATGGCGTGCAGCTGTGTAATTTCTTGCACCCTACGCCACCTCCTCATTCACAATCTATTTTTTCATTATACCGTTGGAAAAAACACCCGGGCAACACCTATGTACATTTTCTTATGACTGCGAAGGATATGATGCGGTGTAATTTGGAAAAGAGAGCGCGAACGCTAGAGCGCCGTGGCTTTGCCTTTAGGCTTAGTCTCTAGTTTTGTTTTTTGACAAAAAAGTTATCATGGAGAGTATTGTCAAAGACAAATGGGAATGATAATATTTATCAATAAGAGTGATATTCATTATCAATTAGTATTCAGAGAAGAAAACATAAATCTTATATTCACCTAAATTTAAGGAGGTAACAAGTTATGTCATCGATTTTAGTAATAGGCGGAGATCGCCTGGGCAATATTATCGAATTACTGCAAGGGCAAGGCTTCAAGGATATTCACCACGTAACTGGACGGAAAAGCTCGCAAACCGGGGTGAAAATTCCAGCTGGTATCCACATGATTTTGGTGTTGACTGATTTCGTCAATCACAACTTGGCCAAAACAGTGAAAAACCAAGCCAAAGATCGCGAGCTGCCCATCGTTTTCTGCAAGCGTTCGTGTTCTGCGATTGCCAAAGCTTTTGATCTCACTGCGTAAATACATACTCTCCAGATCGGGCAGACTACGATCGTGAGTCTGACACCAACGGAGGAATGTCGCATGGAACAGAATCGTTTGGGTGAACTGCCTATCGCACAGCTTACGGCCGCTCAGCTGCAACAATTAAAACAGGCAGAAGAACAAATCAACACAGAAGGTCCAAATGTATATCTTATTGCATTAGAGAAGCATTCCCCGTCCTCCTAGACGGGGTGTTTTTGTTGAAGCGTGTGCTTCTCACTTGAATACGTACTGCTCCAGTTGCATTTTGAGGGCGTCAATCCCGATAGCGAAGCCTAAGCATTGGCTGGATTGAATGATGAATGCATTGAGACCAACGACTTCCCCATTCAAATTAATGAGTGGACCTCCGCTATTTCCTGGGTTAATCGCAGCATCCGTCTGAAAAATTTCTTCGTACATTCGCTTCGCAACCTGTAATCGGCGGTTTTTAGCACTAATGATACCCGCTGTCACAGAATTTTCCAAACCAAGTGGGGAACCACCTGTAAGCATACAAACAAAAATCAGAGGAAGTTTTAGTGGAAAGACAACAGACGCAGGCACACCTCTCGATTTTTTTGACCAGAGGCAGCGTCTGTTGCTTCCACGTCAACACGTTGGATGAGCATGCACACGAGCAATCGCCGTTCTTTTTCATTTGCATACGACCAAATAAGGTTCCAATTGGAAAGAGCATCTAGATCAAACCGCTCTACACTTGAAAAAACAGAGTAAGTGCGTTCTCGTTCTTTCGCAGCCCGCTCCAATGCATTGATTTTCTCTCGTAAGTCAGCCAATGAAAGCAATCCCTCTTCATAAGCTTGTTCCCAGCGCTGCCTCCGAATTTGCAGCTCTTGCCCGGTTTCTTTCGCGGAGCAGGAATTCGACTGAAACAAAGTTTGAACCACTTCCTGCAACGCAGCGATTGACTCTGGTGAATGCTGCATCAGCTCGTGTACAATGGCTTTTTCCAATCGATCCTCACGTATGGCTGGAGCATCACACGTACCAGCCAGCTTGTTTTTACATAAGTAGTAGCGGTGCGTGTAGCGTTTTTTCCCTTTTCCTGTAATGGTGGTTGTTTTCCCGCGCATCGAAGACCCGCAACGCGAGCAGTATAGCAATCCGGAAAAGAGGTAGCGGGAGCTGAGAACGCGGGGGTGGCTTGTTCCGCGAGCACTCATCCGCTCCTGCACCCGGGAGAAACAGTATTGATCGATGATGGCTGGGTGAGTTGCCTCTTCGATTATCCATTCCTCGGGAGCATTGCGTTGTTGATCGGCGTCGGTGTAATTCCAACGCAACGCGCCATGATAGACCGGATTTTTTAGCAGACGAAGCACGGCACTTGCACTCCAGGAAGCGCCATTTTTCCCGCGCAATCCGGAATGATTTGCCCATTCGGCGATTTGGCGCGGAGATTCGCCTCGATCATAGCGCTCGAACATGCTGCGTACGCCAGCTGCTTCCCTTTGATTCACGACCAGCGTTCCTTGCACCAGATTGTATCCAAATGGTGGAGGTCCTCCTGGTCGTTTTCGTTCTCTTGCCATTTGGCTCATCCCCAGCTTGACCCGTTCCGCCAAGTTTTCCCTTTCCCATTGGGCGAGAGCAGCCACTAAGGTTATAAACAGTCGCCCGATTGCCGTAGTCGTATCGTATACCTCTGTGCAGCTTTTAAAATGTACCGCATGTCGATCGAACTCCTGAAGGAGCTGATACAGATCAAGGACAGAGCGAGTAAGCCGATCGAGTCGATAGACGAGGACGACATCGATTTCACCCGTTCGGATATCCTGCAGGAGCTGACCGAGTGCAGGGCGCTTTGTATCTTTGGCACTGACGCCTTCATCTGCGTAGACTGCTTGGACTTCCCAGCCTTGGGAGTGAACATACGAGAGCAGCTTTTCCCTTTGAGCGGGGATCGAAAATCCTTCACGTGCCTGATCCTCTGTACTGACACGTATGTAGATGGCCGTTCGCATTCCCCGTCCTCCCTTCACCTTGGGTTGCTAGAGTGTACAGCAAAAGGGAGGAGCTTATGCCTGACCGCAATAAAAAACCCCGCTTATCCGTCTTGGACAAGTGGGGTTATGCTACATCCATTTTTGGCCCCATTCGTGAATGGAATCAATGACAGGACGCAGATCTTTTCCTTTATCGGTCAATTCGTATTCAATGCGAACTGGGATCTCTGGGTACACTTTGCGCTCCAAAATCTCGAGCTCTTCCAGCTCCTTCAGTCTTTCCGAGAGCATTTTATCGCTCATATGAGGAACCATTTCCCGGATATCTTTGAATCGTACAGTCCCGCGTAGCAACACATGAATAATCAGGCCGGTCCAGCGTTTTCCAAGGACGTTCATTGCGCATTCATATTTTGGACACATGTGTTCGCCAGAAAAATCTTGACTCATATCGGCGTCACCTCTATCTAGCAGCATTATTGTTGCCCTTTATTCTAACAGATTAGCTTGAAAAAAGTAAGTAACGAAAAACTGGAATGACACTTTATCAATGCCTGAGAGGTTAAGCCCGTTTTCATGGACAAATGTTTCCCTATTAGGAGTCCACACATACACTAATCGCGAAAGAAAAGAAGCGAAGAGGGTGTTGCGATGCTTCCAAAACGGGTAATCGGCATTTTAACCTGGCGGGAGGGGTTACGCTTTGAGGAACCAGCCTATTTGCGCAAGCTGGTTCAAACAGGGCAAAAGCTGGGCGCAGAAATCTACCTGTTTTCGCATCAGGACGTCAATGTGTCAGCCAGAAAGATCAAAGGCTTCATCCCCAAACCGAACGGGGGGTGGATGAGTAAATCGTTCCCTTGGCCAGAAGTTGTCATTGATCGGTACCGACGCAGGGTAAAGGAGTATATCCGGCTGCGAAATAGCGATCTGTTTTTCTTTGCAAACAGTCCGTTCAGTAAAAAATGGAGAGTCACGAATCTGCTCGCTTCTGATGACCGCGTCAAACGCTGGATTCCGGAGACGCATGTTTACGAAAAAGGCAAGGTCCGAAACATGCTCGCACGCCATGGGCTCGTCTATGTCAAGCCAGGCAATGGCACAGGGGGAAGAAGCATCCTCAGAGTGAAGAGCAGCGGCAAGGATTATAGCCTCTCTGGACGTGACAAAAAGCATAAGCATCATGTAGCTCGAATTGATACGGTGGAAGGCGTGGAAAAATGGGTCAAAACGTGGGTAGAGGAGCAGCGCATTCGCGATGGCAATTTCCTGGTGCAGCAAGGCTTGGACCTGGGACTGCTACGCAAGCATGTCGTAGATGTACGGTTATTGATCCAAAAGGACGAGCGTGGGGAGTGGACGGTGACAGGGTGCGCAATACGCATGGGGGAGAAGGGCAGTGCTACTTCCAATTTGCATGGAGGAGGCAAAGCGATTCCCTTTGAATGGTTAATGTCCAGGCGATTTGGCGAGGAGCGTGGAGAGCTGATCAAACAGGAATGTTATCGACTTGCTTTTGATGTAGCAACCACGCTCGAGGACTATTTCGGCCGCATGATGGAATTCGGGCTGGACATTGGGGTAGATGTGGACGGACGCGCGTGGTTAATCGAAGTGAACCCCAAGCCGGGGAGAGAGGTTTTTCGCCAGATGGGTGACATGGCTCTATACAAAAAGGCGATAGCCCGTCCTGTTCAATTTGCGCTGTATTTGGCCCGGAACCAGGCTCGTTTTTTGTCTCTTTGAATACAGATGGAGAACCGACGCTAATGACCCATTCTCCTACTTTTGTATGAGAGGAGTTGCCTAGTGGCAGCGGGTATAGCTTGCAGTCTGCATCAATTTTGATGACGGCGTAATCCCGGACTCGATCAGCTATAATGCGTTTGGCTTCAAACACTCTACCGTTATACAGCTTCACGAAAATGTTTTTGGATTTGCCGATGACATGCTCGCTCGTCAAGATATACCCTTTCGGATGAAAAAGAAATCCGGAGCCAAAGCTTCGTTCCATGGGTGGAGAATTATCTTCATGATCAATGAGGCTGCGAATTAACGAATCCACGTCTTTGGAATGGGGAGCATCTTCGGTTACGATGGAGACTACTCCCTCTTGAACTCGCTCGACAATGGGAACGAAGAAATTGAATGGGTGCAGACTGCTGCTGCTCACAGGGTACTTTACCCGCGTATATTGGGACCATTTTTTACTTTTCACCGATCTCTCCCCCTACAGCAGATAGGTATGTATCATCTTATGGGGAGGGGAGAGGGAAGGGACGCCCAATTTCTAGTCGAATGTATGGTTATATCATTAATTTTGATTGATATGATAAAGAAATAGCATTGGTATAATTATTTAAATGCATTTATAATAACATGTAGTTAAAGAATATTTCGAACATAAAGGCTAAGTCCTAGCCGCTAGAGAGAGAAAAAGAACGGTAACGGAGGATGCGAAGAGATGGATGTTAAAACGATCATACTGGGTTTCTTGAGCTATGGGGAAATGAGTGGCTACGATATTAAGCAAGCGTTTACAAACAGTATTGGATTCTTTTATGACGCTAGCTTTGGTGCTATTTATCCAGCATTGCGCAAACTGGAGGAAGAAGGCTTCGTGACGAAGCAAGAAATCATTCAGTCTGGCAAGCCTAACAAGATTTTGTACCGAATTACAGAAGCCGGAAAACAATCGTTCCGTCAAGAAATCCAGACGCCTATCTTGCCGCCAGTCTTGCGTTCAGACATGCTGGTTAAGATTTTCTTCGGCAAGAGCCGCACGATCGACGAACAAAAGGATTTGCTAGAGGGCTGCTTAGATACGCAACGTCAATTGCTCCAACAAAGTAAGGCCTCTTATAAAAAGCTGGAAGTAAATTTTGACGAATATCAACGCTTTTGCTGGGAGTATACCATTCATCATCTGGAGTCAACGATTTCCTTTATGGAACAAAAAATGACTTCCTTGTTGAAACAACCAGCTTATTCCGTTTAGCAATAAAGCGAAGGGCTCATGTCTTGTGAACAATGAGCCCTTCGCTTCTTTTATTTATTTCAGGTTTTCTGGATTGAGGCATTCGAGCTCTGGTACAACAAAACGTCCGTCTTTGCGGATCAGGCGATCGTCAAACCAAATTTCTCCACCGCCCCACTCAGGACGTTGAATCATAACCAAGTCCCAGTGAATGGAGGATTTATTTCCGTTAAACGCTTCATCATAGGCCTGTCCTGGCGTGAAGTGAAAGCTTCCGTCGATTTTTTCGTCGAATAGGATGTCTTTCATCGGGTTTTGGATGTACGGATTCACACCAATCGCAAACTCCCCTACAAATCTAGCACCTTCATCCGTATCAAAGATTTCATTGATCTTCTCTGTATCGTTTGCAGTTGCTTCGACGATTTTGCCGTCCTTGAAGGTCAGCTTGATATTGTCGTATGTAAAGCCTTGGTAAGGAGATGGCGTGTTGTACGCGATCGTACCGTTGACGGAATCACGGACAGGGGCAGTGAATACTTCTCCGTCAGGGATGTTGGCTTCACCAGCACATTTGATTGCCGGAATATCTTTGATGGAGAAGGTCAGATCAGTGCCTGGCCCTACGATACGTACCTTGTCGGTTTTCTCCATCAGCTCGACCAAGCTGTCCATGGCTTTATCCATTTTGCCGTAATCAAGTGTGCACACTTTGAAATAGAAATCTTCGAAAGCAGCGGTGCTCATATTAGCCAACTGAGCCATGGATGCATTTGGATAGCGAAGCACGACCCATTTGGTATGCGGTACGCGAATGTCCAGTACAGGACGCGCTAGCAGCTTGGAATGCAGCTGCATTTTGTCTCCAGGCACATCAGAGAGCTCACTAATGTTGTCGCCGCCGCGGATGCCAATGTAGCAATCCATTTGTTTCATGAAAGCCACATCTGCTTCACGCATGATACCCAATTGTGTTTCGTTGGCACTCATCAAGAGCTCACGCTGAACGGATTGGTCAATCAATTGGACAAACGGATTTCCTCCTGCTTCGTATACCTTGGCAATAACGGCTTTCGTCAGATCGGTAACGTTGCCAATAGAGTAAATTAAAACGTTTTCACCAGGCTTGACAGTCACTGAATAATTGACGAGGACGTCAGCTAGTTTTTCAATTCGTGGATCTTTCATAGGAAGGGGATCCCTCGCTTTCCATATCATTCTTGTCCATTGTACACAACTCAAACAGAAAAAAGCTACCCACTGTCGAGGGTAGCTTGCGGAGGAAACGCACTTGAAGGATTCGGTACTTCATGTATATGCAACGGCCTGCTGAATATGGCTATATCTTCGGGGAAGAAAGATTAGTCGCAGCTGCATGCGATAATAACCAGCAGGATGAAAAGAATCAAAACCAGAGTGAAGCCGTCGAATTCTCCATTAAAGATGCCGCTCATCGAATAAACATCCTCCTCATATGTGTGTTAAGCCTCTTGTGCTTACATCTACAACATATGGGTGATCGCATAGGACCGAACCGGGCATCCGCCCATTTTTGAGAAAATTTGTTTGGGTAATCTCTCGTTTTTCATACTCTTGTCGTTCTCGATGTTTATTATTCTGAAAAGCAGGAAAAGCTAGAGGATACCAAAAGACTTTGCAAGTATGAAAGGATGTTTATGTGATGCAAAGATCATTATCGAGCCTACAGCATGATCTGGTCCAAATTACGATTAATGTTGGAGAAGACTTTAAATCCATTGTGTGGAAAGCGCAGTACGATATGGACTTCAATACAGAATGTCTATTTTGTTTTTCCGAGCAAATTACTGGCTACCGTGTAGAAGACGAAGACGGAAAAGCAGGGAAAGTCGCTGTTTGTCCGCATTGTGAAAAAGTAAACGCGATCTACGCGTGAGATTGAAGTTTGATGTTTAAAAGAAAGACGATGCTGATTGTTGGCACCGTCTTTTTTCTTTCAAGTTTTAGTAAGCTACAGATGTGCCAAAAAAGCTGGTGAGAAGAAAAAGCACAGGGCTCGTAGACCTTGACAACGCCTACCCAGTCGGAACTTCAAAAAGGGGACCCGGTTGTCGAACACTTCTTCCCTGAGAAACTTCCGCCCGTAGGGTGGCTTTGGCTCGACGGTCCCCTTTTTGCAGTGGAGACGGACAGTCAATCCCCCTTGTGGGCGTGTCAGAGTCGAAGAGAACTGTGCTTTTTGTTCTCCTCCACTATGTTGACTCTAGTTTATATCTGGCTCTATATCCACCAAGTACCACCTGCTCTCTAGCAGGATTGAAAGGAGGACCCTCGAATAGTATGAGAGACATACATATAGATAGGTAGGGGTGAACACCGTGCAAAAGAGATGCACCCGCTGTGGGAACGAAATGGAGATCGAGCTGCGCAACGTCGTGTACCGGAAACGAGTTAAAATCATGAATGTACCTGTACAAGTCTGCGTGGACGAAGACTGTGACCATTCCCAAGTGGTAGATGTGATTAAGGATGACTTGAAGTCACTCATGGAGGAACTGGGCCAACATCCGCAGCGTCAGGCAATCGAATTCGAAGAAGTGTCAGAGTTATCCAACTTATTGGTATTGATTGCTAATGAGAAGGTGAATTCGACCGCTAGAGAACTACTTGGTGAAAAAGTCAACGAGCTATTGGATCTGTTTTTGTTGGCGCAGTCCCTTGGCGATGAAAAATGGATGCTGGAGCTACGCGAACGTCTAACGAAAATCATGGTGTAAGGATTAAGAGATGCCTAGAAGATAGGTATCTCTTTTTTCATTTCTCCACGGCACCGCAAATGTAGACTTTGCTGCTTGGACTTATGTATACTGGTAGGCACATGAGATAAGGAGAGATGAACATGTCACAGAAACAGCTTCACTCCATAGAAGAACTGGATGAGTTCGTAGCGAAAAATGGGAAAAAGCTTTTGTTTAAGCATAGCACGATCTGCCCGATCAGTACGTCTGCCTATGAAGAGTTTCAAACGTATTTGCAGGACAATCAAGTGGAATCTGCGGTCATTCTGGTACGGGAGGATCGCCCTGTCTCCAACGCCGTTGCGGATCGTTTTTCCATCAAGCACGAATCCCCGCAAATCTTTTTGCTGGAAGACGGAGAAGTAAAGTGGCACACGTCTCACTGGAAAATTACAAAAGACGCGATTAGCCAGGCGCTCAACGTGTAATCAAAAAGCCGGGACACCCGATAAGCGAGGTGAGACCGGCTTTTTGCATGGAGAAAAAGAGCATTGGAGAAACTATTCCCAGAATAGCTCCAACTTGTCTCCACTTTTCAATTCTGTTTGGAAGTTGGCTTGTTCGCCGTTGACGAGCATCACAAATCCAGAGATACTCTCACGGTCGGGCTTTTCCAAGGAAACATCAACGAAACGGAAGACGTCGCTAAACACAGGTGTTGAAGCAGGTGAGGACTTTACTATGATGTCGGCACCTTCGCTCACAGGATCAGAGGCATTCGCCGCTTTTCCGTCTACCGTAATCGTTACCTGTGCGACAGGCAATACGACCCGTTCACCATTGAAGTGGACGATCATTGTCTCCTGTACCCATTCTTCCAAGGGGATGACATCTTGTATAGAAAGGGCGGGGATTTCATCCAGTCGATAGACGAGGACATCACCTTGCCGGATGATATCTGTCAAGGCTGCTGGTCTTCCGTTCAGCTCGATCACCTCGACACGGGACGGAATCGAATAATCTTGTCCATTCACAGAAAAGCACAAGCCTGATTCCGCTGACGTTTTCAGTTCGGCGAGCTCCAGTACTTCATAGACAGTGCGAGGAAGGCGGATGTCCACCTCGGCACGATCTGTGATCAACGTATCGAGAGTAGCGGTCGCTCCATTAACATGTACGACTGGACCGAGCGAGTAGGGACGATCATTACAGACCACTTCAAGCGTGTCCAGCTCATCGAATAAATCTTTGGCAAACACACGTGCATCCTCGCCATTTGTACCAGCCACTACGGTGATTTGGTCCCCGTCATTGATTGGCGTGTCGAGACTGACGCCCTCTCCGTTGCGCTGAATCACTGGCGCTGTACCATGACCACCTGGAATCATTTTCATCCGTCCGTTTACGGTGACGGTCATCGCCAATCCGGGGCGACCATACAGACGGCGGATATCCAGTCCGGATGCAATGAGCGCATCACCCAACGTCATTTTTCGCAAGTCGAATATGCGCACAGGAGTGTCATTGACTGTAACCGTTACATAGCGCAATGGATGACGTCGAGCAGCAACAGCAATGCCGACTGGCGTTACAAACTCAGGTCCACTGAGCCCAGGATTGTCTCCAACGTATTGTTTAATCGCATCGCCGCCTCTGACGGCAACACGGGCGGCAGGAATATTCAAGACCTGAGCGACTTTTCCAGTAAGTCCAGGGGTGAGGCTGCCACCGCCGATCAGCATGACCGCTTGCGGAGCTTTTCCGTTGAGCTCCAATATTTTGAAGGCAATTTTATCAGCGAGCTGCTGGATGTCTGCTTCAATCGCACTGGTTACCTCGGCTGCGCTCATCGTATGCTCCATGCCGAGAATGTCGGTGAAGGTGACGGACTCCTCAGTGGATAAGAGACGCTTCACTTCTTCTGCCATCGGAAAATCCATGAGAAAGGCGTTCATGAGCGCATCCGTGATTTCATCGCCTGCAATAGGAACCATGCCGTAAGCGGTAATGGCCCCTTCCTCAGTCAGCGCTACGTCAGAAGTACCTGCTCCGATGTCGACCAAAGCGATATTCAGTCGGCGCATCGTCACAGGAATCAGGACATTAATGGCCGCAATCGGCTCAAGCGTCAATGCCTGCATTTCCAGATCGCATCGTTTCAGAGCAGCGATCAGCGAGTCGACAACCACCCGTGGAAGGAAAGTGGCGATCACATCTGCGCTTGCTACGTCACCCCGCTGATCAATCAGACTCCCGATCAACTCTCCATCCAGATGATAATGGACGACGCTGTAACCCACGCAATAATAGCGGGTGACGTCTTGGTCCTTTAGCTCCTGGGCTAATGCGGCTTGGGCCTCCTGTACAGCGGAAAACTCCAAAGCGACAACATCTTCACGCGAGATGAAGGCATGTCTGGCTAAGGGCATATCCACACGCACACGACGGGTTCGCAACGACCGACCGGCAGCAGCGACCGCTACCTGATGCAGCTTGCCGTATTTCCCCTCCAGCTCTTCTTTTATTTGTTGAATCACCTTAGCTACGGCGACAATATCGTGAATTTGCCCATCGAGCATGGAGCGTTCATCGTGCTCTCGAATGGCGCAGTCCAATACGCGGTATTGCTCGCCGGTCGTTTCCACGATCAGGCCGACGACGCTGCGCGTTCCAATATCTAATGAAAAAATAAGCTCAGGGGCTGTGATGTCAGACAAAAGTAGGTCACTCCTTGTAAGAGGTTGTTCATGAAGTCTTTACAATACTTATCGGTAATTTTGGACTGTATCGGAAAGGAACAATCGCTTTTAACTAGAACATATATCCAAAACTATTCGATTTGAAAGGGAAAGAATCCTGTCGAATCAAGGAATCTTCTTCGTTTTGACGAATAATTGGAAAAGATAAAAAAACAGAAAAAATTTACTTTCGCGCTTTTTGGCGCTAAACTGCTGACAAGGGTCTTTGAATCGATTATAATTACCCTAATTTATCGATAAATCCCCATATAAAAAGAGGAGAGTGGAGAGAGATGGCACACGATCAAATCGAAACCATGCGCAAGCAGATAGACGAGATCAACCTGCAAATTCTTGAATTGATCAACAAACGAGCTACCTTGGTTCAAGAGCTCGGCAAAGAAAAAGAAAAACAGGGCAGCAACCGTTTTGACCCAGAACGTGAGCGCCAAATGCTCAATCTGCTCGTGGAAAACAATAAAGGTCCTTTCAATGACAATGCTATTCGTCATTTGTTCAAACAAATATTCCAAGTTTCCTTAGATCTGCAAGACGACGAAAAGAAAAAAGTACTCCTCGTTAGCCGTAAGAAAAAGGCAGAGGATACGGTTATCACGGTAAAAGGCGTAGAGTTCGGAGGAAAAAATCCGATTCTGATCGCAGGTCCTTGCTCCGTGGAAAGCTACGAGCAAGTAAGAGCCGTAGCAGAAAACCACGCAAAACGCGGACTGCGCACATTGCGCGGCGGTGCGTACAAGCCTCGTACCTCGCCATACGACTTCCAAGGTCTGGGTGAAGAAGGCTTGCAAATTCTCAAACGCATCGGGGATGAATTCAACCTCGTAACGATCAGTGAAATCGTGACGCCAGCAGATCTAGAGATGGCGACAAAATACATCGATGTTATCCAAATCGGTGCTCGCAATATGCAAAACTTCGAGCTGCTGAAGGCGGCAGGTCGTGTGAACAAGCCGATCCTCTTGAAGCGTGGCCTCTCTGCTACGATTGAAGAGTTCATCTACGCGGCAGAGTACATCCTGTCCGAAGGGAACTCACAAGTCATGCTGTGCGAGCGTGGAATTCGCACGTATGAAAAAGCGACACGCAATACGCTCGATATTTCTGCTGTACCACTCCTCAAGCAAGAGACGCACTTGCCAGTGTTTGTCGACGTGACGCACTCTACAGGTCGTCGTGATCTGCTCTTGCCTTGCGCAAAAGCAGGCTTCGCAGTCGGTTCTGACGGAATCATGGTAGAGGTTCACCCAGATCCAGATGTGGCACTGTCTGATGCGAAGCAACAGTTGAACATTCCACAGTTCAACGAGTTCGTTGATGAACTGCTTGCTTCTGGCCTGTACAAAGACGAGAATGTGGCAACGAGAGTATAAGAATACCTTTTCGGGTACGTTTTGAAGGTCCTTCCTGCGCGCGGGAGGACCTTTCTCATTTGACGAACCATTGGCGACCAAGTAAGCTAGAATTACGTGCTGATATTGGTGAAGGAGGATAGGCCATATGGAAGACAACCATCAATGCTGCTCGACGGATCGGTCCACAGAAAGGCCGGATAAAATCAAGTCTAATCTCATCTCCCGTCTGAATCGGGTAGAGGGACAAGTTCGTGGAATTCGTGGAATGGTAGAAAAGGATGTCTACTGCGACGACATTCTCAATCAAATTGCAGCGGTGCAGTCTGCACTGAATGCGGTTGGGAAAATGCTCCTCGAAGGACATATGAAAAGCTGTGTGATGGATCGCATTCAGCAAGGCGATCATGAAGTGATTGATGAGCTATTGAAAACGATGAACAAACTCATGAAGTAACGGGTGCACAAGCCGTCAAAAACGATTGCAACGGCATACGGCTTGTCGTATCATAGGTGCATATATTTATGAAAACGCTTATGAAAACCAAAAAATAGGGAAAAGTGAGGGTGCATGATGCCGGTTACTATATACGACGTAGCAAGAGAAGCGGGGGTGTCGATGGCGACAGTTTCCCGCGTAGTCAACGGGAATCCCAACGTAAAGCCTTTGACCCGAAAAAAGGTATTGGCTGCGATTGAGCGCTTGGGATATCGACCAAATGCGGTTGCTCGTGGACTCGCCAGCAAAAAAACGACAACAGTTGGTGTCATCATCCCGGATATCTCCAGTTTGTTTTTCTCCGAATTAGCGCGGGGGATTGAAGATATCGCTACCATGTACAAATACAATATCATTCTGTGTAACTCTGACCAACGGATGGAAAAGGAATTGCAGCTCATTAATACTTTGCTCGAAAAGCAAGTGGACGGGCTTCTGTTCCTGGGGGCAGAAATCAAAGAAGATCATTTGCAGGCATTAACAAGCACGTCTGTACCGACTGTACTCGCTGCGACTCGCGATGCGGACAACGTACTCCCGTCGGTAAGCATTGACCATTTCCAAGCTGCATATGATGCAACGGAGGCATTGGTTGCACGCGGGCACAAGCGCATTGCGATGATCGCGGGTCCTGCAAACGATCCATTGGCAGGGTTGATGCGCTATGAAGGCTATAAAAAGGCGTTGAAGGATGCGGGTATCGAGCTGGATGAAGAGCTGATTGCCACAGGCAACTACTTTTATGAATCGGGCTTGTCCACTACAAAAGGGTTTCTTGCCCTTAAAAATCCGCCGACGGCGATTTTCGCAGCGAATGATGAGATGGCTATTGGCGCAATCCACGCTATTCAAGACTCTGGCTTGAACGTGCCAGGTGACATCGAAGTGATTGGTCACGATAATATTCGTCTGGTTGAAATGGTGCGTCCGCGACTGACTTCTGTCGTACAGCCCATGTATGATATTGGTGCGGTGGCGATGCGCCTGTTGACCAAGTACATGAATAACGAGAACGTCGAAGAACATGTCGTGCTGCTGCCGCATCGAATTGAGTATCGGGAGAGCACAAAACCCGAGCAAGCTTGATCGAAACGGAACGTTGGTAATTGACAGCAAGAGGGGGATGGGAAATGCGTTACGGAATTATTGGCGCGATGGATGAAGAAATCGCGCTTTACTTGGAAGCGATGCAAGAGACGACTACTGCCACCAAAGCAGGCATTACCTATTACACAGGTAAAATGGAAGGCAAGGATGTCGTGCTGTGCAAATCAGGTGTTGGCAAGGTGAATGCTGCCGTGACGACACAAATCCTCATTGATTCATTCCAAGTGGAACGAGTCATTTTCACAGGTGTGGCAGGAGCTGTTCACCCTGAATTAAATATTGGTGACATTGTGGTTTCGACGGATTGCATCCAACATGATATTGATGTGACACCACTTGGCTTTGAGCCAGGACAGATTCCGTTTACAGAGCAATGGACCTGGCAAGCGGATGCTGGGCTGATGCAGCAAGCGATCGATGCGGGCAAGGAGCTGGAAGCGGGAGTTCAAGTAGTGAGCGGTCGTATCCTGTCTGGCGACCAGTTTGTTGCCAGTCGGGAAAAGGTTCAATGGCTGTATGAGCAATTTGCAGCACACTGCACCGAAATGGAAGGGGCATCTGTAGGACAAGTATGTGGGATGAATGGCGTGCCGTTTGTCGTAGTTCGCTCGATGTCGGATAAAGCAGACGGCTCCGCGCATGTAAACTTCGTGGAATTTACCAAGCTGGCTTCCCAACGCTCCTACGCCATTGTCCGTAACATGCTGACAGCTACACAAGCAGCGACAGCTGCGGGAGTGATTGTCTACTCGACGAAAAACTGTGTGGATTGTGACATGGTTAAGAATTGGCTGACAGCAAAAGGTGTTTCCTTTGAAGTGCGCGATGTCATGACGAGTCGTGCCTATCAAGAGGAAGTAGAGCGCTTTGGCTTCATGGGTGTGCCTGTAACCGTCGTAGGCGATAAAGCGGTAAAAGGCTTTGCACCGTCTGAGCTGGAAGAGCTAGTGAAATAAGAGTTTGGAATAGAAAAAGCGTGCTGACCAGTACCCAAAGGTACGAGGACAGCACGCTTTTTTTCGGTAGAGGTTTTCTTACTTCTCTGATCCAGTAGGTGCGTGCAACATCGCACGTTCTAACGTAAGCCGATTTTTTTCCGTGATCTCTGCTCGTCGTGGGATTGTTGGGAATGGTTCGTCAAAAAGCCGTGGTGGCAAGGGTAAATCTGTCTCAGGTTGCCAGCGCTTGAGCCAGGCTTCGGGAAGAGAACCGTCCGTAAGAGGCTGGTCGCTCATCTCACTCCATACCAGCGTCCACGCCCGCGGCACCACCCGCCAAATATCGTAGCCCCCGCCGCCTACTGCAATCCAGCGACCGTCACAATATTCATGAGCGAGACGGTGAGCAAGACGAGGAATCGCTTGATAAATTTTCATCGAGCAAGACAAATGGGTGAGGGGATCGTACGCATGAGCGTCACAACCATTCTGGGTCAGGATGACATCAGGCTTGAAGCCAGCCGCTAGCTTTGACACCAGCTCATCATATACTTCCAGAAAAGAATCGTCTTCGGTAAAGGCATCGAGCGGAACGTTGACAGAATAACCATAACCGCTTCCATCTCCACGCTCAGACAAATTTCCTGTTCCTGGGAAGAGATACTTTCCTGTTTCGTGAATGGATACAGTCAGTACATGAGGGTCATCGTAAAACGCCCATTGTACCCCATCACCATGATGGGCATCAGTGTCAATATACAGCACGCGCGCATTCCAGTTTTTTCGCAAATAAGCGATCGCGACGGAGCAATCATTGTAAATACAAAAGCCAGAGGCGCGTCCACGAAAGGCATGGTGCAGTCCGCCGGCGGGATTGAAGGCGTGTTCGGCCTGTCCACTCATAACCGCGTCCACTGCATTTAACGTACCTCCGACGATCAGCGAGGACGCTTCATGCATGTTCGAAAAACAGGGAACGTCCTCTGTTCCCAAGCCATAACTGGCAGCCTGCGGAAGCTCGTGTTCACTATGGCCCTGATCGCGAACAAATTGGATATAGCGTGGGTCATGCACCAGGGCGAGTTCTTCATCTGTTGCTGGTCGGGGTGCCAGGATATCTGCGTCTTTCAGTATTCCGTAACTGCTCATCAGATCGTGTGTGAGGAGCAGACGACGCTGGTTGAACGGATGATCATCATGAAAATAATATTGCGTGTAGTCTGGAGAGTAGATCAGACGAGCATTTCGGCTCACTGGGGTATCCCTCCTTCCGTAGGGCCGATTACGGAAAAGCCTTTTTCAAGGAGCAATTGCGTCACGATACGCGGATCAATAGTCTGTACCCGAAAAACAAGGTTCTTTTTCGCGGGCTTTTTCCCGGGAAAGACCACGACGCTCGTGACATTTACTTGTGCATCGCGAAAGACTTGACTGACTTCTGCCAGCATGCCGACGCGGTCGTCTACTTCTACTTCGATATGGGAGCTAGGTTTGTTAACGCCGAACAGTTCAATCAGGCTAGAGAAAAGATCCGATTCCGTAATCAATCCTACGAGTCGATTTCCTTCGACGATGGGTAGTGAGCCGATTTTGTGCTCGTATAGTTGGAGGGCTGCGTCTTCGATGAAATCCAGTGGGTGGGCAGTGATGACTTGTTGATTCATGATATCAGCTACAGGCTTGTGCAGGACGGTGTCGTCATCGTCATGTGTCAGCAGACGAGAGGGGAGAGCGTCTCGCAGATCACGGTCTGAGACAATGCCTACGAGTGAGTCGTTTTCAATGACAGGCAAATGCCTGATTCTGTTTGCACGGAGGAGAAGAAGCGCTTCTCCGATTGTAGTGGATGGCTGGATCGTGACCATTTTTTTTCGCATAATCTCTTCAATACGCATAAGAGTGACCTCCTGGAATCAAAAGGCATCCAAACTAGTAAAGAAAACGATTTTGAAACCGCATAGCATCAAAGGCAACGACTGTTTCTGGCGGTACACGCTTGCCGATTTTGGCCATGAGACAGTTGGCGGGATGTGAGCATATTTCCGGGTCGTCAGTCGCCATCCAGCTCAGGCCTGCGCTGCCCATGACCTTTTCCATGACCTTTCTGTATTGCCATACATCGAGTCCTGTTCCTTTCAGGTCCCAATGCCAATAATACTCCGTTGTAATAATGACGTAGTCTTCCATGGCGTCATCCAGGAAGGCAACTTCTAGCAGCTTTTTGCCTACGCCACCCGCTCTCACTTTGTGACTGATTTCGATCGCGCCCAGCTCCAGCAAATCGGGCAGTTGCGCTTGTGACCATCGCTCCAGTGGATCGGGATGCAGAAAGGTCACGTAGCCGAGGACGAGGTCTCCTTCGCGTGCAATGATAATGCGCCCTTCAGGCAAATCAGCGATTTCTATGAGAGCTTCATGCTGCTGTTCAGGGATACGAAAAGCTTTCAGTCCCTCATCAAAGCGTAATGAGGCCAGATAACTTCCTGTAATCGGTCCTTCGACGAGCAGCTCCTTGTTGTTCACCATTAAACTCAATGAATGATAGCGTTTGACGTGCTCCATCAGTTCCCCCCCTTACGATTGTAGAAAAACAGAGATGGCGTCTAACCATCTCTGTCAGTTGTCATTCCAGTTTATTCTGAGGTGTTGGCAGTTACGATGTTAGAATGTGGCGATTCTCCGTAACTGTTGACTGCGGTAATGTAATAGTTGCTGCCATTCGGTACTTCTGCTGCGTGAGTAAAGCTTGTACTAGCGACTGTACCGAGTAGCAAATAGCCGCTTGCTGAGTCTGGGCTAAAGTACACGTTGTACATCTGCTCAGACGAGCTGCTTCCTTTCCACTTTAGCTGCCAACCGTTAGACGTGTTTTTGATAGACAAGGATTTCGGAGCAGCAGGTGGTGAAGCGGAATCTGTGTTTGTATTCGTACCTCCTGATCCATCTGTTGGGTCAGTCGAAGTTCCGCCTGGATCTGTTTGGCCATTCCCGTTATTGTCCATCGGATTCGGGATGCCTGTTTCCGCACCTTGATTTGGATCAGGCAATTGCCATGTCTGTGTTGAACCGACAGATGCAATTGCGGAAGGCTGCGATTCATGGCCAGCGATATCCACAGAAGTGACATAATAGCCTAAATCCCGATGAATGGCAGTCGTATCAGCAAAAGTCAATTCCGATGGATCTTTCACAGTCGCTACTTTGACAAAGCCGTTCTGCATATCAGCGCGGTAGATGCGATAACCGACCAAGTCAGCTTCTTTGGCTGATTGCCAGGAAAGCGTGATTTGCTTGCCTGAGCCTGTAGCTGTTACACCACTTGGCGAAGATGGCGCTCCTCCTGCCTCTGTGCGAGGATCTTCTTTGTCAGGAAGGCGCTGCTCCCAATCTGGTGGTTGGGTGGAGACCCTACTGTTTTTCGCTTGAATTTGCTCCTTGGTAGGAAGTGGATCAGGTGAGCGGTAGAAGACGCCTTCGGTAACAAAATCCTCAGGTGTTCCTTCCTTCGCCAAATATCGTTCGCCATTATACGTAATCACGCGTGCTTTTTGGTGGGTATCGTCCACCTTCTTCGGAACGAACTTGCTGTTGAATATATCAGTGATCAAATGGCCAGCTTCTTTTGATAGCTCACTTGGCAAAAGACCTGATTTCGAGTCAACAGTCGCGCTGACAATTCCCGCGGGCTTTTTAAAGCTGGAGTCAGGAGCTGAAAGGTTCGGATGCTTTGCTATGACGTCCTTCATGACCTTACCCCATACGACCATCGGAACATATTTGTCTGCGTCTGGCATTGGATATGGCTCGTCAAAGCCAACCCATACCCCCATGGACAGCTCTGGCGTGTAACCGACGAAATAGAGGTCGTTGCTGTTGTTCGTTGTTCCGGTTTTACCTGCCACATCGACTTTGCGCGGCACGTATTTGCGGATGTGTGTACCAGTACCGTTATTGACAACGGAACGCATCATATCAGTGATCAAGTATGCTGTTTGCTCGCTGTACACTTGCACTGGTTTAGTCTCATGGCGGTAAATTACTTTTCCGGTGCTATCTTCAATTCGGTCAATCAGATAGGCATCCACGAAAGAACCATGATTTGCGAACGTCCCATAGGCGTTTGTAATTTCCTCAACAGTTGTTCCGTAGGTAAGACCGCCAATTACACCAGTTGCTGCATAGTTGTCAGCATCTACCAATGTAGTGATTCCCATTTTCTTTACGTATTCGAGAGCCGTTGGAATGCCAACTTTCAAATACGTCTTGATCGCCGGAATGTTCCAGGACATCCGCAACGCTTCGCGGGCACTCATCATCCCTTGCCATTTGTTGTTCCAGTTCTTTGGTAAATGGGAACCGTTCTGGCCGTCAGCGAGTAGCACCGGAGCGTCATCGATTGGAGACGCTGGCTGGAGCAATCCCAGTTCAAAAGCAGGAGCATAAGCGGCAAGTGGCTTCATGGCAGAACCTGGCTGACGAGGTACAGTGGCGTGGTTTGTCTGTTCCACCGTAAAGTCCCGTCCCCCGATCATGCCGAGGATGGCTCCTGTTTTGTTGTGAATCAGCATTGCGCCGACTTCTTCCAGCGCATTTTCGATTTTTTCTGTTTTGCCGTTAGAGCGACGAATCGTATAGGTACGATTCTTACCGAAGTTTTTCGGGTCGGTTGCAACAGCCTGCATGATGTCATATACGCTCTTGTCGATCGTGGTATGTATCTTGTACCCTTTTCGCAGTATGTCGCGACGTTTCTCTTCAACCAGCTGTCGGTATTCGTTGCGGCCGATGGTTGATTTGTCACGTCCTTTTTCCAAGAGGTCTGCATCCACAAGTTGACGCGCGGCACGATCTTCAATTTCCATCATCAAGAAAGGTACTTCTCGATAAGCTTGCTGCGTCGGTTTTGCTAGCTGTGCCTTCAAATCACCGGCGATAGCTCCATCGTATTGAGTTTGTGTGATATAGCCATTTTCCAGCATGCGATCCAGCACCATTTTTTGGCGTTCCTTCCCGCGCTGATAGCTTTCTGCACGGAATGGAGAGTAGGCACCTGGGTTTTGAATCATGCCCGCAAGATAGGAGCCCTCAGCAAGCCCGAGCTCTTTTACATCTTTGCCAAAAATCCCTTTCGCGGCAGCCTGAACGCCGTATACGTTTGATCCGTTGGCGTTTTTTCCGAAGTAAATTTCATTCATGTAGGCTTCCAGAATCTGATCTTTGGAAAACATCCGCTCGATTCGAATCGCGGTAAAGATTTCACGTGCCTTACGGGTGTGGCTAACTTCAGCAGAAAGGATTGTATTTTTTACAAGCTGCTGTGTAATTGTACTACCACCTGTTACGACAGGCTGGTTGGTAATTTCCTGAATGGCTCCGCGCATGGTAGATTGAAGCGAAACTCCGGAGTGGTGATAGTAGGTTTTGTCTTCCGTTGCGATGATGGCATTAATTAAATAGGGAGAAACATCTGCTTTCTTCACTAAACGTCGATCGCCTTCTTCTGCCCGCAATTGGCCGATCAGAGAGCCGTCGTTGTAGTAGGCGAATCCAGTCAGATAGTTGGTGAAGATTTTATTCTCCAGTTCCTCCTTGCTGCGCACAGGCTCGTCCTTCACGAGTGCGGCAACATAACCTGTCACGATTCCTCCCGCGACTGCAGCACCCATTAGCCCTAGCACGAAGACGATTTGGAAGATGATCCAGAACGTTCTACTGCGGCTTCTGCGTCGCTTTTTCTTCGTCGGTTCAGAGGAAGATGTGTGGTTATTCGACATAATCTACGACCCCCTAGCATACCCCCTGATTATACCATAGGAGGAACCTAGAGGATAGAAAATGCGTAGGAGATAGCAAAATGTGTCAAAAATCGTTGAATGCTGTCAACGACATGTGATTGATTGCATTTCACAGGCATTGTTAAGCTTACAGAGTGGGATCAGACAATAGATTTCAGAGAAGGAGACAAAGGAACATAGACGAGTCGATTCATCTCGAAGGCTTCACAGAAACCTGGTCGAGGATGTTTATAGAGGAGCAGCATCTACTCTCCGTGCATCTGGCTGACTGGGTGGAAGCGATTGAGCATTTTGGGAGCACGGCTATTGATAGGATGGTAGCAAAAAGGGGCACTAACCCTGTTGGACTATTCCAATCAGAAAAATGAATTCGTCCGAGAGGTGTTGGCGCGGGCGAAAGCGTGGCATAAAGCAAATACATAAAAAAAAGAGCAGGCCGACAAGCGGCACTACTCTTTTTCTTTTTATCCTCAGACGATTAACGGCTGTAGAACTCAACGATCAGAACTTCGTTGATTTCAGCTGGCATTTCTTCACGGTCTGGCAGACGAGTGAAGGTACCTTCAGCAGCAGCATCGTTGAATGTAACGTAGTTCGGCAGGAAAGTGCGACCTTCCAGAGCGTCCTTGATCAGTTGCAGACCACGGGACTTTTCACGAATGGAGATTACATCACCCGGTTGTACGCGGTAGGATGGGATGTTTACTTTTTTGCCGTTTACCAGGAAGTGACCATGGTTTACCAACTGACGAGCAGCTGGGCGAGTTGGAGCAAAGCCCATGCGGTATACCAGGTTGTCCAGACGGGATTCCAGCAATTTCATGAAGTTTTCGCCCACTACGCCAGCCATTTTGCTAGCATTGTCGAAAGTGCGGCGGAATTGTTTTTCGTTAAGGCCAAACATGTGGCGCAGTTTTTGCTTTTCTTGCAACTGGATTCCGTACTCGCTCAGTTTACGACGGTTGTTGTGACCGTGTTGACCTGGAGGGAAGTTGCGTTTGATGTCTTTTCCTGTACCATCGAGGGAAATACCCAGACGGCGAGCCAGTTTGTGGCGAGGTCCTGTGTAACGTGACATGTTTTCATTCTCCTTTAATATGGATTCGCAGGTGTTTACTTCCGGCAGGTTAGTTCCTACTTTATCTACACGAACTTCGGACGGTAGCGTTTCCGCATCGTGCTCCTCACAGATGATCAGCCGCAGTCTGTAAAGGGAGGGAACTAAGAGGGTACATCCTTCCGTTTTTACCTACAATCAATGCTACCCTGTACACATACATTCAATAATACTAGGCGCGATATAGTAAAGTCAAGGGAAAAGAAGCGCGCCATCCGCCGCAAGAAGTGGCATGGATGGCGCTTTTTGGGTGTTATTTTCGCAACAAAGTAACCGGTCCGTCTTGCGTATCCCGTTTTTCGAGGAAACGGGTAAAGGTAATGGCTGCATCGGCACGAGGGACGATGCTTTGCGGCTGGAATTTCTGCTTATCGGTCGGCACAATACCGAGGGTAGTCGCGATCACGATCGAACCGCGGTACTTGGAATTGGCAATGTCTGAGAGCTCAGACTGGAACATGCCAGGGAAGTCCGTCAGTTTTTTGTAACCGAGTGCACGAACAATCATATCAGCGAGCTCTTCGCGCGTAATCGTCTCATTTGGGTTCAGCTTGGAAGCATTTTTATCGAGAAGTCCGCGATCAACAGCACCTTCTACGGCTGAGAAGAAGCGCGAACCATTTGCCACATCGCTGTAGGTGGCCTTTCGTTCCAAAGAGTACTGTGGATAGTGTCTGCCTTGGTTGAGACTGATCATGAGCATCTCAATCATTTCACCACGTGTGATCGGTTTTTGCGGCATAATATTACCGTTTTCAAGTGTTAGTGCATCGTATTCATACATCAGCGAGAGTTCCTTCTCTGCTGGATGCCCCTTCAAATCGGCAGGAGCGGGACGATGCAGCACAAGCGTTTTGCCAGTAGAGCTGGAGCTCCACTCGCCTGTTACAGCGTCTAGGTAATACGGCTGCTCAAATGGCGTAATGGTCGCCCGATAAACGATCTTGGCGGTTCGTTTCGGTGTGTAGGATGGCTGCTCTTTTACGCGTTTGGCATCCTCAGGAGTAAGAGGGACAAGGGCGTATACTGCCTCCGCTTTTGTCTCGGTCCACCACTTCTCGCTCGCTTCGGCAGCAGGCAGGTGCTTGGGAACTTGTGTCGGGTATGTTTCGCTGCCCAATTCAGTACTGTAACTCATTAGCTCGCCCGTTTCTGTGTCAAACGTGAAGAAGGCAGAGCCGCTAGCTGCTGCTATTCCATTGATAAAACGCTCAAATCGGATCTGTGTCCGCTCGGAATCAACGGGTTGGTATTTGACTTCCTCTTCAAAACGCTCTGTCCAGTAAAGCTGGTGGGCCATGGTTGGCGCCAATTCGCGTATCGTTTCCATCGCCTTTGCCTTGAATTTTTCCATGTCTGGTTTTTTAGAAGCGGTTGTTTTTTCTTTATGGTTGCGGAAGTCCTTGTTCAACCGGTAGATGTCCCCAGTTACAGCATCCACAGAAACATACGCAAACCCTTCTTCGCTGTTGCCTTTTTCGCCGAATTCGAGATCCCAGACAGGACGATTGCCACGGTAGTCTTTTTCATTGTAATTGGCAGAACGAAGCTCGTAGTTGGACAGCTTCAACGCTTTCAATGCCCATTGTACAGCCTCCTCTTGGGAGAGCGGTTGTCCGCTGCGGCGTGCAGGAAGGACTTTGCTGCTTACAGGCTCAGGATCCTTCGCTGGTTGATACCGGGTCAACGATTGTGTCAATGCTTTGCCAGTCTCCGCATCAATGTAGAATGGGAAGGGATTTATATACCCGAGAGATGGCTTGTTATTTTGTGTCTCCATCTGCTCCCACGGCAGCAGGTAAACTGGTTTTGGATTCGCTTGTTCTTTAAAAAGTTTCTCGGCTTCTTCTTCTGAGATTTGTGTATCCGTATCCGCGAAGGTCACGTCGTTCCAAGACAGAGAATAGTTGATCACTTTGCCGGAAGCATCTACGGTGATATCCGCGCCGTTGTCGGGAAAGAGAATGCCGTCCACATCACGAACAAAGCGGAAATTATAGTAAACTTCCGAGTTCAGCGGAGTTTTTGGTTCTGGCATATCGCGTGTATACAGTCTTGTTTCCGCTGCTTTTCCTGCATTGTTTTTCTCGAAAAAGTGCTTCGCCTGCTCTTGCGCCTCCGTATAGGAAATTCGCTTTGCATAGGGAAGCGAGGATGCTTCCTGCTCTTGACGTGAGTAGGAAGTCAGCTCGCCTGTATTAGCGTGGATACTGACGCTATAGGATAGAAGGACTCTACCGTTTTCTGGATCCTTCTTCACCCAACTAAACGACCATTCAGGAAATGAACGCCAGCTATCTGCTGAACGAAATGACACATTTTGCACCGTCATCCCAGCGGTAGGTACAATTTTTGCAGCAAGTGCCAAGGCCGCTTCCTTGGAGAGCTTTGCTTTGGCTTGTGCCACAGAGTCTGCTTGTGCCACAGTAGTCGCCATTTTACTGGTACTCACATGAGGTGATTGTGCATGCGCTTGTGCGACAGGCAGCAACAGACTGGCAGATAGAACAAATGAGCTAGATCGAATGATCCACGGTTTCATAGGAACCCCTCCAACGATGTCATATTCTTCTTATCACCTCTGACGAGGGGAATTGAAAGTTCGTTTCAGTTCAAACCCACGAAAAATAGTCCTGGGTATTTGCAGAAAGAAATGAAATATAGGAATTTTGTACCAAATGTTTTTTTATCAATCTAGAATTGTGAACAGGCATCTTATATAATAAGAAATACTATCCAAAGAATACAGAACGGTAAGGAGATAAATCGTTTTGGAAACCATCATGTATCTCATTCGTCATGGAGAGACGGAGTGGAATCAGATTCGTCGTATACAAGGCCACAGTGACATCGCGTTGAACGAGCTCGGGGTACGTCAAGCCGAGCAAGTAGCAGACAGGTTGCGAGGCGAGAAGATTCACGCTTTTTATTCGAGTGATCTTAGTCGCGCGCGTGATACGGCTGCCAAGATTGCTGGTAACTTCCAATCCTCTGTTTCTACGCGGACAACCTTGCGGGAGCGCTGTTATGGGGAGTGGGAGGGGCTCACCTATGAAGAAATACGTGAGCGATTTGAGAATCAGGATGAAGCCTCCTGTGGAATTGAGACATTCGAAGACATGCAGCGTCGAGCTGTTGCTGCCATGACAGAAATAGCAGGGAGCCATCCGGGTGAGGCGATTGTCGTTGTCTCGCATGGCGGTCTCATTAATAGCTTCTTGCATTATGTGACGGTAGGAGAACAAGGAACGGGGATTACACGTATCGATAATACCGGTATTACCATATTTCGGTATGTAGATCGCAGGTGGGAACTTCTATCCGTTAATGATACAGACCATTTGAAAGCTTGAGAAAATGCTGAGAGAGGGAGTTTCTCGTGTCAAGTAAAATGTTGGGGAAGTTAGAGACAGTCTTTTCCTACACGGCCCATTTTATCTTACAATCTTGGCCGGAAAAGCGCCCAGGCATCCTTTTCTTGACAGATTCCGGGGGCCGTGTAATCAACTTCATGGAAATGCAGGTTGGTCCATCTCAGAATTCTCAAGGGCTTACCCTGCAACACGATGTATCGATTGGCAAAGTCTTTGATTTTATTGTAGAGGCACTTTCCTCCAAAGAGATCGTAGTCAAAACGAGCAGTGAAACGAACAACGTGTGTGGAGCCTTTCCTTTGTGTGAAGAAGATGGAAGGGTTCGAGCTGTCATAGGCATGTTAGTGCCCCAAGACCAAATTCATTTCGATTTGTCATCTTACATGCGCGGGTTAGAGCCGTTAATTCGCATGGGATATGATGCTTATATTCAACACGTAACAAGCCAGATTGTCATGGATTTGACGCTGCACGATACGACCAAAGAGCTGCTGCAAAGCTTGACGAGTCAGATCAGTGACATTATCCAAAAAGGCTATTGTTCCGCCGTGAAGCTCGCGGACGACGCCACGTTGATTCCGCAGGAGAGCGTAACAACGCAGGAGGTCGAAGGTGGACAAACCCACATTGCCCAACTGGTTTCGAGATTCGGTACGACGCAAATCATGCCTTCCATTTTGGATGACCACAGGCTTGTCGTCGTTCCTGTCTCCTTGAATCAAACTCCGCTCTACGCATTGTTTTTGCATCTGCCGCCCGAAGAGACGGATTGCGTGTACGACGAACGGGATGTGGCTTTTTTGCAGGAAATAGGCGCGAAGGCAAGCTGTGCGCTTTGGCGTTCGATCATGTCGGACGACCTGCGTCGTGAAGCGAGCAAAAAAGATTTATTGTATCAGTTGATGTCAAAAATTCAGGCATCGATTGATGTAAATGATGTTTTGCATGAAATCGTGACGAGCATTCCCAGCCTTTATCCGTACTTGTCGGCAGAGCTTTTCCTGACGGTTGAACCCAATGCAACCACCCCGGTCAAACAGCTTTCTTTTCAAGAAGTAGAGCCGTCTACCAGTACCAAGGCCTATTTAGAAGGACGTCTCATTGCCGAAGAAGTGGGAGAAGGGGAGCAGCAGGTCACGGTGATCGCAGCGCCACTCTTGGGCAAGCAAGGCATCTACGGAGTTTTGCAAGTGACCTCCGATCAACGAATTACCTTGAATCAGCATGAAAAGGACTATATCTCGATCTTGGCGGATACGGCTGGCACTGCGTTTGAAAATGCACAGCTTTATCAGCAATCTCGCAATTTAATTCGAGAATTGCGTTTGATTAATGAGATGGCACGCCAGTTGAACAGAAGTCTTGATTTAAAGGAAATTCTCGATTTTGTTACGACGATGATGCGGGCTACCTTTGATGCGGAGTTTTGTGCCATTTTGCGAAAAACGCCGGGAGAAGATTGCTTCGATGTGCTCTCTTCCTCCATACCAGCGTTTAATGGCAAGGTTATCGATTCGAAAGAAAAGCCATTTCAGCAAATCTTGCAAAACAAGCAGGCATTGTTGCTGGCTCAGCCAGGGGCAGGACCGCTCCCTTTTTCGCTCTTTTCGTGCTGTTCCTTCATGGGGGTTCCGCTCGTTGTCGAGGGTGAGATTAGTGGAGTCCTGTTAGTCGCAGATTCCCGTTATCATTTTTTTAGTTTTGACGACTACAAACTCCTCGAAATATTTGGCCAGCACGCGAGTTTGGCAATGACCAACGCCGTCCTGCATAATGAAATGGAACGAATGGTCATTACGGATAATTTGACAGGTCTGTACACGAGAAGACATTTGAATGAACGAGTAAGAGGATCCTTACAAAAAGACAACTATGGCTCGTTGATCTTGATTGATATTGATTATTTTAAAACCGTGAATGATACATTTGGCCATCAGGTAGGGGACGAGGTGCTGATTCAGGTCTCCAATCTGATTCGACATAGCATTCGAGACAGTGATATCGCAGCAAGATGGGGCGGAGAGGAACTCGCTGTTTATTTGCCTCGTGTGGACAAAAACACCGCGCATTCTGTAGCAGAGCGCATACGGGAATGCGTCGAGCAGGAGACGTCTCCACAGGTCACGATCTCGTGTGGACTAGCGAAATGGAGCAGGGAGATGGATGTAAACCTGAGTGTAGAAGCGCTGTTCCATCAAGCAGATATTGCTCTGTATGAAGCCAAAAATTCTGGTAGGAATCAAGTTGTTCTCGCCTAGAGCCAAAACAATGGCTCTTTTCTCTTTTCGGAAAAAAAGGCAATTAACTTGAGAGGTAGATAAAAAATGACAACGAACGATGGCAAGCAAAGGATCGCGACGCTGGTAGCGCCTGATATTTATTGTCTGGAGATACCCACACCTTTTGATGTAGGGGCAGTAAACGTCTACTTGCTAAAAGGGGAGCGCTTGACCTTAGTTGATGTGGGTCCATCGACAGATGATGCGTGGGCGGCCTTAACAAACGGCTTAGAATCAATTGGGGTAAGCGTGGAGGATATCGAGCAAGTCATACTGACGCATCATCATGTGGATCATTGCGGGCAGTTAGAAAAAGTACGCGAATTATCGGGAGCGAAGACATTTGCCCATCCGCAGGCAACGCCCTATGTACAGCAGGATGAGCAGTTTATGACTTTTCATGATCAATTTTTCGAAGAGCTGTACATCCAGAGCGGTGTACCAGAAAAAAAGATGGTCATTATCTCGAAATTCCACAAGCTGATGAAGACGTTTTCTGCGCCAAGCCAGATTGACTTTCATCTCAAGCATGAGCAAAAGGTACCATACTTGGAGGACTGGCAGGTACTGTACACGCCGGGACACAGCCAAAGCCATCTGTCGTTGTATCGGGCAAAGGATCAAGTCATGATTGGTGGAGACCATATCATCAAGCGAATTTCATCCAATGCGTTTATTGAGCCACCCCGGAATCGCACGAGTACAAGACCACTGACTTTGATTCAATACCGCACAGCGCTGCAAATGTGTGCGGACATGGAGATCAAACAAGTCTTGAGTGGACACGGTGAACCGGTTTACAACCATCGAGAGCTCATACTCGCTCGATTGCAAAAGAACTGGGAGAGAACAGACACGCTCCGCAGGCTTCTTGCAGATGGCGAAAAGACAGCTTTTGAACTGAACGCTCTCTTATTTCCAGGCTTGTACCAAAAAGAATTGCCATTGACGTTATCCGAGACATTGGGGCATATTGATTTGTTGATGATTCTCCATCAGATTGAAGTGAGAGAGCAGGATCGAGTCTTGTATTACCACCTGTAAAACCTGATTATGCAAGAGAGGCTTGCAAGTAGAATAAGCCTATTCCTCCCCGGAAACGCTAAAAGGGACTATTACCCTGGGCCCCTACATGAGGCTGACCAGGGTAGCCGAGGGAGGGTAGCATCTATGCAGAAGTATTGGCCCATTTGCGTGATGGCTCTAGTGTGCACTGTTGTTGTAGGTGGCTGTAATCAAATGCGTGTGAAGCAGGATGCGAATACAACGTTTGAGCAAGTCCGGGACAAGTTCGATGCGCAGAAATCGTATGCGTTCTACGGGCAAACCAAGCTGCTGACGGCGAACAGTGCCAATGCGAACATGGTTAACTTTTCGGGCAGAAAAGACGGAGAGGCTGTTTACATGAACGTGAAGCTCTCTGTACCAGAGGAAAACAGAGTGGATGACTTATCCTTGCTCAGCCATGGTGACAAGCTGTATACCAAGGATGGACAAAACGAAGGCTGGAACCATGTCTCAGGGGATAGCCCGGCCCTGCATCAAGAAATGAACAACTGGAACCCCGTCGCATCGTTTCAGCAAATCGACGGTATGAAACGAAACGTCCGGATGCTGCCTGATGAGAATCCAAAGGACGATTTTGAAGCGCTTGGAGTTGTATTGGATTCTGCCAAACTAAAAAGCTGGCTTGTTGCTCAAATGCAAGAACAAACAAAGTCGGGAGCAAAAGTCCAATCGATAGCAGGGCGAGAGAAACCCTACATACCGAAGCTAAAGTTAGCGATGTCACTCTCAGAAGGAAATTGGAGAGGGGCGCCTGCCCATCATTCTGGACCCACGATTCAGTCCAAGAAAAAGGTGGACGTAAATGAGCTCGTGAACCAGATGGAAGTGGAGGCAGAGTACACGATTCACTACAACAAAAAAACGATGCTCCCCACGAACATGACGATGTCCATTCGATCTGCTTACGATTTGAACGATCAGCGTGTAAAAGAGCATACGCAAGTAGAAACGTATTTGCAGCAATACGGAACAGTAGCCCCCATCACAGTTCCAGAGGAAAAAAGCAAATAGGGAGTAAGAGTAATCAAGTGAGACGTTCCTCTTGCAAAACAGACAGGAGCGTCTTTTTTTTGTCAGGGAAAATTGAGTAAATGAGGTAACGTCCTCGATGCTTTATACGTACTTCTTATGTGGAAGAAAATCTATGCGGTAGCGGTATTTTTCGATGGAATCAGCATGATGAGAAGGAATCATGGAAAACATTGTCGAACATACAACAAGACTATCTTTTTTCGTCGAATAATCTGTACAATGGGAAAGATGCCTGATGGATCTGACGAAAATGCGTATTTTATCCGCAGCAGCGAAGCTTTTTGATGTTCATGGCTACAAAGGAACCTCCGTAAGACAAATTGCCTCTGTTGCTCAAGTAAATTCCGCGCTGATTTCCTATCACTTTGAAGGGAAGCAAGGAGTCCTGGAGACGCTGATTGCTTCTTACTTTGAGACGTTGTTTCGCCTTTTGGAAGAACTGGAAAACGAGCAGGAAAACATCCCTGCCTATCAACGATTGGAACAAGTTGTGCAGCTATATTTGCAATTTCAATGTGAGCATGCGCCTATCACGCGGTTGATTCACCGTGAGCTGAGCGTAGAATCCATGCTTGCTCGTGAAGTGATGACGCTATATATGAGCCGATGGAAGCACGGGCTTTCACGTGTGATCGAGGGCGGTGTCGTCTCGGGTGAGTTTTTGCCCGTCTCTATTGATCGTACAGTACTGGCTATGACGAGTCAGATGATATATCCATTTTTGCAACCACAAATGGTTCGCCAGGTCTATGATCTGGAGCCATCTTCCGAGGAGTTCGTCCAATGGCTGCAAACCTCGATTATGTGTTATCTGCGAGGTTCTTTGCTGCCTGCTTAGGCGTGGCCTCTCCCAATGAATGATTCTAGTAAGGGGATGTATGACAAGTGAAACGAAAACTATTCATGCTCTGTTTGGCAGGCATGTTGTTATATACGAATCCGGTTTATGCAACACCGTTTCCAGATAAAAAAGACGAAGTTGTTCAGGACGCTGACAACTATTTGAAAAAAGAAGACAGAACCGCCTTTGCAAATTCATTGAACGGCCTACCAGGCAGCTACAAAGTCGTGGTAGTGGAAAGCACCGCACCAGAAGCTGAATCTCCAGATATGTATGCACAAAAGCTGTTTGACAATTACAATTTGGCCGATGATGCACTAATGATCGTACTTGACATGAACACCGAGCAGCTGGGGATTTATGCCGGTCCTTCTTTGCAGGAAAAAGGTGCGACGCTGACATTACTGCATGAAAAAATCGCGTCTTTTTATGACGCATTTCGTACACAAAAGCAGTATTTGACCGGTATACAAACTGTAATCGCGGAAGTAAACAGGGAGCTAAGCCGCATTGAAAACAAGCAAGCAACAGCAATACCGGATGCGACCGACGCTAGTAAGGCGCCAGAGAGCGAAAGCAGTAGCGCACTCGGAGGTATTCCGTGGTGGATTTATCTGGTTGGGGCAGTATTTGCTGGGTTATCGATCGGCTTGATTTACGCGATGATCAGACGCCGTGCTATTTTTGCCCAAGTAGATGATGTAGAGGATTGGAAGGAAGAGCTCGTTGAGAAGATCAATGTCATCGAGGTGGAAAAACCGCTTCGCCGTTCCAGCGGCATGACAGAAGTACGTTACCACCACTTGGCAGACAAAAAAGAAAATCTGTTGCGCATTCGTATCCCTGATGTAGAAATGATGATTCTCGATGCGGAAGAGGCTTGTGATCGTTTCCGTTTTACGTTGGCACTTGGCATGTTGAATGAGGCGAGAGAGGCCATTACAAAAATTGAGGATGAGCTGGATGAGCTAAAAACAGACACATCCAAAGTGGCAGTTACCAAGCAAGAAAATAAGGTTGTTGTTCCTGAGATCGGAAAGCAAGTGGAGCAGATGGAACGACGTTTGTCCGATTTGCGTCTGGAGTACGGATTGTCTTTCCATGAATTGAAAGCATCGCTGGATGAAGTAGACACGATGCGAAAACTCGTGAAAACTGCGCGGGCAGCAGGGGACGACATTGCCGCCTACGAAACCACACAAAAAGCTCAGCAAGTACTGGAGCAGGTAGGACAAGCGATGGAGCTTATTCCAAAGCTTGTGCAACGCGTGAAAAAAGAATTGCCAGAAGAATTCAAGCATCTGGAAGAAGGAATTGAGCAGGCCGTTCGCGATGGCTTTGATTTAAAGCAGGATTCCTTGGACAATGCCCTCTTGCAGGCGAAGCAATTGGTCATGTCAGCGAAGAGCGCTTTGGAAGAGGGCAGCCTGGAAATGGTGTTGACCCATGTCAAAGCGTTCGAAGTGCTCATTGATGCGACGTATCAAGCGATAGAAGATGGCGTTCTTGCACGTGATGAAGCTGCAGCGACGGTGTATGCAGAAGTTGAATTGGAACCGCAAGCAGAAGGAAATCAAGGTATAGATGAACCAGACTTTGTGCAGGAAGAAAAGAGTGCAGAAGTAGGCGCGGTGGAACAGGATGATTCGCTACAGCAAGTAGCTGCGACGTCCACGCCTGTGGAGCCGGAGATTCGTACACCGGAGCCGACTCCAGCTAGCGAGATCGAGCATTCTGCCAGCGAAGAAAATCCAGGAATGACAACTTCTTTCCAGCAGACGAAAGTGGAAGAAGAGCGAGCGGTGAGAGGAAGATCCTCAGAGCTGAGTGAAGCTGAACGTTCCGTGTTGTTGCAAGCAATTCCTCAGCTATTCAATAAAAAAGCAAAAAAGCCGGCTCCAGAAGTCAAAGCTGAGGAACCTGTGTACGAAGAAGAAGAAGAGTACGAGTTGGTCATGCCGAAGAATCAGCCTGAACAGGAAGAGATGATTCCGGAAGAAGAAGAGCAAGCGTATTTGGTCATCGAAACGGAAGACGATGCGCTGGATGAACTGGAGCGCATTTCTAACACATTAGTCCGCGTTCGTCAGCAAATCAAGCGTAGCTACTTGCCAGGCATTCCGGATCAATTGAAATACATGTTTGAAGAAGTTGTGCAAACGTTGGGCCGCGTGCAAACGATCATGGAACAGTACCGCTATGATCTGGAAGAGGTCGCCATGCTGGTCCAGGACGCGAGTGATTTGGTCGGCGAAACAGAGCGAATGGCAGAACGAATTATCGCAACTTGCCAGATGGCAGAGGGTGCCATCCAGTATACAAACCGATATCGCCGCCAAAATCGTCAGGTCAATGAGTTGTTGACGAAGGCAGAGATATCATTTCGACAACTAGCTTTCGCAGAAGCGTATCAGCTTGCCGAGGAGGCCCGGTTGGTAATTGAAGGCGCACCAGCCGAAGATGATAACGGTTGGCTTCTCCGTCGTAAGAAAAAGGGTTGAGCCAGATGATGATCTTTCCTCTCTTCTTATTGGCAGTTGGGATTCTCGTCATGGTACAGCCGCAGACAAAACGTTGGCAATCGCGGATGAACGCTCATTTTCAGGGAGACGAAAGGCGCGTTAAGCAGCGTGCCAACACGTTTTTTCTGTTGGGCCTAGGCTTTTTACTCGCTGGATTTGCGTATTTGTTCCGCCTTGTCGGATAAACCGATCATCAATAATAAAGCACCTGCTATGAAAAGATGGATGTACCGTCTTTGGTAGCAGGTGCTTTTTGTTGGGCAAAAAAAAGAAGCATCGCTCACGCAGGCGATGCCCCATCTAGGAAGATAAAGGGAGTAAGGTCTGTTAAATCAGCACATTACAACTAGGGGGGAGTAATGTGCTGATTTCTCTTTTCATGAAAAGAGAACCTGATTCATAGTTTCCCCATTCCCTGATCATCTAAACGTCATTCTCGTAAAAAAATTCAAATGCTTCCTGCGCACTATGCGTACCCGCAGAATAGCCAGACGAAAAGGCGATGGTGATGTTGTAGCCACCTGTATGGGCGTGGACGTCCATGACCTCTCCAGCGAAATACAACCCATCCATGAGCTTGGATCTCATCGAGCGTGGATCGATCTCTTTTACACTCACACCGCCACCTGTAATGAACGCTTCCTCAAGAGAGAGCGTCCCCGTAATGGTGAGTGGAAAAGCTTTGATCAAGTTCGTGAACTTGCTCCACTCTTGTTTCTTCATATGGCTGTAGGTTGTTTCATCCGAAATTCCTGCCAAGGAAAGCAAGAGTGGAATAATCCGTTCGGGGAGGAAGCCTTTGATTGCATTTTTTACTGCCTTTTTTGGCTGCTCCTCAATCAGCTGCCAGCTTTCCGCCGTGATTTCCTCGGCCGTTTTGTCAGGCATGAGATCGATCGTCAGAGATAGAGGAACCGCTCCGTATTTTCGTTGCGACACAGAGACATAATGTCCCATACGCAGGGAGGCGGGTCCTGATATTCCGAAATGAGTGAAGATCATATCGCCTTCCTGTGTATTGATCTTTTTCCCATTGGGCGCATACAACGTCATCGTGATGTCACGCAGCGACAGACCCTGGATCGATTTATCGCGAATAAAAGAGTCATTGGCTGTAAGCGGTACTTCAGTAGGATACAGCTCTGTGATCGTGTGCCCGGCTGCTTTTGCCCACGCATAGCCATCGCCTGTAGAGCCTGTCTGTGGTACAGAACAACCCCCGACGGCAATAATCACACAAGGCGCGGTTATTTTCTCACCAGACTGGAGCATGATGCCACCGACTCTACCTTCCGAGTAGAGAACTTCCTTTACAGCGGCGTTTAAATGAATGCTGACACCTCTTTGCTTCAACAAATCAATCAACGCTTGGGCGACTGTCACTGCTTTATCTGTGACGGGAAACATACGGCCCCGATCCTCTTCTTTTAACGCGACACCCAACTCCTCAAAAAACTGGATAATCTCACGGTTGCCGAATTGGGTGAGAGCACTGTACATGAAGCGACCATTTCCCGGCATTTGTTTGATTAATTCATCTTGTTCCTTGGCATTGGTTACATTGCAACGACCGCCGCCCGATATGATGAGCTTGCGTCCGAGCTTCGAGCCTTTTTCCACGAGACAAACTCTTGCTCCTTGGCCAGAAGCAGCAATAGCAGACATCAGCCCAGAGGGGCCACCGCCTATGATAATAACGTCATACTTGTATTGTGATCGATTCATTTCATTCTCGTCCTTTGTTGTATAAGGTTGGGCAAACACCATTTTACCACAACCTACCCACCCGGCGCGCCATTCTAGCTAGGATAAAGAGGACGAGGCACCTAAAATATCAGTCAACGGCTGCTTTTCTAAGACGTAACGAACGATGGATTGATCACGGAGGATATTCGTAACGACATAACCTTTGGCAAAATAGGTGGTGAACAATTCGCGCGTCATCTCTCGCCACATGGAAGCGACGGTCATATCAGCTCGTTTAACATCCTGGAAGAAGGCAGGGACAGGTAGTAGCACGATAGTCTCTTCGCATGACAAATCGATTTCGATAGGATGTGGAATGCCATCCTTGATTTCCAGACGCAACAGGTCAGGTACCTGTTCAAGAGAGGGAGTAGGGTTGTTCCCTGCCTGACGCGATTCCACACGATCGCTTCCGATCATCCATTCCACGAGGAAACGGTCTGTCGGCAGTCCTCGATTAAAGTCGTCATCAAGCTGTCCGTAGCAGTTTGGCAAATACGTTCGAACGATACCTCCCAGCTTGGCGATGTTGAGAACACCGTTTACAGTCTCTAGCGGATCGTAGGTCCATGTGATTTTGGAATAGCCCGCAGCCGCCGCTTCTTCTTTTTGCAGCCATTTCATTTGTACGCCCAGCCCTTGCTTGCGATACTCTGGCAAAAAGCCGAGCATGTGCGAACAAAGATGGGGTTCTCCATTGGTGAAGCCCGGGAAGCTGTACAAGAAGCCAATCATTTCCTCGCCATCGAATGCCCCTAAAAACAGACCGCCAAACTTTTGCATGGTGAGTGTCATATGGTGAGGAATAGCACTAGAAGGGTCCCATATTTTTCCTTCCATTCCTTCTAATTGCTCAATTTCACTGAATTCGGACAACTTTCGTAACGTGATTGCCATCTGCTTTTTCCCCCTCAAAACGATTCGTGTTTTTTCTTCATTCGGGACAAGATCTTGCATTCCTGCTTGGAGGTAGTTGCGTCTGAATTCTCTCTCGCGGATAATAGAGAAGGTTAACAGGCATGAAACTAGGGTCGGGGAGGATTTTTGGCGATGGAAAATAAATTTCAAGCTGAACTGTGGAACCGTTTGACGCAGGCACCAGGAGCGCCTGGCTTCGAAGGTCCGGTACACGAGATTATGAGGGAATACATAAGCAGCTATACGAGTGAACTCATGTACGACAATTTGGGAAGTATTTTTGGCGTTATGCGTGGTGACGAGAACGGTCCAAAAATTATGGTAGCGGGTCACATGGACGAAGTCGGCTTCATGGTCACCCGAATTTCTGATAAAGGATTTATTTCATTTCAGACGCTGGGAGGCTGGTGGGGGCAGGTTCTGCTCGCGCAACGTGTACAAATTATAACGGACAACGGCCCAGTTGAAGGCGTAATCAGCTCGATTCCACCGCATGTCTTGAGCGACGATCAGCGTAATCGCCCGATGGATGTGCGCAACATGTACATTGATATCGGCGTGGATTCACGTGAGGAAGCAGAACAGGTAGGGATTCGGGCTGGCCAGCAAATCGTACCGGTTTGCCCGTTGCAGGTCATGTCCAATCCGCGCCGTATCATGGCGAAAGCATGGGATAATCGCTATGGTTGCAGTTTGGCAGTGGAGCTCGCAAAAGAGCTGCATGAAAACCCAAATCATCCGAATGTCGTCTACGTCGGGGCTACTGTACAGGAAGAATTGTCCGGGCAGCGTGGCGCGAAAACTGCCGCTGCGTCCATTGATCCGGATTTGTTCCTGGCATTGGATGCGAGTCCAGCCACAGACATACCAGGGGTAAAAGATGATGGCGGCAAGCTCGGCGGTGGTCTGTTGATGCGCATCTACGATCCGATGTACGTCATGCCGGTAGGATTGCGTGAGCTTCTTATCTCCACGTGCGAAGAAGAGAACATTCCGTACCAGATTTATGTGGCAAAAGGCGGGACGGATGCAGGTGTCGTTCAGTACCATGGCAAGGGAGTGCCGTCTGCCGTTATTGGAATTCCTTCCCGTTACATTCACAGCCATGCTTCGATCATTGACCGCGAGGATTACGAGGCAGCCAAGCGTCTCTTGTTCAGTGTCATTCGCAAGCTGGACCGTGCGACGTGGGAAGCTATTTTGCCTAGATAAGTGAGTAGAAAGCGGAGGAATGCTTTTGAACGCGATTATATTGTATACACGGCGTCAGGGCGAAGCGACGTCGTTTGAATTTAATGTGTTTGACAATCAATTTGCTACGGAGAATCTGGCAGTGCGCAAGGTGTTGATGGCGATGCTTGCAGCCGTTTCCAACAAATTGACTGATCTGGAAGTGGAGTACAACGACAGCATCCTGGTGGAAAAGGTCGGGGCGAAGCGTGCCGGTGAACTGCTCCGTTTTCTCGGGGCAACAAAAGAGAACATGCGGGAAAATCTAAGCAATGGTGTAGTGGTCAGTCGGATCTTTCATGCGCCTTTTACACAGGAGCACTATGAATACTTCTACAACCTGACGGACATCGCACAGCTGTCACACTATCGCTTACAAGAGGGCAAAGAAGATCGTATCGTGTTTTATTTCACACGCTATCTCCAACTGATTGCGCCTGATGAAAAGTCTCGTCAAGTATTTTTGGAGGGATTGGAAGAATTCTCATTGCCGTACAAGCTCGTATCGATTTCGTAAAGGAATTGAAAAAAGTCATTTTGCCCTTGCATGAAGGCGCAAAATGACTTTTTTATTGATTGCCTAAGAGTTAGGTGGAAGGACGATTGGGTCCCTCCAGTTTTTTGTCTCCATAGCCCGGAGCATCGTTTTGAACGTTTTTGGGCTGGCGATTGCGTTCGTCTGGTCGATTTTGCTGTACGGAGGAATCCTTGTTTTGCTTAGTCATGTAACTACCCCTTTCTCAGAGTCATGGTTGCCAAGGCGAATTTGTTTTTTGGCGAATGCGGGAGGATACATGGTCCTCCAGTTGGATGAACAGGGAGGTGAGCGGCACTCGCCGAAGCACTTCCATCTGCTTTTCGAGTTGATGCTGTGCGTTTTCCTCTACGTTCATGTGGCCCCTTCCTTTCTGGGAGTTTTTGAGGGGGAGTCAAGTACAGCATTTTTGTGGCGAGGGATGGCGTATAGGGCAAACAGACCAAGAATCGCCGCCAAAAACAGTGTAATCACTCCGTAGCCAATCCACGGATAAATGCTGCCGACTCCCCCAAGCTTTTCAACCATTGCTCCACCCAATCCAGTTCCCAGAGCCGTCCCAAGACCAGATACGAAATTGGAAAAGCCAAAGTACGCCCCCAGCCATTCTTCTTTTGCGAAATGAGTGACGAGACTGTCCAGCATGGGCATAAACAGCATCTCACCCAAAATGAATAGAATCGCAGCCCCGGACAGTGTGAGGAAGTGGTTTGCCCATCCCATGAGCGTTAGCCCTGCACCCAACAAGATCGTTCCCATTGTGACAGACAAGTACGGATTGATGCGCTGTAGTACAAAACGTGAGATCAGCCCTTGCAGGACCACGACACTGAGCGAGTTGATCGTCCAAATGAGGCCAATCATCGTAGCGGAATGCAGGACATGCTCTCCCCGCAGCGGGAGGATCATGGCGAATTGAGCATAGATCGCCCAGATTAAGAGCGAGATCGCGGAAAAGAGCAGAAAGCTGCGATGGGTCAAGATGTGACGATACTCCTTGAGCGGCGTTTGCTTACAATCAGTTCCCACACAGCGATCATCGGGAAGGATGAAGCGAGAAAAAACAGCAAGTGCTCCGTACACAAAGGCAGCTACGAGAAACGGCTGTTTCCCACCCGCAGTCATCCATGTAATGATCAAGCCTGCGACAATAATCCCGCTGTGAGCGAGTATCCCTCTCCATGAGAAGGCAGCCGTTCTTTGGCCCTCATCCACTTCATCCGCGATCATGGCTTTTATGGTAGGAGCGAGCAGACCAAGACCCAAGCCGTTGACCGAGGAGAATAACAAGAAGAAACCATAGGAATGGCTGAAGTGATAGCCTGCCATGGCACATCCTTGAAGGAATGCCCCCAAGGCTAGAATGGTGCGTTTGCCCCAGCGATCTGACATCAAGCCGCCTGCCAAGCTTCCGATTTGGTATGTGATGCTTCCCGCTGCCAAAATGATGCCGACTTGAGAGAGTGAAAGAACCCGTACCTTTTGCAAAAAGACTGGGAAGACGGGAATGACCAGGTAAGAGGCCATGTGCATGAAAAAGACGACTAGCAGTAACAGCAGGTAAGGCTTGTTGCGTAACAGAGATCCAGTAGAGGCTGTCATGTTCGTCTCCTCTTTGATTCATTCCTCTCTAGTATGAGTGGAAAAGGAGTGTCCCTATGCGTCGTTTTTCACAACAAAGTAGGCCAGCACACAAAATCAATATGAAGGCAGGCAAGTGTCCAATCCAACAAGCGTGGAACCACATATACCTATAGGGAAAGGTACCATGGGCGGTATGGAATGGTGCGAGGAGCGCGGCAGGATGAAGGGGGGATCTGACGTGAGAGGATTTGGTTTCTTCAACGAGGAAGGTTTCGAAGTGATCATCTGGATCATCGTGATCGTTTTTCTCCTCGTTATATTTTTTGACGAAGGGATAGATTAAGATGAGTGGATATCGACCGGTTCGGCAATTGAATCACTATTACAAAACAAACGATGCTTTCAAGAAATGGATTCGTGCCAACGAGCAATGGTTCAAGCAAAATCCAGAGGTTTTTAACCAGATGTTGCGAAATCCGAAAATGGTCAACTTGTTTACGGATCTTATGATCATGAACTCGCCGCGCATTGAAAAGAAACTGAAAAAATGGAGAAGGAACCAACGCTGATCGACCCGGCATGCTGCCCAATCTAGCATGCCGCTTTTTATTTGAAACGCTGGCGAGTTCTGTTATAAAACCGGGATGACGAGCGTAGGGATAAGCATATACTGCTTGTTCGAAGAAAGGATGAAGCACAACATGGCACAAGTCATTTTGACGTTTTTCGTGGCTTATGGCATTGTGGTCGGCGGCGCTCTCTCAGGTGGGGTGGGCGCTTTTCTCACTGAAAAGCCTCCGCTGTTATCGATGGCCCAATTGGCTGACCAGCTCAAAATATGGGGATTGGTTGGGGCATTGGGCGGAACGTTTGATTCGTTTTTGCAGATCGAAAAAATACTGATGGGAAATTTGACACCTGTCTTCAAACAGCTCGTGATGATCGTCGTCGCATTCTTGGGTGCCCATATCGGAACGATTTGTGTGCATTGGCTGGTACAGGTGCGCTCATGAAAGTGATTCTTTGGAAGCGTTACCTCGCGCTTTTGCTCATGGGGTGCGTGTTGGGCGGAACCGTGATTTTATTTACATACGGACGCGAAATGGAGCAGATGATGCTGATCAAAAAAAGCTTGGAGCTGCAAAACAAAAAACTGTACGAGGAAAATCTGGAGCTGAAGCAAAATCAGCGGGTCTATCGCAAAAAGCAAGAGACTGTCATCGAAGACGTACGCGCCTCTGTACTCACTGCAGATCAGAAGCAGCCGCTTCATGCCACCATTGTGGTACAAGTAGTTGATCGCGTGGAAAAGGATCTCGCTTCGTTAAAAGGGAAGAAGGTTGAGCAGGTTGCGGAGGTCCATCAGGTCTTGCATGAAATGCTGCGGCGCCGCGAATATATTTTGTCTGATCGAACGACAGTGGAGGTACGAATCAAAACAGTCGTGATTAGTAGAACGTTGCATGTGTTCGTGACAGCGGACGTTATACCGGATGATGTTTGGCAAAAGATTGCGCGAAACTTTCTATTTCTTCCACCGTATATTTCAATATAGAATATCTGATAGCCAGATCATGTAGGTCTGGGTCGGTATAAAGGAGAGGCGAACACATGTCCATGTTCAAAAAATTATTGGCTAGTGTAGGTATTGGCTCTGCGCAAGTAGATGCACGTCTTGAGCAGGATTCACTCATTCCCGGAGATATGGTCAGAGGTGAGGTCCATATCAAGGGAGGAGATGTCGCCCAGGAAATCGACGAAATCTACATGTATGTCGTCACACACTATGAAAAAGAAAGCAACGACTCTAAGACCAAGGAAGAATGCACACTTGTCAAATACCGTCTGTCTGAGCGGGTACAATTGAAACCGAAAGAGGAAGTCGTTCTGCCATTCGCTTTTCAATTGCCGTATGAGACGCCATTGACAATGGGGCGTCAACCCGTTTACTTGCGGACAGGTCTCGATATTAAAAATGCGATCGACCCAGGTGATTCCGATTTCATCGAGGTTCGCCCACATCCGTTAATGACCAAAGTGTTGGATGCTGTTCAACAGATCGGATTCCAGCTGTACAAGGTAGACTGCGAATACAATCGCCACCTTGGCCGCAATCATCCGTTTGTACAGGAATTTGAATTCCGTCCGACAGGGCCATACCGCAGTCGATTGGAGGAGCTCGAAGTAGTCTTCTACCTTCGCGATGGCGAATTGGAAGTTTTATTGGAATTGGACAAACGTGCGCGCGGCTTTATGGGGGCACTTGAAGAAGCGTTTAACCTTGATGAACGCTATGTCCGTTTCCGCTTAACGAATGCAGACATGAACAGACATACGCATGTCATTGCCGAAGCGATTGAAGCGCTCATTAAGAAGCAGCTTCGCTAGAGAATGATACCAAAAAGGCCTGACGGGGTGAAAATAACCACTCTGTCAGCCTTTTTTCTTTATGAAGGTCTTCTCGCTTTTCTACCTACCTAAATTCCTGTACACAACCTTCTTTTTAATTTTTCGATTTGGATGTATAGGGCTGGATTTTTCTGACAATACTGTGAGCATGAAGAATCCAGAGGAGGATATTATAATGAATTTGTTAGAAAAAACGAGAAAAATTAATGTGATGCTTCAAAAAACAATGGGTGGCAGCGGAGTAGGCTTCCAAGATCTCGCAAGACTATTATCTGAAGTGATTTCTGCAAATGTTTACATCATTACCGCAGATGGCTCAATCCTGGGAAGTGGAATGAATCAGGAGATTTCCCTGCAAGAAGAAGGGCGTTCATCCACGCAGCTACAGGAAGGTGTACATCAGAAGCTGCTAGAAGCTTCACAAACCTTGGCCAACGAGCCGGTTACCAGCCCGTACAGCCTGGTTCCAAAAGAGTTGAATTCGATCTTCCCGCAAATGATGACGACGATTGTTCCTATCAACGCAGGGGGGAGCCGTCTTGGCACACTCGTCCTGCTGCGTGCTTACGGTCAGTTTGAAACAGAGGATCTGATTTTGGGCGAGATCGGTGCTACCGTGATCGGTATGAAAATCGTTCGGCAGCGCACAGAACAAATCGAAAATGAAGTGCGTGACAAAACCTTTGCCAAAATTGCACTCTCTTCGCTGTCCTACAGTGAACAGATCGCGATTGAAAAAATTATGGAGCAATTGGATGCACGCGAAGGCTTGCTAGTAGCTAGCCAGCTGGCAGATCAAGCAGGTCTGACACGTTCTGTCATCGTGAACGCTCTTCGCAAGCTGGCAAGCGCAGGTGTGCTGGAATCCCGCTCGTTAGGGATGAAGGGTACCTATATCAAAGTACTGAATGACAAATTCCCATCTGAATTGGCGAAATGGAAAACCTCATAATTTGCACGAGCTACGAAAGAAGCTCTCCCTGTACGGGAGGGCTTTTGTTTATGAATCAACGAGTATAGCAGAATCGATAAAACGTTCATAATTTAGCGATTGAACAAATGATTTTCTTTCCTTTATAATGTCCAGAAAGGTTTAAACTTCAAAAAATTCAAAAATTAAAGTTCATACTTCAAAATCGAATGGAGGGTCTAAGAATGAAGGTGATTATTGGTGGGATTGCGCATGAAACGAACACGTTTTCCAATGTGCCCACGACGCTTGAGATGTTCCAAAGCTATGAGTGGGATTATCATGAAACGATTGTGAATCGCAATCGGGGCGTTCGCAACTTTCCAGGAGGGATGGTGGATCGCGCCGAAGAGCTGGGCATCGAGCTTTTGCCGACCTTTCTCACCTTTACGTATCCAGCGGGGACGATTTTGCGAGAAGCGTATGACCGGATCAAAAAGGAGCTTCTTGACACGATTGCTGCAACAGAAGGTGCAGATGCCATTTGTCTGGGGCTTCACGGAGCGGGGGTTGTAGAAGGAATGGATGACCTGGAGGGCGACATTCTGGCGTCAGTGCGTCAGTTGGTCGGTTATGACATTCCCTTAATTGTTACGCTCGACCTCCATGCAAACATGACACAAAAAATGGTGGATGAGGCCGATGCGCTCCTGGGTGTTCACCTTTACCCGCATGTGGATTGCTATGAACGCGGTATTGAAGCAATCGACCTGGCGCATAAGATGGTTACGGAAGGGATCAAGCCAACCATGCATTTGACCCGACTGCCACTATTGATCCCGACATCTGCTACTCATCATTCCCCGGCACGTGAAATAAACGAAGCCTGCTGGGCGTGGGAAAAGGAAGAAGGCGTCATCGACTGTGCATTCTTCCACGGTTTTCCGTACACGGACATTCCTGAGCTGGGCGTCTCCGTTTTGAGCGTGACGAATAATGATCAGGAGCTCGCCAAAAAAGTGAGCGAGGATGTCGCTTGTCTGATTTGGGAAAAGCGGGATGAATTCGAGCTGAACATGCCGACTCCTGCCGAGGGAATTGCGATGGCACTGGAAACGGAAGGCATGCCCATCGTAATCAATGAGACTTCAGATAATCCAGGCGGAGGCACACCCGGAGACGGGACGCATTTGCTGCGGGCGATGCTGGAAGCCAAGCTGACAAATGCATGCTTTGGATTTATTTACGATCCCGAAGTGGTCCAGATTGCGCACCAGGCTGGAGTAGGTGCTACCGTACAGCTATCACTGGGTGGAAAGACAGACTACCTGCATGGAGAACCACTTGAAGTAACAGCCTACATCAAAGCTTTGACAGATGGAGAATTCATTGCGACAACGCCGATGGGGCAAGGGGGACATGAGAATTTTGGCAAGTCCGTTCGCTTGCAAATCGACGGGGTTGACGTCCTGGTTTGCTCCGTGAAATCGCAAGTGTTGGATGAGCAAATTTTTCTGTTGCACGGAATGGACGTGACCAAATACAAGATCGTGGCCTTGAAATCAAGCACACATTTCCGAGCATCCTTCGAACCGATCAGCGCACGCGTCATTACCGTCGATTCGCCGGGATTGACGACGCTCAACTTCCGATTCTTCAAATACGAGCGCGCCATTCGCCCAATTTACCCGTTAGACCCAGCCACAGAGTGGAACCTACATCAATTGACAAGGAAGTAGATGATCATGGAATCCGTACAGGAGCGCATCCGCAAGCATTATCCGGAATTGACCAACCAACAAAAACTCGCAGCCAAATACATTCTCGCCGAGCCGAAGACCGTTGCACTGCAACCAGCAAAAGTTGTCGGGGCATTGAGCGGCACAAGCGAGACGACAATCATCCGACTATCCTACGCTCTTGCCTACTCCGGGTACAGTGAACTGCAAAGTGAGATTCGCAGCTCCTTATTGGAAAAAGTCCCAAAAGCTGATGCCATCCACAGTTTTCGCACAGCGGCAGTGGAGATGAAGGGAAAACAAGACCTGATTTCTTATAACATGGAGCAGGATGTTGCGTATATTCGGCAAACGTTAGGGGAATTGCAAAAGAACCATCTTTTGCAAGCGGTTTCAAGTATTATGGCAGCCAAACATATTCTCGTTGTAGGGTTTCGCAGCTCCTATGCTCCAGCCCACTGGCTCGCCTTTACACTGAATGTTGTCAGAGGAAACGCGCATCTGTACAATGGGCCAGTTGATGACGTCAACTATTTGTTGACCCAGATCAATCAGGATTGGCTCGTGATCGCACTCTCCTTTCCCCGCTATACGAGTGAAACGATCCTGTTTGCAAAAGCGGCCAAAGAGAGAGGCGCCAAAATAATCGGGATTACAGACGATGAGCTATCTCCGATTGGGCCAGTAGCTCATCAAATTTTAAAAGTCAGCGCACCTGCTCCTACTGCCTTAAAAGGAATGACGGCGATCTTTTCCATGCTGAATATTTTGATCAGTGGTGTGGTTCAGGCTGATGGAGAACAGGTACAACAAAGACTGAAAGAATACGAAGAGACAAGTCGACAAATATACCCGTTTGCGGAAGGGACAGAAGTGTAGCGGCAATTGATAAGGGGGATGGACATGAAGATTCACAGGTGGAAGCAAGGGGCCTTGAGTGTATTTGTAGCAACGGCGTTGATTGCAGGCTGTTCCTCACAGCCGACCAATCAAGCGGGGAATGACACGTCGGCCAAAGGGAACACATTAGTCATCGCTTCCTTGACGGACCCAGACTCGCTTGATATGCACAAAACGAGCTGGCTGAGCATGGAAAACAGTCTAATATACGAGCCTCTGTTAACCCGTGATGCAACAGGCAAACTTCAACCGCGTTTGGCAGAGAAGTACGAAATCTCGCAGGACGGCAAGGTTTGGACATTTATCCTCCGCAAAGATGTCCGCTATCACTCTGGCGATCCAATGACGGCAGAATCCGTAAAAGATTCCTTTGACCGTTTGCTCACCATATCGCCTGTGAAGGGGCTTGCAGGTCCGATTGAAAAAGTGGAAGCAACAGACGAACATACGCTCAAGGTGCATTTTAGCCAACCGTTTGCCCCGTTTGTTAACGTCATTGTCGGTGGATTAGTCTCGCCTCTTGACGCCAAAAAGGCAAAAGAATTAGGGGATGGCTTCGCAGATAACCCATCTGCAACGGGGCCGATCATTTTTGACAAACGCGAGCGTGGGGCTTCGCTGACCTACAAGAAAAATCCCGATTATAACTGGGGACCGGAGTACGCTGCCAACAAAGGTCCTCTGCAATTCGACAGCATGATGTTCCGGTTTATGAAAGACGACGATACGCGCCTAATGGAATTCAAAAAGGGTACGGTCCATGTGTTGTATGATGCGCCGCCGAACTCGGTTGCGGAGCTTGAGACACTGCCCGGAGTCAAGATTGAGAAAGTGATGGACATTGGAAACAAATACATCGCATTGAACAATAAGCACCCGTTGTTTTCAGATGTCCGTCTGCGCAAAGCAGTAGCCCTCTCCGTAGATCGCGATCCACTTGTTCAGGTAGCGTTGAACGGCTTCGGCAAGCCGGTCTATGGTCCTTTGGCACCCACGATTTATGGCTACAGTGAAGCGATTGAAAGCAAGGCGAAGCAGTTATATACGAGAGATTTAGGCAAAGCCAAGCAGTTGCTAGCGGAAGCAGGCTGGACGGACAGTAATGGGGATGGCATCGTAGATAAGGACGGAAAACCGTTGTCGGTAGAAATGCTCGTCTCTCAAGAGCCAGCATTTCAGCGAGCGGTCCAGATATTGCAGAGCCAGCTGAAAGAAGCAGGGATTGATATGAAAATTAGCGTGCAAGAAATGACAACCATCAAAGAGCGCATTTCGAAAAAGTCGTATGATATGGCTTTGATGTACTACGGCTGGTTTGATGCGGATATCTTGTACCTCATCTTTGAAAAGAGCAATTCAACAAGCCGTACTCATTACAACAACCCTGAATTGGATGTTTTACTGAACAAAGGACGTTTGGAAATGAATGAGCAGGCGCGTCTCAAGATTTACGAAGATGCACAGGAGATTTTGGTGAATGACATGCCGTGGGTTCCGTTATGGGTGAGCGAGACGGTGATAGCGACACGTGGTGTCAAAGGCTTTACGGTCAATCCGTACACGCAAAACATTACGTTGCATGATGTCACGCTTGAAAAATAGACAACGGAGGTGAAGGCATGCGCCGATATGTAATAAAAAGATTACTTTCCCTGGTGGGTACACTGCTTGGCGTATCCGTCCTGATCTTCTTGATGGTACACCTCATTCCGGGCGATCCCGCAACACAAATACTCGGACAGTTTGCAACACCAGAGGCCATCAGTCAAATGAGAGCGAAGCTTGGTCTTGATCAACCACTATGGCAGCAATACATGCGGTTTGTCGGAAACCTGTTCACTGGCGATTTGGGAACATCGTTATTCACTGGTGAAAAAGTATGGGATCAGATCATGAACCGTTTCCCGATCACCATGCAGCTTGCCATCCTTAGTGTAATCATTGCCGCAATATTCGGCATTTTGTTAGGCACGATTGCTGCCGTCAAGCAAAACACCATCATCGATCGGCTTGTGGTGCTTACCTCCTTACTCGGTATTTCGGCACCCGGCTTCTGGATTGCCTTGTTTCTCATCTGGATTTTTGCTTACAAGCTGGCCTTGTTTCCGATTTCCGGCTACGAGGGGATTCACTCCCTGTTGCTGCCAGCGATCACCTTGGGTATGGCGGAAGCGGGGATGATCGCCCGTATGACCCGCTCCAGCATGCTGGAAGTCATCAAGCAGGATTACATGCGGACAGCCGAGGCCAAGGGGGCTGCACTTTTCCGAGTCATTTTGAGCCACGGTCTGCCGAATGCCATTATTCCTGTTGTCACGATGTTAGGCTTGCAGTTCGGTGCGCTCATGGCTGGAGCAGTGGTGGTGGAAACGGTGTTTTCTCTGCAAGGGATCGGCAGCCTGGCGATTGAGGCGATCAGTAAACGGGATATGCCGACCATACAAGGCATGGTGTTTTTCATGGCGTTGATTTTTGCCTTAACCAATTTGATCGTGGATCTCGTTTACAGCCGGATTGATCCGCGTATCCATTTCGACTAAGGAAGGAGCCGATGAATGGTGAACAGTAATCGTCCGGAGTCGTATTGGGGAGGGATGGGCAAACGGCTGAAACGCAATAAGACAGCAATGGCGGGTGTAGTCATCCTGATCGTCTTTACACTGGGATCGCTTCTTGCTCCAGTCGTTGCCCCTCATCCTGTCGAACAAATGAACTTTAACAGCCGATTAAGCGCTCCGAGTCTGACCCATCTTCTCGGAACGGATGATTTCGGCAGAGATATTTTTTCCCGTCTGTTGCACGGGGGGAGAATTTCCTTGCTGATGGGTTTGATAACGGTTGTACTTTCTACCTTGATAGGTGTAACCCTCGGTATTATCGCTGGCTATTATCGTCGTGTGGATCTGTTTATCATGCAGGGCATGGATATTCTCATGTCACTTCCTGCCCTGCTTCTGGCGATTGCTGTCATTGCGGTCTTGGGTCCTGGATTAACGAATGCCATGATCGCGGTAGTCATTGCTGTTATTCCGTCCTATGTGCGGGTCGTTCGCTCTGCGGTCTTATCCATAAGGGAAAAAGAGTACATTGAGGCTGTTCGCGCTCTGGGGATCAGGGACTGGCAGATTTTGCTGAAACATGTTTTACCCAATATTCTCTCCCCAATCATTGTGCTTTCCACCATTCAATTCGGTGTGAGTATTTTGGCTGCAGCGGCCTTGAGCTTTCTCGGGCTGGGTGCGCAACCGCCGATGCCTGAGTGGGGAGCCATGGTTTTTGTCGGCAAAGCATTCTTGAGTCAAGCCTGGTGGATGTCCATTTTTCCTGGATTGGCCATCATGCTGGTTGTCCTTGGCTTCAATCTGTTAGGTGACGGATTACGGGATGCATTCGACCCGAAAACGAGGTAATGGATGAAGGGGGGCACGAGCTGATGAAAGAGGTACTTTTGGAAGTAAAGGATTTACGCTTGCAGTTTAAGACGGATAAGGGTGAGCTGCCAGCGCTACAAGGCATTTCTTTTCAACTGAAAAAAGGGGAGACGGTAGCGTTGGTAGGCGAGTCTGGCTGCGGAAAAAGCGTGACGTCCTTGGCGATTATGGGACTCTTGTCCCGGGCGAACGCACAGATGGAGGGAAGCATTCGATTTCGTGATATCTTATTGAATCAGTTGAGTACTGGTGAACTTCGCAACATTCGCGGAAAAGATATCGCGATGATTTTTCAGGAGCCGATGACGTCGCTCAATCCGGTCCATACGATTGGCCGACAGCTAGAAGAAGTGTATCAACTCCATACCGATTTATCGAAAAAAGAACGCCAAGCAAAAGCGATTGAGATGCTCAAAAAAGTGGGCGTGCCGAGGGCAGAAGACATCATGCGGGACTATCCCCATCAGCTATCAGGTGGGATGAAGCAGCGTGTCATGATTGCGATGGCGATGGCTTGCAACCCGGATTTATTGATCGCAGACGAGCCGACGACCGCACTGGACGTGACCATTCAAGCGCAAATTTTGGAACTGATGAACGATTTGAAGGAGAACGATCATACCTCTCTGCTACTCATTACGCATGACCTGGGTGTCGTGGCTGAAATGGCTGATCGTGTACTTGTGATGTACTACGGGGAGATCGTAGAGGAAGCTGACGTTGCCAGTCTGTTTTCGCATCCAAAGCATCCGTATACGATTGGACTTTTACGATGCATACCCGATCTGGATGAGGAGGAGAAGCTTCGCCTCGATCCGATTGAAGGCAGTGTCCCGCTACTGGGTGAGGTGACACAAGGGTGTGCATTCCGCTTCCGCTGCTCACAGGCCGAGGAGCGATGTTACAAAGAAAAACCGCCGCTGATGGCAACGGGCACAGGCACACAGGCTGTTCGATGCTGGCTGTACGAGAACAAGGAGATGGCGGTATGAGGGATATCTTGTTATCAGTAAACGATTTAAAGACGTATTTTCCAATTAGCAAAGGACTATTTCGCAATCGCGACGAAGTGATTAAGGCAGTCGATGGGGTTTCTTTCCAGTTGGAAAAAGGAGAAACGCTTGGGCTGGTAGGAGAGAGCGGTTGTGGCAAGTCAACGACTGGTCGCAGCATCATGCGACTCATTGAGCCTACGAGTGGAACGATTGAATTTGAAGGACAAAACATTACGGAGATGTCGGCTACACGTTTTCGTCCACTCCGCAAGCGAATGCAAATCGTGTTTCAGGATCCGTATGCATCATTAAATCCACGGATGACCGTGCAAGGGGCTTTGGAGGAAGCGTTAGGCGTCAGAGATCCGCAGATGTCGGCGAAAGAAAGGCGCGATCAAGTAAAAGAACTGCTTCAGATGGTCGGGCTGAATGCTCAATACGCCACACGCTTTCCCCATGAGTTTAGCGGAGGGCAGCGGCAGCGGATCGGGATCGCTCGCGCATTGGCGGTGGAACCTTCATTAATCGTGGCAGATGAGCCGGTTTCAGCACTTGACGTGTCTATTCAGGCGCAGATCGTTAATCTTTTGCAGGATTTGCAGCAGCGTCTAGGCTTGAGCTATTTGTTTATTTCGCACGATCTAGGTGTCGTTCGCCACATCAGCGACAGAATTGCGGTGATGTATCTTGGACGAATTGTCGAAATCGCCAGTAAAAAGGATTTGTTTTTGCGCCCGTTACACCCGTATACAGAAGCACTCATGTCAGCGGTTCCCAAAGCCAATCCGTTTCGGAAAAAGGAGCGAATCGTTCTTTCCGGGGATGTTCCCTCTCCGGCGAATGTTCCCGTTGGGTGTGCGTTCCATACCAGGTGCTCATATGCTACGGAAATTTGCCGCACAGTGCGTCCTGTCGCTACATTAGCTTCGCCGCAACATTATGTCGCATGTCATTTATATGGAATAGAAGGGATGAAGTACATTGAAAATCGAACGAATTGAATTACAGCAACTACACATGCCACTTCGTTTCCGTTTTGAAACGAGCTTTGGATATACGACCATCAAGGAGCTCATCTTGGTCAGTGTATATGGAGAGGGAGAGGTAGGGCACGCGGAAAGTGTGGCGATGTCGGCCCCTTATTATAGTGAAGAAACGACAGGGACAGCATGGCACATGATGGAAAAGTTTATGATACCGAAGCTGTTTTCGAGTGAGATCGAGACCCCTGAGGATGTGGATCGGTTGTTTGCCCCGATTCGCCGCAACAACATGGCGAAGGCGGCTTTAGAAGGCGCAATCTGGGATCTATACAGCAAGCAGAAAGGAATCTCTCTCGCCAAAGCATTAGGAGGCGAGAAAGCTGTTATCGATGTAGGGATCAGCATCGGTATTGAACCGACTGTTGATCAAGTTTTGGCAAAAGTAGAGCGCCATCTCAGTGAGGGCTACAAGAAGATCAAGGTAAAGATCAAGCCAGGCTTTGACGTCGAGGTGATTCGAGCGATCCGCGAACGCTTTGGCGAGGGTGTCCCGTTGATGGCAGATGCGAACTCCGCTTACACAATGGAGCATTTGGATGTGATGAAGGAGCTGGATCAATATGGGCTGATGATGATCGAACAGCCACTCGCCCATGACGACATTATTGATCATGCCAAGCTGCAAAGGGAGCTGTCCACACCAATCTGCCTCGATGAAAGTATTCACAATGTGGATGATGCCAGAAAAGCGATAGAGCTGGGCAGCTGCGGCATTATTAATATCAAGGTGGGGAGGGTCGGTGGATTAACAGAGTCCAAGCGCATTCACGACTTGTGTCAGGCACACGACATTCCGGTGTGGTGCGGAGGCATGATTGAGTCGGGTGTTGGCCGCGCACACAACATTGCGATTACTTCTTTGCCGAATTTTACGATTCCAGGTGATACAGCCGCCTCGAGCCGTTACTGGGAGGAAGACATCGTAGAGAATGGTGTAGAGCTGATGGCTCCCGGTCAATTGGCAGTTCCAGATAGCCCGGGCATCGGTTATACCCTGAACCAAAAGGCGATCGGCAACTATGTGATTCGCACGGAAAATTTCCGGCCTTAAACCAAAGCTTAACGAAAAAGGGGAGAAGGAACATGGCGGATTGGGTACAGTCGTTTGAGGAATACGCGCAAAAGCTGCTTGCAGAGGCAAAAGTAACAGGAACAGCAGTTGGATTGGCAGAGCAAGGAGTGCTAAGGTATTTCCATGGCTTCGGTTTGGCAGACGACACAGAAGATGCAAAAGCATTAACCCCTGATACGGTGTTTGGCATCGGTTCTGTGACCAAGTCCTTTACATGTGTCGCCATCATGCAGCTTCAAGACGCAGGAAAGCTATCTGTTCATGATCCGGTCATCAAGTATCTCCCTGAGCTCCGTACGCCTAATGAAGCTTATACCCGGGAGATCACGATCCAGCATCTGATGACACATACCGCAGGTTTTCCTCCTTTGGATACATTAGCGGGTGCAATGAAAAGAAGCATTGTGGAGGGAGGGGATGACCTGTCCTCTAGCTCCAGTCTTGCTTTTGATCTCGAGAAAGTGGAAGAGATCAATACAAAAGATGAATTCATGGCCTATATTGGCAAGCTGAATTACGAGTTTTTAGGTGCGCCTGGAACGGAATTTAGCTACTCCAACGACAGTTACGCCATGCTCGGACTGATTATTGAACGAGTGAGCGGGATATCTTACGAGCAGTTTGTGCAGGATCATATTTTGGAGCCTGCGGGGATGAAGAACAGTGCCTTTCTCGTCGAAGATTTGCCTGAGGAAGCTGAGGTCGCTACGCTATTCACGCGGAAAAGCCCAAAGGATGGCGGTGAGGTATACCGTTCCCCTTCATGGTGGGATTCACCATCGATGCGTGCGGCTGGTTTTCTGAAATCGACCATTCACGATCTATTGCGCTATACGGAAATATTTAGAACGGGTGGATTGGTGGGCGAGAATCGCTTGCTCTCATCGGAGAGTGTGCAGGACTTGACGGCGCCTCATGTCTCGATTTCGCCGTTTCAAGCATACGGCTATGGATTGTTTGTAGCCAATTGCCATGATGGAACACTCATTGAGCACGGTGGGGCGATCAAGGGGGTTGCGGCACAAATTTTTGTTTTACCGGAGCGGGGCTTGACAGGAGCCGTACTGATGAACACAGATGGCGGGCCAATGGCCGATTTGATGCATGGCATTTTAAACGCAACCAATGGACGCTCTCCGGATACAGTACCATTCGAATATTCGGATTATGAAATTTCTGTAGATGCACTCGCTGCATTTACGGGGGAGTATCGCTCTTCCGAAGGGGCTACTGTATCGGTAGAAATCGAAGAGAACCAGCTGGTAGCCAAGAGTAATGGAGCGAATATTCCACTTCGTTCAGTTGGAGAAGACAGCTTCGTCATGAAGCGGGGAGAAACGGATATGTTTATCCACTTCGTCCGCAATGAGGCAGGGGTAGTTACCCGGATGGGCTTTGGTGCTCGTCAGCTGATAAAGGTCCTAGCCGAAAAAGAACAAACCGTATAAATAGCAGAACGCGTACCTGCAAGAGCTCATGCTTGCGTGGTGCGCGTTCTTTCTATTTATAGGAAAGGCGTTACGAAGAAAGGGTGGCAGGAAGCTGCTGCTCCTCTACCATAGGTCGCTTCCAGTTCGGATGTTGCTCCATGTTCCGGAACGAGCGGAAAAAGAACAGGCTAAGGCTGATACTTACAAAGATGATACCGCCAAAGAATAAAAGAAGCCCCGGTGTTGTGATGTGTTTGGCGAGAAGAAAGGAGCACAGTGCATAGCTGACTGGACCGAAGCCAACGGACATCAAGGAAAGCAATGACATGACACGACCGAGCATGCTGGCAGGGACGATACTTTGAATGTAGGTGATAAACGGAATGTTCGTCATACTGAGTGCCATTCCGATGAGAAAATGAGAGACAAGTCCAAAGGAAAGCTCCTCAATGAAATAATACGAGCTGATTCCAACTCCCATACATCCGAGAATGACAGGGAGTAACATAAATTTTCCACGGAATCCTTTACACAATGCAGTCAAAATACCGCCGACAATCATGCCCACTCCAAGTGAGGTACTGAGTGAACTAAAAGCACTACCGTCCCATCCGAGGTCATTTACATGAATGGGAATGATCATGTTAACTGGGCCGGAGAACATCATGTTGGTGAACAGTGATGTTGTTAAAATAAGAGCGAGGATCGGGATTGAATACGTAAAACGAATACCTCCCACGATATCCTTGAAATAGGAGCTTGCCCTTGACTCTGATGTCGTGTCTTTGGAGTATGCGTGTGAATGGAGAGAGAGTATAAAGAGTGTTCCTACGAAGAAGGTGCATGCCAAGATCAAAAACATGATCGGATAACGAACGGTTCCAATTAATAAGGCAGTAACTACCGGTCCGGCAACCATGCTAATCTGATGGCATAGTTCCATTAAGCTGTTAGCTGGCGAAAGTTGCTCTCGAGAGACAAGTGAGGGCAGAATCGAGCTGCGTGCTGGCCAAAAAAATGCATCGACTGTTCCAAATAAAGCCGCCATGACGTACAGGCTCACTGGGAACCAGTCGCTATTTCCTTGAAGCATAAGCAAACTGAAGCAGGCTAAAATAATTCCCCTCACCAAAAGGGAGGAAAACATAATCCATTTTCGATTCAAACGATCAGCAGCCACCCCGCCCGCCAGCATAAAGAGGAGACGGGGGATGGAAAAACAAATCAAAGTCGTGCCGAGGATTGCTCCTGAGCCGATGGCATTCACGATATACCAGTTGAGCAGGATGAAGAAAGCTCCGTCAGCCATTGCCGAAAATAAAGTGCCGCACCATAATCGCACAAACGATCCATTTTTCCAAAGGGAATTATTTGTCGCCAGAGTGCTCATCTCCATTTTCCTCCTTCTTTTTCTTCACGACAATCTTATTGAATTCAGACGGTTGGTGCTCATAGTTATCTGGCAAGGAATCGTCTTCTGCGACGTAGTAACGTTCATTCGTCATGAACCCGACCGTGACCATGAAAAAGTTTTCAACTGTATCCTCCGCTTCTCCAGCAGCTATCCGCTCTAAGTAACGATCTTCCATTTCGGATAGCTCCTCAAGTAAGGCCTTATATTTAGTGAGCCAAGCAAATATTTCTTTTCGAGGTGCTCTTAATTCGGAGCTAACTGCAATTGCAGGAGGACGATCCTCTTGATCCGAAAAGAGCATGAATGACTCGTCTGGTGCGTTATACAGGCGATTTATACCGGAGCGCAGGTGATTTATCATCGTTTCCTGCAAAAGGATACTGTCTTCGCGCAGGGAGGGTAGCAAATCATCACTAACCTTGAAGTCGTAAGCAACTGCCCGATAAAACTTTTGCACGATCCCGTTCTTTTCTTCCGTACGCACGACCTCAACGAAGCCATGGCTTTCCAATTCCTTCAGGTGATAATGCACTTTAGAGGGAGAAAGGGAGAGAAGGGTAGCAAGCTGCTTGCCTGTGTATTCCTCCTTGACCAGCATCGTGATGATCTGTAGGCGCAAGGAATCGCTGACAGCTTTTAATTGATCCAAAGTTTCCACAACTACGTATCGTTTCAAGTCGATCAACCTCGTTTCGCTGAACATGAATGTTTTGTTATTTTTAGACGTTCAGTTTTATTTGAACGTATTGTAACAACAAAACGATCCATTTCGCAAGATGGATTTGCGCATATTTTTCGACAAATGCTACAATATTGAAAACGGTGAGAGGGTGCATTCCAGTGGCGATCTTACAACATCCCGTCTTTCGCCGTTTGTATACGGCCCACGTTGTACACATCATCGGAAATGAATTTACATTTATTGCGGTCGTTGGACTTTTACATGATTTAAGTGGATCGGGTCTTTCCTTTGCGGCAGGTACTGTGTTTCGTATGCTCCCTTATGTATTTGCCAGCTTTTTCGCGGGGACGCTGGTGGAGAACTGGGATAAACGGCGGGTCATGATTGTCGTCAATCTGCTTCGGGGCATTCTCGTCAGCTTGTTTTTCTTCATCACATCTGCGACCTACTTATGGGTGGCTTTTTTGTTATTGATCCTGGTCAATATTTGCAGTGCTTTTTTCCAACCAGCCATGCAAGTAGCGATCGTACAATCCGTGGAGGAAAAGGACAGGTTAGCTGCCAATTCTCTTTTGCAAGGGACGACCTCGTTTCTCATTATTGTTTGTCAGGGTATAGCAGCAGTTCTGGTTTACTTGTTCTCCTACCGTTACAACTTTTTGCTCGATGCCGCCTGTTATTTGTTGTCGCTGTTCATCTTGTTGCCGCTCCCGCATATCGCCAATTCTGTTGATTCGAAAGCGGCTGTACCTTTTATGGAAAGGCTAAAAGAGGGCTTCCGTTATATTGGCAAGCATCGGGAAATTGGCAGTGTAATCGGCTATCAGATGGCGGAACGGGTATGTGGCGCCTATTACATTATGTTGATGTACTATGTTCTTACGGAGCGGGGAGAGGGCTTGTATGTATTCGGACTCCTCGATATTCCGTTGGGACTCGGAGGTGTGATCGCTGGGATTGCCGTGAATAAGCTGTCTGACAGCCTGAGCGAGAAAGCAACCTGGCGGGTCCAAGGTTGGGCACTCGTAGCGATGGGATGCTCGATTATCGCCGTGTTTCATGCAAAACCATTACTTGGACTGGCAATCGCCATCCTCTTTGCATCAACGGCTCAGTTTAGTTCATCGATATTGTCTGTGACGAAGCTGCAACGTGTGTCTGATCCTGCTTATCTGGCTCGCGTTTTTTCCATACGGGAAATGGCGACTATGGGAAGCTTTTCTGCGAGCTGCTTGATTCTCGGATTCAGTGCGGAGCAGTTCGGTAGTGCCGCTGTCTCCGTGTGGCTTGGCTTGTTTGGGGGTGCAGCAGGAATTCTGTGGCTTTGGAGTCGTCGTAAGCTACAAAAAGATAGCAGTCGTACAGTAATGATGTAGGAGAGATTCCTCTGCTTATTTGGAGCAGAGGTTCTTTATGATACAAAACGAAACTTTTAGATTTAATAAATATAATTGTTGAAAAAGTATGAATCTGACTATACAATGAATGGAAATATAGAGAAAAAGGAAGATGCAGCATGAAGGAATTATGGCAACAGCGTTCATTTCGCTGGTATTGGCTGGGGATGTTCTTGTCTAGTCTGGGGGATCAGTTTGGCTGGATGGGCTTGACGTGGTTTGTCATGAAGAAAACAGGCTCACCTGCGGCGATGGGTGGGGTCGTTCTTGCATATATGCTCCCTGCTGTTTTTGCTGGTTTAGTAGCGGGAGTTTTGCTGGATCGATTTGATCGACGCAAGCTCATCATGATGGACAATATCGCACGAGGACTTATTTTTATAGCGTTGGTCGCATTATTGCAGGTCGATCAAGTTCCACTATTTGTGATATACGTGCTGATTGTGATTGCAGGAATCCTTTCTCCGTTGAGCATGGCTGGGGCGCAGACATTGTTGCCGAGAATCGTATCGGACAAAAATCAATTGGTCAAAGCGAATGGCGTGATGGAAACGCAATGGCAAATTGTGTATATGTTTGGACCGGCACTCGCGGGAGTTATAATCGGGTTGATTGGGGAAGCTTATGTTCTATTGATTGATGCGGCTAGCTTTTTTGTATGTGCCTTCTGCTTCTCAAGGCTGCCTCGTGAGCTTACGAAAAGTGCGAATCCTACAACAATTGTAAAAGGTCAAATGGGAGTGTTCTTTCGTTCTCTCTGGAGTGACATGCGAACAGGGTATCGCTACCTATTTGGACGCAAGCAATTGATCATTCTTGTTTTCTTTACGTTTTTGTTTAACATGTCGTATGGCCCCATTGAAATTGCATTACCCCTGTATGCGAATCAGGATTTGGCAGGGGGATCTGTTGCGTTAGGGATGCTTTGGTCTGCTTTGGCAATCGGGGCATTACTAGGCTCTCTTTTTTTCTCGACGGTTACGTGGAAACTTCCGTTGGGATCGACGCTAGCAGGGATTATCTTGGCGTGGGGATTGACGACATTGCCAATCGCTTTATTCTCGCGGTTGGAGATCGCAATGGCTTCGCTGGTTGTGGCGGGTTTTTGCTTTGCTCCCTATAACATCATGTACAGAAGCTACCTGCAAAAACAGGTGCCCGATGCTCTCTTGGGGCGGGTGTTAACCAGCGTTCGAACGATTACGGGGACGGGAATGCCGGCGGGAGCGGCTGTCTCTGGCGTCCTCATACCCTTCCTAGGCGTTCAAGGGATCATTGGAGCCGGAGCAGCCGTATGTATCATTTTCGGTCTTCTTGCATTCGGGGCATTGAAAAACTTGGAGGATTCCTCATCACTTCCGATTGAGGAGAGGTGAGACGAGGTGTTTTAGCCACTGAGGTAATAAAAAGTAAATACGGGAGAGCGCATGTAGACGAAATGGCATGGCAACCTCCGGACGTTTTGCTTCCGCCGCTCGATAAATGGCTCTTGCCGTTTGTTCTGGTGTCAATAAATACCGACTTACTTTGCTGCGATAGCTACCTGTTTTGTCTGCCTTATCTAAAAAGGGTGTGTCAATCGGGCCTGGCATCGCACACGTCACAGCAATTCCAGTACCTTGCAGCTCATGACGCAATCCTTCACTAAAACGGATGACGGCTGCTTTGCTGGCAGCGTATACCGCAGCTTTGGCTGTAGCGACCTGTCCGGCAAGTGAGGCAACCGTGATAATATGCCCTTGCTTTTGCTGAAGCATCATCGGCAAAAAGGCACGGGTCGTGTAGAGAACACCGGAAATATTCGTTCGCAGTGTTTCTTCGAGCTCCTCCACGCGCATTTCGATGAGTGATTCAAAGACGGCCATCCCTGCATTGTTGTAGAGAAAATCGCATCGTTCGAAGCGGATGTGCACCCATGCAGCGAACTGCCGAATGTCTTCGTTGCTGCTGACGTCTAACGGGTAATGATGGAGTCGATCCAGATAATCTTTTTGTAACGAAACGAGTTCCTGGGTAATCGTTTTCCGGCTAGTGGCAATGACACAATCTCCTTTTTCCAAATGAAGTCGTGTCAAAGCTAGACCAAGGCCACCAGAAGCTCCGGTGATGACGACAATACGGGTAATCGACATGTCATCCACTTCTTTCTTGTGTAGAGTATTGGTTTCCACTGTGAATGGCAAAGTATAAGCCCCTGAGTTGTTGTGAAGGCTAGCCTCTAGGGGGTGAATGCACATGCCAGCAGTAAAATGTTCTGTAGCAAACTGTGAGTACTGGGCGAAGGGCAATCTTTGCAGCGCCGATGAGATCATGGTAGAGATTGACGCTCACGCCACCGTAAACCTGAAAGAAGAATTCGCAGGCGAGTACGGTCAAAACACGCAGCATCAGGATAAGGCTAAGACATCGTCTGAGACCTGTTGTCTGACGTTCAAGCCGAAGACATCCGAAAAGAAATAACGCTTCGGCGCAAAAAGGACGTATCCCTTTAAGGTGATACGTCTTTTTGCTATTCAACCTATACGCTTGTCTTAGCTGGAAAAAGCTCGTTGACTTTTTGGGCAACCTCTTCCCAAGAAGTGACTCGATGGACGAGCGGAGGTAAGGCAGCTTGGTTATACGGAGTGTCAAACAAGAACACGGGAATTTGCAGCGCCTCTGACAATTGCAAAGCGTTCTCCAGACGATCCTCCAAAAATAGGTCCACGCCCCACTTGTGGGCAGCTGACAGCTTGTCGTGGCTCCCAATCAAATCCACTTCATGATGAGGGATATTGTAGCGAGCAAACCATTGTAACGTCACATCGCGGTGACGATCCTCACGAGCACTTATATATACCAGCTTGTGGGAGGTAGACCAATCGCGCAAAACCTGATCGGCTATTCCGTGAACAGGCGCACCATCATATAGGCGCTCCCCATTTTGATCCAGCCACATTTCAAACTCTGCGTCCGTGATTTGATACACGTTGGCTAAATTGTATTCCACACAATCTTCATATCGTAAATCTCTTCCAAAGCTCTCATTCATCAACGGAACAATACTGCTGGGTGATGTGACTGTACCGTCAATATCAATGCCAATGGTTAGGATTTTGTCTGGTTTCATTCTCTCGCCTCCCGTTTAAATTGTACAACGTAGGCAGACAATAAGGCTACTTCCTTCACTTAATTAATCCTTTACCAAAAAAGGGGCTGAGCATGCTATGTTGGATCGACACGAACGTAATGATGCGAAGCGGAAGGAAGACACCGGTTTTTCCGAGACGGTTGATCAGCACGACAGGGAGTTTGCAGCGAATACCTGGACACAGGCCGTCTTTGACGAAGAGGAAGATCGGTCGAGGCGCAGGGTTCACTATGACCCCCACTCCTTGACAGAGCGCTATACAGGCGAGCTGGATGAGGAGCGAAAAGACTTTTCGGAGCGTTTGGATGGCGTTGTTTTGACAAAGGAGGACCGTTCACCGGTTGCCAAAGTCAGAGATGACGACATCGAGGCGGCGGCGGAAATCGCCGAGCCGTTTCCGACGAGTCGTGCTGCCAGTGAGATCGACACAGACGAGGAAAACCGGGGAAATCGGGCCAGCGGTATCGGGATGACTGGCTTGGGCTTATCGATCCTGTCCTTGTTTTTCATGCCGTACTTGGTGGCTCCAATTGGTATGGTGCTTGGCTATCTGGCGTATCGACGCAACTCGAAGACGCTTGGAGTCTGGGCGATGATCGTAGGTGCTGTTGCCATTTTGGGCGCATTAGTCATCTACCCGTATTATACGGCTCGCTAAAAGCATCAAACCAAAACCCTCTCCGGTTCGTTTAGCTGGAGAGGGTTTTTTATGTTATTTGTACAACGAGGAAACAAAAGGCGTAATGGCTGCGATCACGGCGTCACAAAACACATCGGAACGACGTACGCGATTATCTGTTAAGAGGGAATAGGCGCCGCCGCGATGATTACTGCCGACGGTTTTCCCCCATTCATCTATGATGGTACTGAGCTCAATTTGTTCCTGCTGGATTCGGTGAACAGCTTGATTCGGGATAGGAAAAGCCAAACCCTTTCCAATAAATAGCTCATTTCCATTCCAGGCTGCACAGATGGAAATCAAATACCACTGTTTTGTAAACCACTCATCGTACATAAGTCCGCCTTCCAAGCCTAGCCCGATGTCTGCTTCCGGGGCTTGACTACGTGCAGCTTTTGCCCGATTGATCGCGCCTGTAATCGTTTCTTCTTCACTCATCGGTTGAGCCGCTACGCCAGAGGGGACGGATATGCAGAAAGGTTCCGTTCCCGTTGCTTTTTGTACAGCGAGGCGTTTTGCTTCATTTTTCGTTCCGAGTGCATAGCGGAAAATATGATAATCCAATGCTTGTTCCACCTCTTCCCATCATCGATGCTAGTGGTAGTATACCACCTTTTGATTCGACCGCGATTCTCTGGGGTGTGATAAGATAATAGGCATAGAAAAGAGTCAGACCTAGCATACGAAAGAGAAAGAGGAGTGGACGATGAAATTTACAAAGCTGCATGGCTTGGGGAATGATTACGTTTACGTCAACTGTTTTGAGGAAGACTTATCACGTGCAGATTTACCCGAATTGGCACGAAGAGTGAGTGATCGGAATTTTGGCATTGGGGGCGATGGACTGATCCTCATTATGCCATCTGAGCGAGCAGATTTTCGCATGCGGGTCTTTAACAATGATGGCAGCGAAGCAAAAAATTGCGGAAACGGCTTGCGCTGTGTGAGTAAGTACGTATACGATCACGGTTTGACGGAGCAAACAACGTTTACCGTGGAGACATTGGGAGGGACCGTCACTCCTGTCGTATCGCTAGGAGCAGATGGTAAGGTCGATCAAGTAACAATCGATATGGGAGAGCCTCGTTTTGAGCGAGCAGCAATTCCGATGACAGGCATTCCAGAAGAGCAAGTACGAGAAGAGGGAATCGAAGTCGGTGGAACGGCGTTTACGATGACGGCTGTTTCGATGGGGAATCCTCATGCCATCCTTTTTGTGGATGAAGTGAAGGAAGAAGATGTTCGTCACTACGGGCCAATGATCGAGTATCACGAGTGGTTTCCTGAGCGAACCAACGTCGAATTTATCCAAATATTGAATCACGAGGAAATTCTTTTCCGTGTATGGGAGAGGGGATCAGGTGTAACGCTTGCCTGTGGGACGGGAGCTTGCGCTGCTGCAGTAGCTGCCCACTTGAGTGGAAAGACAGGAAGAAAAGTCACGGTCCACCTGGCAGGAGGCGATCTCTTTATTGAATGGAAGGAAGCGGATAATCGCGTCTATATGACGGGTCCGGCTACTGAAGTTTTTTCTGGCGAGTATGTAGGAGAGATTCCGTTTAAATAGAAGCAAGCCAAACCGTTCCGTCGAACTGACAGGAGCGGTTTTTTTACAAAAAATAGCGTGGTCACGGCGAATCCTTCATGCCGTCACCACGCTATCGAATTCGAATAAGCGTCACGCGTTGTACACCTCATTTAGGTATGCGACATCCGTGCGGTCGTACTGAGGGATATTTTTGTTCATCTTCGCCAGTTCCGCTTGCAGTCTTTTCAATTCGGCTTCCATCTTCTTGATTTCTTCTTGCATAGCTTGTGCTGTCATGGTGGTTCTCTCCTTGTTGTTGTTTTTTATCTAAATTTATTGACTATTCTAACGAAAGGCCAAACCAATGTAAATAGCCTATATCTGGATGTAAGCGCTTTATCCGTGAATAGTCTGTGAACGGTTGTTCAGATTGTCTGATTTGGCCTTTTGAGAGCAATGCACTCGGGGAAAAATAAGGTCGAGAAGTGTAATACTTTGTATGTTCTTTACGAAAAGTCATGTTATGATGAAGCGTAGTATTCGGGCATCTTGCCCTTAGGAAGGTGTGTACTGGTGATTTATTTGGACAACAGTGCGACTACCCGGCCTCATCCTCAAGTGATTGAAACCGTTAGACGCGCGATGGAAAGCTACTATGGAAACCCGTCTTCCTTGCATCAAAAAGGAGTAGAGGCGGAAAATGTACTGAAGCAGGCGCGAAAGGTTGCCGCTCAGTACTTGGGCTGTAAAGAAAGTGAAGTTATTTTTACTTCAGGTGGTACGGAGAGCAATAATACGGCGATCAAGGGTGTAGCCTTTCAATATCAAAACAGAGGGAAACATATTATTACGACGCAGGTAGAGCATCCGGCTGTTTACGATGTTTGCAAACAGTTGGAAGGTCTGGGATTTGCTGTGACATATCTGCCGGTAGATCGTGAAGGCCGCGTATCGGTAGAAGCTGTTCAGAAAGCAATGCGTCCGGATACGATTCTCGTTTCGGTTATGCATGTGAACAACGAGCTGGGAACTATTCAACCGATCCTAGAAATCGGACAATGGTTGAAGCAATTCCCGAAAGTCCTGTTTCACGTTGATGCTGTCCAAGGAATTGGGAAAGTTCCTTTGCGCATCAAGGATTCAGGGATCGATCTGCTGAGCGTCTCTGCGCACAAGTTTTACGGGCCCAGAGGAGTTGGCATTTTGTATAAACGGGAAGGCTTGATCATTCACCCGTTGATGATGGGTGGCGGTCAAGAAGGCGGCGTTCGCTCAGGAACGGAAAACCTCCCAGCCATCGCTGGTATGGCAAAAGCAATCCGGATTCTAGAAGAACTGGGCAGCGTCGAGATGATCAGGCTGCAAAAATTGAATCAACAGCTTCGTGAGGGGATTGCAACGATGGAAGGTTGCGTCGTGAATACCCCGGAATCGAATACGGCTCCTCATATTATGAACTTGTCAGTACCAGGAGTAAAAGCAGAAGTCCTGTTGCATGCTTTGGAGGAAAAAGGTTTTCTGATATCCACCAAGTCGGCCTGTTCATCCAAAGTCAATGAGCCGAGCAGAGTTCTGACTGCGATTGGCATCGAGCGGGATTGCGCGTTGTCATCTCTGCGGATCAGTCTGGGCCGGGAAAATACAGCGGACGACATTCAGCAGTTTTTGAAGGCGTTAGAGGAATGCGTTAGTGTGCTTCGGACGTATATCAAACAACAACCTGCCCCCGCTTATAGAAAATAGTGTGGACAACTAAAAGGAGATAATCATGAACTACGATGTTATTTTAATTCGTTATGGTGAGTTGGCGCTTAAAGGGAAAAATCGCGATCAATTCGAAGAGGCCCTTGTAAAAAGCGTGAGAAACGTACTGCGTTCGTTTTTTAAAGTAAAAGTTCGACGCAATTACGGCCGGATGTACGTGGAGCTGCACGGCGAGGATGCTTACGCGGTTATGGAGCGTTTGAAGCGCGTTTTTGGGATTTCTTCCTTTAGTCCGACGATCCAGGTAGATCCTGATATTGAAACGATCAAGGAAAAAGCGCTGGAGTTGGTTCGTCAATTGAATCCACAGCCACGTACGTTCCGTGTGGTTTCCCGTCGTGCGGATAAACGCTATCCGATTCAATCGATGGAAGTCAATCGAATGGTGGCAACGCACATCCTGCGTGCTCTGCCAGCTATCAGCGTAGACTTGCACGAGCCAGATACCATCGTGAATGTAGAAATTCGCACAGAGGGTACTTACATTAGCTGTGAAACCATCAAGGGACTAGGTGGCTTGCCAGTTGGGGTGAGTGGAAAAGTACTGCTGCTTCTTTCTGGTGGTATCGACAGTCCTGTAGCGGGTTGGATGATGCTGAAGCGTGGTGTGACGCTTGAAGCGATCCACTTCCACAGCTATCCGTTTACGAGCGAGCGCGCTTTGCAAAAAGTACGTGACTTGGCTCATAAGCTGACGAAATGGGGAGGAACTGTCCGTCTCCACGTTGTACCGTTTACCGAGATTCAGACCGCCATTCGTGAAAAATGTCCAGAAGACTATTTGATCACCATCATGCGTCGCTTCATGATGCGCATTTCGGAGCGTGTTGCGGAAAATACGAATGCCAAGGCACTCGCAACAGGAGAAAGCCTCGGTCAAGTTGCATCGCAAACCTTGGAAAGCATGGACACGATCAACAAGGTGATTTCAATTCCGATCCTGCGACCACTCGTCGCCATGGACAAGGTAGATATCGTGGACATTTCTCGTCAAATCGATACGTACGAGCTTTCTATTTTGCCGTATGAAGACTGCTGCACGGTGTTTACACCGAAAAATCCTGTAACGCGACCGAAGCCTCGCCTCGCTGCAAAATTTGAGGAAGTGCTGGATGTAGAAGCGTTAGTGGAGGATGCTGTAGCGCGAACTGAAATCGAAGAGATTACAACGAAGCCAAAAGAAACGACAACTGACCTGTTCTAACTATAGGTATAGAGACACTCGCGACACGGGGGAGAAGGAATCATGATAATCCGTTATGAGCGCAATGGTAAGGTGAAGCATGGTTGGATGGTGGAAGAGGATCACAAAGTACGCGTGATTGAAGGGGACATTTACAAAATCCATACGGCAAAACCGATCATGACGGGCCTTGAACTACCTCTGGATGAGGTCACGTTAAAGGCGCCAAGTGATCCAAGCAAGGTTGTATGTATCGGATTGAATTACCGGGACCATGCGGCTGAGATGGGGATTGACCTGCCAAAAGAACCGTTGATGTTTTTGAAGCCGTCAACAACTGTCATTGGACCTGGTGAGCCTATCGTCTATCCAAAGCTGACGCAGAACCTTCATTATGAAGGCGAACTCGCCGTGGTGATTAAGAAAGAGGCCAAGAAGATCCAGGCTGCGGATGCAGACGATTATATTTTGGGATTTACTTGTGCGATTGATGTGACCGCGCGCGATCTGCAGATGAGCGATGGCCAATGGACTCGGGCAAAAGGCTTTGATACATTTTGTCCGCTTGGACCTGCTATTGCAGCCAAACTGGATTACCATCATTTGCGTATCGTGACACGAGTAAACGGGGAAGTGCGTCAGGATGCTTGCACAGATCAATTGATTTTTTCGATTCCGCAGCTGATCGAGGCTGTATCTGCGGTCATGACGCTTCGCCCCGGCGATGTTATTTTAACCGGGACGCCATCTGGTGTAGGTGAGCTTGTTCCAGGTGATGAAATTTCGGTAACCATTGAAGGAATCGGAACCTTAACGACTCATGTAGTGGCTGAGGAGTAGTCATACATTCTTTGATAAGATCGACCAAGCCCCCTGCTTGTTTGAAGTGGGGGCTTGGTTTTTTTATTTATTCTTCTTCGTTCGGATCATCATGAATGGGGTGCGCGGATGGGTCTTGTCTAGGAAGGTCTTGATGCATTAGCCTTGTTTCATAAGTGAATCGAGTGGTGGTGGAATGCTGTCCGGGCTCCCAGCCTGTTGCTTTCCCTAAGCGAGCTTCGTTCGTGGCAGCTCCAAATGGCCCCTCAGGGAATTCTTCCTGAAGGATTTCATTGCGTTGTGACTCTACAGTAGATAATTCACTGTAATGATCGTTTTCGTATTCTTCATAGGTTGGTTTTGGATCCATAGTAACACCGCCGTTTAATTGTTGGATACTTCACGGGTACGCAGCTAAAGCGCCAAGCGTTTATAGTGTGAAATAAAAAGAGAATCGCTATTCGTTTTTCCTGTTGACACCGTGACTTGTTTCATTTATATTTAAATTCTGCTCGAAACAATCAATGCAAATGAAAAATCATCAATAAAAAAGTAAGAGAAACACTTGACTTATACCTGGTGATTTTGTTATATTAGATCTTGTCGCTGCTGAACGAAGTGAAATGGTTTAAAAAACCTCTTGCAAAAACAGTTGCGATACGATAAGATAGAAAAGTCGTCTTCGGACGAATTGCACA
>NZ_JABSVA010000011.1:0-142048 GCF_013284365.1 Brevibacillus sp. RS1.1
CTCCCAGCTGAGCTAAGCCTCCAGAACCCCTGCGATTGCAGGGCATTTTGCTAGGTGACCCGTAGGGGATTCGAACCCCTGAATGACAGCGTGAAAGGCTGCTGTGTTAAACCGCTTCACCAACGGGCCATTTCTAAGAAAGTGATGGCGGATGGAGTGGGATTTGAACCCACGAGACGGTTCGACACCGCCTACACGATTTCCAATCGTGCTCCTTCGGCCGCTCGGACATCCATCCGTATATTTGAAGTGGATCAAAGCGATCCGCTTGTTTGCCTTTCAGAATTCATATGTTAGCATGCTTTCATCTGAAACGCAAGAACTTTTTTAAATAAACTTAAAAAGTTCAATGTGACATAACTTTTCTGCTAGGCACAATAGCCATTGTAGCGCGTGGAGGATGTACTGTCAACGAAAAGTAATGAAAATCTCAACTTTTTTCTCTGTCTCCCCCCACAGATGCGAATTACGTATATATCATTACCTGTCAGTAGTGATGTTACTCGCCGAATACCACTCTTTTTGTCGAGTCGGCTCGTATCTACACTAATAACAGAACTCACCATAAAGAAAGCCGAGATGGTATAATTTAACTCGAGACAAGACTGGCGGTGGAAGACCACGGCACAGCTTCCTGTAAAGGAGGTGATGCTGATGGTCTCGCTCGGCACGCTTTACCTTTTCCTAAAAGTACTGGCAACCTTGCTAAGCCTCTGGTTTAGCACCAGGAAGCTCTACCGCTGGATAAGAAAGTGGCGTAACAAGCGAAAACCCACCGCCTAAGGTTGACCGCCTGACGGTGGGTTCGCTGTTTTTGTAATCATGCGCGCCGTGGGTGTGCCACAGCTACTTGTCTCAGGAGCCTTGCCGCTGCAACGGTATTGGCTCCTTTATTTATATGTCGGATCATCAATATCTCTACCAGTAGTTTAACACCCTTTTATCACTCCATACAACACAGGCAACAATTACAAGTAGAAAGGATTTGAAATGGATGACCTCGATCCGTCTAGCTACTCCTCAAGACATTCCTGCTGTCTGTACGATTGATGCAATCGTTATTGGTTCAACCAGTCGTTCATCTGAACTTCAAGAAGCCATCGAAAAAGGGCATTGCTACTTGGCGTTAATCGACATGAATATCGTCGGTTTTGCCATCATCAATCAATCGTTTTTTAAGAACAGCTTTATTCATCTACTCATTGTTCACCCTCACTATCAGAACCGAGGCGTTGGCGAGGAGATGATGCGTTATCTGGAAACGATCTCCCCTACGGAGAAATTGTTCACTTCTACTAACCTTTCCAACGAAAGAATGCAACGCCTCTGCCTAAAGCTCGGATACGTTCACTGCGGAACCCTGACTCACCTAGATCCAGATGATCCTGAAATGTTTTTCTGCAAATACGTGCGCCAGTCGCTATGATTGATTCCGCTCGTAGATCAGACGTAGTCCTTTTAGCGTAAGATTCTGATCCACGACATGGATACAAGAGGTCTCATTCGCAAAAAGAGAGGCCAGCCCTCCCGTAGCAACTACGGTAGGCTGCGTACCGTATTCATCCATAATTCTGCGTACAATGCCTTCAACCTGTCCGACGAACCCATAGAAAATGCCGGCCTGCATCGCCGCTATCGTATTGCGCCCGACTACACTTGCAGGCTTGGTGATTTCGATTCGCGGCAGCTTGGCAGCACGGGTAAAGAGTGCCTCGGTCGATATCCCAATACCAGGAGCAATCGCCCCGCCCCAATACTGCGCCCGCTCATCCACATAGCAAAAGGTCGTCGCCGTACCGAAATCGACAACAATAAGTGGTGCGCCATAATGATGAATCGCAGCAACAGCGTTCACGATTCGATCGGAACCTACCTCTCGCGGATACTCATACTTGATGTTCAGTCCCGTCTTGATACCCGGTCCGATAATCAGTGCTTTTTGTTGCATGTACTTCCCGCACATACGTTCAATCGTGAGGTTTAAAGGTGGCACGACAGACGAGATAATGACGCCTCTCACCTGTTCAAAGTCAAGCCCCACGCTACCAAACAAGCTTTTGACGAGCATGCCGTACTCGTCTTCCGTTTTGTTACGATCCGTGGACACTCTCCAATGGTGTTGGAGCTCGTCGCCTTCATACAAACCCAACACAATATTGGAGTTGCCTATATCGATCACCAATAACATCGTGGTCGCTCCTTACCGCTTGCGCGTATTCAGATCGAGGCTGATATCAAACGCTTTGACAGAATGAGTCAGCGCCCCTACCGAAATGATATCTACGCCTGTTTTTGCAATGTCACCAATCGTCTCCAGACTCACACCGCCAGATGCCTCGACAACGGCCCGTCCATTGATAAACTGCACGGCTTCCACCATTTGATCGAGGGACATATTGTCGAGCATGATCGTATCGGCACCTGCTGCCAATGCTTCCTGAACCTGTTCGAATGATTCGGCCTCTACCTCTACTGTCATCGTATGAGGAATAACCGCGCGTGCCGCTGCAACAGCTTGTGCGATACCGCCCGCTCCTTTGATATGATTGTCCTTGATCATCACGGCATCATACAAGGCAAAACGGTGATTGTAGCCTCCCCCGACTCGAACTGCGTACTTTTCCAAAGCCCTAAGGCCTGGCGTAGTCTTTCTCGTATCGACAACTCGTGCCTTCGTCCCTGCGACGGCCGTTGCGTATTCACTCGTTTTCGTGGCAATCCCAGACAAACGTTGCATTAAATTAAGGGCAAGTCGTTCTCCGCTCAAAATCGAACGAACTGAGCCGCTGACTTCGGCGATCTGCTGACCAATCTCCACTCGTGCTCCTTCTTCTACTTTTGCCTCAAAAACGAGGGTAGAATCAGCCGTGGCAAATACTTGCTCCGCAATCGGCAAGCCTGCCACGATTCCCGCTTCCTTCGCATATAAAATGCCGACACCCTGTTCCGATTCAGGAATCGTGCTCATGGTCGTCACATCACCAAATCCCACGTCTTCCTGTAGCCATTCCTCTATTTTTCGCTGAAGCTCCCGTTTATTCCACATCATGCTTCTCACACTCCTCTTGGACACCATCTTCTACAGACTGGATCAAATGCTTGCGCCACACCAAGTCGTCTTTATTCGGAAAATCAGTACGATAATGCCCACCTCTGCTTTCTTCCCGCAAAAGTGCCGCTCTCGTTGTCAGGACGGCAGTATTCAACAGATTGAAGAATTCAAACGTTTCCAGACTCTCAGGCTCGTACTGGTAGTATTGCTCCATTCGCGCAAGCTCTGCTAGTGCTTTCGTTAATCCCTTATCGTCACGCTTCACACTAACATGCCGCAACATGAGCTTTTGCATTTTCAATCGTTGTTCACGTGTATTGAACGTTTGGGGCAGTTTTTGCTTGAAAACAACCTCGAAGGGATGAATGCTTGGCAAATCATCCATCTGCTTGATCCGCTCCGCGATCCGGTGACCGAATACAACCGCTTCCGATAACGAGTTGCTGGCCAGTCGATTCGCTCCATGTACTCCTGTGCAGGAAGCTTCCCCGCATGCAAAAAGCCGCCTCGTCGATGTCTCCCCGTTCAAGTCAGTCTGGACCCCACCCATAATATAATGGCAGGCAGGAGCTACTGGAATCCAATCTGTCACCATATTGAGCCCGTATTGTAAGCAAAAATTATAAATCGTCGGAAAACGCCGCTTAATAAGCTCCTCCGATTCGTGGGTAATGTCGAGATACACGAACGTAGACTTCGTCTGTTCCATCTCAGAGACAATCGCCCTGGCGACAATATCACGCGGCGCCAGCTCTTTTTGCGGATGGTACTTTTCCATGAAGCGATCACCATTGCTGTTACGCAAAATGGCACCCTCCCCACGAACGGCTTCCGAAATCAAAAAGCGCGGGGCTCCCGGATAGTAAAGCGCAGTCGGATGAAACTGAATAAATTCCACATCTTTAATTCGAGCGCCCGCCCGATATGCGATGCCGATCCCATCTGCGGTAGCGATTTGCGGATTCGTTGTGTAACGGTAAAGCTGACCTGCACCTCCTGTAGCCAGTACCGTTGCTTTGGCTTCCAGGAAAAACAGTTCGCCATCCGGCTTCCGCACGAGGACTCCCACGCATTCGCCATCCTGCGTGATGACATCCACAGCAAAATGATATTCCAGAACCTGAATGTTTGGCTGCTCCATCACACGCTTGGACAGTGCGCGGACGATCTCTGCTCCAGTGGCATCTCCATTCGCATGCAAAATTCGCCGTTTGCTATGCGCGCCTTCCTGTGTCAGCTCATACTCCCCTTGTTCATCGCGGTCAAATTCCGTTCCGTATGCAATCAGTTCATGCAAGCGATCAGGACCTTCATGCACCAGTACTTCCACAGCGTTATACGAGCAAAGACCTGCTCCAGCGATTAACGTATCCTGTCGATGAAGGGCGGGAGAATCCGATTGGGCTGTTACAGCAGCGATTCCTCCCTGAGCCCAGCGTGTATTACTATCATCGAGTCCCTTCTTGCTGATCAACACCACATCCGCATACTCACTCGTTTGCAACGCCGTATACAACCCAGCAATCCCTGCGCCAATAACAGCTACATCTGCCCTCATCCGAGGTAAGGTGTGCAAATCAAAGTCCACAATATAACGGGGAATCATGACTGTGTCCCTTCTCTCTTGTAACTGATGATTTTCCACCCATTATAGCAAATACATGCTTGAAGGAGATGCAAAAAAAGAGCACCCGCAAAAGCGAGCACTCCCCTCTATCCGATTAATTCGAATGCGTTACACATTCTTTACACGTGCCATATACCTCGAACTTGTGCCCCGTCACCTGAAACTCTTCCGGTACCGCGGAAATGATATTCATCGGACATCCTGGCAAAGAAGAAGTCTTTCCACATTCCGTACAAATCACATGGTGATGATGGTGTCCATCTGTCGAACAGGCCAAACGGAATCTGCCTTCCCCATCCAACTCCGTCTCCTCCAGAATCCCCAGCTCAACAAAAGTGGAAATGTTGCGATAGACGGTATCGAAGCTGAGTGTTGGATACTGCTCCTTGATTCGTTCCATAATATCCTTGGCAGACAGGTATCGCTTCTCGGTTGCGCAGATTCGAATCATCTCCTCCCGCTTGCCGGTATACTTGAAACCATGTTCTTTCAATATTTGCAGCGCTTCTTCTACTTTCATCGACAAACACTCCTTCCTTTTGTCATAACTGGAAAACTCTTATCGGAAAGCGACCCGCAGCTTTTTTACACCCAATACAACCAGCATAACCAGTACTGCCATCAGTACAATTGTACCACCAGATGCCCAATCAAGGAGATAGGCAAAATACAAACCGCTCAGCACGGAAAACTCCGCGAACAAAATCGACAAGAAAATCGTTTGACGAAAGCTTTTTGCGATTTGCAGACTAGCCGCTACCGGAAGCGTAATCAGCGCCGAGATTAACAGGACACCGACAATACGCATGGAAGCCGCAATCGTCAGAGCGACGAGCACCATAAACAACAGGTTGATCGAACGCCTTGCCACGCCGGAGACGCGAGCGAATTCCTCGTCAAAAGAAACCGCGAAAAGCTCCTTGTAAATCAACACGACTGTCCCTAAAACGACAACTGCCACACCAATCAGTGCATACAGGTCTTCGATGGACACCGTCACGATTTTTCCGAACAAGTACGAATACAAATCTGCATTAAAACCGTCTGCGATACTGATCAATACCGTAAACAGCCCAAGCCCCGCAGATAAAATAATCGGAATCGCCAAATCCTGATACGCTTTGTACACCTTACGCAACCGCTCGATGAACAACGAACCGATCACCGCAAACAACATCCCGAAAAACAGCGGATTGACGAGGGAGAAAAAGGCGACCTTTTTGGAAATGAGCATCCCGGCAGCTACACCAGACAGTGTGACGTGTGACAAGCCATCTGCCATCATCGACAAGCGACGAACAATGAGAAACGTGCCCAAAATAGGGCAAATCAGACCAATTAAAATCCCTGAAAACAGGGTATACCGCAAAAAGTCATACTGCCACCAATCAGCAAGCATGTGTATATTCCTTCTTTCTTACCTATTTACAAAGCTTAATGATGATGAGACAGCAGTCTGACCGAATCACCGTACATACTTTGCAAGATTTTGTCTTGGTTGTGCTCAAAATCGTGCGCTGTTCCGTGGAAGTGAATTTTCTTCTGCACACAAGCCACCTTGGTCACCCATTGAGACATGACTCCCACATCGTGGCTGACGATCATCATCGTCAATCCGTTCTCTTCCTTCAGCGAACGAAGCAAGCTGTAAAATTGATCGATCGATTCCTGATCGACTCCGACTGTTGGCTCATCAAGAATCAACAGCTCCGGTTCAGCCACGAGAGCTCGCGCTATGAATACGCGCTGCAATTGCCCACCGGACAAGTTGCCGATTCGTTGATCCAGCTTTTCCAACAAGCCGACACGCTCCACCGCAGCCCGAACATTCTCATGATGCTGTTTGGTCAGTCTGCGAAAAAGGCCCACTTTGCCGACCAATCCAGAAGAAACGACTTCTCGGACTGTCGCCGGAAATCCACCAGCTCCATGCGCGACCTGTTGAGCGACGTATCCAATGCGATTCCATTCACGAAACTTGGATAGCGGTTGCCCGAACAGCTCCACTGTCCCTTTGTTTGGCGTCAACAGACCCAAAATTAGCTTCATCAGCGTAGATTTTCCTGATCCGTTGGGCCCGACGATGCCCACAAAGTCTCCGCGTTCCAGTGTGAATTCAACCTCATCGAGAACCTGTTTGTCTTCATATTGAAAGGAGACGCCTGTGAGCTTAATAACTGGCACCTCTTGTTTATGTGGTTCCATGAAATATCCATCCCTTAAATCGGATTTGTTCTTATTTGATTCCCTTCATCGTACTACGATTTTGCCCGAACCACAAGCATCCTACTAATCAATGAAAAAATGCCGCCTGGCCAGCGACATCTTTTCGAGGGAAAGCTTATTGGAGTGCAGTCTTCAAAGTGTTCATATTGTCGCGCATGATAGACAAGTAATCACGACCCGCCTTTACATCATCTTCCGTCAAACCTTCCAACGGATTAAGCGTAGCCGTCTTCACGCCAGCTTCCTTCGCAATCACTTCCGCTACCTTCGGAGAAACCAATGTCTCGAACAGCACATAAGAAATTTTGTGTTCCTTTACATGCTCAACCAAGCTCTTCAACTCTGTTGTGGATGGCTCATCAGAAGGATTGACCCCAGAGATCGCTACTTGCTCCAGCCCGTATCGTTTTGCCATATAGCTGAATGCGCTATGAGAAACCATGAATTCTTTCTTCGGCGCTTGCGTAACCATATCTTTAAAATCTTTATCCAGCTGTTCCAGGTCTGTTGCTAATTGTGTGTAGTTCTTTTCGTAATCAGCAGCGTGCGCCTGATCCTTTTGCACGAGTGTATTTTTGACCTTCTCCGCCTGTGCCTTCAGTTGCATCGGATCGAGCCAGACATGAGGGTCCAGATCCCCGTGGTCATGACCCGCTTCTTCTGCGTGGCCTTCTTCTGTGTGGCCTTCTCCTTCATGCTCATGCTCAGCTGCACGAATCATCTCGAGACCTTCCGTCGCATTTACGATCGTTGTCTTGTTTTTGTCGAGGTTAGTTACAGCCTTCTCTACCCACAGCTCCAAACCACTGCCGTTATAAGCGAAGATATCTGCTCCGGAAAGAGCGACTATGTCTTTTGCGGTTGGTTCGTAGTCGTGAGGCTCTACGCCAGCGGGAACCAGATTCGTTACCTCCACGTGTTCACCACCGATTCGCTTCGCTACATATTCCAATGGATAAATCGTCGTGTATACTTTTGGCTTCCCTGACGCTTCATTGCCAGCTTGCGGAGTCCCAGCCGTTTCGTTTGCTGCTCCACATCCAACCAACCCCACTGCCGTAATGAAACTGAGGGCTGCTAACATCGCTCTTTTCATCTATATTTCCTCCTGCTCCAATTCAAAATGATTCCGATTTACGCTCTTATCGTTTTTCATTATACGGAGAGGAGCCCAAAAAGTAAATAGGATTTATTCCGATTTAAACGTCATACGTACACATCTTCTCTCCCAGCTTCACAATTTCTCCATCTCATTATGATAAAATAATTGGCAGGAGGTATGTCCAAGATGAAACGTAAATCATGGTTAGCCATTACTTTTATCACCGCAGCTCTGCTTACTGGCTGTGGCTCTACTGATCAATCTGAACAGAATCATAGCGATCACACGCAGCACGCCCCCAATGGAGATTTGCAGGAATTGACTGCTTCCGCTGATCAGCTACCAAAATTTTTAGACAACCAAGACCCTGTCATTATCGATTCCTACAAAGTTGCTGCCGCAAATCGTGAGCTGCTCAAATCCATTCCATGCTATTGTGGTTGTGGTGAAAGTGCTGGACACGGGCATAATGGCAACTGCTTCATCAAAGAAGAAAAGTCTGATGGCTCCATTGTCTGGGATGACCACGGTACTCGCTGCGGTGTATGCATGGAAATCGCTGTTATTTCCGGCAAGCTGAAAGCAGAAGGCAAATCTACAAAAGAAATTCGTACCTACATAGACCAAACCTACGGGCAAGGCTACGGAAAACCAACTCCTACCCCGATGCCTTCCTAAACACAGATAACAAGACTTCCCGGCGAGGAGGTCTTTCTTTTTTTCATTTTATAGAAAATCTTGTTATACCTGAGCTACCTCGTTATGGTTTTCACGTGTGTCTGTGGGATGGTTTACCTGTTCGCTAAACCTTGTTTGCTCCATGCCATCAGACGAGTAAAAGATGTATACGGCTCCTTGCTGTTATCCAGCCCTTAACCAAAGCCTCCTAATAGAAAAAGGGAGTAAAGCCCCTGCGCTCTACTCCCTTTTTGCATTTAATCAGACTGCCCGTTAAGCAGGCGCTACCGCAAGCATACGCTCCAAGGAAGCACGTGCCGCATCAGCAACATCCTCTGGCACAAAAATCTCCGGCTTCATATTCTCCAGCGCCTCGACGCACTTCTTCAGGTTGTTCACCTTCATATTCGGGCAAACGAGGTACTTGGAAGCGAAAATGAACGTTTTGTCCGGGCTGTCCTTTTCCAGCATGTAGCGTGTGCCGTCTTCCGTTCCAATGATAAACTCCTTGTGCGAAGACTCACGGCAGTATTTCAAAATTCCGGTCGTGGAACCAACGTAGTCAGCCAGGGATACCACTTCTGGGCGGCACTCCGGATGAACGACAACCACAGCCTCTGGGTGCTGCTGCTTCAACGTCATGATGTCTTCTACAGACAGTTGGTCATGCGTATTGCAGTACCCTTCCCAAATAATCATTTTTTTGTCCGTGAATTGGGATACATAGTGGCCGAGGTTTTTGTCCGGCACCCAAATGATCTCATCGCTGTCGATCGACTCGATCACGCGCTTCGCGTTGGACGACGTACAGCAGATGTAAGTTTCGGCTTTAACATCCGCAGAAGTATTGATGTAAGCCACTACTTTTGCATTTGGATGCTGTGCTTTGAGCTTGCGCAGTCCATCTACGTTCACCATGTCCGCCATCGGACAGCCAGCCCGTTCATCAGGAATAATGACGGTCTTTTGGGGATTGAGAATTTTTGCACTTTCTCCCATGAAGTGAACCCCACAGAACAAAATCACATCGGCATCCGTTTCTTTTGCTTTCTGCGCCAATCCAAAGGAATCGCCAATGAAGTCAGCGACCTCCTGAATCTCGGGACGTTGGTAAAAGTGAGCAAGAATGATGGCATTACGCTCTTTCTTCAGCTGTAGCAGTCGTTCACGTAACTCAGCGTTGCGCTGGGCTTTTTTTTCTAACGCTAAAGCGTCCATGGAAAAAATCCCCCTACGGTGGTGTCATAATTTACGGTCATTGTAAGCGTATAACCTCCCCTTGTCAACGTGGTACATTTTGCACAAAAAAAGCAGAAACCGGCCTGTACAGACGCAGCTTCTGCTTTTTCATTCTCTTACTCGCCCTTTTCTCCGAGAACGCGCTCCCGAATAAAGCGGGCTACGCCTTCCTCATTATGGTGTGGGGCGATATATTTGGCCACTTGCTTGATCTCGTCAGAAGCGTTTTCCATTGCAACGGAATATCCTGCGCCCGTCAATGCCTCACGATCGTTTTCGGCATCGCCAAATGCCATCACTTTCTCTGGGGAGATTCCCCATTTCTCACAAAAGTATTGAAGCCCTTCCCATTTGGAAACCCCTTGAGGAATTACTTCGACATTCTGCTTGCCGGATGAAGTGATAGTCACTTGCTCGCTCCAAGGCTTTAGCTGCTCTTTCACCCACTCCAGACGATCCAGGTCTTGATGCCAGACGAAGAACTTGACGATTTCTACTTCCCCTGACTCTACTTTTTCCAGTACTTCTGCCAAAGGCTCTACGCGTGCGAGTCTGTAATAAGGAAAACTCAAAATCGAGAATCCTTCTACAGATGCGTCCTCACTCATGGTCGCTTCCAAACGTTCACGGTCTTCTTTGATCATCCAGCGATTGCTATTCGTATCATGAAGCTCATAATAAATCGTTTCTTGCCTCAGTGCATGGATCGCACCGATTACCATCTCAGTGGGAAGGAGCCATTGACGGACCAGCGTGCCATCCCCCTCGAAAACAGTGCCGCCATTGCTACAGACATAGCCGTCAAAAGGAAAGGAATCGATCGGAATTTGAGCGGAGCCATACATCCTGCCCGTAGACAAAACGAGTTTGCAGCCTTGCTGTTGTAATTGGCGAAGTGCTTCTTTCGTTCCTTCTGTCAGCTTTGAATCGTGAGTCAGTAAGGTTCCATCCATGTCAAATGCAGCCATGCCTGGTGTAAGCAACATATCCAATCCCTCTCATTCCCTTTGGAGTTGAGTCACTATAGTGGAGGAGAAGAAAAAGCACAGTTCTCTTCGACTCTGACGCGCCAGCATGGTGATTCACTGGCCGTCTCCACTTAAAAAAGGGGACCGTCGAGCCAAAGCCACCCTACGGGCGGATGTTTCTCAAGGAAGAAGTGTTCGACAAGCGTGGTCCCCTTTTTTAAGTTCCGACTGGGGTGGCGTTGTCAAGGTCTACGAGCCCTGTGCTTTTTCTTCTCACCAGCTTTATTGCTTCATCGATACCTTTTAAAAACTTAACCTAATACTTTCCGATATTGCAAAAAAGGGCACCTGAGGCGCCCCTTATTGTTTCGGTTCTTCGTTTGTATCTTCTTGCTTTGGTTCTTCTTTTACTTCTTCTTTTACTTCTTCCAGCTTCGGTTGAATGTTCACGACCACATCTTTATTTGCATCTGGATCGTTATCCATTTTACCTGTTTCGATCAATTGCTTGATCTGTTCAGCATCGAGAGTCTCAACACGGAGCAGCGTGTTCGCAATCAGATCGAGCTGATCACGGTGCTTCGTCAGCAATTCTGTACACTTTGCGTAGCACTCGTTGATAATATTTTGCATTTCTTGATCGATCTCGTACGCAATCTTATCGGAGTAGTTACGCTCATTGCCATAGTCACGGCCCAGGAATACCTGACCTTGACTCTTACCGAATTGCATCGGTCCGAGCTTGCTCATTCCGTATTCGGTAATCATGCTGCGAGCGATAGCAGTCGCGCGTTGGAAGTCATTATGCGCCCCGGTACTAATATCCCCGAGCACCAATTCTTCCGCAACACGTCCACCCAACAGGCCAACGATTTTGTCGAGCAGGTCTGTTTTGGTAGCAAAGAAACGGTCTTCCTTCGGCAGCATCACGGTGTATCCGCCAGCTTGGCCGCGCGGAATGATTGTTACCTTATGTACCATTTCTGCATTTCTCAAGTGGTATCCGATGATCGTATGACCGGCTTCGTGGAAGGCAACCAGACGGCGCTCGTCTTCGCTCACTACGCGAGACTTCTTCGCTGGACCTGCAATCACGCGGTCAATCGCTTCGTCTACTTCCGTCATCGTGATTTGCTTTTTGTTTCTGCGGGCAGTCAAGAGAGCCGCTTCATTCAGCAAGTTCTCCAAATCTGCACCTGTGAAGCCCGATGTACCACGAGCAATCACTTCCAGCTTCACGTCTTCGCCAATCGGCTTGTTGCGGGCATGAACCTTCAGTACCGCTTCACGGCCTTTGATATCAGGACGATCAACTGTAATTTGACGGTCAAAACGTCCCGGACGCAAGAGAGCTGGGTCGAGAATGTCAGGTCGGTTGGTCGCAGCGATCATGATAATCCCTTCGTTTCCACCAAAACCGTCCATCTCTACGAGCAACTGGTTGAGAGTTTGCTCGCGTTCGTCGTGGCCGCCGCCGAGTCCAGCTCCGCGTTGACGACCCACGGCGTCAATCTCGTCAATAAAGATAATGCAAGGAGCATTTTTCTTAGCATTTTCAAACAGGTCACGTACGCGGGATGCACCTACCCCAACGAACATTTCCACGAAGTCAGAACCGGAGATGCTGAAGAATGGCACACCAGCTTCGCCTGCAACAGCACGCGCGAGCAAGGTTTTACCTGTACCCGGAGGACCTACGAGCAGTACCCCTTTTGGAATACGAGCGCCAACCGCATTGAACTTGCGGTTGTCTTTCAGGAAATCAACGACTTCCTCCAGCTCAGCCTTTTCTTCGTCCGCTCCTGCTACGTCGTCAAAAGTAACGCGTTTCTTTTCTTCGTTGTAAAGCTTCGCGCGGCTTTTACCGAAGTTCATTACTCGGCTTCCGCCACCTTGGGCATTATTCAGAAGAAAGAAAAACAGGATGAAGATGATGACAAAAGGAATGATAGAGGTCAAGAACGTGAGCCAAATGCTGTTACCCTCGGCAGGATTAACAACTACATTCTTCATCTTTTGTGCATCAATTTTCTCTTCGACTAGCTTAATAATATCTGAGTCATACAAAAAAACATTGGTGAAGAATTTGTTGCTTTCCTGTCCCGGAATAGCTTTAGCCAACGTACCCTCTACTCTGTAAGTACCATTTTCAGGTCGAATAGACAAATCGGTGACGTTGTCAGCTTTTAGCTGTACCCGGAATTCCTGATATGTAAGTTTCCCAACCTTATCAGTACCGGAGAGGATGAAATTCACGATCCCGACCGTGACAAGAAAAATCAGTAGGTAGAACCCGGTATTACGAAAAAAGCGATTCATTCCTTACCTCCTCTCACGAACAGACACTTTTCACATTTTATCATAGAAAGTACGGTCTCCACAACAAACCTACTTCGTGTAGACCTCAGGCTTCAATACACCGATATAAGGCAGATTACGGTAGTGCTCGGCATAGTCCAAGCCATATCCCACAACGAATTCGTCTGGAACATCGTAACCCTTGTAATCCGGTGAAATATCCACCTTGCGACGCTCTGGTTTGTTCAGGAGAGTCACCACTTTTACAGAAGCAGCTTCCCGATGGCGCAACAGCTCTACCAAGCGACTCAGTGTCAGTCCACTGTCCATGATGTCTTCTACAACCAGTACGTGTCTGTTTTCCACAGATGTATCGAGATCCTTCAAGATTTTCACCATGCCAGAGGACTCTGTTCCACTTCCGTAGCTGGAAACTGCCATAAAGTCCATTTCGCAGGGAATGCTCATGTGACGGATCAGATCAGCCATAAAAATGACTGCGCCTTTCAGCACGCAGATGACCAATGGATTTTTATCCTTGTATTCTGCAGCCAGCGTCTCACCCAGTTCTCGAACTTTACCTGCAATATCCTCTTCTGATAGCAAAATCTTCTCGATGTCTTGATTCATGAAAAAACCTCCCGCCAATCTTCTCCAAACTCTACCCGCACGTGTAGAAAACGCCTGGTCTGTCCATTGATAGGCGCTACGGCGGAACGGCGCACACCTGGTACCAAAATCACCTCATCCCCCGCCGTCAAAAGCGGAAGCTTGTCACGCCATGCTCGTGGAAATTTGGCATCAATCAATAAATCCTTTAGCTTTTTTCCATTTGCTGAGCCAAACAGGGTGATGCGGTCTCCAGGTTTTCGGTTACGCAAATACAGCGATCCTGGCAACTGATCGGCATCAAAGACCGCTTCATTTGCCGAGAGTCGCTCCCAATCCATGGGACCTTCCAGGTAAGTAATATGTACCGTGGCCTTGCTCTCGTCGATCCAGGTTACACCGGGAACGGCGAGTTCGTAACTATACGTATGTATGCGATCCTGTCGCTTTCTACGACGAAAAGTGATTCGCTCGTACACCCGGTCGACTACCAGGTCATTGGGCAAATGCAATTCCGCAGAAGGGCGACTTCCCCCTAGCATGTGCAAAACGGTCTCCACATGTTGCGAAGACCATTCGGTATGTTTTGAGAGATAACTTAATATTAGAGTAATCATTCTCCTTTGTAAAGCAACGTCACAAGTTTGAAACTTGTCATTGTCCATCAAAAATGCTTCAGGTTTTTTCTCAATCATTACCTTTTCCAACTGCTCATTCGCCAGCCGCATTAAAAGCGCTTCGTCCTGCCGAATTGCCTCTGCAGTTGCCAAGATATGCTCTCGATACTTGTCATTCACTTTTTCTAATAAAGGCATGACATCCAGACGTAGCAGATTGCGCGTATACTTGCGCGATTGGTTGCTACTATCCTCACGAGGGACGAGTTGATGTTCCCGACAGTAGCCTTCCAGTTCTTGACGCGTTTTATGCAAGAGCGGACGCACGAGCTCAATCGGGCAATCCGCAAGCATTCTTCGCTTCGGCATCCCTGTCAGTCCATGCAATCTGCTACCTCGCACAAAACGAAAGAGAATCGTTTCCACCTGATCGTCAGCATGGTGGGCCAATGCCAGCTTGGTCGCTCCTTGCGCCAGACCTACCTCTCGATACAGCCGATAGCGAATGTCGCGGCTCGCTTCTTGCCCGCCCAATCCCGTCTTTTCCATATAAGCGGGGACGTCATACTCAAATAGGTGGAAAACCACGCCGAGTTCACGACACAGCTCTTCTGCATAGAGTGCGTCCTGCCTTGCCTCTTCCCCACGAAAGCCGTGATTCAGATGGACAGCATGCAGCTTCCAATGATACTGGTATTGTTTATTGAGAGAAGCCAATATATGCAACAGTGCAGTAGAATCGTTACCGCCGGATATTCCGACAACAACACTCTCACCTGGAAGCAAAAGCCCCTCGGCCTCAATCTCGTTGCGCACGCTTGCCAGCATAGCGGGCTCCTTTCCAGATCGTCAGAACCGAAATTCCAAATATAAGTCCAGAAGCAATCGCGCCAGCCACCATCAATGTCTTGGTCGCCTGAGTAATCCCTCCGACATAATCGTTGTTTACAAAAGCAAGCATGGCTTTGTAAGCCAACGATCCCGGCACCAGTGGAATAATGCCTGCGACGCTAAAATTCGTAGAAGGAACTCGCAGTATAATAGATAAGAGCTGGCTGAGCAAAGAGACAACAGCAGCTGAAACAAACGTCGACAGCAAGACCTCTGCACCGTAGATCGGAAGAATGGAGTAGACGAGAAACCCGACCACTCCGGCTAAACCAGCCGCTACGATTGTTCGAACCGGCACATTGAATAGCACACACCACGCTACTGAGGAGGCGAAGCTAAGCGCCAATCCTTTTAACAACATCGTACTCACCTCGTAAACGAAAGAATAATGGCTGTGGCTACCGCTACGGAGACAGCTGTCAGCATCGCTTCTACCCCGCGTGAAACACCTGCAACCAAATCACCAGCCATCAAATCTCGAAGTGAGTTAGTGATGGCGATCCCCGGAAACAACGGAAGCATCGCACCAATAATAATGATGCTTAAATGCAACTGCGGAAAGACCGTCACGGTCAACAACGCGAAAAGTCCTCCTAGTAAAGCGGCAGAGAACTCCGTAAAAAACTTCATCCGGACAAACTGTTCTAAATATTCCTGGCTCAGGTTCACAATCAACCCGGCTATCGCAGAGGGAACCAGACTGCCCCAATCTCCCCCTGCAAGCATAGCAAAGGAGCCGCTGGCCGTAGCGGCTGCTAGATGCTGCAACCATTTCGGATAGATCTGCTTTTTCTGATCGATCTCACGCAGCGTCCGATAGGCTTGCTCCAAATTAATTTTCCCACCGACAAACTGTCGGGAAACATCATTCACGAGCGTTATTTTATTGAGGTTGGTCGTACGTTTGGGGGTACGAACCATTCTTGTATGATCGAATCCACTGCAACGAAAGGACAGGATGATACTAGTGGGCGTTGCCGAGCTGTTTACATCATCCATCCCAGCAGCCTTTGCGATCAATGCCATTGTCTCTTCCGTCCGGTAAGTCTCTCCACCGTTTTTCAAAATAATCGAGCCTGCCAACAAGCAAGTATCCATCACCAAATCTGAGGACACGAACCGTCACATCCTTCACATAAACCATGCGTAATACAAAGTACCAGCCAATAGGAGTAACGAGGCGACAAAAAGACCGCTAATGCCCGCGCCTACATTCCCTTTCGCCCGCGCTTTCTTTTGCGACTTTTGCGGTTTTGCGCCCATGCTATCTCGCAAGACTGCCAACAGCTCCGCTCGCATTTCTTTCGCGGTCGCAAACTTACCGTGAAAAGCCTTCAATAGAGGCTCTCGGTAAGGATACAGGCTGTCACTTTTTCGTATTATATCACAGAGTAATATCGTGTGACGTGGGTCACCATGGCTGTTTTTCCACGTTTCCGGTCCAACCGTCAGACGCACCATCATCACGGCTGTCGAGAACAGGTCGTAACTTACTTCAGCCCGTCTATCACCTGCGTGCCAAAAAGCTCGATCATACTCTTCTGTAAACTGCCGAACCGCATTGCCCAGCTTGGTCACTCCACCGAAATCAATCAAGCGTACCTGCTTGTCCGTTTGGGTAACCATCACATTCTGCGGTTTCAAATCGCCAAAAATATAGCCATGCTGATGCAAAACATCCAGCCGAGCCAGCAATTGAACCATCATCACGGCCACCCAGTCCGTACCCTCTTGCTTGATATATTCATCCAGTTGTAAGCCTTGAAGATACTCCATCGCATAAAACGTACAGGCCTTCCCGTTTACAACGAGATCATCTACGTCGCACAGGAGCGGTCCCACTCCGGAATCCCGCCCCTGCTGTGTGCTTTTCAACACATTCACTTCCATTAAAATATCCATCCCTTCCACACCGACCTTAACCGCGCGCTGTACGCCACCTTGGGATACCAAGTACACGGTCCCGTTTGCACCACGCCCCAACTCCCGTAAGACGTGGTACGATTTTTTGTTCCATTTGCCTGTAAAGTGCTTGGGCAGGTCGGGGGTGGCTGCCTTAAAAGACATGGTCACGCAGCATTCCGTTCGAATCGTCCTCATCGTCTTGATCGATGTAACGATCTTGCAGTGAGCGTGGGAGCTTGTCCTGCTCAAACAGGGCAATTGCCTCTACGATGGCGGGGCCTGTAGGAGTAATTCCGCTCATTGCCAAATCACTCGTAATTTGATGGGCCTGCTCGACCTTTTCTGTCCACGGAATGCGGATATCGAGATGCTTTTGTTTCCCCGGAAATGAACCGACCGCCATTCTGCTATGGCCACTCCGTGAATGCAGACTGATACTGAAATCGTGAATCGCTTGCTGAACAGCCGACAGCTTTGGCTTCATACTTCCTGAGGTATCGACCAGCATCACGACGTTCAAGCTGCTTCTTTCACCCAACTCGTCAACCATCCCGGCAACCTGCACTCTTTTATCAGGTGCCAGCTCCTCTATTCCGGAATCGCCCAAAATCTCTTTTAATTCTTTATTTACCACTTGATGAATGGTGCGCGTCATTGCTTTTCGCGTCAGCATTTGTACCGTTTGTGCAAGCTGTTGGGGATACACGATGTCGCAGAGTCCACCTCCTGCTTCCGCAATATCCCTGATCTCCTTCTCCCCTTTCTCACCCAACTCACTCTTGTCAATTACGCCAATCACATTAACCGTAATTCCTTGCTCCCTTGCCAATGCCGCCGCAGCAACGGGACTCATCCCTGAGTTGGAGCAACCGTCTGTCACTACCAGTATTTGACGAAGTGTCGCTTCTTTCACAATAATCTCCCCATTCGATCTGTTTTGTCAGTCCCAGCTCCGTGTAGCGAACGTTCATCCACTTCACTTCGCAGGATATTTTTAGCAACAGTATCGACGGGTAATAGAGAAAACATACTCCTAACTCACAATCCGAGGACGCTCCAGCTTCTCCATGCCATGTACCGCGATGGCAGCCCACTGTGGTACAAAGCGGTCAATTCGCGCCACCAACACGGTCATGTCATCAACAATTTGTCCGGAATGCTGGCGAATGACTTTTTCCAATAGTAAATCAGCGACCTCCTGTGGATCATTCGTCTCCAGTTCGCTGATGATTCGCTTCATCCACGCTTGCCTGTTTTCAATATGGCGAGGCGCTTCATAGATACCGTCGGACATCATGACGAGCAGATCACCAGGCTTGAGCATACGAGATACAACATCCACCTCGATTTCTTCCAAAATCCCAACTGGCAGGTTGTTGGCGGTAATCGTGATGACATCTTTATTTCTTTTGACAAAGCTCGGGGTGGAGCCGATTTTTACAAAACGGGTATGAGCGGTTTGCAAATCGATCAGAGCCAAGTCCACCGTCGCGAACATTTCCTCCTTGGAGCGCAGAGCGAGCACGGAATTAACGGTTTTGATCGAAATTTTTTCGTCCATGCCAGAACGCAGAAGCTGCTGGAGCATATCAAGGGCTGATTGACTCTCTATGGATGCCCGCTCGCCATTTCCCATTCCATCGCTGATCGCCAGCGCCATTTTTCCATTCCCCAAATCCATCGTGCGGAAGCTGTCACCAGATAGTAGCTTGCCGTCTTTGGCTGCGCCTGCAATCCCGATATCGATCTCATACGTTTTGGCGGAAGCAAGGCACATCGTGCATGAACCGTCTTTTTGTGCTTCACAATGCCGCTCGCGAACCACAATGTTTTCTCCCAGTATCTCTGTGAGCATGGGAGCCACGATCTTCGCGCATTCATCGCGGCCATAGCAAGTCGGCTGACTGATTTCGATATCGACCTTCCCTTCTTCCAAGCTGTGTATTTCTACGCGGCGTACCGACAGACCCAAGCCCTCCAATGCTTGTGAGACCTGCTTTTCCTGAAAGCTCAGCTCCATTCCCTCTCGCTGTATTTCCCGGGCAAAATCACTCATGACCCGAGAGACTCCAGATAGCTGGTCAGCTACGAGCATTCGGCTTTCCTTTATCTGCTTTTTCAGTTGGTCAAACGATTGCTGGCGATCGTATTCCTGCTCCATCACAGTCATGACCTTCTCTGTTTTTACACACTTACGCTCCCAATCACGGGGCGGTGTAACCCCAGCCAATGTACCGTGCTCGTACACTTTTTCCCTTAAAAAGCGCATGCCTTCATAGGTCGATTGTGTATCTTTTTCCCAGCATTGTTCTTTTTTCCAGCATTTTTGGCAGGTGAATTCAGATACACGGCTGAGAAAGGCATCAGCCTGTTCTTCTATTTCTTCAGGATCGGCGGTTTGGGCAAAGCTATGGGAAAGTTGCGTAAACAAGTCGGAGAATTGCTGGATTTTGCCCGCCGTCACATCGCGGACTCGGCGCATATATTCTTGATGGGATTGTAGATTCTCAGGGGTCCCGGGGATAAATCTGGCTACTTTTTTCCAAATAGCGGCAGGGGTTAGAACGAAGAGCACAATGGCCAAGGAGGTTTCGATCAAGGAGAAGTAGAGTGTCTCTTCTGCTCCACCGTAAATCGCGAGAATAGCCGTACCGATTAATAAGCCTGCAGATACGCCCACTTTGCCGCCTTCCTTCAGCAAGCCTGCCAAAAGACCGGAAAAAGCAAGCAGATTGATTTGTAAAAGAGCACTCACATTAGCCAGACTGAGGATGAGACCTGTAACCACACCAACAGCCGCACCGATCGTGCCACCACCGACAAAAGCAAACACGAGTAGCAAATAGCGTGAAAGTACATGCTCCATCGAAATGCCTTCGACCATCCAATCCACAGTACCCGTCATCAGGGAAGCCAGTAAAATGACTAACGAAACGATCTCTTCATTTTTGAGAGGCTCATAAGGCTTCGCCAAATGAATGATCGATAAGGACTGAATGAATATGAGCGTCAGCACAAAACCAAGGATCGCTTCTACTGCTACCATCACGAGCTCGTAAGTCGTTACTTGATTGGTCAGCACCGCATACAACAGACGGCTAATGAAAATCGTCCCAACAACCAGCAAAGGCGTCCGTGAAAAATCTTTCTTACGCATTTTATTCATCAGTTTGCAGGCAAAGAAAGCAAGTATCACGCTCAAAGAGGTTTCCAGTCCAACTGGCACTGACTGGGTAAAAGCACCGATAATAAGAGCCATCCCCGTGACAAGCAAACAATCTCGACGAATATAAAACATGACAATGAAATACGGTATAGCAAAGGGAGTTAGCTCCTCCACGATCAGAGCTCGTCCTAATAAGAAGCCCATAAGGATGGGGAGAACATTCCACTTCTCTATGATATCTGCTACTTTTTCTCCCCACGTCTGGGCAGTGGTACCCATTCGATCGGACACTTGCCGCGTCCAAGCATGTCCGGCTTGTGTTACGTTTTTGTTCGCAATCATTTCGCTCCACCCCGTTCTTTGTCAATGTGTTTCTCCATTATACGGAGGGGGCATTGTAAAATTTGTCAAAAATCCAATGAATATTCACGGAATCGTGCGACAAATTCAGTAACGCAAATGGACAAAAAAAACCGACGTTATGGCGGATAACGTCGGCTGACAGGTGATTCGCGCTTTGCGAAACGGGCTTAGGATACTGTATTCGTCAAGACTTTGAAATGACCTTCCTATTTTTACATTCAAAATGCACTTTCCACGAAGAAAGAAAAGTCATAATTTTCGGAATTAAAAAAGGCCGACTGCGGCCCTTTTTCTCTACGCTTTTCTTCAAGAGGGACTGTTCCCGCTGATAGCGGGGTGGCTGATCTTGCCTCACGAAGACTTATTTTTAAAAATGGATGGATGTCCCGGACGTAGACGTCAGCAATTTCACTAATATGCACCAGTCCGGTCACATCGCCTGGCAGATGAACACACGCTCCGACGCGGAATGTTTCCCTCTCGTTGAAGAGCAGCTGTATACTCAATCCGGAATCATATAGATGCTTTCGCCTTGCTTGGTAAACAAAATTCGCTTACGTACCAGCTCTGCCAAGTACTCCTGATCGTTTAACCGACTTGCTTCATAGGTCAGATCGTCTTGCTTTTGCTGCAAGACAGCTGATTCTTGCTTCAAGACTCCCAGCTCTGTCTCCTTCTTGGACAACTCGCCACTTTGCAAAAACAAGGTATAGCTAGTCCAGACGAAAAAGCACAGGATCACAAAGAAAAAGAGACGCATTCTCCTTCTTTGCCCTTTTCGGTTAATGGAAGAGGTTCTTGATTCCTTCATCAGTACGCCACCTCGAATCTACTCCCGCTTTCTCTTTGAGTGAAACCAATTCTTCCAATTGGTCCAAAATCCTGTTGTTTTTCCGTACATTTTTTTCCCCAAATGTTGACCCCATCTGGCAAAAGGAGAGGTGACAAAACGCGTCACTTTCCACAAAAAGCCGAGGATCCCGAGCAACACGGAATACAAAAATGTCAGCACCATGATGATCACGCGGAAAAGAAAGAGGACAGGACGTACTAGCAGGATGTCTATAATTTTTACGACCGTACGGTAAAACCACTGACAGAATTTTATCACGCGGTGCAAGAAAAGGATATACTTCTTACTACCTAATAAGAAATATAGCCACGCGCCAAATATCATTCCAAAAAATATCGGAAACCGAATGATCCCGTCGTTCACTTTCACCAAAACTAAGAAGACAACGCCCATACTGCCCACCCAAAAAAGGATGTCAAAGAAAAAGACCAACCAGAGTGGCAGTCTGGCCTTGCCCTTAAATACATGGTACGTATCAAATCCCATACCCATCAGTGCACCACACGTCGACATGGCCAATACCGTCTGCAACTGGATGACGATGTTCACTTGAATAACTTGCCGAAGAATCCTCTCGACCGATCGCCGGCCTGCCCTTGCTCCAGATAGGCCATCTCGTGAACGAGCCCCTCGATCGCTACTTCTCCGGTTTCCAGACTCAGATTTTTCATATGCAGGTTTTGGCCTCGTATGGTTAAAAAGCCGCCGTCCGTCTCCAAGAGGAATTCTTCGCTGTCAAAGCTTTCGACGTTTTTTACTCCCGAAATCGCTAAGCTGCGACGATTAATCATCACGACTTCATGACGTGGCCGTCTCGTGTGATCGTTCATGATTACTCCCTCCTCGCGTACCCTTCTTGTACTATCGTATGGGGAGGGATGTCCTGTTAGAACAAAAACGGTCCATACACAAAAGAAAACCCCGTATAAATACGGGGTTTCGTCTCACTATCTTTACTTGTAAACGGTGTAGTTCCCGTTCACGTAGATGATTTTGTAACCGGTACGCTCCGTGATGGTTTTCAGAGGCAGGGTAGGAACGTTGTTTTTCAACTGAACCGCTGCAGGCAGCGTTACATTTTTGCCATTGATGGTCGCTACGTTTGAACCGACCTTGAATTGCATGACCGTATTGCCGCTCACGACTTTTGCCGTTGTTTTGGTGTAGCTGATCGAAAACCCGAGGGCATCACGGAAAAACGTAGTTGGCATTAGCGTGTTGCCATTTACGGTATACGGTGCCACTGCGAGTCCGGTTGTTTTACCAGCCTTCGTAAAGGAAGCGACGCTCTGCTTGAAGCTCACGCCATTCAGAGCCACGATGGTCGCCGGACGGGAGAAGAGCAGGCCTCTCTCCTCGGAGTTGTAGACGCCAATGCTGTACACGCCTGGAGTAGCTGGATTCACAATGCCAGCAGTCTCGGCGATATTGACCTGAGCTACTGTTTTTGCCGGAATATCCTGGGCAGGAATAATAATCAGATTTTGTCCGCGTACACCAACAAAGCTAGCGGCCACACCGTTCACCGTTACTGTGTTCGCTGGCAAGTAAGCTGGAACACGGAAGCCAACTGGGAGTACGACTTCAATGAAGCCCTGATTACGAACAATCGGAGCACCCATAGCTTTGATGCCGATTGAAATACCAGCAGGAGTAGAGGCAGTCGCTCTCGTCAGCCCAACCGTTGCCAATGTATTATCCACCGCAACTGGTGGAGTCACTCCGGAAACTTGAAATTCCTTCGATTTATAGGTCTTATTGTCGATCTTGGCTGTCACGGTATAGGTTCCCGCTGTTCTCGGAGTGGTCAAGTAGCCTTCGAATGCAAACTTGATGCTCGCGCGATTCGTACTAGTGAATCCGTAAGGTGTGCGGAAATAAACCTTATTCCCCAACACGCTTACATTCGTCACTTGTGCGCCATTGACGGTGACGCTGTTACTGGTAAGAACCGGTGGAACGGTTACTCCATTTGGGAATTCGACCTCGATTTCTGCGTTCGACCCCAGCTTGTTGGAAAGATCCACGTCAAATGTATAGCTCGTACGCGCTCCCGCTGCACTATCCGACAAAGAAACGGTGAATGGCGTATTGCTTGTGTTTGTAATCTCTACATCTTTTGACTTGTATTCTTTGCTGTCATATTCAATTTCAAACGAATAGTACTTGTCTGGTTTCGATGGGTTTACAATTCCCGCGGAAGAGGTAAACTCCAGCTTTATGTAGCTATCTCCGTCTGCACCGCTCGGGATCTCAATCCGAATCGAGTCGCTGTCGAGAATCGAGACGTAATCCGGTTTGTACCCGTTTACCTTCACATCAGATTTGCTGATGCTCTTTGGCAGCATGTCCTTGGAGGGGAAATTGACATAAATGTATTTGCCCTCTTTCAGCTTGCTTTTTGAGCTGAGATTAAATTTTCCGAGCGTTAAGGAGATGGAGTCCTCGGCATTTTTACTGCTTGGGGAAGCCTCGAAGTCACCCTTGCTACTACTACTGCTGCTACTGCTCGAAGATTTGCTGATCGTAATCTTTTCGCCCTTGTAGCTGGTCTCCGCACTTGTTTTCACTTCGATCTCGTAGCTGCCCTTGTCTTCCGGGTTGGTGATATTATCAATGGTTAGTGTAAGCACAGTGCCTTTTCTGATCTTCTCATCGACTTCGACCTCAACCACATTTTTGCTTACGGATACGCTGTCGATCGAAATCTTGTCATTATCGTCATCTTTTAGCGTGACGTCCGATTTTTTTAATTTTTTATCCACCGAATAGTCAGATGGGAACCTAACGAAAATACTGTCGCCCGATGATAGGTCCTTATTGATTTCAAACTCAATCGTATATTCTGTTTCCTCGTCCACACGTGTACTGTCTGCAGAAACATCCTCGATAGAGAGAGCATAAGCCGCTTTTGGCTCGAGCATCACTGGACTTGCCAGTACCGCAGTGGCTAGCAGCACTGAGATCCCTTTGTTTACGCTTTTGTTCAACGGTAACGCCTCCTTATCTAAAGTTCCCTACTATGATAGGAAATGTTCGGCAGGAAAGGGTTACAGACTGGTAACGAATGATTTTACCCACAGCTTGGAAAAGTCGATCCACCCAAACGAATCGACCGCAATTCCTTGCAAGGCGGGATGGTAGTGATCGAATCGCTTCGTATGGTACAGGAAAAGCAGCCACGCCTCATCCCTAAGTATGTCCTCCATCTTTTCCAACGCCCGCATACGTTCTTTGCTGTCCTGTAGCTGAAGAATTTTTGACATCCGCTCCTCAACAATCGCCAGCCTGTCATCATCTAAAAAACGATGTACCAAGGAGCATTTGTTTTTGTATATCTCCATCAGCCCCAGCTCGATATCACGTTGCAGGACTTCCCCCATCATAGCCATATCGGCATGTTGAGCTGTATCGTACGACAAGAACTGACCTTTCGTAATGCCCTGCAATTCAAGTCGAATGCCAACCCGCTGACACCTCTCCTGAAGCCACTCTGCTTCTTCTCTCTCTTTTTTCGCGTCGTTAAAACTCAACAAGACAGCCTCGCCCTGATACGCGCTTTTTTGTAGCCAATGAGCCGCCTCCTCTATGGTATGGGAGGAAAAGTGCATGCGTTGGCTTCTCTCCGGCAAAAAGCTTCCGGCAGGCGTACACGTCTCTTTTTTCAGTTCTCGAATCATTTGTACGGGGTCGATCAGTAGTTTGATCGCCTGGCGAAAAGCGAAGTCGTGCTGAATACCTGGCTTTCGAAAGTTGAAGTTCAGATAGTGACAGCCTACCTCTTGAACCTCCAAAGATTTGCTATCATCTTCCGTCGCTTCATCCTCAGCCAGCGAGAGCTGATACCGTTGCTTCGAAGAACATGATCCCGGTACTCGCCAGATTTCTACCCGATCCAGAATCGCCCGCTCCCGATAATAGTCGTCGAACGCTGCCAATACCAACCGATCCTCTGTAAATTCGACCATCCGAAACGGGCCTGTCCCTACAATTGCAGACTCCGAAAACGGCACATCATGCGGCAAGATCGACATTCCGATGCAAGATACTAAATGCAAGAAAAAACCGTTTGGCTTCCGCAGATGAAAAGTAATAGCTCCGTCATTTCGCTGTTCGATCCAATCGATATCGTCCACTTGCCAACGATACGGCGAATCCAGCTGAATCAGTCGCTGAACGGTATAGGTTACATCTTCTCCTGTCAGTACACGACCATGGTGGAATCGGACTCCTTTTCGTAAATAGAAGGTCCAAGCAGTCATATCCAGATTTCTTTCCCAAGCATAGGCTAGCTGGGGCTTAAAATCTTGTGTTGCCAAATCGAAAATGACAAGCGTGTGGCAGATTTGCTGGATAAAATGACTCTCCGCCGCTACTGCTACGAATGCAGGGTCGACGGTGGAAAAAGCTCGTTCACGCGGAATACGTAAAATCTCCTGACTCCTCTTATCGTTCTCTATTGCAACAAATCCGAATTGACTGTCCCATGTTTCCTGCAAAAGCCGCTTCGCACCCGCAGGCAAATTTTTATGATGCAAAAGCTCCACTGCTTCCCCAACTTTTCCGTCCATCAGTCGCTTCTGAAAGTAACTAGCCAAAAAGTCAGTGATATCGCAGAGAATCGTGAGCCTCGAATGATTGCCCCGACCTACCCCTGCCTTCCATAAAAGAAGCCCCTCACTCTCCCATTTGCGCAAAATCAGTTTCACATTGCGGGGTGTACAGCATAGAAGATGGGACAACTCTTGTATACCGATCTTTTGTTCGCGCCCCGTCTCCCATTCGGATAGCCCGAGTAGCATCTGCATAAAGTGCTCATTGCTTTTCATAAGGCATCTCATTCCTTAAAAGGTGAAATTTATAGAGGAATCTTACCCTTTTTCTTCTCCTTTTCATAGCTACAATTGGAAAAAAGGAGGTCGTCCCCATGAGCTTTTCGCAACTCCATCCCAACATTCGCATACGAATCGTGACTTCCTTTCTGACACGTCTGGTAGGAAATATGATCTTCCCTTTTATGGCCATCTACTTTTCTGCCAAGCTCGGTCCTGCTATAACGGGGCTCCTGTTAGTCCTGACCGTATGTGCGCAAATCTTGATGGGCTTCTACGGAGGCTACCTGGCTGATCGATGGGGCAGAAAAAAAGTGATGGTCTACGGACAATGGATTCAGTGCTGCGCTCTCTTCATCATGATGGCAGCGAACTCCCCGTGGCTCGACTCTGCTTGGCTCACGTTTGCCATGATGCTCGTTCAGAATGCGAGTAACGGAATGATTAACCCTGCCGCAGATGCGATGCTCATCGATGTCAGTACGAAAGAAAACCGGACGTATATGTACGGCATCAGCTACTGGTCCAACAACTTATCGATTGCGCTAGGTTCTGTGGTGGGAGGACTCTTGTTTGCTACCCATCGCTTTGAACTGCTTCTCGTGCTAACGGTTGTCAGCTTTCTCACACTGGTGATCATCGCCTTTTCCATCAAGGAATCGTACCAGCCAAAGCCAAAGCCAATGCCCTTTGTCGGATCGAGGACAGGTATCTTACGGGATATGGTTGCAAGCTACAAGCTGGTAATGACTGACCGTCGTTTCATCCTCTTTTCACTAGGCGGCATGCTCATCTTTGCACCGGAATTCCAAACACCTAACTACATCGCTGTCAGACTTGCTCAAGAGTTTGCCCCGCGGAGCATTGGTTTATTTGACTGGTTTACTGTTGAACTAACTGGCCTCAAAATATTCAGCCTGATCCAGCTCGAAAATACGCTGCTCGTGGTATTATTCTCTCTTGCCGTCACCAAGCTCATCGAGCGCTTGAAAGAAGCACCTGCCTTGTATATAAGTGGACTGATGTATATTGCCGGGTACTCACTGATTATGTACAGCAACTCCCTTATCGTTATCCTGGCTGCGGTGCTTATAAGCACATTAGGCGAGCTGATTCACGCTCCCATTCGCCAAACCTATCTGTCGCAAATTGTAAAAGATGATTTACGTAGCTCCTACATGGCTGTGAACGGACTTGTTGTGCCCGGAGCGCGGATCATGGGGGCAGTCGGAATCACTTTGGGAGCTGTCCTCCCGTCCTATCTAATGGCACTCCTCATCTTTTCGCTGGGGGTCGTAGGTGTCATCCTCACCCGCTCGATCGTGTTGCAAATGGATTCCAAAGAACGTTTACTTCCTCACACAAAAGAAGCTGCCCGATGACACAGGCAGCTTCTTTTTTTGAAATGTTACTGGCTCGTCAGGCTCTCCAAAATGGCATCGCCTCTCCCGCCAATTTTCACAATAGCGTATTTGGCATTCCGCTCCACTTCAAGTCCGGTTCCTTCCGGGACAAAATAGCTTTCTATGCCGTATTCCACTCGATTGCCACCGATTGTGCTTCCATTAATGATCACATCCGATGGCTGAGGCTCGTAGGCCCGATTCCATTGACCATTGCGCTCATAATAGCCACTGTAGCTATGCAAGCCATTTGCTTGTTGACGGAGTACGACACGAATCTTATCCCCTGAGTCAACCTGTTCCTGGTCCAATGCAGATATGGTGTAGCCAAGTCTGACGTAATCCCCTTGCAGCAACGAACGCGGATCGATTGGGACCAGCTCCAGCTTCACCGTTTTTCCGTTGGCCAGGATCGTCTCACTGCTCCATACTTGATAGCCAATCAAAGCAAATTGCAGCAAAATAACAGGAAGCAACACAAGCGCTTTTCTCACAAAAAGGGAAGGCTCGCTTTTTGGCCACTCGATTTTCGCCCTTCGATCCCACCACAAGGTAGCGACGAAAAACACCAGGCTGAGCAAAAGCAGGCTCAGTGACTTGTGCAGCAAGCTCCATAGCATGTCATAGTACTTCATGAGGAGAAAGGCAAACCAGAAACCGAGCACGATTCCAAATCTCACCCTATTTTGCTGATGCAATGTCCGATACAACAAATACGTGCTGACTGCGAAAAAAGCCAGATTCACAACTACATTCATGGAGCCTGATTGAAAGCTTTTCTCCGTCAGGATCAAAAGCGAGAGTAAGGCGTACACCAACGAGCTGTTTTGCAAAACGACTGGCAATTGCTTTACGTAATGCATCGCCATCTGCGTAGCAAAGATGATTACGAGCACATATTCAAAGGAAGGCAGGTACTCATCCAGCTTCGTAGCGAGGACGACTAAAAAGGTCAACTGTGTCAAAAGCCGCGCCGGAATGGCTGAGACAGCTTTCCACACGTATAACAGTACCAACAGGAAAACGATCCAATAAGCTCCTTCTAAAAAGAGAATAGAACCGACACCCAATAGATACCCCATTGTGAGCAGCGTATATCGTACCGTTGTATTCATCCTGCTCATAAACACCACAGGGCCAATAAAGCCAATTAATGAAAGGAAAAACAGTAAATCAATAACCACTTCGTCTTGAATGATCAGAAAAAGCAGACCTGCTATCGAAGTGGCTCCAATGGATGCGGCAATGGTTGTGACGAGAACCGTGAATGCCTCTTGAAAAAACACAACCCATTTGCTTTTTTGATGCGCTGATTCCTTACGCAGCCAATTAATCCCTGCAACTGCTCCCCAAACAATGAGTACAGTCAGCAGCATCATGAAAACAAAGAAGCTTTCTGAGAAATATTGCACCATATAGGATATGAAATTAGCGAGCACAAACAGCGCGAGCAACGATGCCGTCACAATCAGAAGCCCGCGACTCGGCACCCATTTTAAAAACGTAACAAATAGAATCCCGCCCGTCAGGACATATAAAAGCTCAGGGAGCGGACCATACACTTCGGTGAAGGATGAACCGAAAAGACTGAGGGAAAACGTCAGAAACGATAGGTAGTAAATCGGCTTGGAATGCCATTTCCCCGTAGAGGTTAACCAGAACAGGACCATATTCCCCAACGCAATCAACCAAAAAATCATGAACCACCACTCGTCTTCACGTGCTACATGAATGACGGATGGATGGAGAAAGAAATAAATCGCTAAATGAGCGAGGACATAGCTGATGACATAGAATGGCTGATAGCGCGTGAAAATCGCGAACAGCAAATTCGGTATGAGCCATACGACGAACAGCATATAGCTGTCGGCATGTGAATTGTATATTTGCCCCAACAAAGCTACACTGGTGCCAAAAGCCAAGCCTCCAGCTACCAGAAGCCAATTGCTCAAAAACGAATGTCGTTTGATAAAACGCAATCCATAGGATAATAAATAAAAAAGAACGAGGATTGCCACACTGACGCCGATCTTTTGTTCCCTGACCATAACCGGCCAGTTCGAAGCAAAAAAGTATAGGATAGATGATAACAGAAGCGAAATGGACAAAAAGTAGCCCGTTCGAACCCCGTTTTGTTGCATACTGCACACATCCCTTCGGAAAATGCCTTCAGGTACTCCCATTATATCCCTTCGTTGAAAAAAAGCCTAAAAAAAGACTGCCATCCCGGCAGTCTCTGTTCGTATGCACATTACCCTTTGAGGTAAGCATCTTCTTCTTTTTCATCACGCGGAACGGGAACTTCGCCGATGACGGTATACAGTGAAGCCGCTTCTTCTTTGCGTGGGTTTTCTTTGATATCCTCTACTTTTACCGAAACGATTTTTTGTCCGAAACGGATTGCCAGCTTGTCGCCGATTTTCACATTACTGGATGCCTTTGCTGGGCGATCGTTGATTTCCACACGCTGTTTGTCGCACACTTCTTTTGCGAGCGTGCGCCGCTTGATCAGTCGAGACACTTTCAAGTATTTATCAAGTCTCATGTTTGGCTTCCTCCCACCATTTGTCCATTTCTTGCAGGTCCGTCTGCTCAAAGGTACGGCCCGCTTCTTGCAGCTTGCCTTCAATATAGGAAAAGCGCTTCTTGAACTTGTTGTTGGTCAATGCGAGGGCTTCCTCCGGATCGAGCCCGAGGAAACGCGCCAGATTGACTACCGCAAATAGTAAATCCCCCAACTCGCCAGCTCGTTCTTCCTCTGATGCTTCTTGTAGTTCGTGGTATTCCTCTTCTACCTTTTTGTACACGTCTGCAATATCGTCCCAGTCAAAGCCGACTTGGGCTGCTTTCTTTTGCAGCTTGTACGCATACATCAGTGCTGGCAAGTCGCGCGGTATTCCCGCCAACTGTGATTGAACCGTTACATCGATGCCTTTTGCTGCTTTTTCCTGTGCTTTGATCTCCTGCCAATTCGCCAGCGCTTCCTCGGAATCATTCGCGCTCTTTTCTCCGAATACGTGCGGGTGGCGGCGAACTAGCTTTTCATTCAATGTCGCGACAACATCATCTACCGAAAAATATCCGTCTTCGGCTGCCATCTGCGAATGGAGCATGATTTGCATCAACAAATCCCCCAGCTCCTCACACATCGCATCTGGATCATCGTCGTCGATCGTCTCCAAAACCTCGTACGTCTCTTCAATCAAGTTTTTGCGGATGCTTTGATGTGTTTGCTCGCGATCCCACGGGCATCCATCCGGACTGCGCAGGATCGCCACGATCTCCTTCAAGTAGGAGAATTGGCGGTACGACACCTTCTCGTCCTTCGTCGGCGGTACATACACCAGGGACAAATTCCCGAAATGATCGAGTCTGTCCAGTTCATACAACGGGACTGTCTCAATGATTTCTTGACCCGCTACCCCTACGGCTGTCGCTACGGTCACCTCGTAATCATCCGGCAGCACTTCCATCAAGGTCAGCTTCACATCAGAGGCCACAAACGCATCGTACACTTGCGCGATAATCGTGTGCAGACCCGGTGATACTTTATGAGCAGCGATGGCCGTCCCATCCAGCAGAGAGAATCCCTCAATCGGATCAATATGTAGGCGGGCAAACAACGGATCGATAAAGCTCTGTCCACCGCCAATTTCGATTTCTACGCCACGGTTTGGTCCCTCTGCCAACAACAACTGCACGGTACGTTCCGCCACCAAAGGATGACCTGGTACGGCATAGACAAGGCTACCAGCTTCGTTTACCCGTGAAAAAAGCCGCTCCACAATATCGGTGTACACATCAGAAAACGTATCGTGCTGCTCATATACATCGTCAAAGGATTCAATCGTGATGCCTTCTGCGATCAACTCGGCTACGACCGGATGCTCTTTCGTGCGCAAATACAGCTGTTTGGCAGCTTTGAGCGTACGATAGATGCCATAAGGAAGCTGGTCCAAATCTCCGGCACCAAGACCGACTACGGTAATGGTCTTATTCTTCATTTCCACTTGTCACGCCTCCTTTTCGTTCATTCTCGCCTTCTCCGCTGGGAGGAGCTTGTATTTCGTTAACAGCGAAGCAATTCGCTTTCCTTTTGGCAAAAATTGAATATCACTTCTCGTGAGTCCACCCGTTTTCAAAAGCGCCAGCAAATAGAACAATGCTCCTAAAGCGACAGCAATCAAGCCTACCAGCGTATAGAACAAGCGATTGGAAAGTCCGGCACTGGCCAGCACTGTATTAGCAAGCCACTCCACAATCAGCACGACAATCGACATCACAACGACAGACACAAATGGCTTTTTCACCGTTTGACGGAATCCAATGTTTGCTCCCGTGTATTTGATTACCGCTAAAACGTTTAGTCCCATGGCAACCAAATAAGCTAAAACGGTGGATACTGCTGCACCAGAGATACCCCAGAACGGGACGAGTGCCAGATTGAGGATGAGCTTCACCAATACACCAATAAACAGGTTGCGGGCAGGTCGCATTACACGCCCCAAGCCTTGCAAAATTCCCGCGCTAGCAATACTCACCGTGGCGAAAATAATCGTGAAGGACTGTACAGCGAGGGCCTCGGTACCGTTGCTATCTCCGTAGAGCATGACGTTGATCGGCTCCGCCAACAGAGCAAGTCCAAAGGAAGCAGGCAATCCCAACAGGAATGTCAGTCGAATCGCCACTTCGGAACGATGAGAGATCAATTGATGCTGGCGCTGGGCAACAGCTTCACTGATCGCAGGCACTAACGCCAGCGACAAGGACGTGGCAAAAAACGTACCAAACTGAATGAGTGGTTGACCACGGTCAAATGCACCCTTCAAAAGCTTGGCCAAGTCCTCTGGGGTCCCGCTCCATTGCAGTATATTGACGACGGTCATCGAGTCTACAAGCGGAACAAGCGGCAGAACCAGAGCGCCCATACAAATCGGAACGGCATAGGTCAAGAGATGACGAAGTATTTGACGATTGGTCCACGGTTGCACGGATGATTGCTGAACCTGACCCATGGACAGCTGACCCATCTTCTTGTCCGCTCTCCAATACCAAAGCAAGACGAGAATTGCTGCAATGGCACCTGGAAAAGCAGCAAAAACGGCACCTGTACCAGCCAGGTAAGGGTCCTGATACACGTTCATCGCCCAGAATGCAGCAACCAGAATGAAAATCACGCGAATGAACTGCTCAGCAACCTGAGAGACGCCAGTCGGCATCATGTTTTGATGCCCCTGAAAATAGCCGCGCAGGATCGCAGCCATCGGTACCAATGGCAGTGACCAAGCTACCGCTCGGAGCGGGGTAATCAAATGCTCATCACCCATCATACTGGCAATAATAGGTGCCCCTCCATATAACAGTAAGAAGAAAAAGATCCCGAGAACGACCAGCGATATACTGGCTACTCGAAACGCCCTGCGTGCCCCGATCGCATCCCCGACAGCGACGCGCTCGGAGACGATCTTGGAAATGGCAATGGGGAAACCCGCCGTCGCTAGAATCAACAAAGCGGTATACAGCGGGTATACTTGCATATATACGTACAAGCCGATATCTCCGGCAATGTTTTGGTATGGGATGCGGTATACAGCGCCTAAAAGCTTGGAGACAAGACCGGCAATTCCAAGTATCGCCGCGCCTTTCACAAATTGAACGGAAGCTTTTTCTTGACCCATGTGAGTGAAATTTCTCCTCTCCAACCTAAAACTTCGTTCATTATACCACAAGCATCTGAGCATAAAAAAATGAGTGAAGTCACCAAAAAGGTCACTTCACTTATATAACTCTTATTCATTTCACTGAAGTCGTCATAAATTCTGGCTACTATTGCAAATGCTTTATATCAGCGTTTGTTGTTGTATCATTGGACTCTCACTCTCCCACGTGATGCCTTAATTATACAGAAAAAAGGTACAGTCTTCTCATCTTTCGTGAGTGACCGTACCTTTCTCGCACCAACGGGACTTTTTCAGTGGCCTCTTTTTTTCAAGGGGATTTTCAACGTTTTGAAGTAATCGCTAATGATTTATTCTTTTAGTTTTCCACTTTCATCTATTTCTCTCATAAGTTCTTGCTCAACTCTATTTTCTTCATTGATATCGTCTGTTTTTGCGTTTCTAAGACTCCTCGGTTCTTCATAGTCATTTTCATCAAGTGTTTTTTTCAATTCGTCCAATGATATACCTGATGATGCAATCTCAAGCAAATCCGTGTTCTCTTTTGAACCTATCGAATTCACATGGTTGTGTGAGTTTGATTCGCCTTCCTTTTTAGGGAATATTTTATCATCCTTAATCACAAAATGTCCCTGCATTGCTCCTACAATAGTAAAGGCATCATCATGAACTGGTCCTGTGTATTTATCTAGGAACAGAACTAAATTTTCCTTTTTTTCAACGACAGGATCTTCTTCCATATATGTCTGTAAGACTGTGATTGTATCATTTTCCTTTATACCGAGATTTTCTCTATATACACTTTTTATCTTTACATCAGTTTTAACAAAAACAACATCCTTATATTCAAATTTATCACCTTTTCCAGTAACCTCGGCTTCAACAACAAGTGGTGTATCCTGAGATAATTCCCCTAGACTTGTATACACTTGTGCTAATTGTCCATGAGCCATTGCATAACTCTCATCGGAATTTACATACAACCCGTACCCACCTAAACTAATGATTCCAGCAATAGAAAACAAAAGTATTACTTTTTTCATAACGGATGTCTCCTTTGCATTTAGTATAATTTATATATTCCTTGGCGGTCACCATCATATGGGTCAACTACATGCGAATGAGCATATAGCATTAACTCATCCCGGCAATCGTAATGATCCAAACCATGTATATGTCCTATTTCATGTGCAGCTACATTTTCATAACATTCATAGGTAAAATCGTGTCCTTTAACTGGTGAATTTGCTTTATAATACTCATTTAATTTTATTGGCTTCTGACTCCTATTAGGAGAAGCTAATCCGATCCAAGTTACTGATCCATAGTCGTCACTAGTAATTATCATATCTGCCCGATCTATATTCGATGCTTTTACAAAGTCAAAAGGAGAGTCTGCCATGTCCTCCCAAGCAATTGCTCCGATAGCTACTCTTGTCCCAAAATCATATTTTCCATCCTGTGTGTAATGGTACCTAATTTTGATTACACCATCTTTATTATATTCCCAATTAGCACTATCAGTTTCATAATGAAGCCGATGAGAGCTAGCTGCACTTACTACTGAGGTGAGTAACATAATTACAACGAACATTAAAACAGATACTGAGAACACTCTCTTTTTCGACAAAATCCTCACTCCTGTTCAATTATTTACATATTTAACCATAACATTTTTTGTAAATTAATCAACGTATTTTTAAACGGAAAGTTTCAAATTGTTTTTGTGATAACAAAAATCACTGATCATCCAATGGTAATCTTGTTGTTCTATTTCTAATATATGGATTGCTGAACGTTTCTCAGCTCAAGCCATTTGAGGCAGTCGAATCAAATTCAACACCCATTTGAAAATCGGCAAAAAGAGAACGCGCGCAGCTTGCATTCAAGATTCATGACACGTAGTTGCAGGGTGATGACCGATTCGCTTGTCTCTCGAAGGCGTACTCGAAGGCGTACTCGAATACGCCCCAGTCCATAGGAACATTTGCCTTCTCCAAATTTCCCTTCGATCGCGTTACGCGCTGAAGCATCCTTTCGCGCCTGGTCCCGATCTTGTTTTTGACGAATTGTCAATCCAAGTGCGACAGAGCTTCCATGAATGATTCCTGAGCCGTCTTCCAGCCTAGACATTTTCTTGGCCGCTTGTTAATCAGACACAATACTTGAGTAAGCTCTTCCTCAAAGACCTCGGCAAAATCCTTACCTTTGGGGAAGAACTTTCGGAGAAGACCATTCGCGTTCTCATTGGTACCCCTTTGCCAGGAAGAGTAGGGATCGGCAAAGTAAATAGCTAGATCATTTGCTGACTCCAACCATTCATAACAGGAAAACTCTTTTCCTCGGTCAACGGTGGCTGTCTGAAACGTACCCTTGGGAAAAGAGACTCCAAATGCCTTCTCTAAAGAGGCCGCTGTGCGATCAGGCATCTTAATTGCAATGTAGAGGCGGGTCTTACGCTCAGCGAATGTAGCGACGCTTGCTTTATTTTTTCCCCGACTGGAAACAACCGTATCTAGCTCCCAGTGACCAAAACTATGACATTTCCTCACTTCTTTGGGGCGCTGGTGAATGGACTTTCCTACGTTGAATCGGCCATGCGTTTCTACAGGACCTCGGCGTTTGCCTTTGTGGCGAAGGATAGCAAAACGAAACATTCTGTTCTGGGCATTCTTGATTATCCGTCCAGTAATCTGCTCGGGCCAACCTCCCGGCAATGTATTCTTCACTTTCGGTTGTCCATTTCCCACGAGAAACAGAACGTTCTCGCCGCTTTACGTAAGCCTCATGATCAGCCTCCGCCTGATATTGTTATACCCCATACCCTCGTTTTAACTCGCGGGAAATGGTAGAGTGATGACGTTTGAGTTCTGTGGCAATTAGCACGGGTAGACCAACAACCCAAGCGAAGAAGGAGTGCTAGCTGACTACGTTCCGTTATGCTAAGATGTGAACAACTCATGATTGATTCTCCTTGTGTAAAAGGTTGTTGTGATGACTCCATTTTACATGAATCAATCATGGGCTATTTTTTATCTACGCATAGGTGTCGCACTTCATATTACAATCCGTCACAAGAAAAAACAGCCTCGGACCCCGGGGCTGTTTTTCACAATTACATGCTATTGCTCCATCTGCTTTGCCAGGAAACCGGCCGCTGTTTCCGACATTTTGATCTCCAAATCACTCATCTTCGTTGACTCGTTTTTGTTGAGGAGGATCACGGACCCGATTGGATCGCCTCCTGCAACAATCGGTGCGATGACGAACGAGCCCATCGTCTCGTTCAAATCACGACAAATTTCATAAGAGCCTGCGTTTTTCTCCAGTCTGGTCTTTCTTTCCTCCAAGCATTTCTCAACAATGCTACCAATTGGTTTCTCCAAGTATTCCTTTTTGGAGGCCCCTGCCACAGCAATGACAGTATCCCTGTCTGAAATCAGTACGGTATGATTCATGCTTTCATACAAAGAGTCGGCGTACTCTTTTGCAAAATCACCCAATTCTCCAATCGGTGAATACTTTTTGAGAATGACTTCTCCGTCACGATCCACGAAAATCTCAAGCGGGTCGCCCTCACGAATGCGCAGTGTACGACGAATCTCCTTAGGAATCACGACCCGACCGAGGTCGTCAATTCGACGAACGATACCAGTTGCTTTCATGTCTTGTTGCCTCGCTTTCCCGTAAGAAGTGGGTAGTGAATAGATGGTGGTTGGTTGTATTTTTTCCTCAAATTCTAATTTTAACTATGGGTGATGGTATCAATTTTTGCCAGTTACTTCAATTACTCTCCCCCGGGTGGTAGCGAGTGATAATAGTATTTGCCCACGTTTGAAGAATATGCGAGAAAACGAAAAAACAGGGAAACGAATTCCCTGTTTTTCTTCGGACTTCTTATTTTTTTGCTGGAGCATCATTTTTGGACTGCGGGATGTTGAATTTCGTAATGAGCTTGTCCAGCTCGGTCTTGGCGAAAGTATCGTACGCTTTCTCCAAAGAACTCGCGCGGAGCTGTTCTTTCATCTCATCAAAGGTCTTTTCTTTGCGATTCTCGACCTTAATAATATGGTAACCAAAATTAGTTTTTACTGGCGGTCCAACTTCACCGACTTTTTGTGTCAGGGATGCTTCTTTAAATTCTGGTACCCATTGCGTTACATCCGCATTTTCGTACAAGCCCCCAGACTGCTTGCTGCCTGGGTCATCTGTGAACTCTGTTGCCAGCTTCGCGAAGTCTTCACCCTTTTTCAAGCGCGCTTCCAAGTCGTTGGAGATTTTCAACGCCTCTTCTGGTGTGCGCTTTTCGGTAGAGATCAGGATGTGGCGAACAGAAGCAACGGTACGGGAAGCTTTGTCCATTTGATCATAGGTTTGCTTCAGCGTAGCATCGTCGATATTCTTTTTCATCACATTGATGGACTGATTGATCAAGTCCATCTGATTGAGAATCATGTCCTTGGTTACGCCTTGGCCATCCATGAGCTTGTTGAACTGAGCTTCATCCTTGCCCAAAAAGCTCATGTACTGTGTTTTGATTTTCTCGAAAGTTTTCTCAGCGAGTTCTTTAGACTCTTTTTTCATAGCGTCGTCGGAACGGCTAGCCAAAACCTTGGTAGCTGTGAACTCACGGGCAAAAGCCTTCAGTGATTTGCTATCAGCCATTTCAATCATGGTACCTTGTTGTGGGTTCATGAAGTTAATGACACGCAGGAACTCTTCGAACTCTTTTCCTGTTACAGTTCCTCCTTGATACTCCACAATGACCGCTTTCTGGTCTGCTGCGTAAGGCAGAGTGAGTTTAGGGAATTGTACCAAAGGATCATTAGCAGCTTGATTGCTGCCATCTGTCTGATTCGCTGGAGTTTTTGAGTCTTGCTTCGCTTCTTCTGCTTTTCCACCGCAACCAGTCATGAGTGCCACGACCAGAACAGCCGAAGATAGAATCGCTACAGAACGTTTCATAAATAAGGTTCTCCCTTCTCAGGCAAGCCCATTTTGTCAGTTAAGACACAGGGCTCTCCGTACCGGTGTCTCTTCGCACCTGGTGAAATTGACGCAGCAGCTTTTCAACCAACTGCACGCCCTCATCTTCTTTTAACCCCTTTACTTTAACAGCAATCGTGATCTGTTGTCCACCCGACAGCCCAACCCTCTTGCTCCAGTTACTGGTAAGCGCAAACAGCGCTCCACCATCGATATTGTTGTTCTGACTAGGGTGCAGTAACAATTTAATCTCGTCTGGATTCTTCTGGCTAATTTCGGTGATATGGTGCTTCAAGGCATACACCCGCAAACGGGAAATAGTCAACAGATTATCAACCGGCTTCGGAACTGGTCCAAAACGGTCTAGCAGCTCCTCTGCCAAATCGTCGACGTCTTCCAAGGTAGACACCGCGACAAACTTTTTGTACATCTCGATTTTCTGTCGGCTGTCCGTAATGTACATCGACGGAATATAGGCATCCAGTTGCAGGTTGATCTCCACAGGTGTGACAATTTCGTGTTTGACTTCGCCCTTCAGCTCATCAATGGCTTCTTTCAGCATCTGGCTATACAAGTCGAAACCAACCGTATTAATAAAACCATGCTGCTCCGCGCCCAGCAAATTACCCGCTCCACGAATGGACAAGTCTCGCATCGCGATCTTGAAACCAGAGCCGAGCTCGGTAAATTCCTTGATGGCTTGCAGACGTTTTTCCGCTACCTCTGTCAGCACCTTGTCCCGTTGATACGTAAAGTACGCGTACGCAATTCGATTGGAACGACCTACACGTCCACGCAGCTGATACAGCTGAGACAAGCCCATTTTATCTGCATTGTAAATAATCAGCGTATTGACGTTCGGGATGTCCACCCCGGTCTCAATGATCGTCGTGCTGACCAATACGTCAAAATTCCCTTCCAAAAAGTCGAGAATGACGCCTTCCAGCTCGCTTTCGTTCATCTGTCCATGCGCTACAGCGATACGTGCGTCAGGAACGAGCATCGAAATCTGCTCCGCCATCTGTTCGATTCCCTGTACTTGGTTGTAGAGGAAGAACACTTGCCCATCACGAGCCATCTCACGCTCAATCGCTTCGCGAACGAGAGCAGGGCTGTAATCCATCACATACGTCTGCACCGGAAAACGATTTTCTGGCGGCGTTTCGATGACAGACAAATCACGCACACCGAGCATCGACATGTGCAAGGTACGTGGAATCGGCGTAGCGGTCAGAGTCATAACATCCACATTCGTTTTAATCTGCTTCAGCTTTTCCTTGTGGCTCACACCAAAGCGCTGCTCCTCATCTACGATTAACAGACCGAGCTCGCGGAATGTCAGGTCTTTGGAAAGTAGACGGTGCGTACCGATGACGACATCGACTGTGCCTTCCTTCAGTCCTTTTAGTGTGGCATTCTGCTCTTTACGCGAACGGAATCGACTCAATACCTCCACGCGGATCGGATATTCCGCAAAACGCTCACGGAACGTCTCGTAATGCTGCTGTGCCAGAATCGTAGTCGGAACCAAAACAGCTACCTGTTTTCCGTCCATGACAGCCTTGAAGGCAGCACGAATCGCAACCTCAGTCTTCCCGTAACCTACGTCCCCACAAACGAGTCGATCCATCGGACGTTTGCGCTCCATGTCCGCTTTCACTTCCGAAATCGCGCGGAGCTGGTCTTGTGTTTCTTGATACGGGAACATCGCCTCAAATTCACGCTGCTCTGTCGTGTCGGGAGAGAATGTGTGACCGACAGCAGACTCGCGGGCTGCGTACAGCTTGATCAAATCTTCGGCGATATCCTTTACAGACGACTGGACTTTGTTTTTGACGCGTTTCCACTCGCTGCCGCCCAAGCTGTAAATCTTCGGCTGTGCCTCTTCACTCGCCACGTACTTCTGCACATGGTCGATTTGATCAATAGGAACAAACAGACTGTCTCCTGCTGCGTATTGAATATGAAGGTAATCTTTATGAATTCCGAGAATTTCCTTGGTTTCAATTCCAAGGTATTTTCCAATCCCGTGATTCACGTGCACGACGAAATCACCGGGCTTGAGCTCGAGGTAGTTTTTGATACGCTCCGCGTTGTTCATCGTCTGCTGAACTTTGCGCGCCTTGCGCTGTTTCGCGGTAAACACTTCACCTTCCGTAATAACAACCAGCTTGTTTAGCGGAAGCTCAAAGCCTGTCTGGAGGTTTCCTAAAATGATCGTAGGACGCCCCGGAGGTACTGTCTCGACTGCTTCTGTTAAAACATCCGCTTCCATTTCGTAGTCATGCAGGACACGCTCCAGTCGCTTCGCACGCTCCAAATCAGCTGCGACAAAGACGATCTGATCCTGGGACTTCTTCCAACGGGCCAGCTCTGTTTTCAGCACGTTCATCTGTCCATGGAAGTTTTGCATGGTACGACAAGTCAGATTTACAATGTTTTGCGGCTGGGTCTTCGGTGATTGTCTCAAAAATAGGGAGAGGTAAACGATCTGGCGCTTTTTCGTCGACACGATCTCGTCGTACGTACGCGACAGGCTGAGATTGGACATATATTCGCCCTGAATGATGCGTCCCGTCAGCCATTCCCCTTCTTCTTTTTGCAGTTGCGCTGCCGTATCCAACACACGGGAAGGCTCATCAACGAGCAGCAAGGTATCGGAAGGCATATAGGACAACAATGTATCACCCGTCGGGTAAATGACAGAGATGTACGAATACAGCTGTGCAAAACGCTGTCCCTGCTTCATTCTCTCTGCATCAGAGCCGATTCGCTCCATGACTTTTTCCTTGGCAGCCCCATCCTTCAAATTGGCGAGGGTTTCTCCCAGCTTTTGTTCTAAGCGAACAGCCGATTCCTGCAATAACGGAGTCGAAGCAATCATTTCTTTTGCTGGACCAAGAATATATGTCTGGACCGATTCCAATGACCGTTGGGAGAGCATGTCAAACGTACGGATCGAGTCGATCTCTACATCAAAAAGCTCGATCCGCACTGGCCACTCCGAATCAATCGGATACAAGTCGATAATTCCACCGCGAATACTCATTTCTCCCTTGCGCTCAACCATGTCCACTCGCTCATAGCCAAGCTCAATACATCGGAGCAAAAAGGACTCGATATCGAGCTCATTACCGACGGATAACTGAATCTGCGCTTCCTTCCATACTTGCGGGGGAACGACCAAGCGACGCAAGCCAGCAAAAGGGGCAACCAAAAAACCCGTAAAGCCTTGGGCCAGACGGTTGAATACATGAATTCGCTGCGCCAGCATTTCAGGGCTGGCAATAGCAAGCTCAGAGCCAATCAGCTCATTACCGGGATAAAGCAACACCTGATCAGAGGGAACCAACTCGATCAAATCTTCGTATACTTTTTGTGCTTGGTACATGTTATGCGTCACTACACAGACCGGACGATCTGCCATTTGTTGCAATGACGCCATCAATACTTGCCGGGCGGAACCAGCTAAGCCAGAGACAAGCTGCTCATGTAGCCCCTTCTCCAAACCAGCCACGATTGTCCCGACGTTCGTGTCCTGTTTCATCGGGTTAATGATGACTTGCATTCACTAATCCCCTCTCTAATTCTTCTGTCAACTAAAATCAGAGCTTCGCTTACGCTCACAACAACCGCAGGTCAGCCATGCGAAAAGAAGCCTTAGCTCCCCAAGCTAAGGCCTTGTCAGTGCAAGCCTCCCTAATGCGTATCCACTTATTGAAGTGGGTTTCCGACTAGCGAAAGCTCTGGATGCTGAATCAGCGCTTCACGGCAATAGTCGCACGTGATGCTGACGACCGTATCTCCACTTTGTTCTCTCGATATTATAAGAGCACGTTCCTCCGGGGTCAAGGAATCAAACCCGAGTTGCGCTTCTGTTACTTGCGATTCGTCAAATTCTGCAATCTTCATGCCGCAGCAACGACATGTATAGCGTATGCTCATGCACATACCACCCCCATACTGTTCCTATCGGTTAGTATGGACGAATGGGTGGGAAATCATACTACTTCTTCAAGCTGTTGTAATGGTTCATGACCTTTAAAAACGACTCTCTTGTCCACATAGCGCATGCATCAGCAGCCAAGCTCACCGCTTCTTGCATGTCAGCTCTTTCCGCCACTGGAAACGTATTCAAAACATAGTCGCTGACGCTCCGCCCTGGTTCAGGACGACTGATTCCGACCTTGATTCGTTTAAACTCCTGTGTGCCCAAATGCTGAATCATCGACTTGATGCCGTTGTGCCCACCAGCGCTGCCTTTTTCTCGCAGACGTAGATGGCCCGTCGGCAAATCAAGATCGTCGTAGATGACGACGAGATCGTCCGGAATGAGCTTGTAAAACTTCAGGACTTCCGCAACCGATTCACCGGAGAGATTCATGTACGTCTGTGGCTTCACCAGCAGCACTTTCTCGCCCTCGATTCGGCCTTCGCCCACGAGTGCGCGAAACTTGTTTTGTGTAACAGGAATTCCCCATTTGTCGCTAATCTTATCTATGGCCATAAAGCCAGCATTATGTCTGGTGTCTTCATATTTTTTGCCGGGATTACCCAATCCAATTATGACTTTCACACTTATTCCCTCCTACTCTCTTCCCATTGTACTCCAATGGTCACGTGAACAAAAGGAAAAGGGCAGAGATGAAATCACCTCGCCCTGCTTTTTCATGCCCTATTTTATTCGTTCGCGGTTCCTGCTTTTTCAGCCACTGCTTCTGCCTCTTGCTCCGCATCAATCGATTCTTCGGACTTGACCTTAACTGGCAGGACACTGATCAACACTTCCGTGGAATCAAGCCCCAGCTCCACACCTGGCGGAACTGTCAAATCCCCTACCAACACGACATCCCCGATGTTGAACCCGTCGACATCGACTAGGAACGATTCTGGTATATTACCTGGCAAGCAAGTCACTTCCACACTGTGGCGGACAAGGGTAGCTACACCCAATTCCGGATCTCCTGTCATGAGGACAGGGACAGACGTGTGTATTTTTTCATTCATATTGATCTTCTTAAAATCTGCATGCAAAATGTTCCCCTGCAAAGGATGCCGTTGCAGCTCATAAACCATGACATCATGCGTGTTCCCGTCTACACTTAACCGGAATGGCTTGTTCGTCGACTGCTGACGCAGGGCCGCATCCAGCTCTCTTCCTTTGACCTGAATCGGCTTATTGCCCACTTCGCTGCCGTAGATAATACCGGGAACCCAGCCTTCGTTACGCAGCACCTTTACAGCATTGCCTGTCTTTTTTTCGCGAGACTGTGCCTGTAATTGTTCCACAAAAAAACCTCCTTCGGACCGCTAGTAAAAGTTTCCTCACTAGCTTGTCCATCGGAGGTTTAGTTCAACCCCCAAAGAGGGGATTGTATATTAATCGAACAACTTGCTTACGGAAAGCTCTTCGTGAACACGAATGATTGCTTCACCAATGATTGGCGCTACGGAAAGAACGGTAATCTTATCGATAATTTGTTCTTCTGTCAGCGGAATCGAGTTGGTCACAATCAGTTCCTTGATCTTCGAGTTAGCAATACGCTCAATAGCAGGACCAGAAAGAACTGGGTGCGTGCAGCATGCATATACTTCACGTGCGCCTGCTTCTACAAGTGCACTAGCAGCCAGTGTGATCGTTCCAGCGGTATCGATAATATCGTCGATGATGATCGCTGTTTTGCCTTCGATGTTACCCACGATGTTCATTACTTCGGCTACGTTTGGTTCTGGGCGACGTTTGTCAATAATGGCAATAGGCGCTTCCAGACGTTCTGCCAATTTACGAGCACGGGTCACTCCACCGTGATCTGGGGATACGACAACGATATCTTTCAGACCTTTTTCAGAGAAGTGTTTACCTAGGATAGGCACACCCAGCAGATGATCTACTGGAATATCGAAGAAGCCTTGGATTTGTGTTGCGTGCAGATCCATCGTAATCACACGTTGTGCACCTGCAGTCTCGATCAGGTTAGCAACCAGCTTGGCTGTGATTGGATCGCGTGCACGTGCTTTACGATCTTGACGAGCATAACCGTAGTAAGGAATGACCACGTTGATGCTCTTAGCCGAAGCGCGCTTCAATGCATCGACCATCACCAAAAGCTCCATCAGATGCTCATTAACGGGAGCAGATGTTGGCTGAATGACAAATACGTCACAACCGCGAACGCTTTCATTGAGTTTGAGTTGGCATTCGCCATCACTAAAGCGCACTACTTGTGCGTTTCCGAGTGGTACGCCGATGTGTTCGGCGATTTCTTTTGCCAGTTCCGGGTTTGCGTTGCACGTAAATACCTTCAGTTTTGGGTCGCGGTAGTTAGCCATGATCTTCTCAAGAACCTCCCGTTTATGATTGCTTTTTGCCCTTGCGAGGCATTTTGTTCGCGTAATCGATTTTATTTACTTGACGCTCACGAGCGATCGCAAGCGCATTATCTGGCACATCTTGATTAATGGTCGATCCTGCAGCTACATAAGCATTTTGTCCAACTGTAACTGGTGCAACCAGATTGCTGTTGCATCCGATGAATGCGCCATCTTTTACTGTTGTTTTATGCTTCACTGCCCCATCGTAGTTGACGGTAATCGTTCCACAACCAATATTGACTCCGTCTCCGATTTCCGCATCTCCTACATAGCTGAGATGTGGAACCTTCGTACCGTCACCAATTTTCGCATTTTTCAATTCCACGAAATCACCGATTTTGGCGTTGCTTCCAATCTGTGATCCTGGTCGAACATAAGCAAATGGCCCGACAGAAGAATCGCTTTCTACACGCGAATCAACCATCACCGAGTAAGAAATGGTCACGCCACTCGCTACTTCCACATTCGTCAGATCCGCTTGGGGTCCGATTACACAATCAGCTCCAACGGTTGTTTGTCCACGCAGGAAAGAACCTGGGTGAATCACGGTATCTGCCTCAATCTTCACATCAGTTTCGATGTACGTAGAAGTTGGGTCGATGATTGTCACACCATTTCGCATGTGACCAGTCATAATACGTTTTTTCATGTAGGCTTCTGCTTCCGATAGCTGCACACGATCGTTCACACCCATTGTTTCCTCTGGGTCAATCGCTTCGTACCCCACTACCTTTTCACCTGCATCACGCAAAATACCGACAACGTCTGTTACATAGTATTCGCCTTGTGCGTTGTCATTTTTCACTTCCGCCAAGGCTTTCCACAATTTTCGGTTGTCATAGCAGTATATGCCCGTATTAATTTCTCTGATCGCCCGTTCCGCTTCCGAAGCGTCTTTATGTTCCACGATTCGCAATACTTCGCCCGCCTCATTGCGCACGATACGCCCATAACCTGTTGCGTCAGGTAACACGGCGGTTAATACAGTTGCAGCCGCTTGCTGCTCCTCGTGATAGGTCAGCAAGGCCGACAACGTAGTCGCTGACAAGAGGGGAACGTCTCCATATAAAAGAAACGTAGTGCCTTCTTTATCTTGTAAAAACGGCGCTGCCTGCGAAACGGCATGGGCCGTTCCCAACTGTTCTTCTTGCAGTGCATAAGTGACGTCCTCGCCTAGCTTGGCACGGACAGCGTCAGCACCATGACCTACGACGACAACGATATCCTGAACCTGCATGGACGCCATCGTATCGACTACATGCTGAACCATTGGCTTTCCGCACACAGGGTGCAGGACTTTGTACAGCTTCGATTTCATCCGTGTACCCTGACCAGCAGCCAGAACCACGGCATGGATCTTAGACATGTCAACCCTCCATCGTAGAAGTTCCACAATGACTATATCCTAATTCATATGTGAATTTCAAGACAATCGATACAGGATTCTCCCTGATTCCTTGCATTGCCAGTAGTTAGACACAAGCCAGACAACATTTAATTTTCTGACAGAAATGTGATATATTGTTGGGCGAAAGGGGTTATTTGAAGGAGGTAGGATGAGATGAGCGCAGAGGTATACTTGCTGACTGGGTACTTAGGAAGCGGAAAAACCACCCTTTTGCAAAAATGGCTGACTCATTTGCGCATCACAGACCAGAAAGTAGTCGTCTTGATGAATGAAATGGGGGAAGAAGATATTGACGGGGAACAATTGCAAGGCTTCGGCTTTCCTGTCAAAAAAATGCTCGATGGTTGCATATGCTGCTCGATCAAAGGCGAGCTAACGGAAGGCTTAAAAGATATTATGAACACCATTGCGCCAGACCGAATCCTCATCGAGACTACTGGCGTAGCCGATCCACTCGATGTCATCGATACGATTACCCATCCAGAGCTGTATGATCGACTGGAGTTAAAAGGGACCATTAGTGTTGTCGACGCCTCTCGTTTTCTCGACCTCAACTCACGATTCTCCTCGACTGCCACTCTGGTCAAAACGATTCGAAATCAAGTGCGCTACGCAGACCTGCTTCTTTTGAACAAAACCGATTTGACTAGTCCTGATGTCATAGAGCGAGTCCGTCAAAAGCTCAGTGAAATCAATCCGACTGCACCCATACACGCTACTGTTCAGGCAGAAATAGAAGTCTCCCGGCTTTTGTCAGTCAAACGCACCGTTCATGAGCGATCGCCAGGCAACGAGATAAGCCGCCCCATTGCTGTACAGAAAAGCATCGGCCGAATGTCAACGATGGACAGGCTCAAGCAATCCCTTGGCCTAAAAACAAGCCAACCCTCTCTCTACAATAGTATCGAAACGTTTTCCTATGTATTCACCGGGCCCGTAGACGCGAAAAAATTCGAGGACTTTCTGTACGATCTTCCCAAAAACGTCTATCGGGCAAAAGGCTACGTCCAGTTCCACGGAAAGCCCGAGCTGATCTCGTTTCAACATACCGATAATCAGGTGCTCCTGTTCCCTTTTGAAAATTTCGGACCGAAAATGGTAGCTGTCTTCATCGGGGAAGGAATGGACCGAGAAATTATTTTGAACGATCTAATCAAATGTTATGGTTAACGGACGCCGAAGCACCCTGCCGCAAGTGACAGGGTGCTTTGTGTTCAGGACTTTTTAAGCACCAGCTTCGATAGTGCTCTCTTCCTCTTGACCTACGCGGTCGTATTCTGTTAGTACTGCTGCCTGGATTTTTTCACGGGTAGTCGAAGAAATCGGATGTGCAATATCACGGAATTCTCCATCTGGTGTACGCTTGCTCGGCATAGCTACAAACATACCATTGTTTCCGTCAATGACACGGATATCATGAACCACAAACTCATGGTCAATTGTAATGGATGCAATCGCTTTCATCCTACCATCCGTATTCACTCGGCGAAGTCTTACGTCTGTTACTTCCATCTAGTTCACTCCCTTTATCTATGTAACGCGTTTAGGATTATTTCCACCCGCTGGGTAAATATTCCTGCTTACCATTATGCAATATTTGAAAAAATATATAAATATGTTTATATGTCATTTTTTGGAAACATTTTCTGCAAGTACAAAAAAAGCCCAATGCGCGTGGCATCGGGCCGTTTTTCCATTATTTTCTATTCGATATAAGCTACAATTTCGATTTCAACTTTTACGTCACGCGGCAGTCGTGCCACTTCCACAGTAGAGCGAGCTGGCTTGTGATCACCGAAATATTGACCGTACACTTCGTTCAGTTGACCAAAATCATTCATGTCCTTGATGAATACAGTCGCCTTCACTACGTTCGTCAGGCTGCCACCGGCCTCTGCCAGTACCGCTTGAATGTTGGAAAAAACCTGATGGGTTTGCTCCACGACGTCACCCTCTACCAAAGTGCCGTCTGCACGCAGCGGAATTTGACCTGATGCAAAAAGAAATGGACCTACCTTTGCAGCTTGGCTGTAAGGACCAATAGCGGCAGGAGCCTTGTCAGTTGAAACAAAAGAGATTGCCATACCTATCTACTCCCCTCTTTTTTCAAAAAAACTGCCTAGCTCTATTTCAATTTGCTTGCCCTTGAAGTCTACATCCTGCAGTTTTGCAAGCGATACGTATTCATCTACCAAACGCTCAGAAACATCCGCTGTCGTTTCTACCAGTACGCCGCATCCCACAACGGTTGCACGGAATTCCTGCAGCAAATCAATCATGCCCCGCAGCGTCCCGCCAGCTTTCATAAAGTCGTCCACAATGAGGACACGAGACTGCTCGGCCAAACCGCGGCGAGCGAGTGACATGGTTTGGATTCGTTTACTGGAACCCGATACATAGTTAATGCTCACTACTGAACCTTCCGTCACCTTGTTGTCACGGCGCACAATCACAACAGGTACATTCAAAAACATAGCCGTCGCATACGCAAGTGGAATCCCCTTTGTTTCCACCGTCATGACGACATCCACATTTTTATCCGCATAAGCCGTTGCAAAGAGCTTTCCGATCTTCGCCATCGTTTGTGGATTTCCAAGAATGTCTGACATGTACAAGTATCCACCTGGCAAAAGTCTCTCTGGATTAGCGAGTTGACCAATCAGTTCGCGCATGAAGTGAAGGGCCTCTTCCGTTTTGACCTGTGGAATATACTTCACTCCGCCTGCCGCTCCCGCCACCGTTTTCAACAAGCCTACCCCTTGGACTTCAAAAGCCTCTTTGATGATAGACAAGTCTTCACTGATGGATGATTTCGCTGCGCCGTATTGTTCCGCGAACAGAGTGAGAGGAGTCAGCGTATGGGGATGGGCGAGCAAGTGCTGCGTCATGTCAACCAGACGTGCACTTCTGCGCAATTTCTTCATGGCTCTTCCTCCAAAACCGAATATTATGCTGATAATGTATCATTTCCATACGGGTTTATGCAAGTATTTCCCCTTCTTGAGCGCCTAACATTCGGACAACAAACACATCTTTGACAAAACCTCGCAACGCGTTGTAGATCCGATGCACTTTCGCTTCCTTTTGCACAAGAGCAAACACAGTAGGGCCGCTGCCAGACATCAGGACACCATCTGCTCCTGACGCGATCATGAGATCCTTGATCTGTCTTACTTGTGGATGGAGCGATAGTGTAACGTTCTCCAGTACATTCCCAAGAGATTGGCACATGAGTGAAAAGTCTTGCGTCGCGATGGCTTGCAGCATCTGTTTGGTATCAGGATGATTGTCGATCTGGGCCACACGCAAGTTGCCGTATACATCTGGGGTAGATACTCCGATAGGCGGCTTGGCTAGAATGACCCAGCACGGTGCAGGAGCTCCCAGATGCGCAATCTGTTCGCCACGCCCCGTCGCCAGCGCTGTTCCACCATAAACGCAAAATGGCACATCAGAGCCAATCTCCGCTCCGATTTTAGCCAGCTCATCTCTGGTCAACCCGAGATTCCATAATTGGTTCAAGCCGCGTAGTGTTGCCGCTGCATCACTGCTGCCACCTGCCAGTCCAGCTGCAACAGGTATTTGCTTGTCGATATACAAGTGTACGCCCTGGCGTACTTGAAATTTTGCTTTCATGAGCGTTGCCGCTTTATATGCATGGTTACGGATATCATCTGGTACGAAGCTGGCAGAACAGTCCAGCGTAATCTCACCATCTTCGCGTAGAGTCATGTCCACACGATCTGCCAAGTCTACGGTTGTCATCACCATTTCTACTTCGTGATAACCGTCCGGCCGTTTGGCAAGCACATCGAGAGTCAAATTAATTTTGGCCGGAGCTTTGACCGAGATACGCACGTAATTCACCTCTGCCTACTTTCTAAATTTCCTAGTTTCTTATTGTAGCATAGGCAAACTCTCCCATGCCACTTGATCAATTAAAAAGAATAGGATCGAGAGCATTATGGGTATTTCGAAAATTCAGCCCTCTTTCTAGAAAAAAAAGCCGGGATACCCCGGCCTTGTCAACGAGTTTTTATGGTGAGAAACGTCCGTACGTTCAAAACCCAAACGTTACAATCGCTTAGCGGCTAATGCTTCCTCAGCAAGCTGAACAGCGCGCTTGACCATGTTACCCGCGTCCCGTGTCGTGATGCCTCCCCAACCCTCGGATTTTACCGTATCGTAAAACCCAAGCTCTTTGGCCAGTTCCATCTTAAACTGCTCTGACATCAGTCCTCGTCTGCGACCCATAGCACCCTCCTTCTCGTTGACAGGCTTAGTGTGCTCCATACCGCTATTTTTATTGCCTGAACCAAATGTTCAGAGCTTTTCGATATAAAAAACAAAACAGTAGAACCCAAAAGGGCTCTACTGTTGTACAAATGTGATGCGGATGTGCTCGTTTTCGCGGCACACCGTCAATTCTACTGTTTCCGTCAAGATGTCAGCATAGCTGTAAGATACCCGCTCAAAGAGTTGGTCGTCATCCAGCTTTACCACAAACACAGATGGGTAAGTTTCTTCGAGGATGCCACTACGTTCAACGGTTTTGCGGCGACCGCCATTAGCCTTCAGCAGGATGCGCTCACCAATGTGTCCGTCCAAACTACGTTTAATGTCAAGTAACGCGTTTCTTGCCATTGTTCCATCCACCTCGCTTACATCTATTATAACAGCTCACTTATATTTTGTCAAAGAAATAAAAAATTATAGCAACCCTGCAGATATTTTGTCAACGGGGTTTTTTTCATAAAAAACGTAGATATTTGTCAAAAGATATGCATAAAGGGCATAAATACGCAAAAACCCCCTTTCTGGGGGATCGCGCCCAAAAATAAGGGGGTTGTCTACACGATTTACGTAATCAGTCCGCGGCGCATACCTTCGTTCGCTAGGCGGGCAAATTCGTCCAAACTGAGTGTTTCACCACGTCGGGTCGGATCGATCCCAATGTCGGTGAGCATCTGTATTACTTCATCCTTTTGGGTTTTAGGAAACAGTCCATTCATTAGGTTGTTCAACAATGTCTTGCGGCGCTGTGCAAACGAGCTGCGTACCACCCGGAAAAACACGTCCTGATCATCTACTTCCACTGGCGGACGATCTCTTACCTTTAAACGAATCACTGCCGAGTCGACATTCGGACGCGGGATAAACACACTTGCAGGCACAATCATCGCTACTTCTGTATCTGCATAGAATTGAGCTGCGACTGACAGAGAGCCATAGTCTTTCGTTCCTGGTTTGGCTGCAATTCTCTCTGCCACTTCCTTTTGAATCATAACAACGATGTTCTCGAGGGGCAATCTCTCTTCCAGCAGCTTCATCAGGATCGGTGTCGTCACATAGTAAGGCAAATTCGCCACTACGCTCAGCTTTTCCACTCCTGTCATCTTTTCTTCTATTAACTTCTTCAGATCCAGCCCCAGTACGTCCCCATGAACGACTTCAATATTTTCATAGGGTGACAGCGTGTCCTGCAAAATAGGCAAAAGTCGCTGGTCGATTTCGATCGCCATCACTTTTTTGGCTGCTCGTCCCAATTGCTCCGTTAGAGCACCGATACCGGGCCCAATCTCAATCGCTCCCTTTTCCTTGGTGAGGTCTGCCTCTGAAACAATGTTGTGTAAAATGTTGGTGTCTATCAGGAAGTTTTGGCCCAGACTCTTCTTAAAAGCAAAGCCGTACTTCTCCAATATCTCTTTTGTACGCGTGGGTGTGGCAATATCCTTGCCCGCTATTTGGGTCATGGCTTACTCCCTCTCTTTGTTGATGGCTGCAATAGCCGCTTCGAATTCTGCTCGACTGATTTGGAAGGCATTGAGCCGCTGCAGCATTTGCTTGGCGTTGGCATATCCGATCCCCAATGCTTCTCCCAGCTTGATTCTGCGTTCTTTGGCATCTACACCGGACGTCAGGCCATTTGCCAACAAGTCGTCAGAAGTAATCTCCCCAGCCGTTTCCGCCATTTCGGTACGCACTTCTGAGAGCGCACGAATAATCACGTCAGGTGTCGCATTTTCGACACCGATGTCGCCCTTTTTGGTCCCATCCTCCTGGGTAATAAATGCGTGCTTACAGCCTGGAACTGACTTGCTGATAATTTTTCGGATACGCTCCCCTTGATAATCAGGGTCTGTGAAAATAATAACACCGCGCTTTTGTTGCGCCAGCCTGATTTTTTCAATCGTTCTTTTATGAATGGCAGAACCGCCAGTTTCAATCGTATCGGCATTAACCGCGCGCTTGATCGTTGCGGTATCGTCTCGTCCTTCGACCACGATGACTTCCTTGATCTTCATCATGTGCTCCCACTTTCGTACAAAATCGGTACGATACTATTGTTCCAAAAAAACCGTACCTCAAGCAAAAAATACATGAAACATTTGGTAAACAGGATCGTCTAACTAACAAACAGCTTATCACAATAACCATCTTGGAAACAGAAGAACAGGAGCAATCGCTCCTGTCCTAAGGCTTCTGTGGTCCAATAATATATACAGTTTTGTTGCGCTTGCGACCGAAATTCCTCGCCTCGGACTCCGTGCCTACGAATACGTCGATTTTGCCACCTTTCATGGCACCACCCGTATCTTCAGCTCGACGATACCCAACACCTTCAATGTACACCCACCATCCATACGGAATGACGTTAGGATCTACAGCGATTGTGTGACCTACCTTGGCTTTTGCCCCTGTTGATGTGCGTCCATATCCCGGAGAGCTTGGGTGTTTGCCACCTCCCGAAGGAGTATAAGCGGTCAGGGTAACCCCGTTCAGTACTTTTTTCGGCCTAAATACTTTTCCACCACGCGAGACCGGACCCGCTGCAGAAGCAACCAGGACCCGATCTGGTTGACCCTTTTTCTGCAACATTGGGATTGCGGTACCCACGGCTACAACATTATCTTTCTTCGGTACAAGTACATCTCTTTTGACCAGATCACGGGAGACTTCTTTCCCATCTTCCATGATTAGCTTGTAGTGTGCAATTGCCTTACCTTCTTGCCCGCTCTGTAATACGCGGCTCTTACCTTTTTCCAGCGCTGGATCATTTTTGCGTATTTCTTGAAAGGTGACTCGCTCATCGACTTTTACCATTTTCTCAACAATTCGCTTTACGCTGATCGAGGAGTCCTTGGTAAGTGTAGCGGTCAATGCCGGTTCTACCCGGTCCTTCTCACCTAGCACGATGCCGCCGTCCTTCAACGCACCAGCAACATCACGACTAAGTGTCTCTATCGTTTTTTTCTGCCCGTCAACCTGGATTGGTATGGACCAGGTCGTATATAAAGTAATGAGTGCTCCGTCTTTTAGCTTCGTCTCTGGTGTCGGTTGAAGGGAATCCTTTTCCGTTACCGTAATGTTTCGCTCGGTTAAGAACTGCTCAACAGTCGTGGCTTTTGTAGCGACTGTCTTGCTTTCTCCGTCCATCGAAAAAGTGACCTGTTTTGGCTGAGTAGCCTGGGCAGAGAAATAGCCAATCATGGGAACGAGCACAAGAGCAAGGCAGCCAAACATGACGAGCCCACGATTCTTATACCTTTCCCATATCGCGCGTAACTCCATTTCCCACACTCCTTTTCCTAGAAAAGCACAAGGCTCTTCTTGTCTAGCCAGGTAAGGGTCGATGTAATTGCACTAATATTCTGGAAGTGGCCGGTACTTCACAAGGTCGGCTTTGATTGTATTTCACTTTCTCTCCTTTGTCAAATTTACCCTCCCATTTGGCTGAAACGATAATGGTATCAGACTAGCAAAATAGGCTTGGCGAATGGTAGCAGAAACCTGTCGAGAAGCCATGTCGGATGGACAATAATCGTTCGACACATTGTTCATCGTATGCGTCGACAAAATCGAGTAGAACCTGGTTACTTCACACAAAAAAACGGGAAATCACGTGATCAATCGTGATTTCCCGTTTTTATTAACCGTTCATGCGAAAAAGACGTCTGGCGTTGTCGGCGGTAATTTGCGCCATTTCCTCGTAAGACAATCCATGAATGTTCGCCATTTCCTCACAGACGTAACGCACATATCCACTCTCATTTCGCTTTCCGCGGAAAGGATGCGGAGTGAGATATGGGCAATCTGTCTCTATCAACAACTTGTCTAGCGGTACCTTCGCTGCTACTTCTTTTGGCTGCTTGGCATTTTTGAACGTAAGCGGACCACCGAACGAAATATAAAAATTCATATCGAGTGCCTGCTTCGCTGTTTCCCAGCTGCCGGAGAAGCAGTGCATGATGCCGCCAACATCTGCTGCCTTCTCTTCCTTTAGGATCGTCAAAACATCTTGGTGTGCATCGCGATTGTGGATGATGATCGGCATGTCGAGCTTGCGAGCCAGACGAATCTGCTTGCGGAATACCTCTGCCTGCACATCACGTGGCGACGTATCCCAGTAGTAGTCCAGGCCCATTTCACCCAATCCTACTACTTTCGGATCACGACTGAGTTCCTCGATCCATTCCAGGTGTTCGTCTGTCATATCCTTGGCGTCCTGTGGATGCCAACCGATGACGGCGTAAATAAAGTCATACGCATGAGCCAAATCCATGCAGCTTGGAATTGTTTCAGCGTTGAATCCGATGTTCACAATCGTACTGACGCCATTTTCTTGCGCACGAGCAATGACTTCTGCACGATCTTCATCGAATTCATTCGCATTTAGATGAGCATGGGTTTCAAATAACAAGATGGGTCCTTCCTTTCCTTGCCCTCGTTACTTCACGATTGCTCCGTTTGGCATACTTGGGTCAACAGTCGCAAGTGTCAACTGATCTCCTGCCGATGCTGCCAAGATCATTCCTTGGGACAGCTCACCACGAAGCTTCACTGGCTTCAGGTTAGCTACGAGGATCACTTTTTTGCCGACCATATCTTCTGGGGAGTAGTATTTCGCGATACCAGAAACTACTTGGCGCTTCTCGTAGCCGAGATCCAATTGCAGAACCAACAATTTGTCTGCATTTGGATGCTTGGCACATTCCACTACCTGTGCGACGCGCAGCTCTACTTTTCCAAAATCGTCGATGCTGATTTCTTCTTTTGCATCAGCTGGCTTGTCAGTTGCTGCTTCTGTTTGGTTGGTATTTGTTTCGCTCACAGGTGCTTCCCCTTTCAAAGCTGCTTGCTTTTTCTTGTTTTCTTCCGCTTGGCGGCGTGCCTCTGCTGTCGAGTCGTCGATGAAAGCGAGTTCCGCTTGAACATCCAGACGAGGGAAGAGCAGTTCCTTGCGGCTAACGATGCTTCCAGCAGGCAATCCACCCCATACACTTGCAGATTCCCAGTTGGTTGCTTCTTCATTGCCCAAAATACCCAGTTGATCCCAAATTTTCGCTGGTGCTTTGGTCATGAACGGTTGGATCAGCACGGAGCTAATGCGGATGCTTTCCACCAAATTGTACATAACGGTTGCCAGACGACCTTTGGTTTCTTCTGATTTCGCCAAATTCCAAGGCATGGTCTCGTCGATGTATTTGTTTGTACGTCCCACCAGCTCCCAGATGTGAGCCAGTGCATTGGAGAAGCGCATTTCTTCCATGTGCTCTTCCACCAGCGCCTTCGTTTTCATCGCAAGGCCGATCAAGCTGTCATCCGGCTCTCCTGCATCCTGTGGAGCTGGAACGACACCATCGAAATATTTCTCAATCATCGTAGCGGTACGGCTGAGCAGGTTTCCGATGTCATTAGCCAAGTCGTAGTTCAGGCGCTGTACGAACGATTCTGGCGTGAAGATGCCATCCTGACCGAAGTTGATTTCACGAAGCAGGAAGTAGCGAACGCCGTCAGAACCGTAACGGTCGATCAAAACCTTCGGGTCAATGACATTGCCCTTGGATTTCGACATTTTTCCATCCGGCATCAGAAGCCAGCCATGACCAAAAATTTGTTTTGGCAACGGGATGTCCAGTGCCATCAACAGGATTGGCCAGTAGATCGTATGGAAGCGCAAAATGTCTTTTCCAACCATATGAACATTGGCTGGCCAGAAGTTACGATATTTGCTGTCGTCTTCGGACAAATACCCGAGAGCAGAAATATAGTTCGTCAATGCATCAATCCATACGTAAATAACATGCTCTGGATCGGTTGGCACCTTGATTCCCCAGTCAAATGTACTGCGGGATACGGACAAATCCTGGAGGCCTGGTTTCAGGAAATTATTGATCATTTCGTTGCGGCGGCTCTCCGGTTGAATAAATTCAGGGTTTGCTTCAATGTGTGCAAGCAGTCTGTCCTGATACTTGGACATGCGGAAGAAGTAGTTTTTCTCCTTCACTTTTTTCACTTCGCGTCCGCAGTCTGGACACGCATATCCGTTGTCCGTTTTCGCTTGGGTTTCTGTCCAGAAAGCCTCACACGGTACACAGTAGAAGCCCTCGTACTCGCCCAAGTAAATATCACCTTGATCGAGCAGACGCTGGAACACTTTTTGTACGACTTCTTTATGACGAGGCTCTGTGGTACGGATGAAATCGTCATAAGAGATGTCCAGCTTTTCCCACAGGTCCTTTACCCAATCGACAATCGGGTCGATGAATTCGAGCGGTTGTTTGCCCTCTTCGGCTGCACGCTCTTGGAGCTTTTGACCATGCTCATCTGTCCCTGTCAGGTAATACACATCATAGCCGCGCAAACGCTTATAACGTGCCAAAGCATCACACGCGATTGTGGTGTAGGCGTTACCGATGTGGAGTTTGTTACTTGGATAGTAGATCGGTGTTGTAATGTAATAAGTAGGTTTCATTGCAACTATTCCCCTCCTGTTTACGTTAATGAAAATAAGGAAAAGCCCACCCCAAAAAATTGGGGCGAGCTCTATCTCGCGGTACCACCCAAATACTCCGTCCCCTCACGGAAAACGGACTTGGTGAGTCAAAACATGACTCTACCCGTAACGTGGGCATACGTCACAAACTACTTGGTACGGTCAATGCCGTTACTGTTCATTTGCAAGACTCAGGGTCCATGTTCAGCTTGCTCGCTTATACCGGTTTTCAGCTACCCCGGCTCTCTGAAATAAGGAGATCGGCTTACTCTTCCCATCATGGTCGTTTGGTATCATTTGCTGTATTTATCCTCTATTGTACACGACCAACCTGTTTTGTAAACATCCTCGACACCCCCATCTTCCTAAGCGATTTTATCGCTCGCTTCATGCCAACTTTACAAATTACAAGCAGAGAGGGGAAAACTTGGGGTTTTTGTCGAATCATCTGTTGTGTTTCGACATTCGTCGACTCATTCGACACCCAATAATCCCAGTAAATTTTATCCATAAAAATTTCCATATCCCTTCCAACACTTTGAGAAACACCTATTTAACAGCATTTCGGTTTTGAAAAAACATTTTGCTTTTCAAGGAATTGTCAAAATCATGTTGACACCTTTGGGAATGGCTGGTATGATTATCCCAACAGAAAATGTCGAATATTGACGATAAATGATGAGTGTATAACAATAGCATCGACATATACAGTATTTTGGGAGGAGATTTTAACTATGATGAAATCAACCGGTATCGTTCGTAAAGTAGATGAATTGGGTCGTGTTGTTATTCCAATCGAATTGCGCCGCACTCTGGGTATCGCTGAGAAAGATGCTTTGGAAATCTACGTTGACGGAGAGCGCATCATTCTGAAAAAGTATGAGCCTGCATGTATCTTCTGTGGAAACGCTGACAAAGTATCTCACTTTAAAGGTAAAATTGTGTGCCAAGATTGCCTGACAGAAATGCCTGTTAAACGCTAATATCATTTGATTACATAAACATGCCTTTGTGGGACGAGCCCCACAAAGGCTTTTTTTTGCTATTTTTTCTTCAAAAGCGCTCGGAAGAAGAACAGCCTGGGCGCATACAAATCAGAATAGACCACATCTATCGGCATTTCAAAGGATACATCGCCAGAAAACTGTAATCCAACCTCCGCCAAAACTTGCTGTAGTCGAGCTAAATTGATTAGCGGGTAATCAAAAGTGAGCACGAGCTGCCCATCGTCTTTTAACACCCTGTGAAATTCACTGAATGCTTGCACCATAACCGGGTCTTCGAGATGCTCGAGAACAGAGATGCAAAATACAGTATCAAACTTTTGATTTGAGTACGGCAAGTAGGTTAAATTGGCTCGACAATAATGAATACCATCAAAATAGTGCACAGGCAGGCTGTCTGCTACCCTTTTCCCAAATACGTCCACAATATCTTGATAGATCGCTTCCTTAGATAGTATCCGATTATCGAGATCACAAGCGTGTACTTCCCTGCAATGATCGGCCAAATAAAATTTGAATGGGTGGCAGATCCCACAAGCTGAATCAAGCACAACGTCATTCGGATTGGCAAACCGTTTGGCCCAAGCATATTCGTACGGTCTACTGTTCCATGTAACGGGCAGGGTAAATATGAAGTGATCGTCTTTTTCATCTGTATTCACAATAAAACGAGAATCACGTATACTCACTGTTGATTCCCCCTTCCATTCCTTCCGAAAACACCGCGGTACCCCTTACCATCGTATTAAACGTAACCCGTCGAGATGACGAAAAGAAAAAAGCCGACCGCATCGGCCAGCTTTGCTCACTCATTCCCTTTTATTCACGATGATACTCGTTGTAAACATCTCGTTTGGATACGTTTCGATCATCAGCTGCTTGCTTGATGGCTTCCTTTTTCCCCATGCCTTGTGCGCAGTAATGATCCACGTGCTCCACGATACTCAGCGATTGCCACCATGCATCATCGACTTCCGCTTCCAGCGGACCGGTGTTGCCTTCGACAATGACACAAAACTCACCGCGCACCTCGCCGCTTCTGAGCCATTCCAACAGCTCGTCCAACGTCCCGCGCGCAAATTCCTCGTAGCGCTTTGTCAGCTCTCTTGCCAGGACAGCTCGCCGATTCCCCCACGCTTCCCGCATGGCCGCAAGCGTCTTTTCCACCCGATGAGGAGCTTCATAAAAAATCAGCGTTTCTGGATATCGCTTCAGTCGTTCCAGCTCTTCGCGTCTTTCTTTGTTTTCGCGTCCCATAAATCCGCAAAATACAAAGCGATCAGTAGGAAGGCCGGAAGCGATCAAAGCTGTCAACGCCGCATTGGCACCTGGAACGGGGATGACAGAAAATCCTGCTGCGGTCGCATCTCGTACGAGCTCCGCACCCGGGTCGGAAATAGCCGGCAAGCCAGCGTCGCTTACCAAGGCAATCTTTTTGCCCTCGGCAAGCCACTGCAACAACCCATTTCCACTTGCCTCCTTATTATGCTCGTGATAGCTGACCGTACGTTTTTCGATTTGAAAATGATTCAGCAGCTTTCTCGTCTGGCGGGTATCTTCACACGCGATGACATCGACTTCACGCAACGTATTTAGACACCGCACCGTGATATCATCGAGATTACCGATGGGTGTAGCCACCAAATAAAGGACTCCTGCTTCTTCTGACGCAAAACTGCGTTGCACATTCATTCGGAGGCCCCTCCAATCAATTCTTCTTTTTTCTTGCGCGTTAATCGTTTGATGCTCTCTTCACGCTTGAGACCCCAGGAACGGTCTGCTCCTTCTTCCCAATAGAGCAGCTCCACTGGCCCGCGGCCTCTCGTATACTTGGCACCCTTCCCTTCATTATGAGCAGCCAAGCGACGGATCAGCTCTGTTGTATATCCGGTGTAGAGTGTCCCATCCGCACAAGAGAGGATGTAGACATAGTGACTCTTACTCGAGGGAATCTCGTCTGCCATAATAGATTTCCTGTAGTTCTTCACAGTATTGCTCTCCATTTTCATACACAATCAGCGGCGGCTGAATTCTCAGCTCCGGCTTTCCACCCCTTATTCCCTCGATCAGAACCATATTCGGCTCTGCTTCCCTACGCGGATAAACCAGACGCATTCGTTTCGGCTCAATGCCGTATTGGCGCATAAGTGAAACGATGTCGATCAAACGTGTGGATCGATGCACGAGCGCCAGCTTCCCGCCATTTTTTAGCAACTGACTCCCCACGCGAATGACATCCTCCAAGGACAGCATAATCTCATGACGAGCGATCGCAAAGTGCTCGCTGATGTTTTTCTCCCCACTGGTCGCAGGCATATATGGCGGATTGCAGGTGATCAAATCGAAATTCCCGTGCCCAAACAGCGACACCGCATCCTTCACATCGCCATGATGCATCGTAATTCGTTCGTTCAAACCATTCAATGTCACATTGCGGCTCGCCATGCTGAACAAACGCTCTTGAATTTCGATTCCATCAAAACTGGCTTCTGGCGTACGCGTCGTCATAATGAGCGGTATAGCTCCATTGCCCGTGCACATATCCAATACTTTTCCGCGTTTCGGCACCGATGCGAATCGCGCCAAAAGAACTGCGTCCATGGAGAAGCAAAACACCTCGTGGCTCTGGATTATTTTCATTTCATGTGTCAATAAATCATCGATGCGCTCTGTTTCGTACAGCGGCACGTTGGTGACAGGTTCCATCTGCGACTCGTACTCCCTTTTGTTCTTGTCTTATTATTCCTATCCGGAAAAAAGCGACCTGACACGTGGCCCAGGTCGCTTTTTCATGTGGTGCTGGTTACTCACCGCTTATTTTTGAGGGCCGCCGCTCAGGAATGAGAGACAGAACAGGCAATCCCCTTCTTTTCGCAGGCTGCCGAAATGCACATTACAGATATGAAATCCTTCCGCGTACAAACGGGCTAGGTTGTCATATCCTTCGCCGACCACTGCCTTTTTGGCTTTTTCCTTCGCGACAGGGCTTGTTCCCTTTTGTTTTGCTTGGGAGCCGGTCTTTTTCCTGTCTAGTCGGTTGCGAAGGTGCTGGTTTTCAACGAGTAATTGGGCGTTTTCCTCCATCAAAACAACGATGACGTCTTTCAGTTCACCAATTTCCTTATAAAGGTCGCCAATACGTTCTTCAATGCTCGCCATCTTGACGAAGATTTCCCGTTTGTCCACTAGCTCACCTCTCCCCTACCCCCACACTTTATTCAAAGGTGGGGAGACCTATCGCAATCTCATCCAATCCGAATTCGGTGACACGTTTGTCAATTGAAAGCTCTACTTGAACAGATTGGTCAAGCACGTTTACGGAAACGACTCGTCCATTCCCCATCGGGGTGGTGACCAATTTGCCGACGTCCGGCATCTCATCCTTCGAGCTTTCATAGTTGTCGTTCTCGTATTTTAAACAGCACATCAACCGGCCGCATAGACCAGAGATTTTGGCTGGATTCAACGAAAGATTTTGGTCCTTGGCCATTTTGATCGAGACTGGCTCGAAATCGCCGAGGAACGTCGAACAGCAAAGCAACCTGCCACAAGGACCGATTCCGCCGAGCATTTTGGCTTCGTCACGCACACCGATCTGGCGAAGCTCAATCCGGGTGCGGAATACGGAGGCGAGGTCTTTTACCAGCTCACGGAAATCAACCCTGCCGTCAGCAGTAAAATAAAAGATAATCTTGTTGCGGTCGAACGTGTATTCCACATCGACCAGCTTCATATCGAGCTTGTGCTCTTTGATCTTCGTCTGACATACAGCAAAAGCATTCTTGGCGGCTTGCTTGTTTTCATCCACCTGTTTTGCATCTCGCTCGTCTGCCATCCGAATGACCTTTTTCAGCGGCAATACGACATCAGACTCAGCCACTTCTTTTTTGCCAATGACGACCTTGCCAAATTCGACCCCTCGCGCCGTTTCCACGATGACGGTGCAGTCTTGCTCAATCGGCAGTCGGTCAGGGTCGAAGTAATATATTTTGCCCGCTTTCTTAAAGCGGACCCCAACAACCTCGTACAAGGGTTATCCCTCCTGGAATTGAAGAACCAACCGCTCAAGAGCCAACTGTGCGTTGGCATTTCGCTCTATCCGATTTTTCGTCTCCATGACCAAATCTATCCCACGCAAGAGCTCAGCTTTTGTCCATACCAGTGCTTGTCCTTGCAGCACATCCTGTTGGTCGCTGTTAATGAGATGGGCATGCCTGCCTACTTGCAAATACAGGATATCGCGCAGCCAAAGGATGAGCAAATCTAAAAAGAGGGGTAGTTCCTCTTTACTTTTGTCGCTCTTTTGCAACATATCATGGATCGTTAAGAGTGCAGATGAATTGCGCTGTTTGCACTCCTGCACCAATTGTATCACTAGATTTCTTAGCTGTGCAAACGATTCTGATTGGCTGAGTATCATAGCTTCTTCCACATTTGTCGTAATGTGGGAGGCAACCTGCGCCATTCCCGCCAAAACGCCCTCTGCACGCAGCTTTTCCGCAATCGATTCTGCAGAAAGTGGTGAAAATTGAACGATTTGGCATCGAGATAAAATCGTAGGAAGAATCGCATGGCTGTGCTCTGTCAAAAGTAGTGCCAGTACACCAGCGGGCGGTTCCTCCAGAAACTTGAGCAGACTGTTGGCAGCCTGTGTCGTCATTTTATCGACGTGCTCGATGATATATACCTTGCGTGACGACTCGACGGCGCGCATCGCCATTTCTTTTTGCAGCGAACGGATCTGGTCGATCTTAATCGAAGCCCCATCAGGCGTAATAAACAACACATCCGGGTGGTTGCCACCCTCTATGCGCCTGCATGTAACACAGGCCCCGCAGGCGTCTGCCTCCCTTTCTGAACAAAAAAGGGACTTCGCCAGATGCAGGGCCATCTGCTTTTTACCTGAACCTTTGGGACCCGCCAGCAAGTAGGCGTGTGCCAGTCGTTCGTTGCGCAAACTATGAGACAGCAGTTCCTGTGCTCGTGGCTGCTGAGAAAAACGGGTCCATGTCATGATGGTTTCACACCCACTAAAAATACAAATTGATCAACATGCCGCGGATTTCGCCAATCCTGGCTAACAAATCAATCGTTGGTGCCTGCTCGCTCAAGAGCTCATCTGTCAGCTTGAGCAGCTCTGCATCCACCTCTTTGACGATCTTGTACAGCCTGCTGCGACCACGTCGATTCATTCCTCGTCTGTCATCTAAGGCAATACCGAACTTCACAGCCTCTTCCATGAACTGCTTGACGAGATTTTTATAAGCATAGAAGTCACGAACGGCGCGGGAACGAGCAAGAATCTGTCCCTGCTTGTCTATGTCTGTCAGCAGCCGGGTAAGCTTCTCCTGAGACATACGTTCGTCTTCTCCTTGAATCATCGTGCCAAAATTCAGCTTTTCCAGTTGAGGATTCTTGCGTGAATCCGTCGTTTTAATCAAGTCCAGTTTAGGCCGTAACCCATCACTGATTTTCATATCGCCACCTCCGTCGCCCGATCCAATACTGGGTTTGTCCCCATGAGATCAAGTATATACGAAAGCTGCGAAAAAAGAGAGGAGGAACCACATTAAAATGAGTGGAACTCTCCGACATCCAATACGAATACTGCCGCACCACCCACCTGTACTTCCAGCGGATAGGGCATGAACGAGTCTACCGCATTACTGAGTGGAGAGACGGGAGTGACCATTTGTTTGCGGGATTTGCAATTATGCGCAATGATGTCGATTACTTCCGGCACGCTTTCGTCAGACGTACCGATCAAAAAAGTTGTGTTACCGGCGCGTAAAAAGCTACCCGTACTAGCCAGCTTCGTAGCACGAAAACCTTTTTTCACCAGTTGTTGAGACAGACGACCACTATCTTTATCTTGGACGACCGCAACTACCATTTTCATCGGCTATCACCCTTTCTCCCATGATCGATTCCCAATTCGACTTCTTCATTGTATGAAAAACACGTAGGCTTGGTACGTTATTTCGCTTAAACATATTATACAGCATGTACATCATCCTGCGGTACAGGGAACCTTACAGCTTTACAATCTGTCTAGCAGTGCCTGCAAGGCAGATTGATATACATGTTCCATCGGCTGCTCGGCATCAATGACGACAAAGCGCTCTGGGTCGCGTTCCATGACCAGCTGATACCCTTCTCGAACAAGCTCATGGAAACGCATCCCTTCCAGATCGAGACGATTTACTTCTCGTCCACGGGAAGCATTAATCCGTGCCAATCCGGTTTCGGGCTGTACATCAAAGAATAAAGTCAATTCCGGCATACAGTCTCCGACAGCAAATTGGTTAATCTGGTAGACAGCATCAATGCCCAATCCCCGCGCATGTCCTTGATAGGCGAGACTACTGTCGATAAAACGGTCGCACAGTACCAGCTTACCCTCCGCCAAAGCAGGTAACACCTTTTCCGCCAAATGCTGACCACGTGCTGCCGCATACAAGAGAGCCTCTGTTCTTTCATCCATTTGCGTGTGGGCCGGATTCAAAATAATTTCCCGAATTTTTTCGGCGATATCAATTCCACCGGGCTCACGAGTCAAAAGCACATCGACTCCCCGCGTTTTCAGCTCTTCGTACAGCTTGGCGATGACGGTGGATTTCCCAGCCCCTTCTCCGCCTTCTATCGTAATAAATCGGCCTTTTTTTCCTGTTGCCACTTCTATACTCCTTCCACCCCTGTTGTAGCAGGCCAGTTGCTTAAATTATCGTAATACCTGTATCGTTTGTAGCTGGTCGTCTTGTACGCCGTGGAATCGCGTTTGTCCTCTCGCCAATTCCTTTAGCATCGCCAGACTTTCTTCATCGATCCGCTCGCCTGGCACCAACACCGGAATCCCTGGTGGATATGGAATCACCATCTCTGCCACAATGCGTCCCAGAGCCTGCTCCAAAAGAATCGACTCCCTCGGGCAGTCAACGGCTTCATGCATCGGCAATGCCTGCTCGCGCAAATAATGGGAAGACACGACTCCCGCCAAAAGAATGCGCTCCTCCCCCGGTTCTACTTGTGGCGCCATCGATTCAAGCAATCTCCACAAAGCTTCCAGGTCACGGGAGGCTGTTCCTGTCGAGGCTGCGAGGAGTACATGAGAGTCATCCGCCAGCTCCGAGAAAATCCCGTGCTTTTCCATCCATTTCTGCAAGTCAAATCCACTGAATTGGGCTGTTCGCAAATGGAAAAACAGCTTCAACGGGTCAAGCGTAGCGTATACGCTGTTCGTGGACAGTCGCGGCCAATCCAGCCAGTCCAGTCGATCGAGTCGCTCCCGAAACTTGTCCAAAAGCGGCAACAACCTGTTCCACTCCTCGATCGCCTCCAACACCAGATGACGTCTGGCTACATCGAGCGAAGCCATCAGCACATAGGAAGGGCTGGAAGACTGAAGCATGGCGAGATGGCGGAACAACCGTTCACGATCAATCCGCTTCCCCTGAATATGCAGCATCGAGGACATCGTCATCGCTGTTCCCATTTTGTGTGTCGATTGGACCGAAGCATCTGCACCTTCCTGCATGGCAGAACGCGGAAAGGCAGGATGGAACCCGTAGTGGGCACCGTGAGCTTCGTCTATTAAAAGCGGTACGTCAAACCGATGGACAGTAGCCGCCATTTTCGCCAAATCGATACCCATTCCATAATAGGTCGGATTCGTCAAAAAAACTGCCTTGGCATCGGGGTGTGCAAGCAGCGCACGCTCTACATCTTCGCGCCTTACACCCGCAGCGACTCCTGTTGCCAGATCGACGGCAGGTACTAAAAAGATCGGGGTTGCTCTCGCCATCATAATGCCGTTGAATACAGACTTATGGCAATTGCGTTGTACGAGTATCTTGTCGCCCGGTCTGCATACCGTCATGATGAGGGCGATATTTCCTACTGTACTTCCTCCGATCAAAAACTTGGTCTGTTCCGCATGGAAGGCTTGCGCCGCCAAATCCTGCGCTTCTGCAATGACACCCTGTGGCTGATGCAGGTCATCTGTCCCGCTAATTTCCGTTACGTCCAGCTCCAAAATGTCTTGAAAGCGATTTTTCGCATGGTTGTCAAAGCTGTGGCCCATTTTATGTCCTGGCACATGAAACGGATGCGGCCGATGCTTGGCGTGCCGTTCAAGCTGTTCATAAAGGGGCGCACGCTTTTGTCGCTCCCGAAATTCAACATCTCTCTCCAACACGCGCGACTCACGTCCTTTATTTTTATTCCCCTATTTTAGCATGATTTGGACACGCATGAATCCAGCAAAAAAAAGACACCGGAATGCACCGATGCCTTCTTTCTTCACGCATCTTTTCGCAACCAAATGCGTCTCATCTGATGAATAAAAAATGGGTACTTTTCATCCTGTACATCGGTATTGACCATTTCCTGTTCGCACCGTTGACAGATAAACTGCTCACAAATGGCGATTCCGTCATTCTGCTCCTGTTCACAGACGATACATCGCTGAGCAACTTTTTCCATAGTGAAAACGCCTGCCCTTTTCCTCAATATACCAATCATTATACCCTATTATAGTCAGCATCATTCCCAAACGTTCGTGTTTTCGCCGATAGCTCGGTAGGCTTGGAAGTAGGACTGGGCTTCCTGCACAGGGAAACAAGCTGCCGCATCAATAACATAGGAATGCCTCATTCTGCTAACCAGCTCTGATAACGGCAGCTCTGCAATGGTCGTTCCCGCAGCATTCCCGATCACGAGCAAATCCGCATCCTTTATAGCATCCTGCCACGAATCGTATAGCGTCCAACGCGTCATCCTTTTGTTCGGAATTGGCTTGTCCTCCCCCGTGTACATGGCAACGTCCTTTCCAGCCAACCAGTCAGAAGACATCTGCTCCCATAGCGAATCCTCTCCCCAAAGTACGATCCGCTGTATATTGGCTTTTTGTAGAACGAGCCTGCATTCTTTTTCAAGCCATCGAACGATGAGAGAAGAGTCCTGGCGGGACGGGTAGAGCCAGCCGTGACCGATTCGTTTGTCCATACCGAGCGCACGACTGACTTGGAGCAGAGAAATTCCCTTCTCATCGCAGCTGGCACCAAGTTCGATATAAAACTGCTCCTTCCACGCCAAATAGCGCGGCAATTGCCGAAGCGCTTCATCCACTTCGCGCATCCCGCATACCATCGTCACCAGTGAGTAACGAGCGAGCTGCCTACAGAGGAATCGCATCCATCTCCCATCAGGTTCCCCTCCAAGCAAAGCACGCTCGTGGGTAAATAACGCCATGCGAATGACCTCATACTCCCCGGTGTGCACGTATTGGGTATGTAAAGTATCCGCCCAGTCGTATGGCACATCACTTCCGTAGACAAGCGCAAGCCATGGCCCCGTCCCCAGCTGTTGCATCCTTTCCTGAAAAAGCTTGCCATCACTCTCTTTTGTCAGCAAGAATCCATTGGCGCCTTCTTGAATGGCATCTGTGCTGCAAACAACCAGCTCGATTCCACATGCTCCTAGCTCATTTCCGAATCTGGCTACGACCTCCTCTGAAATGACCCAAAGCTTCACGCTCTTCTTCCCTCCTTACGCCCTACCCCTATCATTCCTTTTATCCTTTCCATAACAAAAAGCCGTCAGTCTAATCAGGCTAGACAAACGGCTTGTTTCATTCGTTGTATGAGCTTTCTCAAGATTTGCGACTGTGCGATAATGGAAACGCAGACTTTCATTCATCCAGACCGCTGTTAAAGGAAGTGACTTCTCATGAAAGAAACCGCCGCCCATACGATCTATAGCTACAAGCTGCTCTATCGTTTTCGCTGGCTATTCGTCGGCTACCTTTTTCAACTGCTGTTAATAGGCTTGTCCCTTATTTGGCACTCATTCATGCTACAAGTCCCCGCTTATACGCTGATTGTGACATTAGCGATTCTACCCGTTATACCGATCTGTCATTTGGTCTTATTTCGATTGTATGCCCTTCTGCGCGGCCATAAGCCAAAGACAACTGCCGATATGCTCGTCTCTCCATGGTGGGGGGCAGGCTATCCACTTCCCATCCCGCTCTCTGTCTATCGGGGAAGTGAGCTGACGGTAAACGTGGGGAGTATGGCGATTGCAGCCGGGGCTTATGTGTGGCTTTCGGAAGGATACGGACTCACCTTGATCACCGGAACGTTGATCATCTCGCTGCCACGCCTCCTCGCCCTCCTTACTTCCTTTCGTCAGCCAAGTCATAGCCGTGTGAAATACGAGGATCGCGGCGTTGCCTTTTTGCTTACCGATGGATAACCGAATCGATACACCTTTACATAACCCATAGCTTGATGACAATCAACGCCGCCAATCCAGGCAAACGGAGAAGTCCGACGAGCAGAGCCGTCACCGGGTTGATCGGGATGTGGAAGTTAGCCAGCTCTCCAACCAGATTGGTGAAAAACAGCAATAGTGCGCCAATCACGACTTGCATGATCCCAAATCCAATCCACCTGATCGGGCCCGTGACAGATTTGCTGACGGCAATCACGAGCAAAATTCCAACTACAATTAGTGCTATAACCCACTCAGTAGTCATCGGCTTTTTCCTCCTATGCCTGTTGGCGATTCCTTTCGCGCTTTGCTTGCGCGAGCAAATACATATACCGCTTTTCGGTCACATGCAAATAGTAAATGACATCATCCAAACCGCCATCCGGTTCACTGATCTCCACAAGATGGCGGGCATGCTGCCAGTCCATTCGCGCCTGATTGACTGCCACATCCAAGCTCGCTTCATTCCATTCCACCACGAACCGCGCTTTTTTTCTCCACCTACTCACCAGCAAGCTTCCCCCTCATTGAAAGTAGTAAAGTACCCCTGTCATGTTGTTCAACGCATGCAACAAAACGGCTCCCCAGATTGATTGGTACCGATGTCGAACGAATCCGAGTAAAAGTCCAATGACAAAAAGTGGAGCAAACAGGGCGAGATCCATATGTAGGAGCCCAAACCAGAAACTGCTCAGGAAAATCCCCAAAAGAGGCCCAATTCTCTGAACCAGATAAGTCTGAATCACGCCCCGAAACAAAATCTCCTCCGCAATCGGAACCAAGATGCCAATGACCACGAGTGAGGTGAGCGCCGCCAAAATATCCGTTTCTTTCGCCTGCACAATCTCTTTTTCGATCTGCTGCTCTCGCTCTGAAGATAGAGACAGTCCAAACCAGTCGGCAATTGGGTTAGTCACCACCGCATCCATCACTAGTGCAATCAAAAGAAACAGAGCAGCGAGCATCAACAGCATCCGGCCTAGTCGTACAGGTCGGCGAACGCCGATTTCTCCCAGTCGTCCACGAAACCACAGTGGAATCAAAATCAACAGGAACAGTTGAAAAATAGCTGATTCCAATATCCCTCCGATCGTTCCGATGGAAAAGAAGGTACCTTCCAGTAAAAACCCATACAACAGCAGTACGCCCGTTTGAAACACATGCAGCCAAGCTACAATATGCAGTACATCATTCCCTGTAAGCTCGTCATATTGCCACAGCCATGACGTCAGCTGCCGTCTTTCTCTTAGCAGGCTCACAATGAAACCAACGGTTGCAATGAAGCTAAATACCGTCACCCCAAATGCAAGTAATCCTAACCACACCTCCGGTTGCCCGACGGTACTAGCGACCCACTTTCCGTCTACCCCCTTGTGAAAACGAATCATGGATAACTCCGCAGTAAACATGAGCCAATACCCAATAAACAGCATGATCGCCCATGGAGTGGACTTTTGTCGCCGTATCCCACTCGCAAGCGACAGTCCTGGTCCTGTCAGCATCTCCTCACGCTCCTATTTCACTGTATGTCTCGTCCATTCAAAAAAGTCCGGCATTTCTATCAAGATTGCAAAGCTTTGATCTGATCTTCTGCCACTTGCTTGAGATATTCATTACGCGTTCGTAAAAACCGCGTCATATACGCCTCCAGGAACAACCAATCCGCGAGCTTTCCCAAAATACCCAGCGGAGATGTGTAATCAAAAATGTCGATCATCCTCGTCTGATTGTCCGTAATCGGAATGAACTCATGCGTGTGATGAAACCGTTTGAATGCGCCAGAAACCATTTCATCCACGAAATAGCACGGTTCCTCCATCTCTGTGATTTTCACCGTCAAATTCTGCTTGATACCGAAGTGAATGGCTTCCCAGGTAACAGTCTCCCCCAGGTTTATCAGTCCGCTCGTTACTCCTCCAATGGCTCTCTCCTTCGTGCTGGCGGTTGATTCCATATGCAAATCAATGCTTCTAGCAGCATCAAAGCAGACCTGTCGCGGAGCATCTATCAAAAACTCCATACGAATAACTGGCATCCTGCATCCTCCTCTTGAAACGAAAAAAAAGACAGGCAGACCCCGTCTTCTTTTCTATCTATAGCGTACTTTAGGATAATATTTAAAAAGTCGTCCTTTCAGCACCGAGAAAGTGGCGAGAACCTGAAGAAGGAGGAGCGGAGTGTAGGGGACCTACATGAGCACCGGACTTCGAAGGTGAACGACAATTTCGATGTCGAATGATCATCTAGAACTACATCGTGATCAAAGGACGACTTTTTAAAATTCCTTTATAGGTCGCGTCTGCCTTCCAATGCTTTGGTCAGCGTCACTTCATCGGCGTACTCCAAATCTCCACCGACTGGCAAGCCGTGGGCGATACGCGTCACGCGAATGCCAAAAGGTTTAATCAGCCGGGAAATGTACATCGCTGTTGCTTCCCCTTCGATATTCGGATTGGTCGCCAAAATGACTTCCTTCACCTGCTCGTCACCGAGGCGCTTCAACAGGTCAGGAATGCGAATATCCTCCGGACCGATCCCATCCATAGGAGAAATCGCCCCGTGCAAAACGTGATAATACCCTTCAAACTCTCGCGTCTTCTCCATCGCTACCACGTCTCGCGGCTCTTGCACCACACAGATGATGGAGCCGTCACGGCGTTTGTCCCGACAAATATGACATGGATCGAGATCGGTAATATTGTTGCAGACCGAGCAGTAATGAAGCTGACGCTTGGCATTGACCAATGCTTTTGCCAGATCAAGCACGTCGTCCTCTTTCATATTGAGCACAAAAAAGGCAAGCCGCCCAGCCGTTTTGGGACCAATGCCGGGCAATTTCATAAAACCATCAATGAGCTTTGAGACCGGTTCTGGATAAAACATCGCCTACTCCTCTTTTCCTGCCCAATTTTTAGAACAGGCCTGGGATGTTCATGCCTCCAGTAAATTTGCCCATTTCCTTGCCTACCATTTCATCTGCTTTGCGCAGTGCATCGTTCACAGCAGTGAGCACCAGGTCTTGCAGCATTTCTACATCTTCAGGGTCTACTACTTCTGGCTTGATCACGATGTCTTTGATTTGCTTATGTCCATCAATTTTCACAGTGATAGCACCACCACCAGCAGAGCCTTCCACGATTCTCTCTTTCAAGCCTTCTTGTGCTTTTTGCATTTCTTCCTGCATTTTTTTCACTTGCTTCATCATTTGTTGCATTTGCTGCATGTTTTTCATTGAGGTATCCTCCCTAAATGGTTATGAGTGTATGATTTAGTCTTTGACTTCAACAAGACCTTCTCCGACGAGCTTGATGGCTTCCGCAAAAAACGGGTCCTCTTCTGGCTCATCAGAAGCGTCTTTTTGACCAACCTGCTGGTCTACACTTTGCCACTCTTCCTCCATGACAGACAAGAGCTGCAAGGGCCTGCCCAACACCGTAGACATAACGCGCTCGATCACGCTCCGAAGCTCTGCCTCCATCGTCTTATCGCAATGGATAGAACTGTTGAAGGTAACGACAACCGCTTCATTGCCGGCAGCTACCGGTTGACCATTGACTAGCCAAGCCTGGTACTGGATCTTGATCTTTTTCAGTTCGGTCAAAATTTGACTCCACTGCCCACGCACTTGTCTCGTCAAATTCTCATCCATGGCCTTCGCGACTTCCCTGACTCTGTTCATCGGGGTTCGTGAACCACCAGAAGCCGCAGCTATGCGCCTTGGTTCGCTCTTGCGCGTTTCTTCGGCCTTTTGCTGGCCGGGAATGCTCACCTGACCTTGCATCACTTGAACCAAACGCTCTTCCAAAACGCGGATACGATTGGACATCGCGGTCAGTTCCTCGCTGTTAACGGGTGAGGCTCCCATAGATTCCGTCGCATTCGCATTAGGCTGGCACATTTTGACAAGGGTCAGTTCAACCAGCACCCTTGCATAGGTCGACCATTTTAATTGCGACAAAGCCTGATTGCAGGTCTCAATCGCTGCGTAAAGCACCGGAAACGAGTACAGCTTTGCAACCTCTGCAAACTGGTCATCAATCATGGTCCGCTCGACAATCTCTTCTAGCTGCGGAGCTGTCTTCAATAACAGCATATCGCGGTAATAGTAGAGGAAATCGTGCAGGAACTGCTCCGGGTCCTTCCCTTGCACCATGACTTTATCAAATTGCTCCATGACCTGCGCAATATCATTTTCGGCAATATGTCGCGCAAGCACAGAAAAGTAAGATTGGGCAACTGTGCCCGTAATCTGCATAATATCACTAGCACGAACCTCGTCCTTGCTATAGCTAATCGCTTGGTCCAACAAGCTAAGAGCATCACGGGCTCCACCTTCAGCCATCTTCGCTACGAGCTGCAGGGCCTGCTCCTCCACCTGCACCCCTTGTGACTGGCAAATCCTTTGCAAAAGATCGACCATCACTCTCAGTGGAATTCGGTGAAAATCAAAGCGCTGGCAACGAGAGATAATCGTAGCTGGCAGCTTGTGCGGCTCTGTCGTCGCCAAAATAAAAATGACGTGGGACGGCGGCTCTTCGAGGGTTTTTAACAAAGCGTTAAATGCCTCTGTCGTCAGCATATGCACCTCATCGATGATGTACACTTTATACCTGACGTCGCTCGGGGCAAATTTCACTTTGTCGCGAATGTCGCGGATCTCTTCAACACCACGGTTGGATGCCGCGTCGATTTCCAGCACATCCGTTACAGAACCGTTGGAGATGGCTCTACACGTATCGCATTGATTGCATGGCTCGCCATCTATGGGCTGCTCGCAGTTCACTGCTTTCGCCATAATTTTGGCTGCACTTGTTTTTCCCGTACCTCGGGGACCGTTGAATAAATAGGCATGGGACAGCCTATTTTCGCGTAAAGCATTACGCAAGGTTGTCGTAACATGCTCTTGTCCGACTACGTCTTGAAAAGTCTGCGGTCGGTATACGCGGTATAGCGCGGTATAAGCCATGTTCGTGTGACACTCCCCATCTGCACAGTCCTCTTCTATATCCTATTCAGTATACACGATTGCCACCGTTCGTACAAAGTGAACGGACATGTCTCACTTAAAAAACGCCCCGTTCACAATTGTGCGGGACGCATTCTACACCTAATATGGCAGCATGATATGGAAGGTCGTCCCAAACCCTTTGGAGGAGACACGGATTTGACCGCCAATATCGTGAATGATTTTTTGGCAGACAGACAATCCGAGCCCTGTCCCTTCCTCTTTTGTCGTAAAAAACGGATCAAAAATCTTATCAATAATGTAAAGCGGAATGCCTGGACCTGAATCGTGAATATCGATACTCACTTTGTCGCCATCCTGATCGAAATGATGGGAAATCTGAAGCGATCCCTGCTCTCCCATTGCTTCTATTCCATTTTTGCAGATATTAATGAACACTTGCTTCAATAGCTCGTTATCCCCGACGACCATCGGAAGCTTACCGCAAGAGGCAAACTGGACATCAATTCCGTACAGATTCGCCTGTGACTCGACGATCGGCAAAATTTCCTCAAAAACGGTATTTAAGTCGACCATGGAATATTGAATATTACGCGGCTTGCTTAATAGCAGGAATTCACTGACTAAAGAATTGATGCGATTGATTTCTGTGAGCATGATTTCGGTGTACGTTTTCTCCCTCTCCATGCCACTGTCACCAAATAACTTGAGGAACATTTGCAGAAAACCTTTGATCGAGGTAAGGGGATTGCGAATCTCGTGTGCTGTACCAGCAGCAATTTGCCCGATCATCGCCAAGCGCTCATTCCGCTCGAGCTTTTGGGCGAAGGATCGCAGGTTTGTTATGTCTTTGAAAAGAATAAACGCCCCCACTATTTTCCCTGACTCGTCTTGGAGTGTATTTGCGTCGACAATCAGCTCATAGCGTTGGTTGTCATTCGTCCAAGAAGTCGCGACATTTTGCAGCTTTACGCCTTCCAACAGTTCTTTTTTAATGAACCGATGCGGTTCGGGGATGCCGCTAAATACTTGATCGACGTGCTTATTGATGACGTCCAGTCTCTCCATACCCAGTAGCTTACACGCCGTCTGACTGGCTTCGATAATGATCGATTTCTCGTCGAGGATAAACAAGCCCATGCTTGTATCATAGGTCAGTTTGGTCAGCAATCGTTGCGATAAAAGCTGATCGCTTTCTTTTAGGAGTTGGGGAAAATGAATCATGTACAGAAGTTCTTCTGCTTGCTGTGCCATGATCATGACAGATGTGTTCCTGCATTTCCCTTGTTTATCACGCCATTCCAGTTCGACCTCGCCTTTGGTTCCCACTTCTTCTTCCCTTCGCAAATATTCCTCATACAGGTGCTCTATGGAACCTCGATGGGGAAGAAGAGAGCTGATTGGCTGATTGACTAGTTGATCGCGTGAATATCCGGTTACACGAAGCAGTTGTTCGTTGACCTCCACGATACTACCCGCTTGATTCACCAATAAAACGGCAGTAGGCAGTTGATGCATGAACCGCTGCAATCGACCGGACGAGCCAACGAGATGTAACGAAGAAAGTGCACTCATTGCTTGTCCCTCCTGGCCTATGACGTATTTTGAAAGGAAAGAAACCGAAATCCTTTCCGCCTATTATGAAAATTCGTGAAAATATTCATAAAACCTTCATTCTATCCGCTTGAAAAGCATGGAAATGTTTCGCTAGTTATCGTCAAATTGCAACAAAAAATAATTGGATCGTAAAATAAACATAAACAAAAATAGCATGCTTCCCTTTGGAAACATGCTATCTGTACATGCGTGATAAGTACCGTGCACCTATCTTCGATAATTCTTATCCAAGCGTTACTTATGGTAGCAGCTCAGAGCAGGCTACCCTGCGGCACACGCGATGATCCACTTATGGCTGCTTCCTTCCGGACCTGACCAGATTCATGGGTTCGCGTTGCACAGGACCCGCTCCTCAACACCGCCGCCATAAGGCAGCCTCACATAAGAAAACCTAGGATAGGAATTCAACCCTGCTGTTGCGGATTGCAGGTTACAGGGCACCGCAACCTCCCCGTCTAGCACGGTAGAATTAGAATACCAAAGTTAAAAGCCGATAGCAAGGAGTAAACCTATCCAGTGTTAGGAAATCTCTCTATCCTTACTAACTCTTCCCTTGCAATCCGCCGATTGTGTAATCTGAATAGCTCCATCCTCAAAAGCCTTCTTAAAAATCGAAACAATGGAGGGATCGAACTGTGTTTTTTGGCATCGCAGAATTTCTTCGTATGCCTCATTTGCTGACATGGCTTTGCGATAGGAACGTGTAGAAGTCATCGCATCAAACGTATCTGCAACGGCAAGAATACGCCCGATCAGCGGGATTTCTTCCCCTTTGAGCTGATCAGGGTAACCTTTTCCATCCCATCGCTCATGGTGATGCCGCACCCCTGGACTGATATGAGACAGGTTTTCTATCTGCTCCACAATTTTTCCACTGATGATGGAATGAGTTTTCATGCATTCATACTCGTCAGGTGAGAGCTTTCCTGTTTTTAAAAGGACGTGATCCGGAATGGCTACTTTTCCGATATCATGCATTAATCCAGCATAACGTAAATCATCTCGTGAAACGGCAAGCTGCTCCTGTTGCTGTAAATAATCATAGATGATAAGGGCGTAGTGTGTAACTCGTTCTGAATGTCCTGCTGTATAAGGGTCCTTCATCTCTACCGCTAAATAAAAACTGCGAACGATTTGATCCAGGCTCTGTTGCGAATACTCCCGCTCTCGGGTAATTAACGAATGCATCTGTTCTGCCATGGTGTTGAACTTATTCTCCAGTAGCGTTATTTCTTTCATTCCCTGTATCGGGACGCGTATAGAAAAGTCCCCTTTCAACAAGGAGTCAGTGGCGGATACCAAGCTATAGATCGGCTCACCAATCCATTTTGATAAACGATGAGCCACATAACAGGCAAATAAAATAACGATTAAAAGGGTGAAAAAAAAGATGAGGTTCAATCGTTGTAACCGTTCATTAATCCCGTCTCTTGGCAACCACTCAAAATAAACACCACCGCTTTTTTCAGATACTTGACGGTATACGTAAATGTCCTTGCCTTGGATGAGCAAAGAAAAGAGTCCTTTTTCATTGGAATGTTCCCACTGAGTGCGCACGATTTCATAATGAGGAAGCCCCGAAACATGGCTTCCAATCATCGCTTTATCGGTGTGAATCATAATGGTTCGGGAGGGGGAAAGAACCATCATGCCATACTCTTTTGGAACGACGTAGGTACGGACCCAGTCAGTCAGTTTATCCAGATCGATTTCCACCAATAAAAGCCCCGTAGCTCCTGGATTCGAACTCTCCAGACGCTTCTCGAGAAAAAATGATCTTGGATACTCCTCTTTCTCCCTTTTGGTTAGAAAATCTACCCTGCTTTCTCCGGTTCCCCAATGCTCTCGTTCCATAAATTGATTATCCGCACTCCAGCTCTTATCTTCGCGTAAGGAGAAGACTCTCCCATCTTCACCGAGAAAAACAATATTGCCTACCACGTTTTGTTTGTGGGAGAAACGATCGAATAGATTTTGGACAGCTTGTTCCTGCGATGGCCATCCACGCCGGATGCCATTTTTATTTCCCTCGACAAAAGATGGTCCCTCTGTCATACGCACAGTCAGCCTAATCGCCAATTCATCGGTATCCTTTTGGATAGACTGAAAAAGAGACAAAAGACGTTCATCGACGAGTCCTATATTCGCATCCATGTTCGTCTTGTATAGCTCAAATACTGCCTCTTTGGCTTGATCATAAAAAAGGAAGCAAATAAAAATAGTAGGGCCTAGAATCAATAATAAAAATGTGGAAAATAATCGATCCCTCCACTTCAGGTACACAAGCCTCCCCCTTTTTTCTCAGCTGTTCACTAATCCTATAGCTACACCATTTGTAGTGGGTACGATTATATAGTGTCACTTCACTATTTCCCGCTGGGATCAAACGTAAACCTTTGTTCGAACCAAAAATGGAATCTTTTTCATCCATAGACAAACGGACGCTGTCGTAATATTCTAGCTAAGAATTATTATCGTATGTGAGGAGATGCATCAGATGAGATACATCCTCCTGGTTTTTCTCGGAGCATGTAGTTACGGCATACTATCAACCATCGTAAAGCTTGCCTACAAGCAAGGGTATTCGCCCGCAGAGGTAATTGGTGGGCAAATGTTTTTGGGCTTTGTGCTGACCTGGATACCCGCTCTTTTCTTCCTGCGAACCAAGCCTCCCCTTCGCCAGTTGCTACTATTGGTCGCTGTCGGTCTGACTGTCGGTTCGACGGGAATGATGTACTACAATGCCCTGCAATATATCCCAGCTTCGATCGCCATCGTCCTTTTGTTCCAGTTCACGTGGATGGGCGTACTGATTGAAGCAGTGATGACTCGCCGGATGCCTGGAAAGGAGACGATTTTTTCCCTCCTGTTGCTGCTGACAGGGACACTTTTTGCAGGAGGAATTTTTGAGAGCGGTGGATTGGCCCAATTTCATATCCTGGGTGTCATATTCGGCCTTCTCTCAGCCGTTTCTTTTACATTGTTTATTTTGTTCAGCGGGAAAACCGCCATTTCTGTTAATCCGTGGCTTCGTAGTTCCAGCATGGCGACGGGCTCTTTTCTGTTGGCCAGCCTGATTTACCCACCTGCTTTTCTATTCAACGGAGCATTGTTGGACGGGTTGTTTCCATACGTATTTTTACTCGCCTTTTTCGGGATTTTGATCCCGACGGTTTTTTTCAATTATGGTATGCCCCACATCGGACCGGGGATGGGAGCCATATTGGGAGCAGCTGAGCTACCTATGGCTGTACTCTCCTCCTATGTCATTCTGAATGAATCTGTCTCTATACTCCAAGTGAGCGGTGTCGTGATCATTTTACTCGGAATCATCTTGCCGGAATGGCTGCGCCAGCGAAACATTCGAAGAAACAAGGTTACCTCATAAACGTTGTCCAAAGCCCATCCATTGTGCCACTACCACACAGACGGACGGGTTTTTTTATGATAAAAATAAAAAAACCTCTGCTCCACGCAGAGGGGTTGTTGACTTCGTCATTATTCCATTCGGGTTACTCTTTTCGATCAGGATCGATCATCAGTGGCTGTGGCGCAGCTGCCATGCTTTTTTGTTTTCTCCAAACGGTAAATCCATAATAAGCAGCAGCAATGAGAACGAGTACACCTAATACAGAAAAAATCACAGTTCGATTATTTAACAAGGCCACATAAGAAGTAAGCAGCTCCACCTTATTTCCCATGAAATGACCAAGCAAAAACAAGATCAGTGTCCATACAAAACCGGTTGTGTACGAAAACAGAGCGTACCGTGGAAACGTCATTTTCCCGATTCCGACCAAGTAAGGAACCACATGCCTGACGACAGGAAAGAAATAGCTGATACAGAGAGCGTAGCTTCCGTAACGATCGAGCAGCGACTGCGCTTGCTCTACGTACTTGTTCATTCCTTTTTTGCGACTAATCCAGTTCAGTGCAGGTGCACCTAGCCATCTCCCGAGCACATATCCCAATGACAGCCCAGACACAACACCCAAATAGGTTGCAATAAATGCAGGAAAGACATGCAGAAGTCCCATCGAGGTCAGCACTCCCGCAGACAGCACGATCACCTCGTCAGGAATCGGCATACCAACAATCCCTAGCCATAACATAAAGAAAAGCGCAAAATACCCAAACTGACCCACAGACTGGGACAGCATATCGACAATCATTTTGAAATCCTCCTAGCCGACACCCTTACCATCATCCTTTCGGCAGATGTAGACAAAGGCAGGTGGCAGATTCAATGGAACCATTTTCACCGATACTTGTTCAAATACAGAGGAAAGCTGCTTTTTCATTTGCAGTGAATATTGAAAGGCAACAAATACTCCGCCTGGTTTTAGCGCATGATATACCTGATCCATAATTTGATCACGCAGCTCTTGTGGGAAGTTGGCAAATGGCAATCCTGACAAAATACAGTCGGCTTTCCCCAATCCTGCGTCCGTAAGAACTCGATTCAAATCTACCGCATCTTCGTGGAATCGTACATCGGGAAATTGTGGTTCCAACCTCATGCGCATCTTGGTCTCCTTTTCAAAGGATACCAGTACGGCTTCCGGTTTTTTCTTTTGCTCGATCCACTTCGTAAAAATCCCCGTTCCTGCTCCTAATTCCACAATTGTATGTGCTTGCTCCCAGTCGATGGGCGCAACCATTTGTTTACAAAGCGCACGGGAGCTAGGAGTAATACTGCCTACTTGGCCAGGTGACCGCAAAAAATTATAGAAGAACATCATCCGATCCTTCATGCTGGATGGATGATGACAATCGATCATCATGTTTATATACTCCCTTCTCAGTTCTTGCTTATCCATATATCATATCCAAAAAACATTACGAATTATCTACCAAAAACGAAAGATTTTCTTACTACTATAACAGTAAACGAATGTAAATAAAAATTCCTCCGTCTATAGTCGGAGTAAATAATCACGCTTATGATGGTTTTTTGAGTGATTTCTATACGTTACAATGTCACTAGATCAAGATTTACATCGAATCAAGGAGGACTTATTTATGGATTATAGAGGTGTAAAAGTCATCACGCACGCTAGCACATTTTTTGCACCGATCCTTGTGCCAATTCTGGTCTGGCTGCTCGTACAAAATCGTGACGCCAAAAATATGGCGCTGCAAGCTTTGTTCTTCCACATCATTATGACGGTGCTCATCGCGATTTCCTGGTTCTTCACCTTCTTGTTGATCGGGATTCCGTTCCTGATTGTGTTTGGACTGATGGCGATCTACTACCCGATTAAAGGTATCCTTTACTCCTTAAATGGACGCCCGTTTTCCTACCCATTCGTTGGTGGGATTGGCCGATAATCTCGATACACAACAAAGACCAGCTATCCTTTGGTAGGAAGCTGGTCTTTGTGTTCAGGTAGAGCCTATTTTCAATCGAGATTAGGAGCCTACTGTGAAGCGCTCATTTTGATGCTTCGGATTTTCGATTTCATCAAGCATCGCCACTGCATAGTCAGCATAGCTCACATAGCTCTGTCCACTCGCGTTCACTAACAGATGGTCTTTTCCGAGTCGGTACGCGCCTGTTCTTTCTCCTGCTGCGTCAAAAAAGGCAGATGGACTGATATACGTCCATTGAATGCCGTTTGACTCTTCCAATACACGCAAGTACTCTCCATGCTTTTGTGCAGTTGCCAAGTAAGCCTTAGGGAAATCAGGAGTTTCTACTAGGCGCAGTGTTTTGGCTTCGTCTACAAACAAACTGCCTGCACCACCTACAACGAGCAAACGAGTAGAAGGAGCACCCTTCAATGCTTCAATCAGAGCCTTCCCAGACTCGACATGCAAATGTTCTTGACCTGCTGGTGCGCCAAAAGCGTTTACGACTACGTCAAATCCATTCAAATCTGCTGCTGTCAGGTCAAACACATCTTTCTGAATCACAGCTACATCTTTTTGCTCGATTTTGGATGCATCACGCACAATCGCTGTCACTTGATGGCCACGATCCAACGCCTCTTTCATAATTACCTTACCTGCTTTACCGCTTGCTGCTACAATTGCAATCTTCATGATGATATTCCCTCCGTTTTGTATGTTTTAGATGTAACTTATTTAGTTACAACACTTCCAAAAAGAATAGGCGTTTACCGCATCGCCTTGTTGTAATCATTTTAGTTACAACGAAACGAAATGTCAACCCTGTTTTTTTAACACATAAAAAAGCACCGGGGTATTCACACATACACCAGGTGCTAGCTGTTACTTCTTTTTTTTCGGACCACTCCAGGTGATGAACCCGCCTTGCAGGTGAGCCATCTGCGAAACGCCGTGTTTCTTTAAAATTTTTGCTGCCCGCTTGCTACGCATCCCGCTCCGGCAGTATAGCAATATATCGTTTTTGCTGGAAATTTCTTTTGCACGTTGGTCGAGCGCAGACAAAGGGATATTCACTGCTGATGGAATGTGACCCGCTTTATATTCGTGCGGTTCGCGTACATCGATGAGCAGCACCCTGCTTTTTTGGTTAACCCGTTCCTTGAACTGATCTGACTTGAGATTTTCCAACCCCTTTACAGGAAGGAAGCGAGAGATGAGATACCAAATAATGACCGCATAGGCGAACAGCAAAAGAATCGTAGTGAAACTCATAGGAAGCTCCTCTCCAAAATCGGTTTAACGGCTCTTGACCAAAAGCTCTACGGCTTCTTTCACCAGCTTGCTCGTGTCTCCTCCAGCAGCCTGTTCCTCTAACAAACAGCGTTGCAGGTTTTCCGCTACAATCTGGGCAATCGCCTTGTCTGAAGCGTTGCGAACGGCAGAGAGCTGCGCTACTACGTCTTTGCAGTTTTTCTGCTCTTCCATCATGTTCAGCACACCGCGGACTTGTCCTTCGATTCGTTTTAAACGTCTTTTAATATCGTCACTATAGTTGTAATCCATATGAATTCCTCCTGTTTCACGACAAGGCATACGTATCAATCTTGGAACTAACTTACATACAGGTATCTTATGCGAAATACAGGCAATGTCAAGCCAAGCGCCTACGCGGGCTGTATTAAATAAACAGGTTTACTTTTGCCTGTGTCGCATCCCCCAAATAAGCAGCTACACCTGCATACTCCATTCCGTCGAGCAATTCCTCCTGTTTGAGGCCGAGCAAGTCCATCGTCATCGTACAAGCGACCAGCTTCACTCCCTGCTCCTGTGCCAGCTCGATGAGTTGTGGAAGCGTCAGGGCATTGTGCTTTTTCATGACATGCTTGATCATTTCTGGACCCATGCCCATCATGTTCATTTTAGACAGCCCGAGCTTCTTGGCGCCCCTTGGCATCATCCAACCGAACGCTTTTTCAAGCCATCCCTTTTCTACCTTCACGATCTCGTCTTTGCGCATCGTATTGAGTCCCCAGAAGGTGAAGAAAATCGTGACATCATGATCATAGGCAGCAGCTCCGTTCGCAATAATAAAGGCTGCAATTGCTTTATCCAAGTCACCGCTAAACAACACAATCGTCGTTTTTTCTTTTTGTTTTTCCATGTAAGAACACTCCTTCATAATACTCATACTTGTATAGGTATAAAAATAAGCAAAAGAAGCTTTTGCAACGAAAAGCGTCTTTCCTTATAGAATGTCACTCCAAATCTTGATCGCCGTTGCACAAATCAGCACAATCAGGCCATAACGCAAATATTTCACATCGCTCTTGGCGCTGACCATACTGCCCACCGGCGCCCCCAAAACACTTCCGATGACCGTATACAAAACGGGCACGAGCGGAATTTGCCCACCCGACAGCTTCCCGATCACACCACCTATTGCGGAGATGAATACAATAGCCAAAGATGAGGCAATCGTCACCCGCGTAGGTATTTTCAGCACGGTCAGCATGATCGGAATGAGGATGAACGCTCCCCCTGCACCGACAATCCCGGATACGATTCCTACGGCAAACGCAGCACCAGCAGCAATGAAGCGATTATATTCGACCTCCCCTGCTGCCACTTCTGTCCCTCTATTTTTCACGAGCATCAAAATCACAGCGATGATTGCCAGTATCCCGTACACCAAATTAATGCTTTCATTCGACAAGTATCGGGAGAGAGCTGCACCAATCAGGCTTCCCCCCAAGATACTTACCCCCATATCTCTGACGAGTCCTTTATGAATCAGGGGCGAGTTTTTCCCGTATCTTTTGCGGAAAGCCAGTACGCCAGACAGCGACGCGAAAAATACTTGAAACATCGATATCATCGAAACTTCTTGGGCGGAAAACTGCGCTACCCCTAGTGCCGGTGGTATAAACAGGAGCATCGGATAGCTGATGATCGCTCCGCCAATCCCAAGCAACCCGGAAAAAAAGGAGCCGACAAAACCGATAGAGACCATAAGCAGAAGTAGCAAAACGTCCATATATCCTCCTTGCATTCCTACCTAACACATCGGAATGCTCAACCCTCTTTTCAAATGAACCATCTTCAAGTAAAATTAATTCCAAGTAAATAACTATGAATAAGGTGATTTCGATGATTCCCTTTTTCAAATCCATTTTTCAGCATCGGTGCCCCACCTGCCAAGAACCTTTGCGCTCACACAATAATGCCTTGTTCAGTGAAAAGCAGTGCCCAAATGGCCATTACAAAGAAGAAATCTATACGCACCTTGGCGTACGTATCGTTTATGAAAATCAGGAGTAAGCGAGCACGACACGAACCGTTAGCGGCTTCATCCAAAAGTGCTCGCTTCTGTCTCCCTACAGCTTTTTCACTAAAAATTTGTATACACCGTTATCAACCTCATGGGAAACCAGCTCATTCCCGGTTTGCTTGACCCAAGCGGTGAAGTCGTTCAGAGAGCCTTTGTCCGTCGAGAGTACCTCCATGGTTTGACCGGATTGCATTCCGTCCATTGCTTTTTTTGCTTTGACGATTGGCATCGGGCAAGCCAGGCCTTTTGTATCTACCACCATATCCGCCATTTTTTATTCCTCCTGTTATATAAATGCGTGATCAAAGGACGATTTTTTGAACTACCTCTTGGTTACTTATCGTGAATGGCGCAGCGATTTGGCCCTACTTCCATCTCTTGTTGTTCCTCTTCGCTCGGTTTTAATTTCCCCATGTTCACTTGACGAATCTCTTGGTACGCATTCGGCTGCGGCGGCAAATGATGCGTAACGATATGCCGGAATTCACTTTCATCCGCAATCGTTAGCCCTGGATTGTTGCGATACAAGTCACCCAACCGGGCAGATACGACACCCATTGGACCAAGCTCCGTGTAGCTGCCAAAATGTGCAGGCAGCACGACTAAATGCTCGGGAAGCTCTTTATATCGATTATACAAGGTGTTATGAAGGTCTCCCACCCAATCTTCTGCTTTCCCAGCCAAATCGGGACGTCCGATCGAAGCTACGAACAGACTGTCTCCCGTAAGAAAATACGTATCATCGACAAGTAGTGACGTACTCCCGATGGTATGTCCGGGGGAGTAGATCGGCAGGATCGCGATTTTGGTTGCACCCACCTGGATTTCCTTCCCTTCCTCTAGCTTACGATAGGAGTACGTAACTTCTTCCGCATCTTTTTCTGGAAGCCAATACGATGCATCGAGTCGTTCTGCCAGCTTCTTTCCACCAGAAATATGGTCGGCATGCAGATGGGTATCGATGGTGTGCTTAATCGTCCATTGATGCTTGGCTGCAAATGCTTCGTACACATCCGTCATCCGCAATGTATCGACGACAGCCGCTTCCCCTCCTGATACGATCATGTAAGACAAGCAGCCTTTCCCAATGCGGACAAACTGATAAATCGCACCACCATCACGGAGTTCTCCCACCTTCACTGGCTCCAGATGCTCACTCCACGCCTTCATGCCTCCTTGCAGGTAAGAAACATCCGTAAAACCCGCTTCTGCCAGCATCTCTGCGACAAAAATAGACGAGCCCTCTTTTGCACAGACGACCAACACCTTTTGATTCACAGGGACTTTCTCAAGAACACTCTCCACCCCATCCAGCAAATCAAAGTAAGGGATGTTCATGCTCACGACTCGATGCCCTTCGATTCGCCAATTCTCATAATCGCTCGTATTGCGAACGTCTAGAATAAACAATTCCTCCTGAGCAAAAAGAAGCTGTGTTAGCTCGTGTGCTGTCATCGCCTTCACACTTGTTTGTTGTTCCATCATCTTTCCCTCCCCCTTATTGTTTTTCTGCCGGGCCATTCCAGCCGGACATACCCGGTAGCACATTAGTGATTTTGGTAAAACCTTTTTTGGCCAGCAACTGACATGCCATGTCGCTGCGTTTGCCGGATCGGCAGATCATGTAGATGTCGTCATCGAGCTGTAGCTCATCCAAGCGCTGCTCCAATACTCCCAGGGGTATCGAGATGGCTACAGAAATGCGGTGAAAAGCGTATTCTGCCGGTTCTCGCACATCAATGAGCGTCAGCTTCTCGTTGGCTTCCAGCTTTTTTTGCAGTTCTTCATTAGAAATGGTCCGCAAGAAATTCGTCTCCTCTTTCACCTCATGGGTACTCGCTTTTCGCAGGAAATGCTTCCATACTTCCCCCTCCTGAATCGAGCCTAAATATTCATGCCCCGTATTGTTTGCCCAGCTCTTCAGGTCAGCCAATGACCCTTTATCCGTCGCCTGTACCTCCATCACTTGACCCGGTAACATCTCTTCCATTGCTTTTTTTGTGCGTACGACAGGCATTGGACATGCCAAGCCTTTGCAATCTAATGTTTTATCAGCAGAAAAATTCGATTGTACGGACATGTTGTCTACCTCCTACTTTTTGAATGAAAATGTGATCAATCAACTTTATACGTATACCCCTATAGGTATTATGATATGCGCCTCGTTTTTCTTTGTCAATAGTCGAAACGTGACCGACCTACTCTTTCATACGTATTTTCTTAGAAATGAACTTGTATCAACATGGAGGCGCCCAATGAAACTAGCTGACCGGATGAAGGAAAAGAACACGAAGACAACAGAGCTGTCTATTTGGGGACCATACTTACGGGAAGAATGGGAAAAGCATTTTGCGAGCCATCTGACCGAAGAGGATAAAGAGAGGATTTTTCTCAAAAATAAAGACGGCTACCAGGGGTATCTGTGGCATTTATTCAGCTATAAACTGAGAGATTGTCTTGAACGCGAGGAAGCGGATGAAGCCTTTCAGCAGGTGGCCCATGAGTCGTACTATGTGTTTTACCAGCTTGCTAACGAAGTTCTGATCTTGGAAAATGCTGCGAGGTTTTCTGTCGCGGACTTGGAAAAGGAATACGATGTGTACATCGTGGATAAGGACTTTACGTGGACGTATGTGAAGACCCATGAAACCGAGTGGTGCGGGCCTTATTTTTGTAAGAAGTAGAATGGGGAAAACAAAAAGAGGAAGCATTCGGATACCTTTAGGGGTATACCGCTATGCTTCCTTTTTTGATGGATGGGTTGATTATCGTTTTTGGAGATACTGCAAACTGTTTTCCATGATCTCTATGAAAGGGGGAGCAACAATTTCTTGTCCCCATAATCTTACCCAGAGGTCTGTATTCGGATTATCAACAGCTATGTAAACCAATAGCTTTGGATCATCGCTTGGTGCAAATCCGATAAATGAATACGTATATTTTCCATCGATGAAATTTCCTTGCTGGTCGCGTTTCTGCACTATTCCTGTACGCCCAGCGACTGTATGCTCTTTTATGGAAAAGGCTGTATCTGAGCCAGGTTTGTTGTTTACTAACGTCTCTAAAATTTCTCGAACCTGTTTGGCTGTTTCCCCTGATATGACTCGATGCCCTTTGTCAATGTGATTCGTTTCCTCCCTCGTGACATGGGGTTTCATCAATTCACCCCCGTTGGCGATGGCCCCGACAGCAGCTACTTGTTGAACGGGAGAGGCAGAGCCAGCAAGTCCATAAGCTGCCATTGCCTTATTATAGGGAGTATCCATGTTTGGTATCTTTCCAGACTGTTCATTTAATTGTTCTGTGCCCGTTTTCGCTCCAAAACCGAACCGTTCAAAATATTGCTGTAACGAGTCCTCTGGTATCCGTTCACTGAGCTTGGCAAAAGCGACTTGAGAAGAACGTTGAATACCCTCTAAATACGCAATCTGTCCCCAGCCCTTCCCAACATTATGGTCTTTTATAAACTTGCCCGGGGTAATCTCGTAAGTTCCGGACTCATAAGTTTCGTAGTTCTTATACTTCCCCTCTTCAATAGCAGCCGCCAACGTCACGATCGGAAATGCGACCACAGGATCTGACATCGCCCTGACTATGTGTGGAACTCGGTCAGTTGGTCTTTTCAGATTCCCCATCCCAAGAATTTCTCCGTTATTTGGATCGGTAACAATTACCGTCATATTTTCAGGCTGATAGGCTTTGTTGGTCTTATGTATCGCTTCTTCTATATAGTCCTGAATTTGTGAATCGAGGGTCAGAACCTTATCTGTTTGGGATGTCGTTCCTGCGGCTTGTGCCTTTTGACTCCCCTCTGTATTCATCTGTTGTGCGCTCGGCACGGCCTCCGAAGGCATCCACTGATAAGCGATAAACAATAAAGCCAATGAAGCAACTGCGCCTCCGATTACCTTGGCATATTTTTTGCGCTTTTTCATTTGTTCGAGCAGCTCCATTTCTCGACGGATATGACCCGCGATTTCACGTCGTTTGTCCTCGTCCATCTGAAGCGACGGAAATGCTTGCAGCACTGTGCTTAGCTCTTTTTCTTCAAAAGATGACGTCATGTAAATTGACCTCCCTGCCGCTATTGCCTATTTGTTTTTGCAATTCCTTGATCGCACGATGGAGCGTCGTGCTGACTTTTTCTTCACTCCAGCCCAAGATTTCTGCCGTCTCTGCTGTAGATACTCCCTCGATCAACCGCAGGATGAGAACTTCTCGATACGTGCTTTTCATGTGATTCATCGCTTCATATACTTCTTGCAATTGTTCCTTTAACACCAATGCCTTCTCTGGTGTACGCTCTTTGGAAGTGAGGAATCGGAGGACGTTTTCGGGGAACCAGTCCATCATTTTTTGCTTTCGCCTATTATCAATCGCTGTATGGCGTGCGATGGTCAGAAGCCATGTCTTGGGCTGTGCCCTTCCTTCGTAGCTTGATAAGGCTCTTAGCGCCTTCGTAAAAACTTCCTGGACTAAATCCTCGACATCTCTCCGTCCGGTAAAATACGCGAGGTAATTGTAAATATCATGGCCGTATTGCTGGAACCATCGCTCTATTCGGTCATCGGAATCCATTCGTACACTCCTTTGTGAAGTTTGTATCTTATTAGACGCAAAATTAAAATTTGCTTACAGTTTTTGTGATAGAAAAAAAAAATGCTGTCCCACCTAAGCTTTTATCTAGGAGGACAGCACCTTTTGACGATAATACGTTATTCAGTGGAGGCGTTTAAAAATGGAGAAAAAAAAGTGTTAGAGAGACTAGGGTCTCGGATTATCGTGATATTTATTTGTAACCATAACATCAAGTTAATCGGATATATCCTTAGAGGTCCCTATGAATTGCTCTTTTCCGAAAAAAACGCTTCTTCTGCCGCCCAAGCAAACAGAAGAAGCAGTCTGGTTTTGAATTATACTTTGAACTTGTTGATCTGCTCCTGAAGCTCCTCAGCCATCTTCGAGAGGGAATCCGCTGACGAAGCGATCTCCTCTGTGGAAGCCTGCTGCTGCTCCGTAGCGGCAGATACGTTGTGCACGCCGCCCGATGCTTCCTCTGCAATCGCCGAAATCTGCTCTACGTAATTGACAACCTCGTCCGCGCTTGCCGCCATCTGTTCCGCGCCTGCAGATACTTCCTGAATCTCACCCGCTACCTTGTTGACCGCATTCGAGATATTCTCGAATGACTGTCCGGCTGCTGTGACAATCTCCATGCCACTTCGCGTCTCGTCGCTGTTCATTTTGACCGCTTCAACCGCCTTGCTTGTATCATTCTGGATCAGCTGTACTAGGTCAGTAATTCGTTGGGCAGACAAAGAGGATTCTTCGGCCAGCTTTCGAACCTCTTCGGCAACGACAGCGAAGCCGCGGCCATGCTCTCCAGCTCTCGCGGCCTCAATCGCCGCATTCAGCGCCAGCAGGTTCGTCTGACTCGCCATATTGTTAATAACCTCGGTGATCGTTCCGATCTCTGCCGAACGTTCTCCCAGACCGATAACGAGCTCGGAAAGGGACGTGATGGAATTACTGACAGCATTCATCTGTTCGACCGCTGCCTTAATGATCATATTACCTTCCTCAGATTGTTTTGCTGCGTCAACGGCCGATACCGATACGCTCTGTGCTAGCTGTGCGATCTGTTCCGAACTCAAAGCCATTTCACCCATAGCCTGCGAGGAGTTCTTGACAATATTGACCTGCTCGGAGGTACCCACAGCTAGTTCCTCGACCGTTTGGGAAATTTGCTCGGATGCCTTCGCATTTTGCTCGGCGCTGGCTAGTAGCTCCTCTGACGAAGCTGCTACTTGCTCAGAAGTCGTAGCAACCGATTCAATCATGGTGCGGAGATTCGCTGTCATCGTGTTGAAGGAAGCTGCCAGCGTGCCCAACTCGTCTTTATTCCGTAGCACAATCGTCTCGCCCGTTAGATTGCCACTCGCGATCAGGATAGCGGCCTGATTCATTTTCTGGACAGGTTTTGAGATGATGTGTGACATGAAGAAGGCGATGAGCAGCGCAATGGCCGCCGCAGCGAACGTAGACACCATAATGATAACAAACGCTTGCTGAGAAAGCTCTGAAGCGCTTTGACTAACCTGTCCGGCCCCCTCATTGTATATATCGATCAAGTTCTTGATATTATCATTGGCCTCGTACCACAATGGGTAGGCCACGCTATGTAACTTGCTTGCCTCATCATATTTGTTTTCTCTGCCCAACTTCACGAACTCAGGCATTTTTTCCAAGTATGCATCGTATTTGCTGTTAAACTCTTCGAACAGATTGGCAGCCTCACTGCCTTCCTTATTACTGGCATACACAAGCGTCTTAAGTTTCTTCCGTTCATCCTCGATTTTGACGAGCAGTTGATCCAGAACCTTCTTCTGCTTCGTGAGCTCCTCCTCGTTCTGTTCAACGATAATATCGAGCGCAAGACGCTCCACATCGGAAATGTCTCCATTCATCGTGCCAAGCAGGGTAACTGCTGGCATCCATGACTTATTGATATCCCCGGATATCGTGGTTACTCCTTTGATCTGGCTTAATGCAAAAACGCTGACAAATGCCAGCAACGCAACAACTGTAAGAAACCCCGCAAGTAATTTGGTGCGAAGTGAAAGCCCTGTTCTCCCCATTGTATTTCCCAACTTGCCACTCATGCTCCCCACTCCTCAGATGCAAATATATGAAACCAATAAATATATCGACATATAACACAACGAAATGTAGAGTGAGGGAAATCGATTTTCCAGGGTCGATAATCCCATCGCAATAGCGGATGCAGCGGCATTCACAAGTGGCGGCAACTGATACAAAAAATGGAAGCATATTTTTGCCACAGTGGCAAAAATTGTGACTTAAACCATAAACTTGCCCCACAATAAAGCATAATCTTGCCATAGGATTGCATATTCTTGTTCTTCACAGACTAAGTTTCTCTGGCTTCTTCAAAAAATTAAAGCATAAAGTTGCCTTTAGTTTATTTAACAACCATAAATTTACCGTAAGTATACAGAATAATTCATTAACTAATGCCCTTTATCTCACGTCTCAAATCGTAACTTTATATTGACAACAATTTGAGGTAATAACAAAAAAGAGCGTCTTTAAACGCTCTTTTCTTTAAGTGAGGAATGATGATGTTAATAAACCTATTTAAAGAATAGAATAATAAAGTGAAGACAGCATTGATCTAATTACTCAAATGGATATATGGATACTGATGAACCACCTTATCTTTAACCATATATCTATAATATTTAACTAACTACTTTCTCCTGAGAGTTGTTGCCAAATTGATTTAAAATCTTTCCCAGTCATAGTTGCATTCTTAGGTCGTAACATTTCCCACTCTTTATCAGAAAGTGATTTAATATAGGCTTTGGCTGTCATAGGACTAGCGAAAGCTAGACTTCCCCCTGTTTCGTTTACAAATCGCTTCCCTAGTGATTCGGCAATACTGCGGGGGATCGAGTTCATCCTCATAAGAATTGCTGCTTCGCTATTTACACCATAATAAATCATTGCTGGCAAGTTATTGTACCTCCGCCTTTCTTCATCGGTCATTTTATCAAAATCAAGTCCTGAATTAGGCAATTTACTTAAAGAAGCAAGTCCCCAGGTACCATAATTAGTTAGGTTACGATAGATTGCTTTACATGTTGTAGATAAAGCGGTTGTTAGACTCTGCTCGTCCAACTCTTTCCCTTGTGCAAAGTATGCCTTTGCTATTTCTTCAATACTTGTACCATTAACCCAATCATGAGTAATGTCAGCTATTCTTTTATTGTCAAACCCCTTACCACCAATTTCATCCAATGGTTGAGCTAACTCCGTTACGCTAAACATTACTCCAACTAAATTTTGAAGTACTTTAGATTGAGAACCAAATAAACTCTCTGGCTCCCAATCAGATGAGTTTAATTTATTCTCCAATCGACTAAGACCTGCAATTGCTCTCCCTACACCTTCTGGTGCAAAACCTGTGGTATCTGCTAAAGCAGAAAAGCTGGATTTTTGTGCTAACTCGGCTACATAAGCCTTTGTAGCACTTAAGAGAGCATTTGCTTTTTCCTGTGATTTTGGATCATTAACTTTGTCCTTTAAAGTCTTATATCCCAGTGTATTTCTAAGCAACAGTTCTGTCTCAGTGAGAAGCTCCTCAAGATTTTGTTTTTCGTTCCACAGATGTGCAATATAAGATCGAAATGCACTCCACTGCTCCTGATAGATAACTGTATGAAGTTGATTTAACTTACCTGCTTTGTCCACTTCATCCAGCAACTGCACAAAAGTTGAAAGTAAAGATTCAACTGCATTTTTTAAAAAGTTTATTGTTTTTGTTCTATCCTTACCAGCAGCTACTCCAACAACACCTACGCTGTCCTGATCCATACGACCAGCTCTTCCAGCCAAGTTCCAAAAGTCCCTAGCAGACATTTCATTAGCTTCTTTTCCCTTTGGTCTTCCTGCTTTAAATCTTGAGGATAAGAATATTGATGACACTGGAAAGTTAATTCCCTGTGTTATAGTGCTTGTCGCACATAGTACATCCAGCTCTCGAATCTCTGCTAACCACTCCATCAATGAACGAACTTCGTCTGGCAAGCCCGCATGATGGACACCAATTCGCTTGTTTAGTAGATTAATTAACTGAAATTCAGGACTCAGTTCTGTCTCAAGAAAACGTTTTACTAACGAGATTTCCTCAGAAATAGGTTTGGTCTGCTTTATACTTTTTTCAATGTTTCGAGCCATTTCCCAAGTATCGGAAATTTTCCTACCAATCGCAATACTAGTCCCACGTTCTGAAAAAATCTTTGCCATTGCACCAGTTTGGTTTGTCAGGGATCGAGCCTTTGTTACACTTAAATCTAAAGGTTTGTTCCCTCCAGCTGTATGCTCACCTGCTAAATGTATCGTCTTTTGTGTTGTAATCATTGTCTCGTATTTCATGGTCCAGTCTCGTTTGTCTGGGCATATATCGTAAATCCCCACAATTCGGTCGTTTGGTTGCCATGGAGTGGTACTTAAACTAATAGTTTTCCCCCTAGCTGGGGCTAACCATTCAACTAAATCTGAGGAATTCGGCACAAATGGCATTAGTAACAGAAAGTTCGCTTTGTCACATTCTCTTTTAATCGTAGCTAATAACAACTCTAATCTTAGCCCGCGATCCTCGTCCTCAATATTATGTGCTTCATCTACAACTACAAGGACAAGAGGTCTCGATACCTTCTTATTTCTGATGATTAAATCTAATTTTTCTGGTGTCATCACTAAAATATCAAAAGAATTTTGTGATGTCTCAGTTAATAGCGCTTCCTCAAATCCATCAATATCAATTGCTCCTGTCATTTGCATTACCTCGACACCTATTGGCCCGAAATCTCTACGTAATCTACGGGTTATTTGGGATACAAGCGCTCTTGTAGGTGCAATATACGCTACCCAACCTCGATCTGCATCAAATTGATTTAACGCAAGTAACATCCTAAACTGAGCAAGTGCTGTCTTCCCGCCGGATGTAGGCAAATTAACTACAACCGCCCGATTAGCAGTATCCAACAATCCTTGTTCTTGCAGAGCAGCTCGTTGCGGTGGCAGTAATTCAAACATTCCTTGCGCTTTAGTTACATGTTTTACAAATTTGGACACCCTTGAGTTAATCGTTTGGAATGTCCACCATAATGACCCAACAACCATTTGCCTTGCTACGACGTGAAGCCACCTGATCACATTTTCAAGCGTTATATCTCTTCCATTTTTCGTTGCTTCAGCTGATGCTTCAAAATGACTGTTTAAATCTTCAAGCACAGCTGATGGTTCGCCTTGGAGCATATAAAGAGATAATATTTCTGTTGCTCTTGCCCAATGATAAAGAGCAATTAACCGATATGCTGCAAACTTAGACGCAGAATTATTGTTAGAGAGATACTCCTCTTCATAAAATTTTTGTTCCTCCCGTAATTCCGCAATTAGTTCCCGTATTCGATCAACGTCGTCCCAACTTTCTTTACGTATGAGCCTAATCCAACATTCATATAGACGAATAAGTATTCGTTGATCCCACTCTTGGTTATACAACCTTGGTGGCTGTATGTCCTCAAATTCCTCTCTAATCCAGCGGCGAATATCAGACCATCGATCCCCAGCATAGGCAAGTCCAATTAAGCGAAATACGTGAAGCATTTTCCCTTCATCATCTATAGGTATTCTTTGAACACGAGCGTACTCATACGCGAGAAAGGCCCCTGCTTTAGATTTTCTTTCCATTTGCAGATTATCACTCGTTGGGTGCAATAAAGCTTTTAAACCTTCCAATGCGCCAAGCTCATATGCTAAGGCGACACGCTGAATAAGACGCTCATCTCCATCGATGTTTTCATACCCTATATCCAGCTGATTTCCAATAACTTTATGGACCAAACGTGCTTTCCGTAACTCATCAGCTTTTTGCATATCCTTTTCTGAGATCGCCCGAACCGTCCAATGCTGCTTGATATTCTCAATATCTTGGTCCAAAATTATCATTATTTTTACCTCGCCACTTTTGCAACATCCGAAGAGAAACACTTGATCTTTCCGGATGGCATATAGAGTGCCCTTAACTCAATACTTGTGTTTTTTGAACAATCCTTAGCCAAAGCCTTTGCACGAGCACGCAAATCCTTTTCGTCCGAAATGACATCCCTAATTAAAAAGCCATATAGGGATACATCGCCATCATCAGACAAATATCGTCCAGCTGCTGTTTCGTAATCCGATCTCCATGATGCATTAACTGCGTGAAATCCCAAATATTTGACTAGAGCATCCTTTACCACTGGAGATGATTTTAAATCTGAGAGTTGTTCTGACAAACCATGCCGACTTGTCATAACATTGGGTGGATACTTTTCCTCAAACGATGTTTTAACCTCACCAAAAGAAAAACGAACTGAATTATTCATATAATGAAATCCTACTAGATCACAACCAGCAGGGCTAGATTTTGGATTTTTAAGATCGCGGCCTCCAGGCCATGGATACACACAATTATGATGATCTATTAGATATGCTTCTGCAATAGCTTCCCCAATTTTCCAATCTTCATGATCAGTTTTTTCCGTTAGCAATCTTGATAAATTTGCTTGGCTAAAACCGGTTAATGCCAGAGGCGCCAATGTTGAACTTAGAATGTCTTTTCCTTCTGCATCATCAATAATCGGAATAACTCGGTTTATTATTACATCATACTCTTTTAAATTATATTGAATTCCACGAGCAAGTACTGGCTTAGAATCCACATTATATGATTCAACCCCTATTGGAATCGTCATCGGTATCCTCCGTAAAATGTCTAATTTTCCAGTTAAAATATTCCTATAACCTTCTCTACCCTCCCACAAATTTCCTTTTGGAAAGAAAAAACTTTAGGCAAAAATACCTAAAGTTTAAAAACACGGAATCTATCCTCTTTATATCCACTTTACCGATTGATCTACATGTAATTCATTTTGTCTTCAAATTTTAGTTTCTAAAAAATTATCTATCTTCACTCATATATCCTAAATTGCAAAGTAAGGATTTCCAATAATTGTACATCTCCTTTTGTAACATTATTGCTGGCCTCCCTATCTCATTTGCTACCCTATTGGCACTTGGATAAACTCCTGATTGATGAAGTATAATCATTGCCTCTTGAAGTTTGTTCTTCGTATTATTCTTGTTTTCTATATTCATACTTTTTTTGTATCTCAAATAATTTTTTGAAATTTCCCTACTTAAACCGGGATATTTATCTCTAAGCATTGCTATATCAATACCTATATCCTTTGAGATTTGCTTTAGCGAAGGTACATGATCACTTTTAACACTTAAAATATGTTCTAAAGTATTTTCAACACTTTTCCAATCAATTTTTCGTTTTTTGATAAATTCTTTTTGTCCTTTAGCTTCGTATTTTTTTGAGAAATTAGCTTTCTCAATTTTTTGGTTTATGAATTCATTCATTGTAATTCCAAATACTGAGCAAACAAAAAATAGAGACTCAATACTTAAGGTGCTTCTGGATGAAACATAGTTATTTAAAATTGCCCTAACTTTCCTTATCTCTTGCCCTAGATTTTTATTCTTAATCTTCTCTTTTAGATAAATAATATTACGGTGGAGAGTTTTCTTAATTTGTTCTCCAGATTGCATTTGAGAGATTGTTAATAGATCAATCAAATTTAAACTGATAAACTCATAGTACTTAAACTCATCGTCTAAATTTAGATTTCTGCGTTCTAGATCGTCGTCCGGTTCTATTCCCAACCACTTATTACAATGTTCACAAAACCCATTGTTTAAATTACCTCCCAGGTGCTTATTAGTTTTGTTACATTTTTTATTTGTACACCTTTCAACTAACAGCGTATTATGAATTGGGCATATTTTCAGGCATTTAATCTTCCAAATTAGAGGTTCGTAAATAGGAGCACGCATTTTACGCCACTCTTCAAAGCAAACAGGACACCACTTTCTGTTTGTAGAATGTAACCAACTGAGTGAGATGTAACTCCTCCATATACTCATTGTTAACAAACTCAAATCTTTGCGTTGGCATAAATCCTCAAGTATCATAACAATCGAACCCTTGTACGATTCCTCATCTCCACAATTATTAATTGCTCCTGAATTTCGGTACAATGCTTTTCGATTTCGAACAGAATTGTACTTTTGAATTCGGGGTATGATCTCCTCCAAAACTAAAGTTCCTGTTCTTACACTATGCGCCTCAGCTAAACGACAAATATAGCTCGTTAAGCTCTCTACATAGGGTGTTCCTAATCCAATCGGTTCGAGACTGTAAAACATGCTTGGTTTAGTAATTTGGGGTATAGAAATATCCCAGGACTCGTAAATACTACTTGTACCACTGAGCATTAATCTATCCCCCCAACCTTATCCCTCTTTGCGCTTCGCTGCCCTACTCTATGTTGTTTAGATTTAGTAGCCTCAATTTTACTTCCTTCATATTCGTTTGTGAGTTGGTCTAAGCCCAAAATTCTGTGTAGCTCATTACGTTTTTCCTCATCCTCTTCTATTTGAGCCTCTCCTTCTGCTGCTTCTCTAGCCATCTTGATACATTGCTCAATAGAATAGGCAACTCTCAAAAAATCATCCATGGAAATACGAGTTTTATTCTCTAACAACTTTGTCCTAACAGCTAACGATAACCAATCCTTTAGAATTCCGATACAGCCTATAGATCTTTCATAAAAAAATTCTAAGTGATCATACAAAGTTGGCGTTCCTTCAAATGGCATGTGATGCTGAAAGGTATAAAGTACTTTAGCAAACGACTCAATATGTGAAGGATTATCTGCTTTGTACCTTGAGAAATGAATATCATTACCGCGCCTAGTCAATTGACCACTCAAATTCCGGAAGTGAAGAATTTCATATGTCCCAATCAGTACATGCGGCACCTTTGAATGTGAGGCAAGGGATTTAATAATATCCAATTGATCACTTAATTTACGACCACTTGACATCTTTATTAAATGCTGTGCTTCATCAACAATAAAGGCGCCTGGATTTCGATATCTAAGAGCATTTTCTAGTGCTTTCCGAAGTGTACGGTTTTGATTATCTTTTACAACGGGATGCCCGATTCGTTTATCCAGATTTACCTTTTTATCAATTAAAGGCTCATAAAGTGCTTCTAATGATCTTATATAAAAATCTTTCCAGTCAAACTTGCCGTTGTCCGGAGCAATTGCTTCCTGGCCTACAACTGGAACTATGCCAGGGTCCTCTTCTAATTTTGGCCCAGCCTCTTCAATTAGTCTTTTAAGAATTCTTGTAAAGAGCGTTGACTTACCAACCCCAGTCGGTCCATAAACTAAAATTATTGGTCTTTTTTGATTTTGAATCGCATCATACAGTTGCGAATATGCACTTACTAATAGTGGATGTGCTACTGTGTAATTCTCAAAATACTCTATTCGGGATTGAATAGGCATGCTAAGAAGTTTTTCAGGAAAGGAACTTTTATCGGGCATGGTCAAAACTCTCCATAAACTTCGAGATTTAATGGTGAACGAGGACTCTTTTCATTTCTGACGAGCTTTAATGAGCTAATTTCTGACTGAGTTTGGCTCTTTCTCTTCTTCCCACCATCAAGTACTCTAAACGCTTCCTTTAACTCGCTATCTTTCAGGCGCTGAATCAATAATAGTTCTTCTGCTTCTGCAGACTTTAAAAAGTTTGCTAACTTGGCTGCTGTTATTTCTGTACTTTGTCCATGCATTTTCAACCTTTGACGTAATTCTTCTGAAGCAATGGTTACTTCTCGTTCAGTTCGATTTACAAAGGTCGAATAATACTCGGAATGTAATTCAACCCAACGATTTTTTACATAAACATACCCAATCCCCATATTATATGGGTCGTACTTTACAGGAAAACTTTTACCCGCAATATCCGGATCACGAAATACTTCAGACCAATAGTATCTTGAGTTAATTTTCACACCCCGACCTTGTTCAACTTTTGCTGTCCCTTTTCTTGTTGATGGTAGTGATAACATGTAAAAGGTTTCATCATAGGGAATAAGCGTGAATGAACGACTCCCTGTATTTGCTAAACCAGTCATAAATGCCTCCCGAGGACTTTCCCCTAACGCTGGATGAATAATGGTGTCGTACACATCGTATGCCCACTCTGATAGCAACTTAGAGAAACTTGCTAGTGTCCAAGTGGCCAGGTTTCTAGGATTGACCTCTTTTGTAACTTGTCGTACATTTTTCATTATTTGGGTGTTCCCTAACAAGTTATTAATAAAAGTAGTGTTTGCAGTCCCGAACAACCGCTCGCATACAGTACCAAAACGAGGCTTTGCTCCTGGACGTAGTTTCTTATTGCAATTATATAGGGCTAATAAAGTTTCAAAATAAATACTCTGGAACTCTTTCCCTCCATCGACTACTAGGAACTTTGGTAATCTTGAGTGCCTCTTTACACACTCTTTTAGTGTCATCATGCAGGATCGATAACTTGGCTTCTCAAAAGTTATATAGATAGCCAAAAATCGTCTAGTATAAGCATCAACTAAGAATGTTGCCCACGGTCTTCCTAAAACCTTATTGGTCTTAGAGCAGATTAAAGAAATATCTAATTCTGTATGATCCATATGACAAATCTCAAATGGTCGATCACCATGTCTTGGTGTTTTCAATTCTAATTCCCAATACCACTCTTCTTGGTTATATGCAGCTTTACTTCCTTTACGCTTTTTTGTTTGTTCATATTGAGGACGTTTATTCACATAGTTACAAAAGGTTTGATAACTTGGCTTTACTATGCCCATTTGAATACATTCATGATTTTTTGTTCCTTTGTCTAACAGCTTCGTAATGTGTTTGAATTAGACGGTTCATTATCTCAATTGATTCAGAAGGAAGCTTTTGTTGCCTATTTCCTTTCTCCTTATGGTTAGGAAGAAGTCCAACATATCCATTACCATATTGAAGCTCGGCAGCTTTATACTTTGCAATCCATAGCCTTAATGTTCTATCGTTTATTAATACTGCTGTGGAATTATTTCCACTTAATCTTGGTTCGATAACTTTAAGTCTGTAATTAGCAACCTCCAGATCTTTAGTCCCTGCCCTTTTTAAGATCTCGTATAGCTGTGTTTCTCTACTGTCACTCCTATAATTCAATCCTTTAATCTTCCCTTGCTTTAAAAAGAAATCGAAGCTCTCATTAGGTATCTCTACATTGAGTTTTTCAACTTCATTAATCACCGAGAGGCTGGAAACCCCAACGTTTACAATGTTCCATGGCTTTCCGTCCCACTCAAATCGAGAGCCAACTCTAATATCTAATTGAGAAGTACATAAAATTTGATTTTGCACCTTAGTTTTTTGAAGGTAAGAATACGCAGAATAAGATTCGTAACTGGGGTATATGAAAACGTTATTGTAATCAGTGATTCGAGTATCTTTTAGATTTATGTAAATGTCCCTTAATGCTATCAAAGAGTAAACATCGTCAGCACAAAAATTATAATCTCTTTGTGAAGATAAAAGAGTTTCAAGAGTAATACCTGGATTTTTGCTTACTATACTAGTTATGGCATCATAAGAACCATCTGGTACATTGGGGTTATCATTATGCAGATAATCTTCTAAGAACCTTATATTTTGTTGATATATCCAGTTTATCTCTGCTGATGATCTAACTCTAAACCCTAAACCATACTGTTCTGCATATGCTTCGGCAGGAGGACAGCGCCACTGGCCCTCTTCATCCTTAAAATAGCGATTAGGGTTATCCTGCATCAATCTTATTAATTCCTCATCCGTTTTCCATTCTTCCCAACCTATCCAATGAGTAGAAATAACAAAGAAATCAGGTGTATAGTTATGGCCTCGTATCTTCCCTTTTATTTCATACTTTAATTGAATTATTGATGGTTGGTCATAGTATTCAATTACGTCATCATCATGCTCATATTCGTAAATTCCCGCAAGTTCTACGGTATGACTCTCAAATTGAACGGTCACACCCATTTTCTTGCTTGCATACGTACCTGATACGTTATTACGGTTACTTTGAACACGCCGAACCGGTTCTGAAGACCTGATATTTTGAATCACCTTAATAGCCTCTTCTGATAAACTAAGATCCTCCTTCAGTTTTAAAAGTTCTACCTGAGTGAGCATATAATCACCCTTTTCCTGAAATAGAGAAGTCATACAGAGACTCTTTGGAAAGATTTTGTTAGGTGTGCTAGAGGGGATGTGGAGGATATTTACTGAAATGTAAGTTTACGTCTGCATAGTTTCTACAAAAAGATGGTTATTCCTCTGTATCTAGACATTAATCGATCAAGTAGACACTTTACATTTAAAATATACTTTTATCATCAGGTATAAAGTCTTTTACGGTTTGATGCCACGCTTGACGAATGTCGATTTCTCTTAAAACGCCAGACCCTATGCATAATTCGACTTGACGGGTGCTGGGATAGATCCCCTTCTCTAAGAGTTCTATCGCGGTACACCTAACACTTTCAGATAAGGATTTTAACCTCATTTTCTTACATAACTTCTTGTTATACATGTATTTGGATGAGATAGCCTTACATGTATCTGGGAAATATTTATATAGTAATCGTCTATCAAATCCGACTTTCTTAGCAACACAACTCACCGAAACTGTAGTAAATTCATCACTGTCAAGAAAACTCTCCATTGTAGTTTTTATCACAGATACATTAACATTTTTGGGCTTTCTTCGATTACTAGCGCTTCTAATTGGTTCTTTAATTAAAGTTGAAACCAAAATATTTTCAGAACAACCGGTAACAATTGAGAGTAAAGGAATTTCCGTGGAGTAGGAGATTTTTAACAAACCCGTTATAGTGGGCATATTTTTCTCCTTAACCCAATCCCATAGTGTTACTTTTGGTATTCCAACTTTTTTAGCAAAAGACTGTATATTATCACCTGAAAATCTTTTTATAAGCTCTCTTATGCTAACAAAAACGTGCTGTTTATTAGGGGTATCCCTTAATAACGATGCTGCAATGACCCTTCCTACTTCTCTCGCCCTCCATACGTCCCAATCTGAATATTTGTTCTCAGTTGAACACGTTAGAATCCTTCCAAGCCATCCATTACAAAATGAGCAATAACCTGGCTTCGTGTATCTATTAAGGATTGGCAGACATTTGTTACAATGATGACATTTGGTTTGAAGTCTGACGAGATGTTTATTACACACTTCAACATCCCAAACATACCAAATTAATGGATCATAAATGACTTTACTGGAGTTTTCCCACTCCTCATAACATTGGGGACACCAAGCCCGCTCTTTACGAAGAAGTGATTTTGTTGGTAAAATTTTACCCCAGGTAATTAAAGTATGATATTTTAAATCTTTATTCTCTGTAAGCTTACCCATTGCATTAATAAAATCAGCTGCTCCACTACCTATTCCATTTAGACTTACAGCACAATCTGAAAAGCCCTTTCCTCCCCGGTTAACAATTTTTCTTAAATAGTTCTTCCCCAATACCGGAATTATTTCTTCTACCACTAACGTTCCTGTTAGGACACCATGAGCCTCCGCTAATCGTGCAACGTAACTAGTTAAGCTTTCAGCGTGTACGGTTCCAGTTCCAACTGGTTTTAAGTGATACAACGCTGTTTTCTTAAAGTCATTTGGCATGGCCATGTCCCAAGTTTCGTAGTATTTCTTCTCCAAAGTAACTATCCCCATACAATAAAATTTATGGGTATTTTCTCCTGTTTCCATTGAATTATTCATGTTTTTTCTACTTCAATAAAATCCTTTAAAATTTTTCAAAGTCAAAGGGAGCTTGCTTAAAGCAAACTCCCTTTTTATATCTTTTAGTAAGAAATCAACAACTCAGTACGTAAAACACGGTCGAGATAATTTTTATCTGTCACAGGATCATACTCAACCACTTTCCATTCTTCTTTGTGCTCCCAGTAGACCATCATGACCTTAGCATAATCAGGGTGTTTAGCCTGTGCTTTTACCAATGCATTTCGCTCCTGATCGTTAATAACTCGTTTTGTTTCTATTAACAGGATTCCATTTCCATGTGTACGACCTTTTATGCCCACTATGAAATCAGGATAAAAATCAGGTTGTCCAGGTAAAGGCATTGTAACCGAGAAGGGTTTACGTGGGGGATTGCGATGCCACCACAAAACAGTACCGGTTAAGTCATTATCAAGGTATTCCGCGAAAGGGCGCTCCCATGTGTTTAAATCATCTGGGAATACTTCATAAAGATTTAATCTTGCTGGCTCCAAAGCTTCAATTGAATAAATTGAATCAGGAAGGGGTTCAGAGTCTTTCGATTGTGTAAATTGAGCTACAGTTTCTGATATAGCCTGCTTTAACTGTCGTGGGCGTAGTGCCAATATTTTATGTAGACCAGCCCTTATTTCCTTATCTGTTTCAAAAAGATGATCAATGCCCCTAATTTCAAGCTCTTTCTGAAACTGTTTTGTAAGGGCAGCATATAATGCTCGAGAATCAATAACATCAAAATCGTCAGCTGTTAAAAGTGTCGTTTGGGCACGGGCATCAATTTCCTTCTGAGCTAAATCTGCCCGGATTTCTTCGGGACGATCTTTTTTGTTACCGAAAATTTCAATTTCTTCTTTAATAATTTTGGTACCGCTTTGTTGAGCAACAATAAGAGAATCCTCATCAAAACGAAATCGTGATACGATGTGCTGTACTATATCAATATTGTTGAGGGATAGAATTGCACGTCGGAAGACTCTTGGTGATCCTAATGAAGTATTCAAAGGATAGTAATACCCTAATTTTTTGGCAGTTGTGACAGTGTTGGAACCATAATTATTGTGCAAATCATTTGCAAACCATTCCCCAAATAAGTCAGGTTGATAGATATCATTTTCAGTTTCAGAATTGCAATTACTATCAGAACTGGAGGTGTTATCTTTTAATGTAACAGTTTCATGGTTATCTGGGGCTTCTGTAACTGCACTTAAAGATCCATCTGTTTGCTCAATTGTTTCTTCTCCCCAATTATACGTTAAAAAGGTCTCATTGCCCTCTTGAGTAATTTGCATAGTTGGAATTTCTATATCCGAAATGACAACATTAGTAGTGACAGAAGCCAACTCAGTCTTCACTTGGTTTATTCTTTGAGCTGCGCTGGTCAAGCCAGTTTGACTAGTGCTATCAGAAAGAAAAACATATCCATAATTAAGGTAGTAAGGTAAATCCTTTACAACCTGTAGTCTACGATCCACACGCAGAATTCGTCCAACTACCTGAACTCCAAAATCCTCATCTCTATTTGGTCGAAATGAAACGAGTGTAAAAGCCCTTGGCGCGTCGAAACCAGTGGCTACAGACATCTTAAAGATTAACACTTCTACTGCCTCGTCCGCAGCAATTGTCGAAAGGAAAGGATCAGGCTCATCCGCAGTGTGGTGTCGAATAAGTTTACTATCCCCTTCCGTTCGAAATCCCATCTGCTTTAGCCAAGCTATAGTTTGTTCAATCGATCCCTCTTCCGAATCTACCTGAACGAGTAATAAGGGTACAACGGTTTGTCCTGTTTCCATCAATGCTTGTTTTATCCTATTATGTGTTGCCACAGCTTGCTTCAAAGCAGTTTGCTTGAAATTAATAAAACTTGCCACATCATTTGAAGCCTTAAAAACTGCTGCTTTTACACCTTCTTTGATTAAGTGTTCTTCTATGGCTTGTTGGCGAGAAATAGTAATACGGCGAAGATTAGTAATTTCAGTAGCATTTGTAAACGTTGCAATATCCTTATCTCGTGGTGTAGCTGTCACTAAAATCGTTAGCTCTGGTTCCAGTACCTCTTTATAAAATGTGAAGGCCTTCGTCTGGCCACGAAATGTGTGATGAGCCTCGTCAATTACAACCCCGATGGCAAAACCTTGGGCTTTGGCGTAGTTTACCAACTCATCAATTGATGACATAGTTTCTGTACTCTTACGGGCAGTACGACTTGCCTCGTTAGAGACAGCTACGCTGGCCCAAGTAGTAACAAAAACGTCACCCGATTTCAAATCACTTATTGAACGATCGACAGCTGGGTTTTTAGGTCGGAGTGTAATAAACTCGGTTTTTATTGTATTAATTGCCTGATCAATAAGACCACTAAAAGGTGCAAACCAGAACCAGATTACCGGCGGTAGGCCTTTTGTATTTTTTAATTGGCTGATGTTTTCAGCCACGTGACCCGCCATTAATGTTTTTCCAGTACCAGTTGGTGCCTCAAATAATATTGCTCCGATGTCGGAAGTAATTAATTTTTTGTTTTCAGCATATTTCTTGGACTCTTTACTGAGTTTTGCTAATTCTTTCAAGCATGTAGATAGTACAGCGGTTCCATTATTTACTGCATCATTCTGGAAAGGTTTCAGTACAGTCCCAAACGTTTTAACGTTACTCATACGAATCCTCCCCCGAATCGATTAGTCAGATAGTCTGGTATTTTCTCTATTTGTATATGACCTACATTGAAACTTTGTCGTATCAAGCCCGGTTGCCATGAGTAAATAATTTGAGGTTTTAAAGATGAATTAATTCGATCTTCAAGTGCATCTAAAGCTTTTTGATCAAGTTTAGGTACATAAATAATATCAAGATTGTTTTCTTTTCCTTCAAGCAATTGAAGTGCTTGCTCTTCTCTAAATGGATATATAGCATTAGCGTGTAGACTTTGCAAAGCTAACCATATGTGATCGTGACGAATATCAATAACCATTGTTTCAAATGGGATTCGGTTTGTCCGTAAGTATGCGAAGCTGCCTCCAGTACCAGCCTTGTCTTTTATTCCATTTATAACAGCAGTTAATCTTGGTGCTGTAACATCTCGACAAACATTCTTATCCTTTTCTTTTTCCGTAGCTTCTGTACTTGAAACAAGAATAAAACTGCGCTTCTCACTATCTACATCTTCGTTGTTTAATTCAAGTACAGCTTGCCCAGTTGTTCCTGACCCAGCAAAAAAATCAAGAATGATGTCACCAGGTACAGTTGTTTGATCAATTAGATTTCGAATTAACGATGGTGGTTTGGGGTAAGGAAAATTCAAATCCATATTTCTAAGAGCTTTCGTTCCCTCACTAGTCAAACCAGAAGTTATTGCTCCAGTATTTTCAGCCTCTAGCTTTCCCGTTTCTACGATCCAACTAGACAAAGGTTGTGATGCACTTTTTACCCTTTTCTTATAGGTCTTGAACCTTGGCTTTCCGTATCCAATAAACTTATTTACCCAAAATTCTAAGTCATCCTGCTCTCCAAGATGTGATGGAGCTGTTCCGTCATTAATTGCTGTCTGTATTTCTTCAGCAGATCGATAGAACGCAGGCTTTATTTCGTTTGGAAAATGAACGCCATTACGTGCAATAAGTTCTTCCATTGTCTCTGTTCTAACTTCCTTATTTCCTAAACGCTCCTCCGTGGCACGTGCCCAAACTCGATTGGGATCACATGGATACCATATATCGGTATTTGGATTGTAAAGTGGGTAAAAAAGATTCTTACGTTGGTGTCTATCAAATCCCAATGTCAGCTGAGTTGATGTCCACCAGTCCTGTTCTATCTCATCCCAGTTATTATACTTTCCCCAATCTTTTGCACTTCCCTTAAATTCAAAGCCAGCACCAGCATATATTAGTACGTGCTCATGATCTAATGAATAAAAATTCTGGATGCCTGCAGCATTACTCGAACGTCTTTTTTTCCATACGAGAGAACCAACTCGCATACCTGAAAAAACTTCATCCATTAGCAATTCTAATTTTGCTCGATTTTCATCGTTTATTGAGACTAATATAACACCATCACTGGATAACAAGTCTTTTGCAAGTACTAAACGTCGATATAGATACTCTAACCAAGTAGAATGTCGATAAGCATCATTTTGGTCAATAAAATGGTCATTATATATAAAATCCTTATTCCCAGTATTATACGGTGGATCAATATAGATGCATTTTACACGGCCTTTATAGGCAATGCTCAAGTAGCGAAGAGCGTCGAAATTGTCTCCTTCGATTAATAAGTTATCGAATGGGGGTTCTCCGATTGATAACTCCTCATCCAACTCCACTGTAACAAAGTCATTGTTGAGCGATCGTTCATGCTCAATTTCATCACGTTCCCATACAAGTCCTAACTTCCGAGTAGCATCACGTTTATGTAGCAGTCTAATTAATTCCTCTTTACTTAGGTGAGAATAACGATCCACTGCCATACCAACACTCCATTTCTGTTCTGTGATTTTAGTTTACGGAACCCAAATCTTTATGTCTACATTCCAGGTCATTAAGTTTAAAGAGGGATTTTGTAATTTATAAAGCCTACCAAATCTTTTCGGGTAGGCTCAGAGTTAAATTTCTATTCAACTTTTCATTCAGTACTCTCGGTAACTTACGGTGTAAATTCAATTATCACTCTCGAAAAAAATATAAGGGGACATCCCATTTTAGATGTCCCCTTATTATTTCTCTAAATCAAGCATAAGTTTGCCGTTAGTAAAATCAAGCATAAGTTTACCTTTGCGGTAAACTTATGCTTGAAATCACAAAAATATGCTTCCATTTACGTAACTCTAAGCGGAGAGAGTGGGATTCGAACCCACGCACGCCTCACGACGCCTAACGCATTTCGAGTGCGTCCCCTTATGACCACTTGGGTATCTCTCCATATTTGGTTTGTCAGAAACATTACTTACTATAGCAAAATACAGTCAAAAATGCAAGACTCATTCCTCTGTATGCCCCTTGATTTGCGCGGCTCATTAGGCCAAACTAATAACAGCACACACGATTGGTATCCGATCAGAAGAAAAGCGAGGAACATATATGAAACGTGAACGTTTGGACAAGGTGCTGGCCAATATGGCAATCGGCACGCGCAAGGAAGTGAAAGCATTAGTAAAACAGCGACTGATCGTCGTAGACGGCGTTGTCGCAACAGACCCAGGAATGCATGTCATTGCCGAGGAACAAGAAATCCTTGTGGATGGAGAACCGCTTAACTTTAAGCGCTGGGTATATGTTTTGCTGAACAAACCGCCGGGGGTGGTTTCAGCTACAGAGGACAATGTCCATGAAACCGTAGTGGACTTGCTCCCGTACGAGTGGGCAATCAAAGTGCACCCTGTAGGCCGACTGGATATTGATACAGAGGGTCTCTTGCTCTTGACCAATGACGGTCATCTCTCCCATAGCCTCTTGTCCCCGAAAAAGAAAGTGGACAAGGAGTACTTTGCACGTATCGAGGGCCGGGTCACTGAGCGTCATGTTCAGGAGTTTGCCAAAGGCGTGGAATTAGAGGACTTCACTACACTGCCAGCCAAGCTGGAGATTATCTCTTCGGGAGAAACGTCAGAGATTCGTGTCACCATCATGGAAGGAAAGTTCCATCAGGTAAAGCGGATGTTTGCTGCTTTCGACCTGCATGTCGCCTATCTGCAACGGATTCGTATGGGCCCGCTTCACCTTGACCCGTCACTCGCCCCTGGTGAGTATCGCGAACTGACCGAAGAAGAGCTGCACATGCTGCAAAACGTAAACAAATAAAAACCGCCTGCATACAGACGGTTTTCCAGACAGCCGGGTCATTCCTGTACCGGCTGTCTTTTTTTGCGTAACCCACGAAAGAAGTCCTTGAGCATCTGCCCGCATTCCTCTGCAAGCACACCCTCGATGACTGGCACCTGATGATTGAAGCGCGGCTCCGCGAGCAGGTTCATTAATGTCCCGGCACAGCCCGCCTTCGGATCGCGAGCGCCATACACGACCTGTTCGATGCGGCTTTGAACGATTGCGCCCGCACACATTGGACACGGCTCCAACGTCACGTACAGCGTACACCCGATCAAACGCCATCCACCCAAGCGTTTACTCGCCTCCCGTATCGCGATCAATTCGGCGTGCAAGGTAGGGTCTTTTTGTGTTTCCCGCAAGTTGTAGCCACGACCTACGATTTCCCCGTCGCGCACGATGACCGCACCGATTGGAACCTCCCCAATCGCAGCGGCTTTCCGCGCCTCTTCCATGGCTTGTTTCATATAGTAATCATGTTCATTTTCTTGTATCACGTTTCCCTAAAGCTCCTTCAAAAAACATTCTTTCGTCCCAACAAACGGACCCTTTTACCCAAAAAAAAGTTGATTCAAGAAGTTTTTGTCCCTACCCGTTCACATACTATCTGCGAGATTACATACATTAATGATGTAAGGAAGAAGTATGCAAATCATTGTTAGCCTCTTTCTGGAGGGATGTGAGTGGGCTTAACCTCTGCAAATACGTTATTTGATCGCTTTCACAGTCCGACTAGAGGTCTACTGGCAAAAGAAGAAGTGTTTTCCCACATCGAACATACCATCTCATCAATAGGTGGTCCATTTGAAATTATTGTGGGGGCCGACTCTCAATTAAAAAGCCGCGGGACTTTTTTTGCTCTTGTTATCACAGTGATCCGTCCCGGCCATGGGGGTACCTTCTTTTATCACAAATTTCAGGAACGCCGGTACTCATCCTTGCAGCAGCGTATATTCCAGGAAGCGATGTACGCAGTCGGACTTGCCACAGAAGTACGCCAATATTTGCGGGACCGCCACTTAGATACTCCCATCCGCCTGCATTTTGATATCGGCACGAATGGTCCTACCCGTAAGTTTATCCAGTCTTTGTTGAGCTTAGCAGAAACCAATCACTTTCGTGCCGAGATCAAACCGAACTCCTTCTGTGCATCTACGATTGCCGACAAGTACACCAAGTAACAAAACAGGCGGATTGCTAATGGGGCGTCCGCCTGGCTTTGTTTTGCCCTTATCCTGTTGGTTCAAACAATTCGGGACAGGCTGCTGCATCTCCTGCCCACCGTGTTTTTCCCGCTCACAGAGTGATTGACAATGTACGAGACGTGAGCTATCATAAGCTTTAATTGAAGCGTTTTCACAAGGCGTGTTACTGGTAATGCAGGCATGAGCCGAGAAGATCTTTTTCTTGTTAAAAAGGTTTTTTCGGCTCTTTTTTCTGATTAACGTCATGGTTCATCGGCGTTTTTCATTAAATTGGATGTGACCGCTTGCGGTAAGCAAATACGGTCATGGACCGTTTTTGTCTATCTAAAGGTGGTGGAATGGATTGTCCCGTGAAAAGGAAAAAACGTACGCAATTACGCGTGTGTTGAACCATAATGTCGTACTCGTGGAAGAACCCGGATCCGGACAAGAAATTGTCCTGTTCGGAAAAGGAATCGGATTTGGCGCAAAACCCGGGAATACCATCCCCGCCCATGACTTGCGAGTGGAAAAGCGCTTCAGGCTCGAAAATGAAAGTCATCAGAAGCAGTATCAGAACATTCTGAGCCAAGTAGATCCTGCTGTCGTAGGAATTGCGGAAGAAATCATCGCTCTCATTGCGAGTGAGATCACGCCAGAATTGAACGAACACGTCCACGTTGCCTTGCCTGACCATATCCAGTTTGCCATCTATCGGCTCAATAACGGCATGGAGATCGTGAATCCCTTCTTGTTCGAAATCCAGACGCTGTACACGAAGGAGTACGCACTAGCGAACCGGGCAGCGGATATGATCAAAAACGCATTCGACCTGGACATTCCCGACAGTGAAATCGGATTTCTGGCCTTGCACATTCATTCCGCGATCAGCTACGTCCCAGTAAAAAAGGCTGTCCAATTCACCAACATCATCACGGAGTTGGTAAGCCTGATTGAAGAGCGAACAGCCATTACGATTGAACGCAGTACGATTGATTACGTTCGCCTCATTACCCATTTGCGCTTTGCAGTTGAGCGCATCCGTCAACAAAAATTCATCAAGAACCCGCTTCTGGACCGAGTCAAAACCACCATGCCAGAAGCCTATCAATTGGCAACAGAGCTGGCTCAATACATCTCCACCCGTCTTGAGATCGCTGTACCAGAAGACGAGGTTGGTTACATGGCTCTGCACCTTTATCGCTTATTACAACAAAATTAAATCATAATCCTGCGTGTTACTAGCTCGACTAGGCATGAGCGGTGAGATCATACGGACATAGTAAGTATGTCGTCGTATGAATTCAACCGTCTCATGCCTTTTTTGGTTCAGACGCAAAAGGAGGATACTATGCTACGCAGTCTATTTTCCCGGAAAAAACAACAACAAGAGGTAACCTTTCTAGCACCATTAACAGGTACCGTACTCCCTCTGTCCGAAGTTCCTGATCCTGTATTCGCAGGTAAAGTCGTCGGTGATGGTGTAGCGATTCTGCCAAGTGCAGACACTCTCGTCTCCCCTGTCGATGGAAAGGTAACGCATCTTTTCCCTACTCACCATGCTATCGGGCTGTCGACTGAAAGTGGTCTTGAGATATTGATGCATATTGGAATTGATACCGTGAAATTAAACGGGAAGGGCTTTACCCCATTTGTCTCGGTTGGCGATCAAGTGAAAGCTGGCGACAAGCTCATCCAATTCGACAAGGGCGTACTGGAGGATGCGGGCTGTCCGATTGTGACACCCATCGTCATTACAAACGGTGATCGGGTTGCTGAAAAAAATGTAGTGGCAAAAGCAACTGTGCAAGCAGGTCAAGAGCCACTCATGACTGTCGTCTTAAAATAAACGAAGTGCATGGTTGGGGGAGGTACAACATGGTTCAATTTGAAGTAACCGTCAATGTAGAGGGTGGGCTCCACGCGAGACCGGCTGCTCTACTCGTGAATTGTTCGTCACAATCTCAGTCAAAGATTACGCTGAGCAAAGGGACAAAACACGCAGATGGCAAAAGCATTCTTGGCATCATGACGTTGGGTGTCTCCCAAGGCGATACCCTGACCGTTCAGATCGACGGAGCGGATGAACAAAACGTAGCAACTGCAATTCAACAGCTATTGGAGCAATCCTCGTCAAACATATAGTGTAAACGACGGACAGGAAGGTGAAGGATGTATGTTAAAAGGAATCCCGGTTTCCGCTGGCATTTCGATTGCCCCTGTTTTACGCCTCACACACGAAACAGCCATCACGCAGGCAGAGTCCATCACTCCAGTAGATACGACTCAGGAGCTTGGACTACTTAGCAAGAGTGTAGAACAAGCACGCGAACAACTAGAAAAGCTAAAAGAACAGACAGAGGAACAATTAGGCTCGGAAAAGGCAGCCATCCTCTCTGCTCATATCGCCTTTCTGGATGACCCGGCATTTGTCGGGGAGATGAGTGCGCTCATCGAAAATCAACAACTCGCGGCATCTACCGCCGTTTCGCAAGTAGCCGATCAGTTCATCGCTCTCTTTGAGAGTATGGACGATGCCTACATGAAAGAGCGCGCGGATGATATTCGTGATGTGAGCCGCCGTCTAATTCGAAATATTTCGGGCGGTGACACCATCATCTCCTACCCGGAGGAGCCTTTTATCCTGGTTGCATGGGACGTCACCCCATCCGAGACGCTTCAGCTTCCACTCCAGCATGTACGAGGAATTGTCACGGCAAAAGGCGGCGCTACCTCTCATGCAGCCATCTTGGCACGCTCTCTCGGAATTCCCGCTGTCATGGGCGTAGGCGATGCCTTGATGGAAAAAGTAGACTCCGGAAGCTTGCTGATCATCGATGGAACCTCTGGACAACTGATTGTTTCGCCTGATACGGATACACTGGCTACCTATCAGGAAAAAGCCGCGCAGGAAGAAAAGGAACGCCAATTGTACGAAGCCATTAAGGAACTGCCTGCCGAAACCACCGATGGCCACCGTGTTCACCTGATGGCAAACATGGCTGTGCCAGAAGAATCTGATGCATTGATCGCATCGGGTGTAGAAGGAATCGGCTTGTTCCGCTCCGAGTTTTTGTTCATGGATCGAAGCACCCTTCCCGATGAGGCCGAACAATTTGCTGCATACAAGCATGTAGCCGTTGCTTTTGGCGACAAGCCAGTCATCATTCGCACCTTGGATGTTGGCGGCGACAAGCATTTGCCAGCACTCGCGCTACCACAGGAGGAAAACCCGTTCCTTGGCTTCCGCGCCATGCGCATCTCGTTAGCCAGACCGGAATTGTTCCTGGTGCAATTACGCGCGCTCTTGCGTGCCAGTGCATTCGGTCGCCTGCTGATCATGTTCCCGATGATTTCCCATATGGAGCAGCTGCGTGAAGCCAAACGATTGCTCGAGCAGGCAAAAGCAGAGCTACGGGCAGAAGGGATCGCTTTTGACGAGAATATCGCAGTAGGCATGATGATGGAGATTCCGGGTGCCTGCCTGCAAGCAGATGCGTTTGCGAAAGAGGTAGATTTTTTTAGCATCGGCACGAATGATCTCGTTCAATATACGCTGGCAGTAGACCGGATGAATGCCAATATCGCCGAGCTGTACAGCTACTACCATCCAGCCGTATTACGACTGATTTCCCAAGTCATCGAAGCTTCCCATCGGGCAGGTATTTGGACCGGGCTGTGTGGGGAAATGGCGGGAGATCCGTTGGCAACCAAGCTCTTGCTCGGATTGGGGCTCGATGAGTTCAGCGGTGCCGCTTCGGTCATGCCAAAAGTCAAAGAACGTATCCGCTCCACCAGTTTAGAGGAAGCGAAAAGATTGGCTGAACACGTCCTTACACTCTCTACTGTAGACGAGGTCGTTCAGTATCTGAAAGACAAAGCCTTATAAAAGGTTTTGTCGCCCGAGTAGTGAAAGCGCTTCCAAATATATCGATCAGAATAGTCTCTCTCCGGCTTATTCCTTGTGCCCTCATCATTTTGCCATTCATCCGGAGAGCGGCTTCCCTGATAAATTCATCCCATTCCAAGGAGGTTTTATCCTATGCTCGCTTTTCTGCAAAAGATTGGGAGAGCCCTCATGCTCCCGGTCGCAACGTTGCCAGCCGCAGCGATTTTGCAAAGCTTTGGTCTTCTCAAATTCGAGAAGGATCTCAATCTCGGCGCCTTTGGTGCATTTATGGACACGTACATCGCTCCGCTTTTGGCTGCTGGCGGTTCAGCCATTTTTGACAACCTGGCATTAATCTTTGCTATCGGTGTTGCGATTGGCTTGGCTGGAGATGCTGTTGCTGCTTTGGCCGCCGTCATTGCCTACGTCGTATTGACGAAAGTACTTGCAGCTGTTCCTGCTGCCATGCCTTTCATTGCGGATGATGTAAAACTGAACATGGGTGTCATTGGCGGTATTTTAGCGGGTGCTATTGCAGCGTTCTTCTACAACCGCTACCATTCGATCAAGCTGCCTGAATGGCTAGGCTTCTTTGGTGGAAAACGCTTCGTCCCGATCGTCACTTCCCTTTCCATGGTTGTCGTCGGCTTGATTTTCGGAATCATTTGGGGGCCAATCCAGATTGCCCTTGACTCATTGGGTTCTTGGATCGTAGGTCTCGGCGCAACAGGTTCCTTCTTCTTCGGATTCTTCAACCGATTGCTCGTTCCATTTGGTCTGCACCACGTACTCAATGCGATTGCCTGGTTCCAAATCGGTGACTTTACAGATGCGACCGGAAAAGTGGTACACGGCGACTTACATCGTTTCTTTGCGGGAGACCCATCAGCAGGAATGTTTATGACTGGCTTCTATCCGATCATGATGTTCGCACTTCCTGGAGCGGCTTTCGCTATTATTCACTCAGCGCGTCCTGAAAAACGCAAAGTAGTTGCTTCTATGTTTATTGGTGCAGCTCTCGCTTCGTTCCTGACTGGTATTACCGAGGTAGTTGAGTTTGCGTTTATGTTTGCTGCTCCACTCTTGTATTTTGTTCACGCAATATTGACGGGTGTATCCGGGTATATCGTGACATCTTTGGGCATCAAGCACGGCTTCGGATTCTCAGCGGGTCTGATCGACTACGGTATCAACTACCATCTCTCTACGAATGCTTGGATGATCATCCCGATTGGTCTGGCATTCGCCGTGGTCTACTACGCCCTGTTCCGCTTCCTAATCGTGAAGCTGAACCTCAAGACACCGGGACGTGAGGATGACGAAGAAATGACAACTACAGCTACGGGAAGGAACAATTCGATGCAGGATAAAGCGATCCAAGTGCTCACTCACATTGGTGGAAAAGAAAACGTCGTTAGCGTAGACGCTTGCATCACTCGTTTGCGTCTCATCTTAAAGGACGACAAGAAGGTCAATGACAAAGCTTTGAAGGACCTCGGTGCAGCAGGTGTTATGCGACTGGGTCAAGGAAGCGTGCAAGTCGTCTTCGGAACCCATTCCGAGCTGCTAAAAGAAGAGATTAGCAAGCTGTAAAAGATAAAGAATGCCCGGTCACGGTGAAATCCGTACCGGGCTTTTTTCTGTTTCCTGAATGGGTAACGGACGCGACCCGGCATCATTCCCACCATGTGTCGTACTATATGGGCATCGCGCGTTGTTTTCCAACTCCTTTTCAAACATGACTAAGCGCTCGAGAAATCCCTCGCAAGCCGGCATACTCTGTGGCGCCATCATTTCAATTTCGTAAGCGACGGTCTTTCTCCATATTTCCAGCTGCCTTTTATTTGCCTCCCAAGCGTTCAATCCATCCCACCCCTTTTGCTAAATCAGCAAACCATTCTGATAAAAAGATCAAGCATGCTGCATCGTAGCTTTTTCGCCAACACTGGCAAATGATTAGCCTTGAAGTCATATTCTCCCTTCTCGTACTTCAAGTATGTCGAAGCATTTCGAAACCCGAGTGCTTCCGCCATTTCTTGCAAGGTTAGCTTGCACTCATTACGTCGTTGCGCGATAAACGGGAGGTTGAGCCGTTCCATCAGTTATCCCCTCCTGATTTGCAAAAATGGCAAATATTTATAGTTACATCATAGCCTTTCAATTTTAGCAAAGTCAATACAGTTTTTGTCATATTAGCAATCTTGTTTTTTCCGTTTTGGAAAATTGTTAGAATGGAATTGCCAAAACGATAGAGGTGGTCTCACGATGTCCATAGTTGGTCAACGCATAAAATGGCTGCGCGAACAAAAACAATGGTCACAACTTCAATTAGCTGAAAAGCTGGGCATACATAATACAGTACTTTCGCGGATCGAGTCAGGTGAAAAGAAGGGCGTCGATGTTCATCTGATTTCCAAAGTCGCAGATTTATTTGAAGTATCCACCGATTTTCTCCACGGTCGCACGGAGGAACCATCTTGGCAACGCGGTTCTGTCCGGGAAACACCGGCGACCTTTTTGGATGTTGATGGCCTGACAGAGAAGGATCTAATTGAGGTCAAGCGCCATATTGAATTTTTAAAGTGGAAGGCTTTGCAAGAAAAGAACGAAAATCCTTCTTAAAGATTAACTAACGGATAACAGAAAAACCCCTGTCTCCAGGGGTTTTCATCGTGGCAAGCGTCAGGCATACTCTCCTGATGCTTTTTTATATAGGCTATGTTATTCTTCGCTGTCGTTCGCCATTTCGTCTACATTCAACTCGATCCAGCTCTGCGACCAAGACTCAATTCCTTTGAGCACTGGAGTCAAAGCTTTCCCCATTTCCGTTAAGGAATACTCTACGCGGACAGGAGCAGAATCAGTAAACACCTGCCGATGCACGAGTCCTTCCTTCTCCAAATCCTTCAAACGCTCGGAAAGTAGCCTTCCGCTTACTGGCAGGGCCCCTTCCAATGCACAAAATCGCTGTGGTCCCGACAACAACTGGAATAGAATTAGACCTGTCCATCGCTTCCCCAACAACTGCATACCTTTTTCGAACTTTGGACAGAGGGTAGACTGCTTCATAGGTATCACCTCATTCTCCTTTCAGTATACCGCTCTTTGTTCCATCCATCAAAAGCAATGATTTGAATCAACCTTGAAAATCGCACTTGCCAACTACTGGGATTTTATTGAATCACTTGACTTAGGAAATTATTATTGTATACTTACTAACGAAAAGTAACTTTATTACGCATTTAAATTTTCGGAGGGATTCATACATGTCTAATCGTTTTGAATGGAGCACACTTATTCTACGTGTGATTGCTGGTCTGACTTTTGCCATTCACGGAGTGGCTAAATTCCAAATGGGGCTGGAGAATGTCGCTGGTTTCTTCGGGACCATGGGACTCCCTGCATTCATTGCTTATCTGGTAGCCTTCTTGGAGGTAGTAGGTGGTATTGCCTTGATTCTGGGTCTGGGTACTCGCGTGTTCGCAGGTGCGTTATCTGTTGTCATGCTTGGTGCGATCTTTAAGGCCAAGCTCGCTGCCGGCTTCATGGGCGGTGAAGGTGGAGCTGGTTATGAATTGGATCTGGCCTTGCTTGCGATGTTGGTTGCTCTTGGTATCAGCGGCAGCACCAAGTTCGCACTCGACGCAATTCTGTTTGGAAAGAGATCGGTGGAGTAATACCATTGTGAAACATATAAAAGCCAAGTCGAAGGGCACATTTGGGAGCCCTCTGACTTGGCTTTTTTTATTCCTTTTGCGGTGATTCCTCGATCATTTTTTTATTGATGACCCTTATTTTGTCTGCTGGTGATTGCTCGTCCTTTGCACTAATAAATACGGAGTTGTCACCCGCTTCAAAAAACATGACATAATCCTGGTCGGCCATGCTCTTCTCTTCACTAACGGGCGCCCCCAGATTTTTACGAATGGTGTCCAGATTCGTTTCATTGAGATGAAGACCGGCCAAATCAATTCCATATACGCGATCTTGCCCATCGAAATAAATGAGCGCACTCTTTAGCTTCTCAAAGACTTCATAACGCCCGCCATCCCAATAATCCTGTTTCGTTACCTTGCCGTATAGCGCAGAAACCTCATCCCGCTTCATCCCGATGTGGATATCGAAGCCACTGATTTCGTTTTTGGCAAGCAGTTTTAAAAATTGATCATCCAGAATGATTTGGCCCTCAGTAGTGGATTGATTTTCTTGCTTTTGGTCACCACCGGCATTTCCCGTCTCTTGCTTCTGCTCGGCTACAGGCTGTTGTTTAGAATCTGTTGGTACGCTCGTTTCAGATGAACAGCCTCCCACAATCAAACCTGCCATTACGGTCATACACACCCATTTTCTCATCCGAACTCGCTCCTTTTCTTCCTCTTGAATGGTCTCAACGCAACTTCATCACTCGTATGACGTATCTTTTAGTAAAAAGTGAGGTGTTGGTTGAATGCCACTCTGGTTACTCGTCGTACTTATTTTCGGAGGTCTCTTGCTGATTGGAGCTATCATCGATTGGATTGCCAAGCGCCGGAAGCAGAGAGTCCTCATAGAGCGTAACAACCGTGATTCCCATTCCTTTGATGAAGGATACGATCCGAGAAATAAAGACGAATATCTCAATTGATAGACGCTACTCCCCATCATTTGGTTACGAAACTGTCCCTAACAAAAAAAGACCCCGGAAAGGGTCCCCTTCACACCACAACGCTGATGATAATTCCTGATAAAATGCTGACGAGTGTTGCCCCGTATAACAGCCTCAATCCAAACCGGGCGACGACATTTCCTTGTCTTTCATTCAAGCCTTTTACCGCACCAACAATTGTCCCGATGGAGCCAAAGTTCGCAAACGAGATCAAAAACACAGACACGATGGCGATCGTTCTTTCGCTTAACTGGCTTTGAATCTTCGTAAATTCGAGGATGGCGACAAACTCGTTGGCCACAATTTTGGTAGCCATGATACTACCCGCTTGTACAGCTTCGTGCCAGGGAACCCCCATAAGAAAGGCGAGCGGGGCAAAGACGTACCCTAACAAAGCTTGGAACGAGATACCGAATACTGCACTGAATAACCCGTTCACCATCGCAATGAGTGCAATAAACCCGAGCAACATCGCAGCAACGACCACGGCTACTTTAAATCCATCCAGAATGTACTCCCCGAGCATTTCAAAGAAGGCCTGTTTCTCTCCCTTCTCTTGATCCAATAAGTCATCTTCCGGCTCCACTTCATACGGCGTAATAATGGAAGCAATGATAAAACCACCAAATAAGTTGAGTACCAATGCAGCTACCACATACTCCGGCTTGACCATGGTCATGAAGGAACCCACAATCGACATAGATACGGTGGACATCGCAGAGGCGCACAGCGTATACAGCCTGTTTTCGGGAATGGCACCGAGCTGTTTTTTCACGGTAATAAACACTTCGGACTGCCCAACAATCGCCGAAGCAATCGCATTATAAGACTCCAATTTTCCCATGCCATTCACTTTACTCAATACGAGCCCTACGTACTGAATGAATAAAGGGAGGATCCTCGTGTACTGCAAAATGCCGATCAGTGCCGATATGAACACAATGGGCAGCAAAACTTGCAAGAAAAACGGCGTCGCACCCGGATTCGCAATGCCACCGAAGACAAAATTAATCCCTTCGTAGGCATACTTCAGGAGTGTGGAAAAACTGTTGGCAATGCCTGATATGAGAATGAGTCCAATACTGGTTCGCAACAGCAGCAAGCCAAGTACGATCTGAATCAGAATCATGATGAGGATAGGGCGATACCGAATGTGCTTTTTATCACTACTTGCCAGCCAAGCAAGCAAAAAAACTGTAATCAAACCTATTCCTGCGATGATATAATTCATGCAACCAACTCCGATCCGCTTATCTCGCTCCATAATCTTCCCAAATGAGCATAAAAAAACCCTTCTGAACGATGAATAATCGAACAGAAGGGGGATGAGACAACTACACATCTGCCACGGCAATGGCTTCAATCTCGATCAACAGCTCTTCCCTAATGAGCTTGCTCACTTCAACAGCAGAGCTCGCTGGCGGGGTTTCTGTATTCACGTACTGATCTCGAATCTCACGGACAATGTGCATCTTGGAGATGTCCGTCACGAAAAAGGTTAATTTCACTACATGATCAAAGCTGACACCTGCCGCTTCTAACGCGAATTGGATATTTTCGAAAACTTGTTTTGTCTGTGCAGCTAAATCACCTGTGCCGACCACTTGGCCCTCCTTGTTGAGAGCCACCTGACCCGATACATAAATCGTCCGTGCGTTGCGAACCTCCACTGCATGGGTGTAGCCGAATGTAGGTGGCATTGTTTCAGGGTTAATGAATTTGATTTGCTTATCATTTTGCATCCGACATGCTCCTCCGATTCACATTTGTTGGTAAACTATTCTATCATACCCAAAAAATTCTGACCATTCATCCAGTTATCAAAGAAAGAGAGGATTTGCTAATGACAACGGTATACGATAAAGCGAAATATCATTACGAAAACTTTGAGGAGGATCTTCCTCGAAAACAGGCATATGTACATACAGGCTTTTTCATTGGCTGGTTGATTGAAAATGATATGGTTAGCGAGGATTTCCAAAAAAGTTACGAAAACCTAATCGCTGAATTTAAACAAAGGAAGATGACTGGTCCTGAGGTCTATGAGAAGACGGGTGGAGTATTGGCTAAAGACATGTTAAATGAAGAAGGAAACCAGTTCGCGATGTTTTACTTCGATTTCGAAACTGGGGAGTATCGCTATCATTATCTAGAAGCGTTTGATTGCGAGCCAAGTGTGTATCACGTGGAAGATACTTGGGAGAATTACGACCATCTTAAAGATTGGATCGACAATGAGTACGAGTACTGGTGCGAGAAAAATAAATAAGACCGCGTGACTACGCGGCCTACAATCAAGTCGCTATTTTATTTCTTCAGGATGAAATCAGACATGACTGCCTTTTCCCATTGGACTCCTTTTGGACTCACATTGGTGTAAAGCGTTATGGAGTCCGCATCTTCCATTACCGCTTTCAAATGAAAATTCATGTCCTTGGGCTGCAAATACTCATCATACAGCTGTTTGTAGTTGGGGTCGTTCTTTTCTTTTGCAGCCTTGATGTAGTCTACGGTGTCAGGGTCTTTGTCAAAGTTTTTGTATTTCACTTGATATCCGAATGTCGCTTCTACTTTTCCATCTACGGTTTTCTCTTCATAATCCGTTAGGGTAAACTCGAGCAGCTCATAGTAAGGGGAGAAAGCCTTGTTGCTCTCTTCTTGCAAATAGCCCGCAATTTTGTCAAAGCTTGTAGTGCTGTCCACCGATTGTTTCTGTTCTGTGCCAGTGTTCACTGCCTCTTTTGCAGGTGGCGCGGCAGTCTGATTTTGTACGACCGCATCTGAGCTACAGCCGCTAAAGAAAATAGCCAAGACCATGCTTACGATCACTTTTTTCAAAGGAAACACCCCTTATCTCCAGCGTTTTTTGCTACAAGGTATACGTGTGAGACATGATCTACGTCTCAGTATTTTCCAAATAAACGATGAGAGGGGATGCATAAAAAAGAAAAAACCTTGATACACCAAGGTTTTTCCTACAATGGCGTCCCCGAGAGGATTCGAACCTCCGACCTACAGTTTAGGAAACCGTTGCTCTATCCTGCTGAGCTACGGGGACATTTTACATTCACTTCCATTATAGTGAAATCGCTCGATTTTGGCAATCGAGGACCAGGTGACCATGCCCGGTCCTCCTTTGTTTATTTGTCATTTGATCACGGTTCTTCCTGTGTCCGTTCCAGTACAGCTCCGGTGATCGCATCAATGTATGTTTTGATTCCTTTTTCCTTGTAAACACGGTAGACAAGAAGCGCTTGCTTGTCAGATGTCCCCTTTTTACCCGTAAAAATATACGCAAGCTCCAGAGGATGATTTTTTCTTAGTGTTGCCTCAGCAACTTGTTTGGAAATTGCCTTGGCAGGATCGGGATAGCTCGTGGCCCCCTTTCCAAACGCACCTGACATGCCGACAACTTCCCCTGTGTTCGTATCCATAATCACTTCATAGGAGTGATCCACAACGGGAATGCCCTGATACAGCTTGGTAAATCGAAAGCGAACCTCTGCTGCTTCCCTGCTGATGCTTGTCAGCTCCAGCTCTTTGATTGTCTTGTCCAAGTAACGCTGCAAATGCTCAATCGCAGGCTGTAACAAGGCTTCCGGCAAAACTTCCTGATTTTCTCCAGAAAAGGACCTTGCTCCTTGTTTGCTATTGATCCGATAAGATAGCAATTGCCCATTTTCATGTACTCGAGCCGTCAGTTCATTTTCTTTCTTCTCCCACTGATACTCCCGTATCCCGTCTCTCCCTACAGATGTCGTCCCTTTCCAATTATCGAAAGAAAATGGCAAAGCGAATTCCTGAATTAGCAAGGAAAGTGTCTCTTCACTTGCACCGGCTTTTAACGTTCTCCCCTCAGCAGCTATTGGTACGATGCGTTTTCCCTCATCTCTCTGTATGGGAACGCCTTGACCAGTGACCAAAGCTCCTGTATTGGCATCAATGAACCCGGCAATGTCAAGCTCGTAGTGTAAGGAAGCTACTTCCTCCCCTTTTTCCCGGTAAACCAACCGCAATGTCGAAGCAAGCGCCTCTTCCGCCTTTTCTTTGGATAGTACGGCCGTTGGTTTGGGAATCTGCGCAAGAGACGGAAGTTGATCGGAGTCCTGAAGGATTTGAAAATTGGATACCTGATCGTCATTCATTTTAACGGTGTAGCTTGCTTCATAAAACGGTATGCCATGAACAACCCGACTAAACCCAATGGTTCCTCGTTTTAGATCAGACTGGGAAGGATTGTATTGGTAATGCTCTCCTTGTTCACCCAGCATCTCCAGCACGTATGTTTTTGCTTTTTTCACCAAGGGAGGGATTGGTATTGCATCGGTTACGGCATCTGTCTGCTTGAGCGGGGAGGTAGCTACTGGTGGTAAAGCCTTTTCTGGCTGTTTCTTGTGCTCTGTACGTACAGTAGTCGTCTTTGGCCGATTTGTTTCGGGAGGACGATTCACGACTTTATTCTCTTTTGGCGTGCTTGCTGGAGGAGGAGAAAACGGCGGCGTTGTCGATTCGGGAGTAGGTGCAGGAACAATGGTTGCAGAAGGTTGCTCATGCTTGATGGTATGCTCCCACAGAGTTTGAAGGCTCTGCTGCCCACTCTCTGTGGACACCCATCCTCCCAACAAAACGATTGCTGCAACGCCAGCCACTCGATTTGCCACACGTTGAAAATGCAAACGACGCATCAGTTGATTTGTACGTAATTGTAAACGATGATGAGTCTCCCTGACGTATTCCGGGCGAGGTGGTGATTCCGTTTCCTTTAGCCGTTTCAGTCGTTTTTCCAGCTCTTCTTCATGCCAGCTCATGTGGAACCCCCCCTTTCACCGAATCCTTCAGGAAGTGCTGAAGCTTTTTCAGCGCCCGATGATAAATAACCTTGACCTTGGCCTCCGAAATAGCCAGAAGTTCCGCCGTCTCCCTGATGCTGTACCCTTCCACACTGCGCAAGATGACGACCATACGATAAGATGGTTTTAGTCTTTGCAACGCATCCTTGATCTCCCGCATTTCTTCCTTGTTATCCAGCTCTACTTCTGGTATCCCTTGCTTTGCTGTTAACCGCATCAGCCAGTTTTCGGAAACCAGTTCATACAGCTTATGCTTGCGATAATGGTCGATCGCAATATGCTTTGCGATGGAGAATAACCAAGTCTTTACTGCTACTCGCCCGTCGTAAGTCGGCAATGCTTTCACGACACGAGTAAACACCTCTTGCGTCAAATCTTCGGTTTCATTCTGATTGCCCGTGAAATGCAGCAAGAAGCAGTAAACAGCCAGGTAGTGCTGTTCATAGATGCTCCCCATTTTCTCATTGAGGTCGTCATACATGCGCGCCCTCCTTTCTCCGCGTGTTTTCTATCCTTGGTCAAGATACATCAATCAGCCTCTTGGTCCTCATCCTCCTGAACAACCTTTCCTGTTAACGCATCAATTTGTTTATTTACCGTTGTATAGATCGTGGCCAGTTTGTATACCAAAAGTACCTTATTCCCGTTATTTTCAGGATAAAAATACTCCAGTTGAAATTTCTTGAGGAATTCCTGCGCAGCCTGTTCCGCCGTTACCCCTGCCTTCAAGTCAGGTAGCTGTTCGGTGAATTTCGCTTTGCTAGTCGTGTCCATTCTCATGACCTTTCCGTTAACGATGTAGACATAGAAGCTTCTGTCTCGTACGGGTATCCCCTGGTGCACCTTGACGAACTCAAATTCGAAGCTCCCATTTCCTTCGCCATTGATATGCTTTGAACTACCGATTTCCATCATTTCTTTCATATCAATGGGTAGGTATTTCTCCATTTCCTTGATTGCTAGCGAACGCGCTTCTTCCCTCGTCACACTATCTTTCTTAATTATTGTCACTTCTTTTGAAAAAGACAGAATCTCTCCTGTTTTCTCCACAACAGTTACTACCGTTTCATCGTCGGTTTCTTCCTTCCATGTAAATACCTTGATCCCCGTTTTCGGAAAACTCTCTTCCTTCCATTCCTCTGCTTTTATGTCTACGTTAAATTCCTGTTTGACGTATGAGGAAACTTCCTCTTTCGTTTTGGCTGTCAGTTTATTCGTTTTCGGCGCAACTTTCACGATTTCTCCGGGCAGGTCGTACTTCTGTTCCGACACGTACAAGGACTTCCCTGTCGTTGCATCCAGATATCCGGAAAACATGGGCTTATACGCAAGCAGCTTCTGATCGGCCCAATAGGACAATTTCATGTGGGAAGCTACTGTTTTTGTCATTTGTTCCTTTGCCAATGCTTCTTTGGGATCGGGGAAAGAGGTCTTTTCGATTGAAGGGATGTCATAGGGAAAACCCCCATTTGGTCCGCCGGAGACAACCTCACCTTTGGCATTCAACTCTAGGCGTGTATTCAAATTCGGATAGAGTAAACCATTTACGGATTTGGAAAACACAATGCCGCCTCCACCCTCTACAGTGAAGACCTGATTAAGCTGATAACCATCCATATCTGGACCGTACCACTCTTTTAGAAAAGCGGTTGCCTTTTCTTTGGACTCCTGCCAGGTTGGTTTCTTTTCATCTTCCGGTTCCTCTGCTGCTAGCCTGAAACTTATTAATTTCCCAGTTTTCGCTTCAAATTCGATGTCTACTCTCGGCTCATTTTGGTCTTTTTCTTTTCTCAGCTGAACAAAGATAATGTTCGGTCTCTTTTTATCAAGTGTTACCGTCTTGAACGTATACTCCTTGAGATACGGCAATAGTTTCCCCGCTTTGACAAGTGCTTCGTCTACTGTTTTCATGACATCATCCGTTACACTTGCTTGATTTCCTGCTGATAACGTTGTTTGCTGATACTCTCCTTGGGTGGCTAAAGCTACAGGCGTGGAGGCCAGAACACAGATGGCTCCCATCACACATACAGCTTGCGAAAATTTTTTCTTCATAGGTTCTCTCCTTTGTATTGGTTGCTTGGATGCTGCTTGCTCTTGATTTACATTGACTTATTCGTAGAATCGACCAAAAGGTTACACTTTCCAGTAAAAACATAAAAACCCTGCCGTGGTAGTCTTACCTCTGCCAAGCAGACAGAACTAAAAAAGTCTAAGCAGCCAGTGTGATTCGGTATTCTACCGGGGCAATGGCTTGAACAAATACAAGTAAGATCTAAAGACAACAAAAAAACCTTGGCATTCCAAGGTCTTTTGCTTCTCAATCCTATTTTGCTCAAAACATACTACTTTTCACAGTCAAGCAAAGCGGATTGGCTTCATGATCCGTTGACGACCGGAAAAAGTGGCAATCTCCGTTACCCCCATTGAATCGAGGATCTCCAGATTCACCGCCACATATCTGCCAATATCATCAGGAAAGTGCGCGTCAGACGAGAGTGTCAGTGGAACACCATGCGCCACCAAAACATCGAGGAAAGCGGGACTGGGGCACATTTCCTGAACGGGATAGCGGTAGTACAAGCCCGCATTGATTTCGGTCGCTGTATCCGTTTCCTTCAAAGCAGTTGCGATTCGGTGGTAATAAGGAACAAGCTCCAATTCCTCTGGACGATAGGAGAACACTTTCAAATTGTCCAGATGGGCAACAAAATCAAACAAGTTGCTCCTGATCATGGACTCAACTGTGTGGAAAAAGTCCGTGTATAGCTGTTTCAGGTCATGCTGCTCAAACAGATGGCGAGTCTCGGGATTGTCAAAGCCCCATCCTTGCAAAAAATGAACAGAACCGATCACATAATCCCACGAAGCACCTGCGAGCAAGCTTTCCAATTCTGCTTCCCCGCCGATAAAGTAATCCGCTTCCAGCCCCAACCGCAACTCCACACCGCTTGCCGACCAACGCTGCTTTGCTTCCTCAATGGCGACACAAAAGTCACTGAGGCTCTCAGTGCATACTTGATCAAGCCACGTTCGCTGCAAACGACCCAACTCGGTGTCCCCCAGCTCCATATACCGTTCAAAGTAAGGACGGGCTTCACGAAAGCGGTATAAATGATCGACGATCCCCACTTCCTTCAAGCCTTTGTTTAACGCTTCACGTAAATACAGATCGATCCAGGATGGGTCGTATGCCCCCAAAGACATGCGGTTATTTAATCGCGCAATACTGTCCAGCAGCCAGGCACGGGTATGTCGAGGTTCAGTCAACGGATAAAAATGGTCGAGGGCCATATTGGTACGGTCGAGCCAACGCAATGAAAAAGGCCCTTCTTCTAGATGAAGATGATAGTCGATCAACATGTGAAATCTCTCCTTCCCGGATGTTCGCTTATCCAGGTAGTTTGCATGCCAGACGATAGCCATTCATTCGGCATCGGCTGGTCACAAACAACCGCGCTGACATCCTGCCAGCCGCAAATACGAAAAAATTGCGTTTGGCCGATCTTCGATGTGTCTCCCAATACATAGACTTGCTCCGATCGCTGTACCATCATGGTCGAGCACAGCGTTTCTTCCATGTCATAATCGGTGAAGCCATCAGCCGTTATCCCTCCACAAGAAATGAACGCTTTATCAAAATGAAAACGAGAGAGTAGCTCGCAGGTAAACGCCCCAGCAACCGATTTTTGGGCCGGATGGGTCAGCCCCCCCAGCATAATGACCTGACCATTGAATTGATTGACTTCCAACAGCTCGTTTAGTAAAGAAGCGGCGGGTAGTGAATTCGTGACAATCGTTAATTGATTGAGGCCCTTGATAGCACGTGCCAATTCCAGTGTTGTCGTCCCGACATCGAGCGCGATAGTATCCCCGTCAGACAAAAGTTCTGCCGCGATCTGCCCGATTTTCGTTTTTGCCGTCTGTTGGATCGCCTGTTTCTTTTCAAAATGCGGCTCGCGTTTCGCCAAATGATAAGGGATCGCTCCTCCGTACACTCGCTTTAACAAACGCTGCTGCTCCAACTGGTCCAGATCACGTCGTATGGTCTCCGGTGTTACTGCCAGGGTTTTAGCCAGACTCATCACCTGAATTTTACCGTGGCGGTTCAATTCGTCGAGAATCACTTGCTGTCGTTCTTCAGGCAATAGTGTCATAAAGCGGAATCACATCCTTGGGACTTACATACAATGTTTTTGTTGTGCCTATCTGCTCCTGCTCTAAGGACAGGTGAAGAGTGTCCACCAGTACAGGAACATCACCAATGTTCAGCTCGTAACGGGTAATGTTTCCGAGCATGGTTACCTGAGCGATATTCCCGGTCAAACAGATGTCCTCCCCATTCAAAGGCTGCTCACGAAACGTCTCAGGGCGGATTGCAAAACGTTCAACTGCCGGATGGGACAGTTTAGGCATGATTCGGGTAAGCTGTTCGGCAGTCAGCACGTTGTAATTGCCAATGAAGCGAGCGACAAATTCAGAACGAGGTTGCGTGTAAATCTCTTGAGGACTGCCGTGCTGAACAATTCGTCCGCCATTCATGATGTAGATGCGATCACTGACAGCCATGGCTTCTTCTTGATCGTGAGTAACCAGCACAGTCGTCATATTTAACTCACGTTGGATGGTGCGTAGCTGCTTTTGCAAATTTTTACGAATCTGGGCATCAAGCGCACTAAGTGGCTCATCGAGCAAAAGTACTTTTGGCTGGGTGACCAGAGAACGAGCAAGTGCGACACGCTGCTGCTGACCACCAGACAATTCTCGTGGGTAAGCCTGCTCCTTTCCCACCAATCCCACCAGCTCAATCATTTCCTGGACACGCAGACGAATCTCCGTTTTCGAGATTTTGTTCATTTCCAGGCCAAAGGCAATGTTTTGACTGACCGTAAGATTGGGAAAGAGCGCATACGATTGGAACACCATGCCGATCTGCCTGTTTTTTGGCGACACGTCCGTCACATCTTTGCCGTCAATGTAGATCATGCCTGTATCAGGAGCCGTCAAACCACTGAGGATGCGTAACAGCGTACTTTTGCCACACCCGCTAGGGCCAAGCAAGGTAACCAGCTCGCCTTTTTCAATCGCAAGATCAAGTTGCTGCAGCACGTGTTGACCGTGAAAGGTTTTGGACAAGTTTTTGATTTGGACGTAACTCATCAGGGGACCTCCTTGCGTGCGAAGCTTCGGCGCGTGAATTTTACAACCAGGCCAGTGATAATAGCCATCAGGACAAAATAAGTGACCGTAATCGCGCTGGCGACATGTCCACTTGACGATAGCTTGGCGTACAGATACATCTGCAGGGTTTCGTACCTTCCTCCCACCAGGATGTTAATCAATACGAATTCACCAAATAAAATGGAGAACGACAAGAGTGAGGACACGAAAATTCCAGACATGATATTCGGGACGATAATCCGTACGAAGGCCTGCCAGTGGCTCGCACCCAATAGCTCGGCTGCCTCCATCAACGAACGTGCCTGCATGGCAAGCAGGCTGTTGCGCGTTCCCTGATAAAGATACGGAAGCAAACCGACCAAATACGCCCCCGCTGTAATGATCACCATGGGAATTCCGTTTCCTGAATAAGTCCGGATCAATCCGACCGCCATAATAACACCGGGAACGGCGTAGGTCAGCATCACCAAAATCTGAACCAGCCTCTCCATCCTGGGAGCGTAGACGATAATGGAGAATACAGCAGGAACAATAATGACGACGGCAACGACTGTCGTCAGAAAGCTGAGCAGAAAGGAACGCCCGAATGCCTGCAAGAATCGGGGATCGGCATACAGCTCCGCAAACCATTTTCCTGTGAGTCCTTCCGGCAAAACCGTGCTATTCCACTCGGTTGCCAATGAGTAAAGGATGGTAGCAGCTACTGGCAAAAACAAATACAGCATGACCAACGCAAACGACAAGGATGGCAAACTGATCCGCTTCAAGATAAATCCCTCCGAATCTTCCGCGTCAGCCACTCGTTCACGAGCAGGGCGGCGGCAAGCGTCAGGCCAAGCAGTACTGCGAGTGCGCTACCTAGCTCGGGTCTTGCAAAAATGTCGCCAGATACTAGTGCACCAATCCGGATGGGCACCAGATTGTAGTTACTCCCGGTGAGCGCGTAGGCAGAAGCATAAGCACCCATTGCATTGGCAAACAGAATGCTGAATGTGCCGACGATGCCCGGAAGGAGTACCGGAAACCCGATTCTCAGCCAAAACTCCCATGGACTTGCCCCAAGCAGCTCGGCCGCTTCCATCCATTGCTTCTGAATAGCGTTGTACAGGGGATACAAAAGCATTACCGCCAGAGGCAGTTGAAAATAAATATACACAAGCGTCAAGCCGCTCCACGAATACAGAGTAAAGGACTGACCAAAATCAATCCCCAGTTGCCTCGCTAGCAAAACAAACAATCCACTGTTTCCCAACAGGACAATGAAGGCAAAAGCGAGCGGAATCCCCGCAAAATTGGAGGTTAGATTGGTAATGACAAGCACTCGCTGTTGCAGAGCCTGTGGGAAACGGGTAATCGCATAGGTGGCAAAAACAGCAACGACGATTCCAATGAGAGCAGACAGAAACGAGATGAGCACACTGTTCTCAAAAGCCTGCAAGTAATACGGATTTGAAAAAATCTCACGATAGTGACTCATGGTAAAACCGCCGCCCCCCTCGGCCTGGAAGCTCCCTCCAATCATGGAAAGCAACGGGACGAGAAGAAACAGAGCGATCATTGCAAAGAACGGAATCGTCGTGACCCAAAACATACTGACAAATCGTTTCATCGCAAAAGCTCCTTTCTTAGAGGAAAAGACGCCCCCTTAGGGAGACGTCTTGCTCAGCCCTCATACGTTCAATGGCTGCATCTCTTTCGAGGGGGAGATGCCGAGCAAATGGCAGGCAAGCGGAGCCACCTGCAATTGCGGAATTGCCTCCTCGCGAATACCCGGAGATATCAGGTTGCTGATGACAAACAAGGGAACGTCCCGGTCAGCGCTAGAATTGCCACCATGATTTCCATCGGCTGTCATCCCGTGATCGGCTGTCACGATGATTTGATAACCCGCATCGATCCACGCAGGAAGCACATTTGCCAGTATCGAATCTGCCGCCAGAACGCGATTTCGATATTGCGCGGAATCGGCCGTATGCTTATGGCCATCATCGTCGATATTCATGGAGTGGACGTAAAGAAAATCTGGATTGTATCCATTCAACAAAAAGTTGGCATCAGCAAACAAGTGTGTATCCGGATAGTGATCTTCCCAGTAGAACATCCCGTTTTGTATCGGCTTGTCGGAGTTCAATTGGATTCGGTCGTGAAACGGACTGAATGGAGCCTTGTTATATAGCTCGCTTACCCAGCAATAAGCGGCAGCAGCGTTGGACATCCCGTTTTTTTGCGTCAGGTGAAAGAGACTCTCCTGATGCGAAAGCCGAACCGTCTGATTGCTAGAAATACCGTTCTTCCACACAGGAGTTCCCGTTAAAAGAACCTCGTACAAGGGACGAGACAGACTGGGTAATTCCGATCTCACCTGAAACCGGGCCGCAATGCCGTATTCGACCAGGTGATGCAGATACCCCATGTGCGAGACGGCTGTGTCAAATCTCAATCCATCGAGCACAATCATGGCGAGCTTGCTAGCGCACATGGATTAACACCTTCTCTTGCCATAACTGCGGCAACTTTTTAGCCGTCTCTTCCCAAGCAGTCAAATCGCCCACCGGACGTGCGTTTTTATACATATCATCGGGGAGCAGCATGGCTTTAGCGGATTCATCCAGCTTGGCGTTAGCGCGAATCGGTCGTGCATAGCCGCGAGCCAAATTAGACTGTCCAGCGTCGGAGAGAATATATTCACGAGCCAGCATGGCAGCGTGTGGGTGCTTGGCGTACTTGTTGATTACTGTAGCGTACCCGCTGCTGACTGATGCTTCCTCCGGGATGAGGACATCAAAGCGGTTTTTGTCGATTTTGTCCCGATACCCGAGCGCATTGAAGTCCCACAAGATTGCGACTTCGACCTCACCCTTTTCTAGATTGGCAAGGCTCGGATCGCTCGTACTGAGCCGTTTGTTTTTGGCCAATTCAGCGAAAAAGTCAATGCCGGGCTGAATATTTTTCTCATCTCCCCCATTAGCATAGGCGGCGGCCAAAACGGCAAACTGCGCCTGATTCGCTTTCATGACATCGCCGATCGCGACCTTGTAGCTTCCGTTTTTCAAATCCGCCCAGGACTTGGGGGGATTTTGCACCTTTGTCTTGTCAGTGATAAAAGCCAGCGTTCCGGTATAGCCTAGCAACCAATGTCCTTCATCATCTTTTGCCCAGTCGGGAATGTCGTTCCAGTAAGAGGTTTTGTAAGGCAGCGTCAGCCCTTTTTGCTTGGCTAACGGTCCAAAAGCGATACCTACATCACCGATATCTGCAGTAGCGTCTTCTTTTTCTGCTTCAAACTTAGCCAATTCTTCTGCGCTCGACATATCTGTGTCGGTATGCTTCAAGCCGTATTCTTTTCCGAGATTGCTCCAGGTCTCCCCCCAGTTTGCCCACGTGTCTGGCATACCCACGGAGTTGACTTCTCCCTCCTGCTTCGCTTTTTCCACGATTTGATCCAGGGTCAATTGCGACGTATCCAGAGAAGTGCCTGATTTCGTCTCGGTGGCACATCCCGCAAGCAGAAAAACAGATGTCATGACAACAACGGTTCGTTTCCAGCTTAACTGGTTCCCTCTCATCTTTAAGGCCCCTTTTCGTTTTTATTTGTGTTTGGTCTTTTGGCTTTTTCTAACCCAATCGTACACAATCAAAATGAAACTGATATAAATGCGTTGTTAAAAAGCTATTAAGACTCTATGAAAAATAGAAGTGAACGCAAAAAGTGGCCCTCTGAATACCAGAGAACCACCTAGGCCTTCGTTTTTCCTCTTTAATTGTGAGCAAATTGCTCCTCTTCCGTTGACCCGCTGAGGGCAGTCGTAGAGGAATTGCCGCCAGAGATGACCTGCGCAATCTCATCGAAATACCCGGTACCCACTTCACGCTGATGACGAGTGGCCGTATAGCCATGGACTTCGCTATCGAACTCAGACTGCTGCAATTCAGAGTAAGCAGCCATTCCGCGGTCACGATAGCCGCGCGCCAGTTCAAACATGCTGTAATTCAGAGAGTGGAAGCCAGCGAGCGTGACAAATTGGAACTTGTAGCCCATCTCGCCGATCTCTTCCTGGAAGCGAGCGATGGTCTGTTCATCCAGCTTCTTTTTCCAGTTAAAGGAAGGTGAGCAATTGTATGCTAACAGTTTTCCCGGATATTTGGCATGAATCGCCTCTGCAAAACGGCGTGCTTCCTCCAGATTCGGCTCAGAAGTCTCGCACCAGATCAAATCTGCATAGGGTGCGTACGCAAGGCCACGCGCAATTGCTGCATCCAATCCGCCGCGTAGACGGAAGAATCCTTCTGCTGTTCGTTCACCCGTCAGGAATGGTTTATCCTGCTCATCGATGTCGCTAGTGATTAGGAAAGCGCCATTGGCATCGGTACGCGCCACGATAATCGTCGGGACTCCCATCACATCTGCTGCAAATCGGGCGGAAATCAGATTACGTACGGCTGCTTGCGTCGGAATCAATACCTTTCCGCCCATATGGCCGCATTTTTTCTCGGAAGCCAGCTGGTCTTCAAAATGCACGCCTGCTGCGCCCGCTTCAATCATACCCTTCATCAATTCGAAGACGTTGAGTGGGCCACCAAAACCCGCTTCTGCGTCTGCTACGATTGGAGCAAACCAATGCGTGTCGGTACCTCCCTCTGATTGATCGATCTGATCCGCCCGTTGCAATGCCTGATTAATTCTTTTTACGACTTGTGGAACACTGTTTGCCGGGTAGAGGCTTTGATCAGGATACATCTGACCAGACAGATTGGCATCGGCCGCTACCTGCCAGCCACTCAAATAAATCGCTTTTAATCCTGCCTTTACCTGCTGAATCGCTTGATTCCCGGTCAAAGCCCCCAACGCTTTAATATGATGCTCGGTGTGCAACAGTTCCCACAGACGCTCTGCTCCCAGACGAGCTAGCGTATGCTCGATTTGTACGGAACCGCGCAGACGAACGACATCTTCTGCCGTATACGGGCGTGTAATCCCTTGAAACCGCTCCCCCTGCCAGCTTTGCTCCACCTGTTGAATCGCGTCTTGCTTGTTTACTTTCGTCATTTTCATTTCCCCCACTCTTTTTATTTTTACAAATAGCGATAACCCGGTACCGTTAGGAAGTCTTCAAAATCTTCTGTCGTTACTAATTGCAAGAACAGATCACCTGCAATCGTATACTTGCTGTTGTCGTACCTCTCTTGGCCAATTGCTTGCTTGATCGCTTGCAGCTCCTCACTCAGCCACTGCTTCACCAAGCCTTCCGTCACCTTTCTACCATCCTGCAAGACTCCGTGACGATGGCGCATCCATTGCCAGACCTGTGCCCGCGAAATTTCTGCTGTAGCCGCATCCTCCATCAGATTGTTGATCGGCACAGCCCCAGAGCCTCGCAACCAAGCCTCGATGTACTGCAAGCCTACACTTATGTTCGTACGGACACCCGCTTCTGTAATCGTGCCCTCTGGGACTGCCAGCAGGTGACTAGCAGATACGTCTACGTCTTCACGTTTGTACCAAATTTGGTTCGGCTCTCTCATCAGGCGATCGAACACTTCCATAGCTACTGGCACTAGCCCCGGGTGAGCAACCCAAGTCCCATCATGTCCATCGTACGCTTCCCGCTCTTTGTCAGCGCGCACTTTGGCAATGGCTTCTGCGTTTTGTACCGGGTCATTTTTCACCGGAATTTGTGCAGCCATTCCCCCAATGCAAGGCGCCATCCGTTTATGGCAAGTCTTCACGGCCAGCGTGGTGTATGCTTTCATGAACGGAACCGTCATAGTTACTTGCGCACGATCCGGCGTAATGACATCAGGCTGATTCCGCAGCTTTTTGATATAGCTGAAAATGTAATCCCAACGTCCGCAATTCAGTCCTGCACTATGCTCGCGCAGCTCATACAGAATCTCATCCATCTCAAAGGCTGCGAGAATCGTTTCGATCAATACTGTCGCGCGAATAGTACCGCGTGGAATATTTAATTCATCCTGCGCGAAAAGGAAGACGTCGTTCCAGAGTCGAGCCTCCAAGTGGCTCTCCAGTTTCGGTAAGTAGAAATACGGTGCTGTCTGATTCGCGATAAGAGCATCTACGTTGTGGTAAAAGTAAAGTCCGAAATCAAGCAGGCTGCCGGAGATCGGTTTTTGATCGAGGAGGATGTGCTTTTCTTCAAGATGCCAGCCACGAGGACGCACGATCAAAACCGCTGTCTTTTCATTGAGGGTGTATGATTTGCCCTCCGGACTGATGTAAGAGATATTGCGGCGTACCGCATCCTTCATGTTGATTTGGCCTTGGATGGTGTTCTCCCAGGTCGGTGAGTTCGCGTCCTCAAAGTCAGCCATGAAAAGCCGAGCACCCGAGTTCAGTGCATTGATGACCATTTTTCGGTCACCCGAAGGTCCTGTAATCTCCACCCGTCTGTCCTGCAAATCTTTGGGCAATGGAGCAACAGTCCAATCTCCTTTACGAATGTCCGCTGTCTCCTGTAGAAAATCCGGCAGTTGGCCTGCATCGATTTGCAATTGACGCTCCACGCGTTTCGCCAACAATTGTTGTCGTCTGTCGCCAAACCTTTGCTCCAGCTTCATCACGAATTGAATCGCTTCTGGTGTCAGGATTTCTTGATAACCAGGGTGCATCTCACCGGAAATCTGCACCTCCAGCGGATATGGATTCGTTGGTACGGTAGTCAAAACAGCCCCTCCTCCCTCAATTCAAAGTTATTATGGTACAGATTGATAAAATTATTTTTATTATATAACAGTAGTGACAAAAAAAATGTCCTTACTCCTGATACCCGCTGCCACTACAATGACTGCAGCATACATGCCCGTCTCCCATGCACTTGTGGCAAGCCGCTCCGTTGGCATCACGACCAACGCCTCCACATCTTGGGCAATTTTGTTCTCCGTTTCCTTCACACCGATAGCAGTCCATTCTCCATTCCTCCATTTCTGTATTAAAACAATATTCTTAAAATTTGTTTTTATTATATAACAGAGATTAGTACAGTGCAACACGTTTTTTAAAAAAATTCGCCTGTATTAGTACACAATATAAAACAGCCCTTGACCCGTTATGGATCAAGAGCTGCTTTTTAAATTTCTCGGTTATTACTTCGGTGCGATCTTGTCTACTCCGCCCATGTATGGACGAAGAACTTCTGGAATCACGATTGCTCCGTCTGCCTCTTGGTAGTTCTCCAAGATTGCTGCTACTGTACGTCCAATCGCCAAACCAGAACCATTCAATGTATGCACAAATTCTGGCTTCGATTTCGTATCGCGACGGAAACGGATATTGGCACGGCGCGCTTGGAAATCTTCAAAGTTCGAGCAAGACGAAATCTCACGGTATGTGTCGCCACTCGGAATCCAAACCTCGATGTCGAATTTCTTCGCAGCCGTAAAACCAAGATCGCCTGTGCACATGCTAAGAACACGGTATGGTAGTCCAAGCAGTTGAAGTACCTTTTCAGCGTTTTTCACCAGCTTGTCGAGTTCGTCATAAGACTCTTCTGGTTTCACGAATTTCACCAACTCAACTTTGTTGAATTGATGCTGACGAATCAACCCACGCGTATCACGACCGGCAGAACCCGCTTCCGAGCGGAAACATGCGCTGAAAGCAGTGTAGTAGCGAGGGAGATCCGCTCCATCCATGATTTCATCACGATGCATATTGGTGACTGGCACCTCTGCCGTTGGAATCAGGAAGTAATCTGGTCCCTCGATTTTGAATGCATCCTCTTCAAACTTAGGCAATTGACCCGTTCCCGTCATGCTCGTACGGTTGACGATAAACGGTGGGATCACTTCTTCATAGCCATGCTCGTTCGAGTGCAAATCCATCATGAAGTTCATCAGTGCGCGCTCCAGACGTGCACCCAAGCCTTTATAGAAAACAAAACGGCTTCCTGTTACTTTTGCCGCGGTTTCAAAATCGAGGATGCCTGCTTGACTAGCCAGCTCCCAGTGAGGCTTAATCTCGAAGTCAAACGCACGTGGCTCTCCCCATGTCCAGGCAATCACGTTATCGTCTTCTGTCGTACCGATCGGCGTGCTTTCATGCGGAAGGTTCGGGAGGCTCAGCAAAATGAACTCCAGCTGTTCATCCAGTTGGCGCAGCTCTTCATCCAAAGCCTTGATGCGCTCATTTACTTCTTTCATTTCCGCGATCAGATGGTCTGCATTTTCCTTATTGCGTTTCATAACCGCTACTTGTTCGGATACCGTATTACGCTTATTTTTCAACGCTTCTGCTTCTTGGATGACTTCGCGACGCTTTTCATCTACTTCTACGAATTGATCCAACGCAGAAATATCTTCATTACGGTGAGCCAAACGGCGTTTTACTTCTTCTAGATCCTGGCGTAATACTTTTACGTCCAACATGTGTAAATCCCTCCGAATCGTATTGAAAAAAAACAAAAAACACCCGTCCCCTGGTAAGGGACGAGTGTTGTATACCCGCGTTGCCACCCTCGTTGACACATGCAGTAATCCTTCATGCATATGTCCACTCTTCCGTCATAACGGGACGGTTCCGGACAAAGTTGTTGTTCCTTTGCCACTCCGAGATGGATTCCCTCACATAACCGGATCGGTTCGCACCTACCACCGACTCTCTAGGCCTGGCTCTTGTGAAGTACTTGTTCTCATCATCGCATTCTCATTCATGAATACTATTATTGTTAACTGTACTACAGGTTCTATACGTATGTAAAGACCACCCCACCTCGATCTTTACAGAAAAAAGAAGATCGGCGCCTTTTTAAGGGCCCGATCTTCCGGTATGACAACTAGCTTCTGTATTCCTTAACCATGTCGAGAAAGTATTTGTGCAGTCTTGTATCTTCGGTCAATTCTGGGTGAAAGGCTGCTGCCAAATAGTGACCGCTTCGGGCGACAACAATCTTATCTTCGTGCTTAGCCAAGACTTGACCGTTCTCTCCCACTTCCATGATATACGGTGCCCGGATGAACACTGCCGGGTAATCTGCCCCCACATCGGCAACAGGCATCAAGACTTCAAAGCTCTCCTTTTGGCGACCAAAAGCATTCCGCTCCACTTTGATATCCATCAAGCCTAAATGGTAATCGTCTTGTCCTTGAATCCGTTTCGCCAGAAGAATCGCTCCTGCGCAAGTTCCGAAGATCGGCTTATTCGCCTTACCGAACTCTTGAACCGCCTCCATGAATCCGTACTTGTGCATCAGCTTGCTAATCGTGGTGCTTTCTCCGCCAGGAATGACCAGTCCATCAAGGTCATCCAGTTCTTCTACTCTTTTGACCGGGACAGCTGTGGCACCAACCTCTTCTAGCATTCGCAGATGTTCTGCTACAGCTCCTTGTAGAGCGAGTACGCCGATTTTCATGCTACTCACCTTACCAGCCGCGCTCTTGCATGCGATCAGCTTCACGAATTTTGGAGATTTCGATTCCTGGCATTGCCGTCCCCAAGCCTTTGGATACGCGAGCAATCAGTTCGTAATCTGTGTAGTGGGTGGTCGCTTCCACAATCGCGCGAGCAAACTTCTCTGGATTCTCTGATTTAAAGATACCAGAGCCAACAAACACGCCATCGGAACCGAGTTGCATCATCAGGGCAGCATCTGCTGGTGTTGCTACTCCACCTGCTGCGAAGTTTACAACTGGCAGCTTACCTGTTTTGTGTACCTCTTCAAGCAGTTCGTATGGGGCACCCAGGTTTTTGGCTTCCGCCATCAGTTCATCGTAGGACATGGCTTGCACTTTGCGGATTTGGGACATCATCGTGCGCATGTGACGAACAGCCTCTACAATGTTTCCGGTACCTGGCTCACCTTTTGTACGGATCATGGATGCACCTTCCCCAATACGGCGGAGGGCTTCACCCAGATCACGGGCGCCACATACAAACGGTACAGTGAACTCTTTTTTATTGATATGGTACAAGTCATCTGCCGGAGTGAGCACTTCACTCTCATCAAGATAATCTACACCCAGAGATTCGAGAACACGCGCTTCAACAAAATGACCGATACGAGCTTTTGCCATAACAGGGATCGAAACAGCATTCAGTACTTCCTCTACAATGCCAAGGTCAGCCATACGCGCAACTCCACCAGCTGCACGAATGTCAGACGGTACACGCTCTAAAGCCATTACAGCAACAGCACCCGCTGCTTCTGCAATTTTCGCTTGTTCAGCATTCACGACGTCCATAATGACGCCGCCTTTTTGCATTTCAGCCATACCTCTTTTAACGCGGGACGTTCCTACTTGTACCATTACAAATACCCCCTACATCATGAGTCAGAACCGAAACTGTTATGCGGTGTTATGGTTCCTGTTACCGTCATTGTAAACGATAGATGTAGGGGAAAACAATAGTTATTTAATTTCCGGTTCCACTGCTAAACAAATTGCTGAAAAACTCTATAATGCTGCGGAAGAACAGACGAATCCAGCTCGCTTCCTCTACTGCCTGTCCTGCTACGATATCCACGCCTGCTTTTGCTGCGTCTTCAGGCTGCAAGTAATCCGATTCCTTCATACCTTCTTCTTTCAAAACGATCTTACCGACAACTTGTCCTTGCTGAATCGGTGCGGTTAGCTCCTGGAAGGTAACCGTTGGCGTGTATTTTGCTTCCGTACCGGTTTTGGTGATCATATTTACTTCACTGCCTGTAACGACTGGTACAGTTACCTCTACACCGTTTTTCACAGGAGCTGTTTCAAATCCTTTGACTGGTACATTCTTGTCCATTTGTTTTGTGAGTTTGAAATTGCCAAAACCGTAGTCAAACAGTTTTCTCGTCTCAGCAAAACGCTTTGACTCGGTGCTTGCTTTCATCACGACGCTAATCAAACGCATGTTGTCGCGAACAGCCGTACCTGTAAAACAATAACCTGCTGCATCTGTGTGCCCCGTTTTTAATCCGTCTACACCTGGGTAGTAACTGATCAGACTAGGCAGCATCCAGTTATAGTTTTTCTTAGTCCACTCATTTGGTGTACCTGTACGGAAGGTGAAGATTGGTTTTTTGGAGGTCTCCAACGCATCCGGGAAATCGTGAATCAGAGCACGGGCAAGGATCGCTGAATCACGAGCAGACATCAGGTTTTCTTTTTGATCGGTCTGAACAGAGTATGGACCTAACTCATCGGCTGGCAAACCAGTAGAAGTGACGAACGAAGTATTTTTCATACCAAGCTCTGCTGCCTTCTTGTTCATCAGTTCAACAAAGGCTGCCTCACTGCCTGCGATATGCTCAGCCAAAAGTACAGTAGCGTCATTGGCCGATACAATTGCCATCGCTTCGTACAATTGTTTAACCGTAAAGGATTCGCCTAAATTCAAATACACACCAGACGAATCAGAAATTTTAGCGATATAAAACGCATATTCACTTACAGGGACGACATCATCCCATTTCATTTTCTTTTGCTTGATGGCATCATGAACCAGATATTCGCTCATCATTTTACTCATACTCGCAGGCGGAAGTGCTACATCAGGATCTTTACTATAGAGAACCTTTCCCGTCGATGCCTCAACAAGAATGGCAGACTTCGCTTCCAGTTGTAAATTCGCTTGAGATGCTACAGGGGCAGCTTCTACCTTTGAAACCATTCCTCCCATTGCTGTAGCAAAAACAGCGACAGAAAGGAACAGGCCTGTCAATCGCTTTGTCCATGTCTTTCGCTTCATGTAATCTCTCACTCTCCTATTTCTGTCGATTTTTTTTTCATGAAACAAGCACACAATTGTAAGTGTACCATAGGTTGCAGGGTGGCTTGAAGCGAGATTCCTCCTATTTCCACATGTTAGTAGCTAGTAAAAATCCCCTCTCTTAATAAAAGAAAGGGGACGTAGGTCTTCCGTATCATTTTTCGCTTAGGAAATTGAGTAGTTAGGTGATTCTTTTGTAATTTGTACATCGTGTGGGTGGCTCTCACGCAAGCCAGCGCCGGTAATGCGAACGAACTGGGAGTTTTGAATCAAATCTTCGATGGTCTTCGCTCCGCAGTATCCCATACCTGCACGCAGTCCACCAATCAACTGATACGTGACATCCGCCAACGGGCCTTTGTAAGGAACACGGCCTTCGATCCCTTCCGGAACGAGCTTTTGTGCGTTCTCTTGGAAGTAACGGTCCTTACTGCCTGCTTTCATCGCGCCAATCGATCCCATTCCGCGATATACCTTGAAACGACGCCCTTGGAAAATCTCGAATTCGCCCGGGCTTTCTTCTGTACCAGCGAACAGGCTTCCGATCATGATCACTGAAGCACCTGCACCAATTGCTTTTGGCAAATCACCGGAGTATTTAATGCCGCCGTCGGCAATAATTGGAATATTGTACTCTCGCGCTACCTGTGCACAATCGTGGATCGCTGTAATTTGCGGAACCCCGATACCCGCTACAACACGAGTTGTACAAATGGAACCAGGACCGATACCAACCTTCACTACAGATGCGCCAGCTTCGATCAGATCACGAGTGGCTTCTCCAGTTGCAACGTTTCCTGCGACGATGGTGAGCGTTGGGTATTCTTTGCGAACTGCTTTTACCGTTTCAATTACGCCTTTGGAATGCCCATGAGCCGTATCGATGACTAAAACGTCCACGCCAGCTTGTACAAGTGCTGCTGCACGCTCAAACGTGTCTGCAGATACCCCAACAGCAGCACCACACAGCAAGCGGCCTTGGTTATCTTTTGCTGCATTTGGGTATTGGATTGCTTTTTCAATATCTTTAATCGTAATGAGTCCACGCAGGGTGTTATTCTCATCCACCAATGGGAGCTTTTCAATCTTATGTTGTTGCAGAATCAATTCTGCCTGTTGCAGTGTAGTACCAACAGGAGCCGTCACCAGATTTTCTTTGGTCATAACCTCTTTGATCTTGATGGAGAAGTCATGCACAAAGCGCAGATCGCGGTTGGTGAGAATTCCAATCAGTTTTTGATTCGCATCTACAATCGGAACACCGGAGATACGATATTTACCCATGAGAGCATTCGCTTCTTCAACGGTATGTTCTTGGGTCAAAGAGAATGGATTGGTAATAACGCCACTTTCAGAGCGTTTTACACGATCTACTTCGCTTGCTTGTTGCTCGATGGTCATGTTTTTATGGACAATCCCGATACCACCTTGGCGAGCCATGGCGATTGCAAGTCCAGACTCCGTTACGGTGTCCATCCCAGCACTGATCAGAGGAATATTCAGCTTCACATTCTCACTCAATTGTACTCGCAAATCAACATCCCTTGGCAAAACTTCAGATTTTCCTGGAATGAGCAATACATCGTCAAACGTTAAGCCCTCTTTAACAAATTTGTCTTCCCGCACAGTTGAAAGCTCCTCTCGGCGAATAGTTTAAGACAGTTTAACAAACCGCTTAATTTACTGTCAAGAAATGAGTATAATGTTCGGTTATAGAATGCATTAGACAGATAAATCAAAAAACAATTAGGAAAACTTAACCATATTACGAAAATTGGTAAAGGTGGGTAACATGGATAACGCTTGGAAGACATTACGCTATTTTGAGACAGAACCAACTGCACGAAAATACTTGGCAGCCTGCTATCATGACATGGGTGCTGAGCACGCCGAGCGACTAGCATTTCAACAAAGCTCGCGTTTCCTGTATCTCTGGAGACAAGCCAGACATTTTTATTCCACTTCCGCTGTTGCTGACTTGTCCATCCAACCATTGCTGCTGTTTTATGGCTGCACTCACTTGTTGAAGGCGATGTTATTGACTCGTGATCCGTATTATCCCCAAAACAGTCGTGTTCTGCAACATGGTGTCACGACACGAAAGCTCAAAAGAAACGCCTATATACTTATGGAGGATGAGGTTCGTCCACAAAAAGAAGGTTTTTTTGCACAATTAGCTCACACATTCCAGCTTACGCCGTTACAAGACCGCTATTCAGTCCATGACCTATTTTCATCTATCCCCAGCGTGAGCGATAGTTACGGAATTGCTACGGATAAACCACGTAACTGGTTAACGCTAAAGATTGCGCATATAAGTCAGGGTGATTTGGTTCGCATTACCTTTCCTGAAAAAACGGACGGGCCATTATCCTATTCAACCGAGACCTTCATTCAGTACATTTGCAGGCTGGCTCCATCTGTTTGTAACTTGGAAAAGCCCTCCTGGGCAAATAACAAAAACAGAAAGGAACTGACCCTTCCTCAGTGTGCCCTGTCTGAACTGGATCAACACCCGTTATTTCGTTTACATCAGAACGTCCTGTTCTTTTGGAATGGTTCTGCCTCTTCTCTACCTCTTCCTGAATGGGCCAGTCATTACTTGCTGCTATATTTACTCAGCATGCTTTGCCGATATGAAACGGAGTGGTGGGGAGAGCTAACGATGTCTCACGGACTTGTTGAGCGATATTTGGTCGAACACTTTTTGGATAATCACATGGATACCTTTCCCTCGGTTATTCGAAAGCAATTTTACCAAAATCACCGGATGCCCCTTCCCTTTTTTCCCTCCGATCCGTATTAAGTTTCATGTCACTGCTTTATCTACACGAAAAAACCTTCCTGCCATCATTAGCAAGAA
>NZ_JABSVA010000012.1:0-118839 GCF_013284365.1 Brevibacillus sp. RS1.1
TTGTTTCAACGCCCAGAGGCGACTTTCTTAATTTATCACATAACCACTTATAAAATCAAGTGTTTTTTAAAACTTTTTCTCAGCCTTACTGCGTTAGCGCAGCAGCGACGTTTGTTAATATAGCACGGATCACAAACGAAAGTCAACACTAATTGAAAAGTTTTTTATCCCATTAAAATAAAACCTGTTTCTCTGTCGCCCTTTTCCCCATCCTTGCATACAATCTCTTGAATCAACAAGCGCTGAAGCATCTTATCTATCACAAGAGGAATCTCGATTTCTGCTTCTTGAATCATTGGATGATTCATCAGCTCTTCCAAACGCCAAGGCCCTGATTTCGTCTCCATGAGCTCAACCAGGTATCGAACAGATTCCTTTGTTCTGGATGCGATCCAAAATTCAATTGCCAGCACAAGTAGTTCAATTCGCTTCTCCAATGCTTCCGCATTAAAAGACAGCTCCTCATACAACTTATATATAGAAGGATCTATCTGTTTGACTTGCGTCCATAAAGCTGGCTGAGGATGATCTCCCGCTTCATACACAATGAGACGAGCCAAATAGTGAATCGTTTGAATGGCAGAGTGATGTGCATCCAGCATCATACCTTGCTGCAAAAACTCTTTTGTCTCGTGAAAAAAACGAAGGATTTGGGAATACTCCTTACAGATATGTTTTTTCTGAAGAGAAGATGACAAACTAGCCAGGCGCAGCTTCATTTGTTTCATATAATGCTCATTGTCCCAAACAATTTCTGCCCTTCGAAGCATCTCGGCAAGTCGTTCATCCAAACCGCAAATGGCTCCCTTCTCCAGTTGCCACGTGCTGATTTGCTGCTCGATGATCACTTGTTCCTGAAATAGCATGCGACGGATTTTACCATCTGCTTGGGGCTCATTTACTACGACGAAATAAAAGATTCCCTCGCGAAATGGGACTAGCATATCCGAATCATTTAAAACAAGCACCGCTTGCACATCCAAACGCTGCTGGAGATTTTCCAGATACGTCTGCCTTAAAGTCATGCCCTGTTCCTCCCTGCCCCCTGGGTTGAACTTATGGATTCTACAAGTCTTGTCGGTTTCCTGCTTGTCAACAGACAAATCCTTTGTATGCTATACTATAGGGTAGGAGGAATGATCATGAAAAATACAGAACGCCTGAGCAAGATCAAACGCATGCGCACATGGGGCAACTGGAGCATGGTAATCGGCATTTTGCTGATGTATACAGGGTACGCATTTTTTGCAGGTTATTTGGACTTTATTCCTTTACTTGGAAACCTCTTAAAAGGCTCTTACATTTTTATGACGCTGCTTTTGATCATCGGGTTCATTCTGACAATGGGCAGTACAGTCTTGTTTATGATTTCCGGGATGGTCTCCACTTCAGCTCCACAGGTGCAATGCCCTTCATGCCAAAAAGTCACGAAGATGTTGGGAAAAGAAGACGCCTGTATGTTTTGTGGACAACCTTTACGCCTAGAAGACGGACATCCTCAGCAAAACCAGACATAATATGATTCCTTTCAACTATACGTAAAAAGCCACCTGCCAATTCCCCAGCATTCGGGGTGCAGGTGGCTTTCTTTCGTGAAAGCTGTCTGTCTTTTATTTCAGAGTCTCGTCAATTGCTTGCCAGATCTCCGGCACCTCAAAACCTCTGCGCCAAGAAGCCACACCCGCCAAGTCATACTTATTAACGATCTCCATACGCTTCTTCATTGACGTCACATCTTCTATCCACATTTTATAGACATTGCCATCATTCGGGTCTTTATACTCCACGTAATGTTGACCTGAAGCTTCATCCATAACTGGCGTCAGCTTGCGTTCGTTGATCCATTCCTGCGCTTTCGTCATAGAATAAGCTTTGGAACTCACCTTCACGGTTCCATCGGCCTGCTTCGCTTCCGTCCATAAGCGTGTGTAAAACGGCACACCCAGCAACAGTTTTTCGTTAGGGACTTCTTCCAGCACTCCTTGCAAGCCCCGCTCCACCCATAGCAATGATGCGACGGAACCAGCTTTTGGACTCGCTGCCCAATGCTCATCATACGTCATCACTGCAACATAATCGACGACTTCGGCCAACGCTTTCCGATCCAGGAACATGGACCATTGCTTCGCGTTTGACTTGATCGTCACATCTATGGTAAGAGTCAGTCCTTGCTGATGGAGATACGGCGTCAGCTCGCGAACAAACTGTACGAGCTCCTCTTTCTCTTCTAAATACACGTTTTCAAAATCGATGTTGATGCCATCGAGATCGTATAGATGAGCGTAGTACAGAAGCTGGGCAATTAATTGATCTCGCTTGTCATAGCTACTGAGAACGGACTTGGTCCAATCTGGATTAAACCCGTTTGTAACAAGCCCCCAAACCTTGTAGCCTCTCTTATGGGCCCATTTGACGTATGCAGGGTCGGCCCTATTCAATAGTTTTCCTTCTGCATCCTTCATTTCAAACCAAGTAGGTGAAACTACATTTACCCCTGGTAATGCACCAATTTTTGAAACATCCGGATTTTTACTGACGACGTGCTCCCATACGAGGTTGATCTTTCCCTCAGGCTTCCAAGCAGCGTGTTGTTGTCCGGTAGCAGTCGTGTGCTCCAGCTGGACTTTGCGCACATCTGTCATTCCAATACTTTTCTCTGAAATGAATCCACCTACTCCCGAAGCCGTCAAAACGTGATACCAGTTTTCCTTTTTGCCAAGAACGTCGACAACTTCACCCGCAGACAGCTCTGCTACAATCGGAGTTCGGTGAGAAGCACCAGTACGGACTGCTTGTTTTTCCTCCGCAGCGATTACTTTCGCTTGCTGAATTTCATAGCCCTCTTTTTCGACGACCAGAACACCCGTGTCTGCTTTTCGCTCAAAAGAATACGGGTACAGCTTTTCCAAAGGATCTAAAGGGACATAGCGTGTGCCGTCGACCTCTTTCACCGGAACGAGTAAATCCACAGGTTTTTTGTTCAGATAAGCGACAACTTCTCCGCTCTCCATCCGAAGCACCTTATCCTTCGTCGTGACGATAACGGAACGTGTAGGTTCATCCCAAAAAATCGCTGGATCAATGTTTTCTTTAATGAAATCAAAGGGCAACAATATTTGCTCTGATTCCAATATATACGTAGACTCTTTCCGCGAGCCTTCGTATACAATCACATTTTTATCACCATCATACGGCTGCACATGCTCAGTTGAGGCACGGAGTACAAAAAACCAGTAAATGCTGCCAAAAATAGCCAACAAGAAAAAGCTTAACAAAAACAGCCTGCCAAAAGCCCTTCTTTTTCTTCGTCTTGGTCGCAGAGCTCTACCTGACTCCCTGCTCATAATCTCCACCTGCTTCCCGGTACATAAGCCTGTCTTCTGACTTGGGCTGTATGATTTGACTCATTATTTCGATCATAGCGTTGGTTCAATACATTCACAACCTTTTGTATTCTGGTAATTCACGGACAAGCTTCTACCAAAAAGAAGACGTACGAGAAGCCAAAAGGTTACAGATATCGACAGAAAGGGTTATGTCCTCCAAAAACAAACACCCCCTGCATCACCGGGATTATCCGATTCAAGCAGGAGGTGCTCATCCATCAAATACATTCTTAGTGGGGATTCTTTTGACAGGAATCACAAACGCCATAAACTTCCATACGATGTCCGGTTACTTTGAAGCCGATGTCCTTGGAAGCAGCTACTTCTGCATCCCGCAAATACGGAAAGTGGAAGTCACTGATTGCCCCACAGGTGGTACAGATCGCGTGATAATGATCTTCTTCCACATTGGCATCGAATCGGCTGGACGCATCCCCGTAAGTGAGCTCTGTAACCAATCCAGCATCTTTAAAGACTCGTAGATTGTTGTAAATCGTTGCAACGCTCATATTCGGGAATTTGCCTTCAAGGGCTTTATATATTTCGTCAGCCGTCGGGTGAGTCATCGTTTCCAGCAAATAGGTCAAAATTGCATGGCGCTGTGGTGTCATGCGAACCCCGGTATTCTTCAGGATTTCAACAGCTTTCTCCACACGTTGTACCATCTTGTTACACCCCACAGTCTTTCGCAAGACAAAAGAACAAGCTTCTCTAATGTCATTGATTAGAATTACTATAAATAAGTGTACGTCTAGTCGGCGAAAACTGTCAATATCCATTCATTCGATTTGAACAGAAAGAAGTGGAAAATCAAGTTTTTTACTTTGCTTTTGCAGGCTTTTTGGTTGCAGGTTTTTTGGCTTTTTTGGCTTCAGCCTGTGCAAACTTACACTTGGATTGAAGTGTACAGCTACTGCACTGTGGATTGCGCGACGAACATATGCGTCTGCCGTGCCAGATTAGCCAATGATGGGCATCCGTCCACTTCTCTTTCGGAATGCGCTTCATAAGCTGCCGCTCCACTTCGTCCACATTGTCGCTATTCGCAAGGCCTAACCGGTTTCCTACGCGAAATACATGCGTATCCACCGCGATCGCCGGAATCCCGAATGCATTAGACAAAACGACATTTGCAGTCTTTCTCCCTACCCCCGGCAATGCTTCGAGCTCGGCATGCGTTTGTGGAACTTCGCTATTGTATTTTTCGTACAAGATTCTACAGGTCTCTAAAATGTTTTTACTCTTATTCTTATACAACCCAAGCCCTTTTATATGCTCTTCCATTTCTTCCTGTGTCAAATGAAGATAATGCTCCGGCTGGTTTAGTTGCTGGAACATGGGTGCGGTAATCTCATTCACCCGTTTATCTGTACATTGGGCCGAAAGAATGGTCGCAATGAGAAGTTCAAACGGGGTTGTATAATTCAATTCACAGTGCGCATCCGGATAAAGCTGCTGCAAATTATCCAAAATGTCGGCCACAGGTACTTTGCGTTGTGCCATAAATATATCCCCCTTTTCCCTACATTATACCGCCTTGGTCAACACAGCGATCGATAGCACCGCAGACTGCAACTGTTGTACAATGAATCTGGAAGTATTTAACGGGAGGAGGTTTTCCATGAAAGTATTCCTGACTGGTGCCACAGGTTTTGTTGGACAGGGTATACTCGAGCGCTTGCAGGCAGAAGGATATGAGACGGTTTGCCTCACCAGAGCTGGTTCAACAGGTAAGCTTCCCTTCACCGAAACCGCCAATCCACGTGTTACGGAAGCAACTGGCGATCTATTTGATAAAGAATCATTGATGAGAGCGATGCATGGCTGCGACGCTGTCATCCACCTCGTTGGAATTATTCGCGAACAACCGGGGAAAGGCATTAGCTTTTCTCGTATCCATGTAGAAGGTACAAAAAATGTACTGGACGCCGCCAAGCAAGCTGGAATCAAGCGCATTGTCTATATGAGTGCTCTTGGTGCACGCAAAAACGCCACGAGCGCCTATCACCGAACCAAATACGAAGCAGAGCAGCTTGTGCAAACAAGCGGTATTCCATACGTCATTTTCCGTCCATCTGTTATTTTTGGCCCTGGGGATGAATTCGTGAACATGCTCGCCGATCTGGTCCGGTTACCTGTCACACCAGTCATTGGTGATGGCTCCTATCCTTTGCAGCCAGTTGCTCGCAAGACGGTGGCGGATGTATTCGTCCAAGCCTTGAGCAGACCGGAATCAACCAATCAAACCTACGAAACAGGTGGACCCGAACGGCTCTCCTACGGACAAATTCTCGATACGATTGGCGAGGCCATTGGAAAACGAAAGGTCAATAAAATCCACATTCCCCTCGCTCTCATGAAGCCTGTGGTAAATATGATGGAGAGATTTCCATTTTTCCCGATTACCAACACGCAGCTCACTATGCTGCTAGAAGGAAACGCATGTAAGGATGGAAAGCTTCTCTACGACACTTTTCATACAGAGAAAATCGATTTTCTGCCGGGAATCACCACTTACCTGCGTACCAAATAAAAAGCGGAAGCCCCCTGCTTGATCCCAGGGGGCTTTTGCCTATTCATGCAGTGTTTTTTCTACTGCACTTGTCTCTTTATTAATATGACGAGCCACAACGAACAGATAATCGGACAGACGGTTGAGGTATTTGACCACGGACGGGTTTACCTGCTCCTGCTGTGCCACATGAACAGCTTTGCGCTCTGCACGTCGGACGACCGTACGCGAAACATGGAAGGCAGCCGCAGCTGGATGTCCGCCAGGCAAAATAAAATTGGTGAGCGGCGGCAACTTTGCATCTAGCATGTCAATTTGCTCTTCCAGAAAAGTAACGTCCTCTTCCGCAATCGGCCAACCGACCTTCTTGCCTTCTGGCGTCGCAAGCTCAGCTCCTACATGGAACAGCTTTGTCTGAATGACATGGAACACATCCTGCAATTCCTTCCATTCTTCTGTCGCAGGCAACAGAGCCAGTGCCAATCCAATCTGTGAGTTGGCTTCATCGCAAGTACCGTATGCCTCTACACGGTCCGCAAACTTAGGCACGCGGACACCTGCAACCAGTGACGTCTCACCTTTATCCCCTGACTTTGTATAAATCTTCATTCCATATCCCCTCCACAGGTTCCGTTTACAAAGCCTCTGCGACTAGAATCAATTCTGAGCTATTTGCATCAAAAGGCGTCTTTGCAAAAGAACCGTATCGTTGTGTGACCTTCAAGCCGTTTAAACGAAGCAGATGATGGAGCTCCGCGGGGAAAATGTAGCGGAGGGTAAATCGGCCCTTCACCCGTTCCGTCACAACTCCCTGTGCATCCGTACGCTCGTATATGCGTGTCACTTCGGACAGTTGCTGAAAGTGGTCATAGCGGGTGTAATCCCACATCGCAACCTCTTCTCCTGACGGGAGTGGATAGGTGCCACGCAAGGACATTTTTTCATTTTCCTCGTAAAAATGATGGATCTTGGGTACAAACACGTTCATGATGAACTTCCCGCCTGGAGCCAGATGCTTGCGAATGCACGTCAATGCCTTCATTTGCTCTTGAACATGCAAAAGGTGCAAAAACGACCGAAAAGGAATCATAATCAGTGAAAATGACTCCTGCAGATCAAAGGCGCGCATATCCCCTTGCAATAGCTTTAAGCCGGATGTCACACCTTGTTCCTCAGCCTTTACCTGAGCCCTTGCCAGCATATCCTGGGATAGGTCAATTCCGGTAACGTCGATGCCAGCCTGCGCCATCGGAATGCTGATTCTTCCGGTGCCGCAAGCGAGATCCAGTACTTTTCCGCCTGCCAGCTTGGCTTGCTCCAGATAGAACTCAACATCACCCGTAACACCGCGTTGCGTGAGATCATAGTAGTCAGCCCATTGATACATATTGCTCATCTGGTCCTCCTATGCTTGCATTTCTTTCGATTGAAGGTAGGCCATCACGAGCTTTGCCGTGTTGTCGAGCGCTTCTTTATGTGTACGTTCATGGGAGTGGGAAGCATCTACTCCCGGTCCAATCAAGCCATGGACAACGTCATATCCGGCTCTCAGCGCAGCACTTGCGTCAGAACCATAGTAAGGATAAATGTCCACTTGGTAGTTCAGACCGTTCGCTTGTGCGAGCTTGGTCAGATGGCTACGCAATCCGTAGTGGTAAGGTCCTGTGGAATCCTTCGCACATATGGACACGCAATACTCATCTGTCGTCTGACCGTCCCCAATCGCTCCCATGTCAACAGCCAGGTACTCCACCACGTTGTCAGGGATGCTGGAGTTGCCACCGTAGCCGATCTCTTCGTTATTGCTGATAAAAAAGTGCGTGGTGTAAGGCAGCTTCAAGCCGGATTCACTCAGTTCTTTCAAAACCCCCAGCAGCACAGCTACGCTTGCTTTGTCGTCAATATGGCGGGACTTGATAAAGCCACTATCCGTTACCGTCACTCGCGGATCAAAGGAGACGAAATCTCCAACGGAAATCCCAAGCGCAAGGACTTGCTCTTTGTTTGTGACCTTTTCATCCAGTCGAACTTCCATGTTCGCCTCATTGCGCTCTGCTTTCCCCGCTTCTGAGCTGTAAACATGCACGGAAGCTTTGGTGGACAAAATGGTACCGGTTACAAGACGACCGCTGCTAGTCTCTACAACGCAGTGCTCTCCTTCAATCGCATTGAATGCAAAGCCGCCGATCAAGGTCAGCTTCAAGCGCCCGTTGCTCTTTATTTCCTTTACCATCGCGCCCAGCGTATCGACGTGAGCGGTCAAGAGTCTTGCCTTTTCGTTATTGGCCCCCGCTACTGTTGCAACGATTGCCCCTTTGTTTGTCCGGTTACAAGAGACGCCAAGCTTTTCTAACTCTTGTGCAACCCAAGCCATTACTTTTTCCGTATTGCCGGATGGACTTGGGATGTTCGCCAATTGGCAAAAGCTTTGTACAACATATTCCGTGGATACACTCATCTGTATTCCTCCATTCGCTCATTGCGAAATAAACGTTAGGATTGAAGCTCTTCCTTAATAAATTGAAGCACTTCCTGCACATGTCCTTTGACCTTTACTTTTGGCCATACCTTTGCGATGTTGCCTTCTTTGTCGATGACGAACGTGGTGCGTTCTATACCCATGTACTCTCTTCCGTACATTTTCTTCAACACCCACACACCATAAGCCTCAGCCACTTGGTGATCCGGATCGGCCAAAAGTGGAAAAGGTAATTCGTGCTTCGCGATAAATTTATCATGCGATTTCACAGAATCCGGACTGATTCCGAGAACAACTGTATTCAGCTCAGCAAAGCCCGAATGGAAGTCACGGAAATCACATGCTTCTGTGGTACATGTCGGCGTTTGGTCCTTCGGATAAAAATAGAGTACTACATTTTGACCATGAAATTGGGAAAGTGAGAGGGTCTGATTGTCGCTCGCCTGCAAAGTAAATGCAGGTGCAGCTTGTCCTACTGCCGTCAAACTTTTCCCTCCTCTCGATAATATCCTGTTTTTGCTGGTCCCATTTTACCACAATCTAGTAGTGACTTCATCCGCATACAAGTTGCGCTTTGATTCAGAAAAGGATAGAATAAAAAAAAATAAAATTTGGCCTAGTCAGTTGGATGGTGAATTCGCATGAAAGAGTTTTATGAAGTAACAGATCCAGAAGCGCTAAAATCGCTTGCTATAGCGGAACGGGTTAAAATTTTGGAACTCTTTGAAGATTTGGAGCCCAGAACGGCCAAACAAATCGCTACAGAACTAGGCGAAAATGCTGCACGGCTACATTACCATGTGAAGGAGCTCGTGCGTGTTGGGCTGCTCGAGCAAGTGGATACCCGGGTAAAAGGCTCCATTGTGGAGAAATATTATGAGCCTGTTGCCAAGGTCATTCAGGTCAAGCTCCAATTGATGATCGAAGAAAACGCTCAACAATTAAGTGATGTCATGTTCACTCCGTTTCGTACTACGGAAAAGGACCTCATGCGAACTCTCAATCGCTTCGTCGCAAGCGACCAAGATGTTAGGAAAGAGTATAAAAATACGTTCGCTTATAATTTGACTGAATTTTATTTAAGTCAAGATGAACGTAATCAATTTGTCGAAGACATCTCTGAGCTGTTGCAAAAGTACAAAGGGTTCAAAAAGGAATCTGGTCGTCGAAAATTCAAGTTTTTCGACACCCTGTTCCCATTGACTCCAGCTGACCCAACAAATGATTCAGATGATCCTTTTGATGATTCGGATGAGTAAGTCACCAGGAAAACCATCAGATACGATGGTTTTCTTTTATTTTCTAATCAAAGGAGGACTCCCATGCGGACAATCTTGTTTGATTTCGACGGCACAGTTGCCGATACTCTCCCCTTGATCTTCACCGCTTTTCGCTCTACCTTTCAGCAGTTTTTACAAGAGCATTATACCGACGAGCAAATTGTAGCTCTCTTTGGCCCCACAGAGACAGGCATTTTGCAAAACAAGCTGCCCTCCCATGTGCATGACAACGCCCTCGCTCATTTTTATCGTGTATACACAGATGAACACTCCCGTATACAAAACCCGGAAAATATCCGAAACATGCTCGATGAACTACACACAGCCGGTATCCAAATGGGGATCGTGACAGGAAAAGGCCGCAAAAGCGCTGATATCTCCCTCCGAGAATGGGGATTAGACAAGTATTTTTCCGTCGTAATCACAGGGGATGAGGTCACTGATCCGAAGCCACACCCAGAGGGGATTTTTACCGCTATGAAACAACTAGGCGCTACACCGGAGAACACCATTTTTGTTGGTGACAGTGATGCCGATGTGTTGGCTGGTCGTGCCGCTGGTTTGCAAACAGTCGGTGTGGATTGGCTTTTGGTTACACAAAAGTCGGGAAAATTCGCTCCCGAGCCTGATTACCACTTTACGGATGTTCGAGCTTTTACTGATTGGATACTCGGACGCTAGATGAAAAAAGGGTATGCCCTGCGCCAAAGCGTGGACACACCCTTTGTTTGATTAATACGCCCTACCGAACCAGACACTATGCTGTGACTCTTTGCCGCAGCAAATGCAGGCTTTCTTTTGTACAGGAGGCTCAAACGGGATGTTGCGGGAGGTGAACTTCGTTTCTTCCTTGATCTTCGATTCACAAGCATCATCCCCACACCAGCCAGCTAACACCCATCCACTCGTTTTGTTTTCGCTCTCGTTTTTGGCAATATGAGCGGATAGCTGCTCCAGTGTATCGATCCTCAAATGGGAGTTCTCATCCCGAAAGGCTAGCGCTTTTTGGAACATATTTTGCTGAATCTCTTCCAACAGTTGAACAACTGTTTGCGCGATACCTTCAAGTGAAACCGTCACCTTCTCTCCTGTATCTCGTCGAGCCAAAATTACTTGACCATTTTCCACGTCACGCGGACCGAGCTCCAGACGCAGAGGAACCCCGCGCATTTCCCATTCATTGAACTTCCAGCCTGGCGTTTCTTCGCGAAGATCAGCACGGACACGCACACCTGCAGCCTTAATCTCGTCAAAGAGTGGATCAAACGCCTCCATGACTTTCTCGCGCAGCTTCATCGGACCGACTGGGATCATAATCACTTGTGTCGGAGCCATGCGAGGTGGCAACACGAGACCGCGGTCATCGCCATGCACCATGATCATCGAACCAATCAGTCGCGTAGAGGTTCCCCATGATGTGGTGTGAACGTACTTGAACTGATTGTCACGATCCAAAAACTTGATTTCAAAGCCGCGTGCGAATTTATCGCCCAAATAGTGCGAGGTGCCCGCTTGCACTGCTTTGCCATCCTTCATCATCGCTTCAATGGAATACGTGTCGACAGCACCAGCAAAGCGTTCACTTGGTGTTTTTTGTCCCTTCCAAACCGGAATGGCTAGCTCCTGCTCGACGACCTCTCGGTAAATCTCTAGCATTTGCATCGTTTCCTGACGAGCTTCCTCCTCTGTCGCATGTGCCGTGTGGCCTTCCTGCCAAAGAAATTCTGATGTCCGCAAGAACGGCATCGTCCGCTTCTCCCAACGAAACACGTTTGCCCACTGGTTGATTAATACAGGCAGGTCGCGATAGCTCTGAATCCATTGGCTATACATATGTCCGATGATCGTCTCTGAGGTTGGACGTAGCGCGAGCTTTTCCTCTAGCGGCTCACCTCCGGCCTCTGTTACCCAAGGCAGCTCGGGATTAAAGCCCTCGATATGCTCTTTTTCTTTTTGAAAGAAAGACTCGGGGATTAGCATCGGGAAATAGGCATTGCGATGCCCTGTCTCCTTGAAGCGCTTATTCATCGCCTCTTGAATTCGCTCCCATAGCTCGAAGCCATCCGGCTTGAACACGATGCAGCCGCGTACTGGTGTGTAGTCCATCAAGTCCGCCTTTTTGATGGCATCAATGTACCAACGCGAAAAATCCTCCGATTGCGGTGTAATTTCTTTTACAAACGCTTTGTCCTCTTTCATCCGTCTACGCTCCTTTTTGTTCTTACGTAAAATGCAAAAAATCCCCCATCCCAAAAAGGGACGGAGGATTAACTTCCGCGGTACCACCCTGATTGACTACAGCATACGCCATAGCCCTCTCAATAACCCGATAACGGTGGGCATCCGGCTCAGTTCTTCACCAGCGGCTTCAGGATGGGGTGCAGTTATCCTTTACGTATCAGCCTTCCAGACTAGGGCCGACTCTCTGTCACGTGGGTATAGCTGCGGGTCCTTTCATAGCCTTTTCTGACTTTCTATTAAGTAAACATATTAGCGAGTCATGTCGTGGTTGTCAATTGTTGGTTCGCGCAGCGATTCGGGAGCCGAGCTTCACGTAGATCGGATATGCAACCACTGAAATCATAACACCTTTGAAAAGATTGAATGGTACGATTCCGTACAGAACCAATGACCAGATACTTGTCGCATTGAACATGGACAAGAGCTGTTCAATCGGCATTTGATATAGCACAGCGTACGCAGGCAACAGCACATAAGCATTCGCTACAGCCATGACTATCGTCATCAAAATCGTCCCTAGAGCCAGACCAGTCAGGAAGCCCTTTTTGCCTTGGCCGAGACGCTGCATGTAGACAGCCGCAAAAATAAAGCTTGATCCTGCTACGACATTTGCGAGCTCACCGATCAACAGACCGTCTGTATTTTTGAAGAGCATATGCAGTGTATTTTTCAGTACCTCGATAATAACGCCAGCTACAGGTCCGTACATGAGCCCCCCGATCAATGCCGGGAGTGTACTGAAGTCGAGCTTCAAAAAGCTTGGCATCAGCGGAACAGGAACCTCGAGATACTGCAGAATAAATGCAACCGCCGCCAGCATGGGAATCGTCACCAGCTTTTGGGTTGCACGTGTGCGCGAAGAATGCAGCGCTGTTTCTTTCATGTTTACCATCTCCTCATTGTTCTACTCCTTCTTGAGGAATGGCAACAGTCGTTGTAAGCTCACACGTCTTGTTACACAAACAGAATAAACCCTGTGGCTAAAAGTTCCACAGGGCATTTGCAAGCGTATGACAAACCATGCGCAAATAAAAGGTACAAGAAACAAGAGGGCTGGCCTCTACGTTCTCATCCCGTTTGCACAGGCAAACAAGCACGTGTGATAAACGTACTGTCGTCATCCTTCTCCCATCCAGACTGTACTGTCGGCTCTGGAATCACACCAGATCCTGCACTCCGTCGCTACCTATCAGCTCGGGAGGCTCGCGGGCTTAACATGCATAAAGCATGATCACCGCCGGTCGGGAATTTCACCCTGCCCCGAAGGAATGTGTAGTTGTATACAGCATATTATACTGCTGTTTTTTGATTTGACAATAGAGGAAACTGCCAGCTCGACACTTCTTGTTTATTTTTCCGATGAGTTTAATGTGAATAAGGCTCATCCCCATTTGAAAGGGGGTGAGGCCTGTGGTAACGAACGAAACACTCGGACTGCTTTTCCAGTTTGGGTTGTTCCTGGTCGCTTTAATCGGCTTGGTTGTTACCTTGACCAAAAAGAAATAGACCGCCCTTGAGTTCACCAGCTCTGCGGTCTATTTCACACCAAGAATTGAGCCGCCCCCTATGCGGGAAGCGCCTATTGTACCGATCGTTCCGGTTGCAGCCGGGACGGTCGCTTTTTACTTTATGCTTCTATATCTCGTTACATCTAATATTACAACATCGATTTCGGATTATAAATCATCAAGAACCAGCTCCCCGATATTTCGTAACACCCCAGTTCCAAACGAGAATCCCAATCCCGAAGAAAATAACAGCAACTACCGGCGTCATTGCCGCATACGTATACCAGACTTCCTTGCGTAAAAAGTAAGCCGCTGGATAAACACCCACGAAGGCAAACGGCAGCACGTAGGTGAGCACAAAGCGAATAGCCTTGTTGTACACATCTACCGGATAGCGCCCATATTGCTGGATGTTGTAAATCATCGGGGCAATCCCTGTTCGCGAGTCGGAAAAGAAGCTAACCGCAGCAATCGCAGTATACACGCCACCGTAAATCAGTGCCCCACTGATCGAGAGCCCGATAAAGATGAACACGTCGTACCAGTAAAACGACAAATCGAGTTGAATGGCAGCGTACCCCATGATGATGATTCCGGTTATGACGCCAAAAATGCGGTCAGGCGCAATCGACTCGAGGCACACCTGCGCCAGATTGTGAATCGGTCTCGTCAGGATGCGATCCATCTCGCCACGGATGATATACCGTTCATTGAAGTCCCAAAAACCGAAGAACATCGAGAACAATGCGTATGGAACCAAAAAGAAACCATAGATAAAGATAATCTCGTCACGCGTCCAATCCCCCATCAGCGGAACATGAGTGAACACAACAATAATAAAGACGAGATTGATCAACTCAGAAACCAGATTGGATACAAAATCTCCGAGAAAATCCGTTCGATAGGCAAGTCTCGTCTTGAAATACTGGCTTAGGTAGTCGGCAAAAATACTAAAAATATGTCTCATGTTTTGCATGCTCTACCCTCCCTGCACAACCAGCTTGTTGCGGGCAAGACGCCACATCACCAAGATGGGGACCAGTATGACAAACATCCAGATGAACTGAAAACCGATCAATTCCCAAGAGCGTTCCGTTGAAATCGCACCTGTGAAGATCAGACTCGGATAGTAGTTGACCGCCTGGAATGGAAGATAGCCCATTACCGTTTGCGCCCAACCGGGGAAAAAGCTGATCGGCAGCACGAGACCAGACATCAGATCCACCACGACCCGCTTGGCGCGCATCATGCCATCGTTTCGGAACAGGAAGAAAGTCAACAAGCCTGTCACCAAATTGATTTGTGTATTGATCAAAAACGCACACATCAAGCTCAGCAAATAAAGCCCCCATCCGGTCGCTGTAGCCGGGAAGCTGAACGGAATGATCAGGCTGATAAGAAAGATTCCTGGACCCGCGAAAAAGAGAAAGCGAAAGATCCCTTCCCCAAACGCCTGCGCCGTTTTCACGGACAAGTAATTATAGGGGCGTATCATTTCGATCGCGACCTTGCCTTCTCGGACGTCCTGGGCTATTTCTGTATCGATGTTGTTAAAATAAAACGCCCGCGACATCCAAGCAATCGCAACGTAGGAAGTCATCTGTTCCACCGTTAGCCCGCCCAACTGCTGCTGGCCTCCGTAGATCGCTCCCCATAAAAAGTAGTACGCACCGATGTTGATCGCGTAGATAATGATCCCGCTGTAATAGTTCACACGATAGGCAAGCATCGTCAAAAACCTCATGCGGATAAGTTCCATATAAAGCTTACGCATGGCTGGCTACCTCTTGGTCTGAGGAATAAATGTTGCGAACGATATCCTCTGTGCTCGTCTCCTCGATTTTCACGTCACTGACTTCAAACGATGACATGACCGTCGACAAAACAAAGGGCAGCATTTCCTGACTTCGCGCTACTTTTACATTGAGGGTAAAATCATTGATTTGCTCGATCTCACAAGGCATCTCTCCCAATGCCTGACGGAGTGCGGCTGTGGAAGTGCGCTTTTTCATTTGGAAGGACACCTCAGTGCCATTGCCCCATTTTTCCTTGAGGTCATTCAGCAAGCCATCGAAGATCAGCTTCCCTTTGTCCATGACAAGCACACGTTTACAGAGAGCTTCGATGTCTGACATATCGTGAGTCGTCAACAAGATCGTCATATTTTCCGTCTCGTTCAGATTGCGGAGAAACTCACGGATTTTTTGCTTAACGAGCACATCGAGTCCAACTGTCGGTTCATCGAGAAACAGCAGACGTGGCTTATGAATCAGCGAAGCAGCCACTTCACAGCGCATCCGCTGTCCGAGACTCAGCTTGCGCACTGGCTGACTGACGAACGGAGTAATTTCCAGTTCCTCAATCAAACGCTCCAGCCACTTTTCTCCTTCTGCTTCGTCAACCTTATAAACGCTTTTCAATAGGCGGAAGGACTCTAGTGGAGATAGGTCCCACCAAAGCTGAGAGCGCTGCCCGAAAACAACTCCGATAGAACGAACATACTCTTCCCGCTGCTTGAAAGGTACAAAGCCGTTAATGACGATTTCGCCATCGCTCGGAGTTAAGATACCGGTCAGCATCTTGATCGTGGTCGATTTCCCAGCACCATTTTCCCCAATCAGCGCGAACATTTCCCCTTCCTCTACTGTAAAGGAAAGGTCATCCACTGCTTTTACCGTCTTGTACTCCCGACTGAACAAATCACGAAAAGCACCACCAAGGCCCGGTCTGGACTGATGGATGCGGAAATCCTTTTGTAAATGATTTACTTGAATCATGGAAAACCGTCCTTTTTTCTTCGCTTAAATACCATTTGTAGTGTATATGAGCTAATCGAATTGTGCAAAAGGCAAACTGCACCAAACTGTTAATGAACATAAAGGATCATGCCCGTTTTGTCGTCAGACTTTTTGAAGCGAATATAGTGGATGCATTCGGGATCGTTGTTTTCTAGAGAAATGAGCTCGTCTGTATAACGTTGCAGCCCTTTATGTACGATCGGCAGCACCGTTTCTTCCCACTCCGGCTGTGCTCCCCCTAAAGCTCTCGGCATGAACAGACCATCCGTTGCCAGCACCAACGCCTTCACGCCAACCCGATTCATGCGTCCATACTCGATAAAATCCCGACAGGCAGCATCGCCATTCAACACACCGTAGCCCCCTGGTCCATTCGCCTGATAGCGGTTATGGATCAGGATGTCCATACATCGTTCGTACAGCTCTGTTCGGGTACACAATCCTTCGGTGATTCCTTCTTCCCACTTCGCCAAAGCCGCCTGTTCCAAATGGCTGACTTGCGTATGCGTCAGGGGTCTTACCATGTCATCATCATAAACGGCAAATATCATGCAATCTCCCAACTGCGCGTACTCGATTTGGGCATCTTTTACACGGACGACTGCACAGGCCGCTCCCCACAATTCTTCCTTTTTCTCAAGATCGATGCCGCTTTGCCTCATCTGCTCCCGGAGTGCTTCGTTTATCATCTCCATATAATCGTGCAAAACTGCATCCTCAGGGATTGCTTCCAGCTGCTTTTTTACAAGCTCAGCCGCGATAGCTCCGCCTGTCTGTCCTGCTGCGTTCTCATACGGGACCAGCGACGTAATGCCATCGATGACCGCATACACATGCTTGACCTGCTGAATCACATAGGCGTCCTCATTGCTTTTGCCGCTTCCTTTCATGGAGATGCACTCAAGTTTCATGATGCTCCCGCCTTTACCCATGGAGTGATTTGCTTGAAAATTGTATCATTTTTCCTTTCCTTCATCTATAGCTCTCCGTTCATATCCAGTTGTTGAACTGCTGTGGTAAGATAATGAAGGACTTTTTCCAAAAGAAAAGAGGGAACATGCATGAAACGTGAACGATCCGCGCAACTGCACGAGCAAGCACTCGACGTCATTCTAGGCGGGGTAAACAGCCCTTCCCGCTCTTTCAAGGCTGTAGGCGGGGGAGCACCCGTAACGATGGAACGTGCCCAGGGCGCGTATTTCTGGGACGTGGACGGCAATCGATATATTGACTATTTAGCAGCATATGGCCCCATCATTACTGGCCATGCACATCCACATGTGACCAACGCGATTTGCGAAGCGGCTACCAACGGGACCCTTTACGGTACGCCTACTCCATGGGAAATTACCTTTGCAAACATGATCCGCGAAGCAATTCCTTCGATGGAACGCATTCGCTTCAACAACTCCGGTACAGAAGCAGTCATGACTTGCATTCGTGTAGCACGTGCTTATACCGGACGTGTCAAAATCATCAAATTCGCGGGCTGCTACCACGGCCACTCTGACTTAGTGCTGGTTGCTGCTGGCTCCGGGCCATCTACCCTAGGGATTCCGGACAGTGCAGGTATACCACAAAGCATTGCCAGCGAAGTCATTACGGTACCTTTTAATAATATCGAGGCTTTCGCAGAAGCTATGAGTAAATGGGGAAGCGAAACGGCTTGCGTCCTCGTTGAGCCGATTGTCGGCAACTTCGGTATCGTAACGCCTGAGCCTGGATTCCTGGAAGAAGTTAACCGCATTACGCATGAAGTGGGCGCACTTGTCGTCTACGATGAAGTGATTACAGCCTTCCGCTTCTGCTATGGCGGCGCACAAAACCTCCTGGGAGTTGAGCCTGATCTGACTGCATTGGGCAAAATTATCGGCGGTGGTCTGCCAATCGGTGCTTATGGCGGTCGTCGGGAAATCATGGAGCAGGTCGCCCCACTCGGACCTGCGTATCAAGCAGGAACAATGGCTGGTAACCCTGCTTCCATCCGTGCGGGAATTGCCTGCCTGGAGGTATTGAAGCAGCCGGGCGTGTACGATGAATTCGAGAGACTGGGCGCTATGCTTGCGAACGGAATCATCGAAGCGGCAAACAAACACGGCGTAACCATCCAGCTCAATCGTGTAAAAGGTGCATTGGCTGTTTACTTTACGGACGAGCCTGTTCACGATTACGATGCAGCTCAGAAAGCGAATGGGGAAGTATTTGCTCGCTTCTTCCAGCTGATGCTGAACGAAGGTGTATGCCTTGCACCATCCAAATATGAAGCTTGGTTCGTGACAACAGCTCATACAGAAGAAGATATTCAATTCACCATCGCAGCTGTAGACCGCGCCTTTTCTCAGCTGTAAACCATTCCCACGTCCTTCCGCATCCATCTGTGGAAATAATAAGCCTGTTCACGATTATGTTTTCGAGGAGGATATTTCGGTGTCCAAAGGTGAAAAATCATATCCGCAGGCTCCTGAAAAGACGTTGGATTCTAAAATGAGCAGTAAAATGCTCGAAGTGAAGGGCTTTCAAACCCCGCGAAAAACCGAGCATCATAAAACCCAAAATCACGACAGATAAGTATCAAAACAGACACATTCCCAATCATACTGACGAGGAATGTGTCTGTTTTTTTGGCATGCGGCAACATTGTCAATAATGGTCAGAGAATGTACAATAAATTAGTGAAACTGCCATAGGACTTATTCGTATACATGAATATGGGACAAAATGTAGTAGTAAGGTTACATGTATGGCTTAGCAACATTCGTTTTCATAGATTACAACGAGGAGTGAGTGTGGAATGTTTTTCCATCCTATGGATTTCCTGATTCTGATTGCATTCGGACTGTCGCTCTGGGCACAGTTCCGTGTGAAAGGAACTTTTAACAAATTCGCCGAAGTTCCTACCTCCTCCGGTCTAACCGGTGCAGAGGCCGCCCGCCGCATGCTCGATGCCAACGGCTTGACGAACGTTCCTGTTCAACACATCCCAGGTACATTGACCGACCACTACGACCCGACTGACCGTGTCGTACGCCTGTCTGATCCTGTATACTTCGGCAACTCGATTGCCTCTCTGTCCGTTGCTTGTCACGAGGTCGGCCATGCAATTCAGCACAAGGTCTCGTACCCGATGCTGGTAGCTCGCCATCGCATTTTCCCAGTAGTCAACCTGGTGTCCGGTGTGGCGCCATTGCTGCTGTTGGCTGGTTTCTTCTTTAAAATGGCTGGGCTTTTGCTCATCGGGATTATCTTCTTCTCCGGAGCAGTTGCCTTCCAACTCGTCACATTGCCTGTCGAGTTTAACGCAAGTAGCCGTGCGAAACAACTGATGCTCCAAATGGGCTTCATCCGCAATGAAGAAGAACGTGGCGCAAGCAAAGTACTGGGTGCAGCCGCTCTGACGTACGTAGCTGCCGCTCTAATCTCTGTTCTAGAGTTGGCGAAGTACATCATGATTTTCCGAAGCTCTGACGACTAATCTGTTAAATGAAACAGCAAAGGTACAGCTCTCTCACATGGGAGGCTGTACCTTTTTTCATGAGCCTACGTTACAATAAAACAGGGGGTTTTTCACATGCGAATTGGAATCATTGGACTAGGCAGTATGGGTCAAATGCTGGTGAAATCACTCTGTAAAAGCGGTGTGATCCAGCCCGAGCATATCACCGTCTTCAATCGAACAAGAGAAAAGGCTGAAAATCTGCAAGCATCACATGGCATTCTCATAGCCGAAAGTGCGCAAGAGGTGTGCGACCAGGCAAAGCTGGTCTTTCTCTGCACAAAGCCACTGGATATCCTGCCTGTATTGCGTGAGTTGTCTATCCCTGAAAGTGTACATATCGTTTCTGTAGCAGCAGGTGTTAGCATCAATGATTTGGAAACCGTCCATGCAGGTGCCGTGAGCAAGGTAATTCCTACCGTCACTTCGCAAGAGCTGCATGGTGTATCTCTATTTACATGCAGCAGTCGAACAAGTACAGGGGATCGCAATGAGCTTCTCACCCTCCTGTCTTCCATTAGTCAATCACAGGACGTATCCGAGATCGAGATCGAAACAGCGACGATCCTCACCAGCAGCGCCCCAGGACTGATCGCAGGGATTCTTGATTCGTTCGCGCAGGCAGCCGTTCGCAAAACACCAGAGCTTGACTTGGATACTGCGAGAAGCATGCTGGTGGAAACGATGCTGGGAACCGCTCTTTTGCTCAAAAACGAACAGCTTAGCTTCGACCAGCTGATCGAACGTGTTGCTACCAAAGGTGGCATTACCGAGGAAGGCTTGCGTGTTCTGGACAAGACGCTTCCTTCTGGATTTGACGAGTTGTTTGCGATGACAGAATCCAAGCACGCTGCTTTGAAGATACTTGTCCAACAACAAAGTACAGTTTAACAAGGGACTACACAGGGTAACGGTGTGACGGGAGGTATACTGCCCGTCAGATTTTCCATGTAATGTTCATCTTGTCGCTGGTGGCTTCCACAGTAGTAACCAGCAAATCCAGCACTCGCCGCTTATCGTCAAAGCTGACGGTTTCCCATGTGTCCAAGTACCCGGAAATTTGCTGTACCTGTTCCGGGCTGATGGTTTCCACCGTCAATTCCGCAATCTCTTTGACAAGAGATTGCTTGTGGCTGTCCAGTTCCGCTATCTTCACATTCACATAGGAGAGCAGGACATTGTTTGCCCCGGTAAGGCTGTCCACCAAGCATCTGAATATTCCTAAAGGCAAGCGAAGGATGAAACGGAAATGACAGGGTTGGATTTATGTGGTAGAATGAGTATTAAGAGGGAACAGAAAATTGTAGAGCTGGGTTGAACTAAGAATTATTTATATAATCCGAATTTAATGAGAATTGCAAGGAGGATAACATATGTCAAATTTATTTCCAGAGCCGATTAGCAACCTTCCAGAAGCAGATATGCCTTTTTCCAATTATCAAGCATACCTTTCTCAAGGAGAGAATCACCAAATAATTTTTATGCAATTTAATGAGGATATTGATTTGCCAGAACACTCGCACGAAAGTCAATGGGGCATCGTGCTTGAAGGCAAGATTGAATTAACCATAAATGGTGTAAAAAATATTTATACTAAAGGCGATAGGTACTTTATTGAAAAAGATGTAAAACACTCCGGAAAAATATTTGCGGGCTATGCTGATATTACTTTTTTTAATCAAAAGGATAGGTACAATACAAAGCTGAAAAAGCAAAAATGAACAGCTTGTGTAGATGCCGGTTATGAGCATTATATGAAACTTGCAAACATTTGAAGCAAGGAATGGGAAATCAGGCCGCTACGCCTATCCAGCTGCCTTTGCCCTGAAGCATATGGCCAAGGACCTTCGCCTTGCGAATGAAGCAGGCGTCTCTCCCCCATTAGTTGAATCCGTCAATGCCACCTATCGTCATGCACTGGAATCAGGGCTGGGAGAGCTCGATTTGATGGCGATCCTGCGTCACCTCGGTGGAAAATAGTTTTCGTGGTTAGACTGACCCTACATAAAATAACAGCGGCTACCTAAGACCTGAAAATAACGTCTTAGACTGGCCGCTGTTTTTTTGCATTCCACGCAGAGCATACGCCTACATTTTACATATATTGCATACAAAAGGAGGAGTATGATATGCATCATCCAAATTTTCAAAATGTACAATACAGTCATCGACTCCCTTTATACGCTGGTAAGACCTTTCGCTATGATTATGATGATGGCAATGTATTTATCATTCATTTCTTTGACGCTACTCATCGACATGATGAAGGGATTGCTGGACCGCATAAAGGCTTCCATGGTTACTATACATTCAATTACGTAGAAATAGCTCCTTGCGTTTACTTTATGTATTGGCTGGAAGAAGTCTACACGGTCAGCCAAGTTGCTGATTTTAATCGAATGCTGGTCTATACCCATTATACCTATGATGCACAGGGTGTTCGAAGAAGTCTGTTCCATTCTGGTACCATAACCGAACTTTGATATCTTCACCTCATAATTCGTGAAAGATGACAAAGCGAAAGACCGGAATTGCCGGTCTAAGACTGTAGAGAAACTCCATTTTTTCGTGGTTTCTTTCATTATGATTATCCGTGGGAATAATAACGATTAACGTAAAGAGCTGGCAAATATTTGTGAATGCAAAACAAACCTTCAGCTCCACATTTCTAGTGGTTTTGAAGGTTTGTTTGTAGAGGATGATTTAGCATCCTAGCAAATTTTTCGTGTAATGCTGGTACACTCATCCCCTAAATTATTCTTTTCCCTAGCAGCAGGTAAAGTTGAGAGGGTTCTGCCAGTTATGTTTTGCTGTCCCCTTTTCTAAAATACAAAACACATTAACGGTGCAGGGAGGATCAGGTAAGAAACCGATTGTTGAATCTTTCTTGACACCAATTAACTTTGAAAATTGATCTAACATAGTCATAACCTCCATTTTTTTACAATTTTTACTTTCAATTCAATTATAAGAATTGCAACACTCACTGTCAAATGATACATTATTTACAAATAGTTACCAAAAATAGTTTGATGGAGGCTTCTGTGTACGTTCTCATTCCACTAACGGTAGCAATTGCTTTATTAGGCATGCAACTCTATTCATACCGAAAGTTCAGGAATATCGTTACTCTCTTTTCTGTAGAAGATTCTATTTTTTCACTTCTAAATCAATATTTTATCGGTGTAAATCTCAAAGAGTCACTTATATTCCCCACGCATTTATCACAAACACCAACCATTGTCATGTTCGCTGCCCCCTCATGTGATACATGCCATCATGAAGTAGAAAGATACTTAACCCATATCAAGAAAAAAACAACCAACCTTCCTTTCTTATGTGCGGTTAAGCAGGATGATTCTGGCTATCAGCACTTTATCGACACATTTAGCGGAAAAATTACGATGGTTCCCGTCGACAAAAAAACCATGAGCGAATTACACATCATCAACTTCCCAAGCCTGTTTATTGTTGACTCACAGGGGATCATTCGATATGTAGGACGCTCAGTTGGTGAGCTAGTAGACATCTTGAAGCACAAGAAGAAGCAAGAGCTTCACAACATCCAATAAAACTAGAAAAGGTGTTCCTCATGATTGTTCAATCATTTATCAAGCTGTTCTCTTTCTTATGGGCACATGCCCGGCTACTTCTCACGCTTTTAGTTTGCTTAACAATCATGATTGGTTTACTACCAGTAGCCACCCTTTGGCTATCCAAAGAAATGATTAATGAGGTCGCGAAAATCATTCAACTCCAAGTGGGTGATTATCGTTATGCTTTTTTCTTACTTTCACTTCAATTTTTAATAGCGATGGCTACATCTGTGCTTCTCAATATCCAACAATACCTGAATGGAAAGCTTGAAAATGTTTTGGAACTCGCGGCACAATCACTTGTACTTCAAAAGGTAGAATCGGTACCGCTTTTCTATTTTGATATTCCCGATTTTTACAATCATTTAGAGAGAGTTCACTTGAATGTGGGCGCACGCTTTTTATCACCATTCACGATCCTACTAGAGATCGTTAGAGCCAGCATTACTATTTTCAGTTTCTTGCTCTTTTTGCTTACCGTTCACTGGAGCCTCGTCATTTTAAGTCTGATCGCGGCAATTCCCGTCTTCTTTGTTCAAATTCGATTTGGCAGTATCAATTATTGGCTCAGATACGGCTTAACCCCCTTAATTCGCGACATACAATATACCAGTTTTTTATTGAAAGACCGGCAGTCAGCCAAGGAAATTCGACTATTTGGCTTAGGTCAAATGCTACTGAAAAGATGGTCAACCTCCATGACCCACCAGTTCACTGAGACATTAAAGGTGCTGCGAAAGCAACAAGCAACTGAGGTCGGCCTAGATGGGTTTACCGCACTTTTGTACTTTGGGACAGCTGGAATTATCATCTGGTTAATCCGTACCACCTCTATGCAAATCGGTGAGTTTGTAGCAATCGGACAAGCTGTGCAGGGAACACAAGGATTGACCAATCAGCTATCTAACCAGTCAGCAAAAATATTTGGAGAGATTCTCTATATAAACGATTTTTTTAATTTCATCGAATATGAACACCCTGAAAAGGATGCAAGCGACGAAGGCTCGGCTCTCTTTCCAGCACCGCTACAACAGGGCATATTTATAAAAGGATTGTCATTTACCTACGTGAATACGACAAATCCTGTTCTAAGGGATATTCATTTGCACATACGGCCTGGTGAAAAAATCGCAATCGTCGGTGAAAATGGCTCGGGTAAATCAACCTTGGTCAAATGTGTGATGGGGTTGTATCCCATATCACAAGGTGACATTTCCTTCGATGGCCTCAGTATTAGCCAGATCAAACCTGATGATTTACGCAAAAATATGACTGTGATCTTCCAGGATTTCATCAAATATGCCTATACATTACAGGAAAATATTGGTTTTGGTGATGCCGAACGAATAAACGATCTAAAATGGATGCAAGAAATTGCCGCTACATCTGGCGTGGATCAAATCGTTTCCAAACTTCCAGATGGCTACCAAACTTATTTAAGTCGCTATTTGCAAGAGGGAACCGATCTTTCTGGGGGACAATGGCAAAAAATTGCCTTGGCTCGTGCTCTGTTTCGAAATAGTGATATTGTGATTTTAGATGAGCCAACAGCAGCTCTTGATCCTATGACTGAGCTTTCTGTATACCAACTCGTTCGAAATTTGACCGAAAATAAAACAACCCTATTTGTCTCACACCGTATGGCTGCCGCTAAAATGGCAGATCGGATTATCGTGATGAAGGATGGTCAGTTAGTCGAGTCTGGAACGCATGATGAACTGATTTCACTTAATAAAGAATACGCGCAGATGTATCATGCTCAAGCACAATGGTATGCAACACCAGTGGAAAGCAGGTGAAAAATTGGAAATCGCGACCTTTATCTTTCGCATGATTCTAGCACTGTTGTTTATAAGTTCGTCTGTATCAAAAATCAAAAACAGCACGACTCATGCTTCAATTGTAAAAGACTACAAAATACTGCCTGAACGATCTATTAGATTTTTTGCCGTCCTCGACACTTATTCTGAATTGCTGATTGGATTGCTACTCATTTTCGGGCTGTACGATTCATGGGCAGTTCTGGCTGGTAGTGGTTTACTACTCCTGTATAGCGTGGCTATTGTGGTCAATTTATTGCGCGGAAGAAGAGAAATATCATGTGGTTGCGGTGGCATCGTCGGCAATCACAATCTATCATGGATACTGGTCAGCCGAAACGTCTTGCTCATTGCGATGTGTCTCTGGGTCTATCAAATACCGACCACCTATGGGAATCTCTCATGGGCGTTAGAAACAGGAAATTTCAGAACCGTATATGGAGAAGAGTACTGGACGTTAATGATCATCGCATTGTTGTCCACACTTGTGATTCTGATTGGTCAACATTTAGGGAGCATTCGGAAGAAAGTGCACGAGCTAGTCGCAGAAAAATAAATATCATTCCCTCACGAAAAAGGAGAGATCCTCTGTGGAAACGTTTATACAATGGTCTGTGATTGCGTTATGGGTATTTGTCATTGTGCAATTCGTTGTTATCTACCTGCTAACCAAACTAGTAGCAGATTTTATCAATAAATTACAAGCAAAAGAAAAAGAACCGAGTGTAGACAACTGGATAGGCTCCAGAGCCCCGGTTCTGATCGATAACAGTCCATCTGGAACAAGCATTGATTTTACAGAGATGAAAAGCCACTCTACACTTGTACTTTTCACGGCAGAAGGTTGCCCCATATGCCAGCAAATCATTCCGCATTTAGAGAAGGTAAAACTACGATTTCCTCAGCTTAAATTACTAGTTGTTTATTCAGGAAAGCTCACTCACGAGACCCAAAACCAGGACGATATTCAGTATATCGACTCTACCATTTCGTTTTCAATGTACCAAATCGATGCGATGCCATCTGCTGTCCTGATCGACAAAAAAGGAATTATCCTTGCCAAAGAAGCGGTTCCTACCATTCATTATCTACTGGCATTGCTTGAAAAACATGTGCCTATCGAAGCGGACACCTCGGAGTTCACTCCTGCGTCGCTCTCAACAAATCCAGGAGAAAATAAAGCAAATAAAATTGCCCCTCAGCCATATTCATGACTGTAGAAAACCTACCATTCATATTTTAAGAATATTACAGTAAATTAACGCAGGTGACTTCATTTCAGCTACTCATAAAAACCTTCGCTTCCTCTACTACCCGTTGATCTGTCAATATACATCACCGGGTTTGTTGCCTTCCCCGATGACATAGCCCGCAGATCGTATGCTTACAAAAGAAAACACATACTGAATATGATCAAGAAGCATATCTTCAAAAAAGGCTGCCTTACCAGTAGAAAAATCTACAGATAAGACAGCCTGTTTCATGTTTAATTTACGGAAACCCCACTAGAATGCACCGTCTGCTTTTTTTGCAAGCGCAATGCCAAAAGGAAAGCGATGAGTAACAATCCAGCAGATACATAATAAACAGCCCGGACTCCCAGCCATTCAGCGATAGCACCCATCACTAGGGCAGAAGTGCCAAAAACGAGTAAATCAATCGTCCCCTTTGCTGACAGGACATAGGGCAGTACTGATTCCTCCGTCTCTTGCTGCAAAAGCGTCTGCTTGCTTACATGCACCATTTCCAAAAACGGTCCTAACGCAAACGAAAACAACAGTGCCACCAGAGCGTTCGTACTACTGCCAAGACAAAAGGTAAAAAATCCGACGCCAATTGTACCGCAAATGATCCAACGAAATAAATGACGCCGCATCCGCTCCGCATACATCAATAGCAGCGTCCCACCCGCAATGGCTCCGAGCATGTATCCGGCATTAATATAGCCCCACCATTCTTCCCCTTGTCCAAGCACATCGAGGACAAATGGCAACATAATCGCAGCGATCCACACACCCCCGGACAAGTCGATCACGACATCCATCGCGACCAGCAGTCTCAGGACAGGTACATCGCGAATGGCTTTCCATCCAGTGAGCCAGTTTGTTGTCGCCCCAGCTGCGTGTTCTTCTCGCAGCTTTTCGCTTGCCGGTGCAATGCCTGTCATCGCGATCGTTGCCACTACATAGGCACCAACCGTTCCCCACAGAACAACACCCGCTCCCAGCCAGGAAACGAGTAATCCTCCTGCGGCCCAGCCAGCAAAATGAACCGTTTGATCTGAGGTGGCAAGCAAACCATTCGCTCGCATGAGATCTTCTCGTCCTACCAACTGCGGCACCATGGCGTTTCTTGCAGGGTTTGCCCATCCATCCATAAAGGCGATGGTTGACCCCAATCCGAACAACAGCCAGATCCACTCTCCCTGCTCTCCCACACCGCTACTGACAGCTAATGAGGCTAAAGCCAAAAGTATCGTCTTCAAGCCTTGCGACAGCACGAGCATGACCGTCAACGACAAACGCTGAAACACTAACGGAGCCAACAAGCTGCTCACAGACTGCGAGGCTACGATGACAACCGGTATGAACGCCGTGTACATGACAGAACCAGTTGCAGCGTACATGACCGAAATAAACGCGACAATATAAAATACATCCCCAAGGTTGGCCAATGTCTGACCCGCCCAGAGGCAAATAAAGCGTCGATGCCACATAAAGCACACCCTCCTGTCGGTTCAGGACCAGCCTATACGTCCTGATGGAATATGAAGTTATTCACACCGACTCGCCGTCACAATGGAGGTGCACCTCTTTTCGCGAAAATTACCTTTTATTCTATTCCAGAATCAGGATGCTGTACAGATTTGTTTCGGAAAAAGCTGTAGTACACCCAGCCTGCGTTAATAAACAGGAAAGCACTCGTCATGTAAAAAACTCCGCTAATGCTCACATAACCTGCCAAAAAGCCGCCAATCATCGGTCCGAGCATGCTGCCAATACTGACGAAGCTATTGTTATAGCCGTAGACGCGACTGACCATATGTACAGGTGTTGCTCGCCGTAGCAAAGCATTGACGGATGGGAGTAATCCTCCCAGGGACAAGCCTAACAAAAATCGGAGCGCGACCAATTGCCATACCGTATGTACGAGACCTTGTGGAATGAAGATGATTGCGGCAGCCAAAAGCGAGAACAAAAGCACCTTTTGCGAGCCGAACCGATCTCCTAAACGCCCCAGCTGTGGGGAAGCAAAGACATTTGCTACCCCCATGCATGCCTGGACAATTCCGGCCCACAACGCTACCTTTGCCCCTTCTGAACCGAGCAACTGCGAAATGTAAATCGGCAGCACAGGGATAATGCTAAACAACGCAAACTGGATCATTACGGTTACAAAAAAGAGAGCCGGGAGTTCTTTGGAAGAAAAGATCATCTGAAAGTCTTCGCGTAGACTCGATTGTTCCTTTTTTTCAGGTGGAACAAAGTTCTCTTTCACCGTAAACGTAATGACCAAGGTCGCCAGTAATAATACGCAACCAGTAATTACAAAAATCATCCGAAAGCCGATCTTCTCCGCGAGAACACCGCCAAACAGCGGTCCCATAATGGTTCCGGCCGTAATAAAAGACTGAAGCAACCCTGTTGCATAGCCAATTCGTTCTTTTGGGACAGAGGATGCTACTAATGCGGTACTGGCAGGGATGATTCCGCCTACGAGTCCATTGAGCAGACGAAGAGCCAAAAGCTGCCACAGACTTCCCGCAAAACCAGTCATTGCCATGGTAATGGACATGAAAAATCCCGAACGCAGAATCATAATCTTGCGCCCGTGCTTATCGGCCAAATTTCCCCAAATAGGCGAGACGAGGCCCGCCGTCAAAAAGTTGGCTCCAAAAATAATCCCCGCCCAAGCCGTGACTTGATGAGGGTCTTCAATTCCGAAATCCTGCTGAATGTAAAGCGGTAAAAAAGGCATGATCATGCTCATCGCCACCATGACGAAAAACAGCGATCCACAGAGCACATATAAATTACGGCGCCATATCTCCATCGGATTTCCTCCAATCCCATCTGCTTATCCCTGTTGCAGGTCGGATGTACTTCCTAAATCTTGCACACTCCACAGGCCATAGTATACTCCCTTTCTCTCCAGCAATTGCTCGTGGGTGCCTTCCTCAACGATTTGTCCCTCTTTCATGACAATGATTTTGTCCGCATGGGTAATCGTTGAAAGTCGATGGGCCACGATGAGCGTGGTTCTTCCTTTTGCCAATCTGGACAAAGACTCCTGAATCGTGTGCTCTGATTCCAAGTCGAGGGCAGACGTCGCCTCATCCAGAATCAGAATACCTGGGTCACGCAGGAAAACTCGCGCAATCGCAATTCTCTGCTTTTGCCCGCCAGAGAGCTTTACGCCTCGCTCCCCCAGCTCCGTATGGTAGCCATTCGGTAATTCGCTAATAAAGTCATGGGCATTGGCCGCCTTCGCAGCTTCTTGCACAGCACTGTCATCTGCATCAGGATTGCCCATTAAAATATTCACTTTTGCTGATTCACTAAACAAAATATTATCTTGCTGCACCATCCCGATGTGGTGACGCAAATTTTGCTGCTTCACATCGCGGATATCGAGGCCATCAATCGTAATTTTCCCTTCTGTCACGTCCCAAAAACGCGGCAGCAAGCTAATCAACGAAGATTTTCCGCCGCCTGACATCCCGACAATCGCAACCGTTTCACCAGAAGAGATGTTCAAATTCACGTTGTTCAAGACAAGAGGGCCTTCCTCCCGATAGCGGAAGGACACGTTCTCAAAGCGAATTTCGCCGCGAATGCGTTTGGTTGCAGGGTCTACAGGCAACTCTCCTGCGTTTGGCTTATCAACGATATCGTACGATTCATCGATAAACTCGAACATCCGGTCCATCGAAGCAATTGCCTGCGTCAGTACCGTACTGGAATTGACCAAACGTCGCAGTGGTGTGTACAAGCGCTCCAAATAAGCATAAAACGCAACGAGCGTCCCTACGCTCATGCTCCCGCCGATGACTTGGTAACCAGCATAGGCAATAACCAGAAGCGGTGCGATATCCGTCACCGTATTAACCACAGCGAAGGTTCGAGCATTCCACCGCGTATGTGCCAGTGCCTTATCCAGAAACTGATTGTTCTCCTTGGCAAATTCCTTGCTCTCCTGCTTTTCCAAAGCAAAGCTGCGGATGAGCGACATGCCGTTTACACGTTCGTACAAATACCCTTGTAGATGCGCCAGTGCAGCTGAACGATCCTTTGTCAATTGACGCAAGCGCTTGTAGAAAAACTTGACGGAGATACTGTACAAAGGGAAAACGATAATGGCGACAATCGTCAGCTCCACGTCCATATAGAGCATGATCCCCATCGTCAATGTAATCGTAATCAGGTCCAGCCAAAGATTCATCAATCCCGATTCCACGAAGCTTTTGGTTGATTCCACGTCGTTAATGACCCGAGAGATGACCTCACCCGTTTTGGTATTGTTGTAGTAGCGCATCGACAGTCGTTGTAAATGAGAAAACAATTGATTGCGAATGTCGAACAAGATACGACTGGATACCCACTGTGCATAGTATTGCCGGATGTACTCAACAGGGGCGCGAACGACGGTAAATAACAAAAAGGCCCCGAGCATCAGCCAAAATAGCTGTTTCAGCTTTTCCTCTTGAGGAAGCGGACTTGGCAATAGGTCATCAATGACGTATTTGATAAGAAGTGGCAGAGCAAGTGGGATCGCGAACTTAATAATTCCAATAAATATAGTGCCCAATATTTGTTTCCAATAGGGCAGGACATAAGCCAAGTAGCGGCGTATGCTCAAGCATCATACCTCCTTTGCAAACAAGGAAATCCCTCCCCCGGTCATTCGGGAAAGGGATTATTCCTCATCATCTCGTACTAAAAGATAACGCTCGTACCAGCGCTGGACGAAGCCGTTTTGAAAAGGGCCACGTCGTGCGCTTACCCAATCCAGCACCTCTCGCAATGCTGTTTGCACTCTTTCCACAACAAATGGAGGATAGTTCATCTGTTTGCTATGTAAAAGAAACTCCTCTTCGTCGAGAATCGAGTACGTCATATCGGGAAACACTTTTACGTCGAGATCATAGTCTATGTAGCTTAGCAATTGTCCCTTCATGCTGAAGGGCGAACCAATGTTGCAATAATAATAAATACCGTCATCACGAATCATGGCAATGGTATTGAACCACTGGCCTCTACCAAATGTACAAATGGCCGGTTCACGCGTACGCCATTCCCGCCCGTCTGCTTCTGTCACCTTGACCCGATCATTTCCCCCAATCACCACCGCATCACTGGTATGAATCAACGTAGATTTGTCCCATATGCGGTGCAGCGAATGGTCGTGTTTATAACTTTCTATGCGGATATTGGAGCCCGGAGCTGGTGACATGACTCTCCCCTTTCTTCTCTTCTCTATTTGAATGGGGACAAGCCTCCTTTAAGAAGAGAGCTTTTTGGAAAGTGTAACATATTTTTGTACTTCATAGCCAAGTGAAAGGTAAAACGGAAGGACTTCCGGATTTGATTGATTGACCATGATCAAGACGTTATTGACACCTCGTTGCTTGAAACGCTTTTCAATTGCTTCAACGAGTTCGCGACCAATACCTGAGCCTTGCATCTCTGGAAGTACAGCCAATCGGTAGAAATAGGCACGAGCGCCGTCAATCGTGCCAACCACGACCCCCACCACTTTGCCTTCAATTTCTGCAACCATTACCAGATCGCTGTCCCAAGCCAAATGCTGGGCCAAATCGTTCAATGACTCTTTGTCCGATTGGTCCAACCCCGTCTCCTGCCAAATACGTGTGATAGCCGAATAGTCACCGAGTCGAAACGGACGAATCAGCATGTGTTGCCTCCTTCGTAACCTTCTTCCTCTATTGTACAACACATGGACAACTTTGTCTTGTGTCGCAACACCACAAAGTCTCCAACTCCATACTCCATACTCCATCTTCCATAAATAATTATGTCAAAAGAGAAATACCGCCGTCTACAATCAATGTCTGTCCGCGAACCATCCACGCTTTGTCGGAGAGCAAGAACATCACAGCATTAGCCAAATCTTCCGGCTCCACAATGCGTCCTGCTGGCGTACGCTCTGCTGAGCTTCCGAGCAATTCTTCACGATTCGGGAAATGTTTGAGTGCATCCGTATCCACCGCTCCGCCAGATACAGCGTTTACTACAATATTATGCGGTGCGAGCTCGACTGCCAAATAACGAGTAATCGCTTCTACAGCTGCCTTCGATACGCCGACCGCTGTATAGTTGTCGAGTACGCGAATGGACCCAAGGCTGGACAAGCTCACGATTTTTCCGCCATTGCCACCCTTGATCATTAGTTTTGCCGCTTCTTGCGCACAGAACAACAGCGCCTTGCTGTTAATTTCCATGGTCCAGTCCCAATGGCTTTCTTCCAGCTCCATCAGCGGACGCAATACACCCGATGCCGCATTGTTCACAAAGACATCCAAGCGACCGAATTCCTGGTCAATTTCTGCGAACAATTCTTTGATTTTTGCTACATCCCCTACATTGGCTTTGATCAGATGGACACGAGCGCCCTTTGCTTCCAGCTCTGCTGCTGCTTCTCTTGCCGCAGTGCGGTTACGCAAATAGTTCAGCACCAGGTCATAACCCTGTTCCGCCAATTGAAGAGCAATCGCTTTTCCGATCCCTCGGGTCCCGCCAGTAACCAGTGCAACTTTTTTCGTTGTATTCATAAAAAGATTACCTCCCAACCTGACCAACTATTAATAGCAGGTACTAATATGTAAAAATCACCTTTTCATTATACAACTCCACCTGCGCTTTTTCTACCTACGGAAAAAATCCCGGCATGACTTGATCCTCTCAACTATAGCCATACTAAGCTCGCGGTATCAGGCAACCACTACCACATAAGGAGGAATGGCAGGGTGTACATAGGTCGGGAATTATCCGAATTAACCATGGTGCCACTAGCTGATTGGGAAATGAATGAGCTGCTTTATTACCATCACAATTTTTCGCAATTGGCAGCTTACCTCAGTGCAGAAGGAGCCTCTCTTCACGTCAAAGTCATCCATGAGCTTGAATCCAGAGGGCCTGTGAATGGAGACAGCGGGGGATGGGATCATTCCTCGTCACCTATTTACGATTAAGTAAAAAGCCCGGCTGCTCGTGTATGTAAACACGGCGCCGGGCTTATTTTTAGATACGGAATTTGCCAATCTGGTCTTGCAATTCCTCCGCGAGATGTTCGAGAGAAACAGCTGAGGAAGCGATCTCTTCCATAGAGGCTAGCTGCTCCTGGGCAGCTGCGGATACACTTTGTGTTCCATCAGACGCTTGCAGTGTCACTTCGGAAATATGACCAATGATCTCAACTACTTTCTGTGCCCTTGTGGAGAAATCACGTGTCGCTTCAGATACCTGACCGATTTTCTCTGCCACTTCATTGACGGCTGATTGAATTTGTTCGAAGGACTGACCAGCTTCGTTCACTTTTTCAATACCTTGCGTGACTTCACGCTTGCTCTGATCCATCACAAGCACAGCATGGTTTGTCTCCGCTTGAATCGCGGTGATCAGCTGACTAATTTGTTGTGCCGAACTTGCGGATTGCTCTGCCAGCTTGCGTACCTCATCAGCCACCACAGCAAAGCCTCGTCCATACTCCCCTGCTCGAGCAGCTTCAATTGCCGCATTTAGTGCAAGCAGGTTGGTTTGGTTTGCGATGGCAGTGATCACATCCACGATGTTTCCGATTTCCTGTGAACGCGTACCCAGGTTATCCACGACTTTTGCCAGACCGTGAATCGATTCGCTGGATGCATTCATTTGAAGCACAGCCGATTGAATGGATTTGTTTCCGGTCACCGCCAAGTCTGACGATTCCCGAGCTGCGATGAATACGTTTTGTGTATGCTCTGCGATCTGACCAAGTCTTGCCGACATTTGTTCGACTGCTGCGTTGCCCTCCTGCGTATGGGAGACTTGCTGCTCGGTTCCTTCCGCCATTTCTTGCATGGTCTCTGCGATCTGTTCTGTCGCTTTGCTTGTCTGGTCCGCACTTGCAGAGAGCTGCTCTGCCGAAGAAGCCAGCTGCTGAACAGAATCATTCACAGAATGGAGCAAGGAACGAAGAGATTCCGCCATATGATTGAAGGCTTTTCCCAACGTACCCAACTCATCGTCACTTCGTATATGTACTTGTTGTGTTACATCGCCTTGGCTCATTTTTTCCGCTGCTTCTGTCAACATGCGCAGAGGACGGAGTAAGGATCGCAAAATCACGTAAATGATTCCGCCAGCTACCACCAGCGCAGCAATTATAATCACGAGCATCGTGTAAAAAATCGGATTTGCTGCTTCTCCTGCTTCGCTTTCATACATCACGCCAACCAGCTTCCAACCCGTATTTTCATTCGTAGTAAACACGGCTTGGACGGGATTTCCTTCGTGCTGAAACTGTAATCGACCTGACTCTTTTGCATATACAGTATCCACCCAAGACTCTGCAACCTCAACGCCAGACTCTCCATTTGGATTGACTAGCATTTTTCGGTTTTTATCCAAAATCGTCATAAATCCTTGGGTACCGATTTTCGCTTGCTTGACCGTCGCGTCCAGCGCTGACAGTTGAATATCAATTCCATAAACACCGGACTGATCAGGCAATGCCATCGCCATTCCTACCACGATTTTGCCGGTAATGGCATCTATGTACGGGTCCACAATGATGGTCTTTCCTGGCTGCTTCATGGCTGCTATGTACCAATCTCTCTTTCGCGGGTCGAAACCGTCCGGGAGCTTGGAGTCGGTTGCAGTCATCATGCCGCCATTCTCGTCCCCGATATACGCTTCACTCACTTCCGAGTTTAAAGCGAGAAAACGCTGCAATTTCTTTTTGGTGATCATCCTGTTCTCTTCCTGAATGTCTTTGCGTACAATATCAGCAGCGATCCACCCCACATTCCTTGATTGCTCCATCAGTGTCCGATTCAAAAGCGCGTCTACCAACCGAACATTTTCAGAGGCAGTCGTCAGCAATTCATTTGACAGCTCTGTCTTGGCACTCTGATAAGAGAGCAGCCCGAGCAAAAGCATGGGGACCACTAATATCGTGGAAAATGTAGCGATCAGCTTGGATTTCACAGTAAGTCTGGGTGTTTTCATTCGCTAGCATCACCTTTCTGGTGTCATGATTGTCCTATATGGTTACCCGATATATGTCTCATTGTAAACTTTCCATTGCCCACCAGACTACATATTTGTTTATTTTTTATTATCTTTTATTATATTCAGAATATACTTTCTTCTAGAAATAGGTAAAAAATCGCTTTACAACAAGAAAAAAATGCCATATTCTAAGAGTACGTTCCACTCACACTACTACTTCTGAAAGAAAGGAGGCAGCACCATGATGATGATAGCAATGAACCTGAAACCAGCTCTTATGGATCGTCTTGTGGATGTTACAACTGAATATAGCAGCGCCTCCTGGGTCGACGAATTCCAGTAGTATTCGTACTCTTCAACATTTCCTTTTCGTCTATTACCGACCACAGGCGTTGTTGCTTGTGGTCTTTCTATGCCCTTCAAAACGGCATGTCCGTTTTTGTTGCCAGAAGACCGCAGGCTTTCGCCCGTGGTCTTTTTCTTTCTCATGAATTAACATTTTCCACCTTGAAAGGGGGTGATTGGTAATGGTACTGAACTTTTTGCTTTTCACTGTCAAGATTGAACGCAATAAGGAACAAGCAGAGAAACTTTTCGCAGAATCTGCTCGCTGTCGCTATCTCGAAGAACGCGCCGAAGAACACGCTTTTGAAGCTGCACAATTTGTGAGCCGCATTTAATGGACACCACTACTTGACTACAGGAGGGATTTTAGTATGAAAAACAAACAACGGCGTCAGATGATGAGGTTTACAGGAGTCAAAGCGATAGACGGTAGCTGACTGCACCAAACTAACGGGATGGGAGGGATACACTCATGTACATTCCAATGATTTTCTTCACAATCATTATTGAGAAACGGAAATTGACACCGAAGCAGCTTGAAGCAAAATACATGCAACAACAAGCGCTGAAACGCATCGAAGAACAAAAGCATCAGATCGTGACACAATTTCCAGAGTTTTTGATTCGATAAAAAGTAACAGTTTCACAAAGATCATGTCTGCGGGGGCATGATCTTTTTATTTTCCACTGCTCTTCCTCTCTCTCGAAGCTTTATAATGGATTCAAAAGAGAAAAGTGGGGAGTGAAATCATGGAGTATCAAATCGTCTTTTTAGACATTGATGGGACACTCATCAACGAAGAGAAAGTCATACCACCGGATACACTCGAAGCCATTCAAGAGCTGCAAAGAAACAAGATCGAGGTCGTCTTAGCAACAGGTAGAGCTCATTATTATTTTGACGAGCTTGCCAAACAGTGCGGCATCGACTCGTATGTCAGTTGCAATGGCGCATATGTCGTCTATCAAGGAACAACCATTTATGATCGTCCCATCCCGACCAAAACACTCGATCAATTGCAACAGATCGCGGCCCAGCACGACCATCCTATCCTGTTTCAAGGCAGTACGGCGGGCTTTTCTACCCATAAGGAGCATCCGTATTTGGATTGGACCTTTCAGCAATTGAAGCTTGATTCCCCTGATCACAATGCGGATTTCGCCCATTCTGAAAATATTTATCAAGCGCTGTTGTTTACACCAGATGCGCATGAGCAGCAATACAGAGAAGAGCTTCCCGCTCTCTCGTTTATACGCTGGCATGAGTATTGTATGGATGTTTTTGCGAAAGGCGGTTCAAAAGCGCTTGGTATTGAAGCGCTTCTCTCCCATATCGGGCTTGCTCCAAGCAAGGCAGTTGCTTTTGGAGACGGTCTGAATGACAAAGAAATGCTCTCTTATGTCGGGATGGGAATCGCCATGGGTAATGCGCATGAAGCTTTGTTGCCGCATGCCAATTACGTCACGCGCCACGTCGATAATGGCGGGATATCTCACGGCTTGCGTCACATCGGTCTGATGAAATAAATAAAAGCTGCCGAGAAATGCCCGACAGCTTTGCCTACCTGTTATTTTTGTCCCAACAGCTCACGAATTTTTTGATGCGCCATCGGAATGGTGTAAGCATCTAATTCCTCCCAAGCTGCGTATCTTGCATGAGCGGGGAGCTCTTCCCCTTCGATCCAGTCACAGGACCATACTTGCATGTTCCACTGCAAATGGGAGAAGACGTGCTGAACCGTACCAAGCGGTTGCATGACTTCTACATCGATTCCGAATCGTTCACGCAAACCAGCTGCAAGTGCCTCCTGTTTGGCAGCATCACTTTCCTGTTCGATTTCAATAGTAGGGAATTCCCACATGCCGGCGAGTAGCCCCTGATCGGGACGCTTGTTCATCAATACTTTGCCGTCGCGAATGATAATGCCTACTTGCAGATCAACAGGACGTGGAGGTTTAGCTTTACCTTTGACCGGCAGCTCTTCTGCCACTCCTTCTTGGCGCGCCATACAGTAGTCAAACACCGGACAGGTCAAGCATTGCGGAGTGCGTGGAACACAGACCATCGCTCCCAGCTCCATTAGAGCCTGATTGAAATCTCCCGCTCTTCCCTCTGGAATGACTTGGCGTACGAGATGTTCGATTTTGATTCTTGTGGCAGGCTTGGCAATGTCATCGGTTAAATACAGCAGGCGTGAAAAAACACGCATAACATTTCCATCCACAGCCGGCTCCGCCTTTTCATAGGCAATGCTAAGAATGGCACCTGCTGTATACGGCCCGACACCTTTTAGTGTAGCAATCTCTTCTGGTGTATCCGGCACAACGCCTCCATAGCGAACTGTTACCTCGCGGGCTGCAGCTTGAAGATTGCGCGCGCGGGAGTAGTAACCGAGTCCTTCCCACGCTTTTAAGACATCCTCCTCGGGTGCTTTCGCTAACTCACTCACTGTCGGAAATTTCTCCATGAAATTCGCATAATAAGGTTTAACGGTCTCTACGCGTGTTTGCTGAAGCATAATCTCCGATACCCAGATACGATATGGGTCTTTGTTGATCCGCCAAGGCAAATCCCGCTTTTGTGAGTCGTACCAGGCCAGCAAATCCTGAGCAAAGCCGAACACATGAAATTGTTCAGGAAGTGTATATTTCAAGCTTTCTTTTTTTCTCGCCATTTCCGTTTGCTCTACTCCTTTTCAACCCAGTTTAAGCGGGACGAAACGCCCACACATGCAGTTTTGCAGCTCCGCCGGAAATACAGTCACAAAAGTCTTGATCTGCCAATCGGTTTGCCTTGATTTCTTCGTATATTTGAACAGTCTCGACCTCAAATGTTTCGACAAACAGACCGGGCTGATCCAGGCCCTCCATTAAGCGATACTGATGTGCACCCATCGCTTCCATTCGCCCAGCCATCGAGGTGAGCAATCGCAGAGCGTGACTTCGTTTTTCAGTATCTAGCTTGTATTCAATGAAAACCGTTAGCATGCGACGTGTTCCTCCTTTACCGATTCAACGCTTTCATCATACCTTTCCCACCCCGTACGAACAAGCACACAAATATTTTCAGAACGGGCGGGAATTAACCTTAGGCAAACGCTATAATAAACAATAACAGTGGAAGGAAGGGAGGAAGACAACGATTCCATGGATACAGCCACACATTTTGCCATGGGCTTTGGATTGGCCGGGCTCGCCTATCTTGATCCTGTCGTAGCTTCTACTCCGTCACTTGCAATGGCCGTCATGATTGGTACGGTCATTGGCTCGCAGGCACCTGATTTGGATGGCTTAGTCCGCCTTCGTGGTACCGCTGCCTACATTCGCAACCACCGAGGCGTTTCTCACTCGGTTCCCGCTTTATTTCTCTGGACTGGAGCCATTTTTGTTCTCATCCAGGCCATGATGCCACAGCCCCATTGGCTGCATTTGCTCGGCTGGATATTCCTGGCCGTCTGTTTACACGTATTCGTTGACTTGTTTAATTCCTATGGCACAAAGGGCCTGTACCCGTTTCGCGACAAATGGGTGGCGCTCAACGCCATTTTCATTTTCGATCCGTTCATTTTCGCTGCTCATCTCGTCGGCTTTATGCTATGGGCGGCAGGCGCGCATCCTGGACACGTCTTTTTATGGATATACGTGATCATTGCCGGATACTACTACTGGCGTTGTCAGGTGCAAAGACGTACGACGGAGCTGGTTCGCCAACGAATCGGCAAAGCTGGTACCTTCACCATCATCCCTACTCTTTCCTGGACGTATTGGACCTTCGTCGCAAAGACAGAGCAGCATTGGTATGTAGGTGAAGTCATTTCCGGGGACGTCGTCGTCTTGGACACCTTCTCCATCAAACCGGAAAATGAGCGGATTGCGGCAGCCAAGAAAAGTTACAAAGTCCAATCCTTCCTCGCTTTTACTCATCATGTGCATGTAGAAACAAAGGAGCGTTCCTTTGGCTATGAGGTCAAATGGATTGATCTGCGCTACCGCTCGCGTTTTCAAGGGAAAAGTCACTACATGTTCGTCGCCGTGGTCTACCTTGATTTTGATCTGACCATCCGCGATTCCTTCGTTGGCTGGATCCACAGCGGAGAAGAACAGCTCACTAAAAAATTGGATTCCAAACGCTCGTAATAAGACGAGACTCCCGCCCCTGCTAAAAGAGGGCGGTTATTTTTTGGTCATCTGACCCGTTCATTTTTACCAAAATTGCACCTGTTCTCCTAGTCAAATACCCATTACGATCAAAATAACAACGACAGACTGGGGGACTCGACATGATACCAATTCGTTATTCCAAGCGTACCATTACTGATCAGGAGCAAATTGACCAATTTTTGCAAGTGGCAAAGGTCGGCCATCTCGGCTTGTCCAATGAAATCGAGCCGTACATTCTGCCTTTGAATTTTGCTTGGTGGAATGGCTGTATTTATTTTCACGGCGCGGATTCTGGCAGAAAAATCGAAATGATCAATGGCAACAACCGCGTATGTTTCAGTGTTTGCGAGGAGTACGGCACAATCGCCTCACCTGTGCCTGCGCATATCGATACGGCATACATGAGTGTGTTTATCGCCGGAACAATTGAGCGTGTTTCTGAGCCTGAGGAGATGCGCGATGCGATGCAATCCATGATCGACAAGTACGTACCCGGCTACTATTCAGAACCGTTGCCTTTGCAGCATGTCATCAAGTATCGTTCTTCGATGGGCAGTACAACCGCCATCTTCCGGATTACGCCTACTGCACTGACCGCCAAAGGTAACCCACTTTCCGAAGAGAATCAGTTCTATCCCGGCAGAAAAGTCGAGATGGATGTATAGCAACGAAAAAAGACACGCTCCTTTTTATAAGAGGCGTGTCTTTTGCTTGACTGATCTTTACTTGTTATACGGAGCACTCATTCCTGTCGAAATCGCGATTCGGTTCCAGCAGTTGATCGTATTGATTGCCATAATCAGGGAAACGTACTGGTTCTCGTCAAAATGCTCACGAACCTGCTGATAAAGCTCTTCAGAAACACCGTTAGCTGTAATGACAGTGACTGCTTCTGTCAGAGCAAGGACGGCGCGCTCTGCCTCTGTGTAAACCGCGGATTCTCTCCATACACTGAGCAAGTAAATGCGTTGCTCTGTCTCACCTAGCTTGCGCGCATCTTGCGTATGCATATCCATGCAAAAAGCGCAGCCGTTGATTTGGGAGGCACGAATTTTGATCAGCTCAATCAGTTTTTTGTCCAAGCCGCTCTCATTCACGAATTTTTCCAGCTTGAGCATAGTTTGATACGCTTCGGGATTCACTGCACGATGATTGATTCTAGCTTGCATGATTCATCTGTCCTCTCCACTCGAATTTGCTTTCACCCTCAAAGACGAGTGAAGCGTCGTTCTTGTGACGAATCATCCATTTTCTTTTTGCAAATGGGCAAGCTTATCTGGATTGACCATCATGTACAGGCATGCAATGCGATCTGCTTCATTCATAGTGATCTGGATGATCATTTTCAGCTGACCCTCGGAGTAGACGACGATTCCATCTTGGCCGTTGATCGAGCGAATCTGCATGGTAGCATGAGAAGCCCACTTCGGCCATACCCCCATCCAGAAGGCAGTAATCCGCTCATCTGAGAAGATGGGATGAATGGCCGCACGGACCTTCCCGCCACCATCACTGACAAACACGGCATCTTTTGTCAAAAGTCCGATCAACGACTTCGCATCTGACTTGGAGATGGCCTGCATCAGCTGTTCTACCAAACTCGAAGTCCGACTCGACTGAGGGACGATCGCCTGATAACCTGCTTCAGCCAGCTTTTTTCTCGCAAGGCTGAACTTCTTACGGCAATTTACTTCGGTCATTCCGAGCATCGCAGCAATTTCGCTGTATTCGTAGTCGAGTGCTGTTCGGAGCACAAAAACGGCCCGCAGCGTCGACGGTAGTTTCTCCAATAGAACAAGTAAGCCATACGAGACGGCTTCTTCGGCAATCACCGTTTGCAAGGGATCATTAGTTTCCGAAGCGTCCAGCATCGGCTCTGGCAGCCATTCCCCTACATACTGCTCCCGCTTCCAACGGGCTGATTTTAATACGTCCAGACAACGATTGGTCAAAGCTTTGCACAGATAGCTTTTTACATGGTGAATGTCTTGGATGTCGGTACCTGCCAATGCAAGAAAAGTATCCTGAACAATGTCCTCCGCTTCCGTTACCGAGCCAGTCATCCGGTACGCAAGGGAAAACAGTAATGATTTATACTCCCGATAAACATCCTCCATGTGCACGGTCATTATTTTGGATCACCAAACTGCCAAAGGGTGTGCGTGAGACTTCCATAGCGGATGCTCATATGCAGACGCTTCGCTGTACGTTCATCGTCGGCAGCACCCATGACGTACACGAGTGGGACAAAATGCTCGGTTCCATACGCGGGAACAGCTTTTTCTGCATGTGGAGCAAGTTCGCGATAGTTGGCGAGATCCTCGACATTCCAGTCAGTCAATGTTGTTTGCAGCCAGTCTTCGAATTGCTCCGCCCACTCAAAGGTATTACTACCAGACTCTCTCAGGTCCATATAGGAAAAATTATGGACAGTTCCGCCACTTCCGAGGATCAGAACGTCTTTTTCGCGGAGCGGACTGAGTGCTTTACCGATCTGATATTGCTCCTTCACAGTCAGATTTGGATTAACTGATAAGGCAACAACAGGAATATCTGCATCTGGATAAATATGGCGCAAAACAACCCAGTGTCCATGGTCCAAGCCTCTTGTCGTATTCAAAGCGACAGGAATACCCGCTTCCTGAAGAAGTCGGATGGTTTCATCCGCTACTTCACGCTCTCCTTTTGCCGGGTACTCGATTTCGTATAACGCTTGCGGAAAACCGCCAAAATCGTGAATGGTCGGGAAGGTGTCCATGGTTCCCACCATTTGATCAGTGGCTTCCCAGTGAGCGGAAAAAATGACAATAGCACGGGGCTTGCGCGGGAGCAGGCCAGGCAATTGGTTCAGTGCTTCTGTATAGGCATTGTTTTCTATAGCAAGTAACGGGGCACCATGTGCAATGAAAAAAGACGGCATCATATGCGTACACTCTCCTCTATACTTTTTAAACTTAGTTACTTTTTGTAAGTATTATATCGCATAATCATCACGGTTACAAGTGTATCCAAAATTGATGCCGTTTCTTTTCTCTGAACAAAAAAAGCTTGCCGTTCCTAAAGAACGACAAGCCTTATAGCTGGCAAAGTTACAATTACTTCGCTGCTGCGAAACGCTTGCTAACTTCATCCCAGTTTACTACGTTCCAGAACGCACCGATGTAGTCAGGGCGTTTGTTTTGGTAGTTCAGGTAGTATGCATGCTCCCAAACATCCAGACCAAGGATAGGTGTTTTACCTTCCATGATTGGGCTGTCTTGGTTAGGCGTAGAGCTGATTGCTACTTTTCCGCCTTCTGCAGTCAGCCAAGCCCATCCGGAACCGAAACGAGTAGTAGCTGCTTTTGCGAATTCTGCTTTGAAGTTGTCAAAGCTTCCGAAAGCCGCGTTGATTGCGTCAGCCAGTTCACCAGTTGGTGCGCCGCCGCCATTCGGGCTCATGATTTCCCAGAACAGTGTGTGGTTAGCATGGCCTCCACCGTTGTTGCGAACAGCAGTGCGGATAGACTCAGGCAGAGCATCCAGATTGCTGATCAGCTCTTCAATGCTTTTACCTTGCAGGTCAGCGTGTGCTTCCAGAGCTGCATTCAGGTTGTTAACATAAGTAGCATGGTGGCGTCCGTGATGGATTTCCATGGTTTGCGCGTCGATATGTGGTTCCAAAGCGTTGTGTGCATAAGGCAATGCAGGAAGTTGATGTGCCATTGTAACATTCCTCCTCAAATTATGTAGGTCAAGCTTACGACTTCATTATACTGTAAGCCAAACAGTTTTTCAACAAATCGGTATGCAAAGTATATTAATCTATTTATTATTTCAAAGATTTCTATCTTGCAAACGAAAAGGAGCGTGCTAGACTTGGATTATTACAAACGAAGAGAATCAGGTGATTACTAGTGGAAATGGACTTATCAACGATCGTACTTCTCGCCGTCTTTGGATTCGTTGCAGCATTCATCGACAGTACTGTTGGTGGAGGTGGACTCATCTCTCTCCCCGCTCTGCTCGGTCTAGGAATGCCACCGTACCTTGCTCTTGGCACGAATAAGTTGGCTGGCACGATTTCATCTGCCACCAGCTCCTACACCTTTATCAAGAACGGTAAATTTGACAAGAAACTCATGCTGATCTTATTTCCCGTCTCCTTGATCGGCGCCTATTTCGGAGCGAAAACAGTTCTGTTCGTTCCTCAGGAGTTTTTGAAAGTCCTTGTCGTTATTATGATGGCACTCATTTTTGTTTACACCCTTTTCAACAAACGATTCGGTCAAGATTCCAACTACAAAGGGCTGACCAAATTTACGCTTGGCATCGGGATTCCTTTTACCTTTTTAATCGGATTTTACGATGGATTTTTCGGGCCGGGAACCGGTTCGTTCTTTGTTTTTCTGATGGTGCTTTTGTTTGGCTATGATTTTGTGATTGCAGCTGGCAATGGCCGAATTTTGAATCTGGCCAGTAACATTTCTGCGCTTTTTGTCTTCACAATGGAGGGCAAGGTCGTTTTCATGACTGGGCTTATCATGGGGATTGCGATGCTGTTGGGTGCGAACCTTGGTGCCAAAATGGCCATCAAAACGGGGGTACGTTATGTCCGTCCGTTGTTCTTGGTTGTATCCATTACCTTGATTGTGAAGATGGTGTATGAGTTGATTTTTACAGTTTGATCAGCTTGGAAAAAACATTTGTACGTTGCTGTAGTGGTGGGGAGGAAACAGGAGAAAACGCTCAGCTTCTAGGGCCACCCCCTGGGGGATTGACTGCACGACTCCATGCAAAAAGCGAAACCGCGTCCAAAGTAGTCCATTCAGGAGGTTTTTCAGAGGTGGACGCTTAAGAGCGTGTTTCGCTTTTTGCATTCCGTCTCGGTCGGCGTCCCTAAGATCTTCGCTTATTTCTCCTGTTTCCTCTACGAGCTTTCCGTGTGATCCGCTTTTTAAATTCCCTGAAAAATTGAAGAATCTCATCTGTTACGCCAGAGAAGAATATTTCCAGACGTAGCGACTTGTGGAGTCCTACCGAGCGGAGAAGGGATTCGCGGGAAAAAGAAACGCAACCGTGCCCATGCGACGTAGCGGCTACCACTTTTGCGTTTCCCCGTGAATCCCTTCGGAGCGGACAGTCCCAACCCTCAGCAGGACGGAGCCTGGAGCCTAGACTGGAAATATTCTTCTCCCCACTACAGCCATAAGCAAGTGATATCAAACTCTCCTACTCAAGCTGCCATGGCAATGCCGGGCTGGATTCGACCTCGTCATTGACAGGAGTTACCGCCGTCGATCCGCAGTACATCGCCCGCTCTGACAAGGTACTGACAATTGAGGATCGGATCAACGGCTTTTTTCAACGATGCATGAATGGTAAACCATTGCCATGCAACAGTGATGAAATGCGGGCAATGGTCGCTCATCTTACTTACATCGCTACAAATCGACCCTGGCTCATGAAAAGTGATACGGGCATAGCGAAAAAGGTCACCTGCACAAAGGGGACCTTTTTCGCCTAGCATGTGTGATTCGTCCCGCAATGGAGATCATGGCGCGTTCTTATCCTGCACCGTTTGTTTAATCAAGATAGCTCGCCATTGCCTTTGGTTCCAAAGGCACATAGACTAGCGAAGGGGTCTCTTGACCTTTCACCCATATATAAGCCAGCTGTACAGAATAGTTTTTCAAGTAGGCTCTCGCTGCTCTTTCTGGCTGCAGCTCTTGCTCGTCAGTCTGCGCACTTGAAGTGTTGCTGGATAAATCCTTCTGAAAGCCGATCACCTTTCCGGTTTTGGAGTCGATGTCAACCGTGTACCCTTGTACATGATTCTCCGGACGCTTTTTTCCAGACAGAGCTTTGAAATAGATGTGGTATGTAAGTGAATCGAGTTCAACTTTGATCACTTGCAGCCCCGTCGTTTCGGAATCCAGATATTTTTGAAGGAATGAAACGGCTGTATCGGTCACAACAGTAGCATCCTTCGCTTCAGCAGAAGGAGATGTTGGCGGATTCACATACTCGAATCCAGTGACCTCACCTGTCAAATCATTCGCCTGAAGAGAAACAGAACTGTTCTTGGCCACCTTCCAATGATAGGTAGTCGTACCCTGGTCGCCCTCCACTTTCCACAAGCTTTCTCCTTCTACCGTGAAATCAAAATTCGTTTCCAATATTCTCATGGCCTCTTCTTTATTCATAGCAATCATTCTCGTTCCAACGCCACTCACCTTGTAATTCTTGCCACGCAATTGGCTATATTCCCTCTCGACTCCAATCAATTGACCATCTTTGGCATCTACAAAACCCATCAGGTCAGGATTGTAGCTGATGTTCTGCGTGTCTGAATAGAAAAGCGACATGACGTCGGCTAGAATGGACTCCGCCTCTACTTTAGAAATCGTACGGGATGGATCAGGAAAGGTTTGTTCATTTCGTTCTCTTATCTGAATCTGGCTAGCAAGTACAGATTTTCCGTTGTTGGCTTCATCCAGCATCACGATGTAGTGATCATTGATGAACGGAATCCCGTTTACGGTCCGCGCAAAGACAAATTGCTTTTGCTTTGTATCCGACAAGGAATCTACAAACTGGTAGGAGCGACTATCCTCTCCAACCATTTGCTCCAGATAGGCAGCTGCTTGGTCATGCAGGGTAGTCGAGGTCGTTTTGCTGTAGGGAGCCGTTGTTGTCATAGCAGTGCTCTCCTTAGGAGATTTCTCTTCTATTCTCGACTCTTTTGCAGTGACTCGTTTTTCTGGCCCCGCTATCTGTTCTTTTTTTACCCCAACCGCAGGAGGTACCGGTACACTTTCCTTCGTATTTTCAGGAGCTATTTTTGTAACAGTCATCGGTTCAAAACTCGGAGGAGACAACTGTTCTGGTGACGAGTGCCTTGGTTCTTCTACGTCAGTTGAAGGAAGAGCGAGTGAAGCTCCCCAGGCAACCAACAGTAAAAAGGCAACAGCCTGAACACTCTTGATCATTCGATTGCTGGCGATTGACTGCTGATCCATTTTCCTTGCTTTTGCCGCCAAAGCCACTCTTAGCCGTTCCTTTGCTTCCATTTGCGGTTTTGGAGCATATTGATTCAATTCTTTCATTCTCTCATGTAGGATATCTACGTCTTTCCAATACATGTGCTCCCCCCTCCTTCCGTCCCCTTTCCTCCATCTTTTGTTGAACGAGTTTGATGGCCCGATGATAGTCTACCTTGGCTTTGGACTCAGAGATACCCAGGAGCTCTGCTGTCTCTTTCACGCTGTGCCCCTCAATAGAACGTAAAATCACCACCATGCGATACTTGGGAGGAAGCGAGAGAATCGCATCTCTAAGCTGGCGGTCTCTCTCCTTTTCCATATAAATCTCTTCTGGCAAGCCATCCTTGGCTGGAAGCTCTTTAAACCAAATATCCGCGAATATTCTCTGGAATTTTTTGCGTCGATAAAGATCAATGGCAGCATGCTTGGCAATGGAAAATATCCATGTTTTTATCTGCACTCTTCCGTCATACCGAGGCAATGCCTGCAACACCCGCGTGAATACTTCTTGGGTGATATCTTCCGCGTCGTTTCTGTTCCCGATAAAATGATAGAGGAAATAATAGATGTCCTGATAATAGGTTTCGACAAGATCATGAATCCGCTCTTCATAGCTCCCATACATCCGCTTCCCTCCTTTACACAAAACAAGTGTGCTTGCTCCATTATTGAAAGCAAGCACGGCACTCCCTTATTTCTTCTTTCTTGGGTTTTGGATAGACTCCCCAGTCAGGGCGTCTACGTACTCTAACATATAGTCATTCTCTTGTGGCTTGTAAACCAGTATCGTGGACTCCGAACTTTCACGGTCTATGACCGGAGCATAGTACATCAGTTCCAATGGGTGATGCTTCAGATACTCTTTGGCAGCTTTCTCTGGTGAGACTGCCTTGGCTGGATCGGGATAAGTGACTGCGCTGGGGTCAAATTCTCCAAACAGGCCCATGAGTTTGCCTGTCTCACTGTTAATCTCAACCCTATAGGATTGATCCCCAACCGGGATGCCTTTTATCGTGTTGAAAAAATTGAAGATGTAATGATCGGATTGCTTCAGTCGGAAATCCTTGTCCATTGCCACAGCTTTTGTATCGGTATGCAAATAAGTTTGTAGCACTTGCAGGGCTGTCTTTTGAGCTTCTTCGATGGATACCTTCTTGCTAGGCTCTTTAGAATCGTCTTCCAAATACAGAGCAACGACTTGACCATTCGTGTTTTTTACCTGTAAGGTGGCGACTTGATCCCCTTTTTTCCATTGAAACTCCTTCCTATCCCCATGTGGCTCATATTCGGGGACCTTTTCAGTAAAAGTAGCTCCCGTTGTGTCAAAGCCAAGAAGATTTTTCAAATGGCTCGCAGCTTCATCCTTATCCTTTGCAGTCAACTTTTGGCCCTGCGGCGAAACTGGAATAGCAGGAGCTGAAAGATTGGGTTCTCGGTAAAATCTCGCATGTTCGGTCTCGACTGATTTGCCCGACTTGGCATCCAAGAATCCGGACCAGGAGACCTGATAGGTCAACATCAAGCCACTGCGGTCTTTATTCGAACGATAAACAGGTGTCATCAGTCCTACGACTGCTTTTTCTGCCTCTTCTAAAGACATCGCTTCTTCTGGTTTCGGAAGGGAAGCAGGATCAATCTGCTTGGAGATCTGCCCAACGTTGCTGATCAGAGAGACGACCTCCCCCTTCCCATTCAGACCCAAAGACATTCTTTCATCATGATGCGGAACTCCGTTTATGACTAACCGATATGCGGGACCGCCCAATTGCTCTGACTTTTGCGGATTATATTGGTACATCTTCGCCGCGTCTCCCAGTAAAGCTTTCAAAAATGCATCCGCTTTTTCCTTCTGGACGTCCAACGGAAGCTCCTTGTCATCCGGTTCATCTGTCCTATAACCAAAGCTGTCGATGTCCCCTGTCTTCTTGTCCAGAAAAATGACCATCCGGGGAGTTTTTTTACCGTCTCCCTTTTTTCGTTCTACCATGACAGCATCGCTTGTTTCTCCTATGTCCATTTTCTGAACAGTGAGCTCTTTCATATATGGCAGTAGCTCTGACAGCTTGTCGATTGTTTTTTGGGCCATGGCCTGCGCTGTCGCATCCACCGCCACTCCCGTATGGCTGGCTGAAGTTTTCTCAGCTTGAGCCGCCCATGCTGGCGTGGCTGTCAGAAGAGTTGCCGCCATGACTGACATAACTGCCCGATTCCATTTTTTCATCTATTCTTTCCTCCTCAGATTTGTTTCCTGCTTCTCATTTGCATTATTCGCACGAGCTTACAAAAGGTTACAATTTATTTCCAGTTTCCTCCACAAAAAGACAATCATCTGAACAGCGACTATCCGTCAAACAATCGGTTTCCCCGGTCAAACTATGGTTACAAACATACAAAAAAACCTTGCTATGGTGATAAAACAGCAAGGTTTTCAGGCTGACTTTTTATGTTTTGGCTTTTAGCTAGCCCCGGCTGTTACAGCTTTTGCTTGATGATCACGCACCGCCTGATTGCTCGCTGCCATAAACGCCTGCGCGACCGCCATCAGTACATCTCGATGCTCGGCAACTCCTTTAAAATGACTTCCGTTGGCGCTGACCGTCACGATCGCTTCGCCTGTCGCATGCTCTCCCGACGACAATGAATACAGCTCCATGTCCGTAAACTCCACGTCGAACGGCAGTGCCTGCTTGATGCCTGCCACCAATGCCTCAACAGGTCCTTCTCCCGTGCCAGAGTATGCTTGTTCTTCTCCTGTCACATTGTTCGTAATCGTGCAGGAAGCCATGCGATGTCCGGATGTTCCGGTGAGCACTTGCGCATTTACGAGTGTGAATGGCTCCAGTACTGCGTTCACGGTATGTCCCACGAGTTCAAGCAATTGATGATCCTGAACAACTTTTTGCTTGTCAGCCAGCTCTTTAAATTGGACGTACAGTGTCTCCATCTGTTCATCGGTCAGCTGTATCCCGAATTCATTTACACGGTGCTTAATGGCATGGCGACCGGAATGTTTTCCGAGAATGATCATGTTGCGAGGCACGCCCAAGCTCTCCGGGTCCATGATTTCGTAGGTGCTGCGCTCTTTTAAGAGACCATCCTGATGAATACCCGCTTCATGCTGAAAGGCATTGCGACCGACAATTGGTTTGTTGAAAGCAATCGGGAAGCTCATGGCACGGCTCACCTTTTGTGAAGTGGTGTAAATGTGCTCCGGTCTGATGCCAGTCTCGGCATCCAGTGCTTCTTTGCGCGTCTCAATGGCCATCACCAGCTCTTCCAAGGAGCAGTTCCCTGCTCGCTCACCGACCCCGTTGACCGTTACTTCGACTTGAGTGACCCCAGCACGAATCGCAGCCAAACTGTTTGCAACCGCGAGTCCCAGGTCATTGTGGCAGTGTGCACTGAACTCTACCTTGTCGCTGCCACGGACGTTTTTCATGACACGAGTGAACATAGCTCCGTACTCTTCCGGAAGCGCGTAACCTACCGTATCGGGGATGTTGATAATGGTTGCCCCTTCTTCAATCGCTGCCTCAATCATCTCAAACAGGAACTCATCACCTGTACGAGTCGCATCCATCGGCGAAAATTCGAACCGGTCTACAAACTGTTTGCCATACGCAATCATCTCACGGGCGATCTTAATCACCTGCTCTCTCGACTTGCGGAGTTGGAAGTCCAGATGAATGCTGGAGGATGACAGGAACATGTGGAGTCTGCGACGCTCTGCCGCTTGTGTAGCCCGAACGGCAGCGTCGATGTCCTCTTTCACCGCACGAGCAAAGCCACAGATTTCCACGCCGTGCACCTCTTGCGAAATACGTTGCACCGCCATGAAGTCACCAGGACTGGAGATGGGAAAGCCCGGTTCGATGACATCCACACCGAGGTCTGCCAAATGCTTTGCTATCACGATTTTTTGCTCAGGCGAAAGAGACGCTCCTGGCGCTTGTTCTCCGTCACGCAGTGTCGTATCAAAAATATGGATTCGTTTTGTCATGGGTAATGCCTCCTCAATTTTTAGTCGTTTTTTTCGTAATAAAAAAAGCCCACCGTCTCCATATACAAGAGACGACAGGCTTTTCGCTGTCGCGGTACCACTCTCGTTGATCCCCTCTTTTTTCAGAAGAGAATCCACCTCGCTGTCCCGATGACGTGGGACGATCCGTCAAGGTCTACTGAACTTTTTCAACCTTGCCGCTCCCGGGTGAGATTCGAGCATTTCCTGACTGCGTCGCACCTACCCGCAGCTCTCTGGACAAGAAATTCGCTTTACTAGCTCCCGTTCTTCGCGTTTGTTCTATGTCGTTGTGAAAATCAAAAAAGGCCTGCCATCTCTATCGAAGAGACGACAGACCTTGTCTATCGCGGTACCACTCTCGTTGACCCCAGCTACTCGCCAGAAGTCCACCTCTATGTACTGATCCTAGTCGATCAGCACAACCCGATCACGGAGGTTAACCGTCAGAACTTACTACTCGATGCAGCGCTACATCTAGTTCAGTCCTGCCGCTCCCGGGCGAGCTTCACTGGCTTCTCTGACTGCGTTGCACCATCCCGCAGCTCTCTAAACAGATCAGACCACTTACTGTTCCCGTTCTTCGCGTTATTGTTATTATTGTTTGAAATTTTATTCGGTTTATATCTGATTGTCAATGGCGGCTAGCAATAAAAATAATTTTAATAAGCAAATTAATTGACCTCTCTCACCGATCTGCGGCTGAACTGTCTGTAATAAAGGCAAGCGAGACCCAGTATCACGAGCACTAAAGCGGAGTAAATATTGCTATAGACCGACGCTCCTGGATAGCTATTGAGCAGATTCCAGCTTACAGCAGCTCCTCCATCAATCGACTTGCCGTACAAGGTAGCTGCAAGTGCACCTGCAATAAAGTTCAGCATTGCCAACAGTCCCATCCCGACGCCGATCTGTTCCTTTGGTAACGACTGTGAGATTGCGTTTGACATCGAAATCATCATAAACGATAGTCCGACATTGCCAAAAATCAGAAAAACGGCAATGAAGAACGGGGAACCCCCCGCAAAGGAAGAGAAAAGGACAAAGCTGCTCAAAAGTAGCGCAGACGCTGTGTAAAATAAATACGAATTCCCTTTCTTATCTGCAAGAATCCCAGCCTTTTTCCCCAAGAACGCGGTCACAATTGCTCCTGGTACCATGACAAAGCCAATGAGCCCCGGTGCCAGATGATTCACATTGGCCAACAACTGTGGACTAAGAAAAGCGAACGAATAGCCGCTCCCTATCATCAAAAAGGCAATGACCAGCCCGAGCGAATAGCGTTTACTCCGGAATAAGCCAGGGCGAATAAATGGTTCTGCAGTCGTCCGAATCCTTAACAGGAACAGAAGGAATGAGAGGATGCACCCCAGTGCGAGCAACAAGCTCTGATTCGTAATAGCGAGCAAAAGCAATGCAATCGTTACGGCGAGAAGCCCACCACCGATCCAGTCCATTTTGACGGCTTCCCGCTCCTCCTCCTCCAAATACTTGCGGAAAAAAGGCACGGCAAAAAGCGCGAACAACGGCATGCAGAACAGCCATCTCCAATCTAGCAGACTGACCAGCAAAGAGGAAAGAACGGGACCTAATGCGCTACCGATTGCCATCCCGGTCATGGAGATCCCTAGAGCTCGGCCCCTACTCTCTGGGGGAAAATAACGTACTGGAATAATGGAAGACGTCGCCGGAACAACAGCCGCCCCTGCCGCCTGCACAATTCTCCCCAAAAGCACCATGCCATAATTATCGGCGAAAAAACCGATAACGGAGCCGATGGCAAATAGAATCAATCCGAATGTAAGCAAATGCTTGAGCTTGTAGGAATCAGCTAGCTTTCCGTACATCACGGTTCCAACCGCATAGATTAACAAAAAGGCAGACGTCACCCAGCTTACTTGGCTAAAGGATAAATGAAACTCCGTCCTGATTTGCGGTAAAACGATATTGAACATCGTAGCACTCATCACCGTAATCATGAGCGTAAACACGAGTACGCGAAGAACTTTTTCAGCAGATTGTTGTTGTGGTTCGGTTTGCATATTGGAAAGACACCTCTCGTTATCACCGATTTCTTCCCGGGAAGGTGATTGTTGGCCTTGCTAGATGTAGTTTATAATGATTTTAAAATAAACAAAAATATATCTTTTGACATGTAGTTGATATACCTGAGTATATGGAGTTGAATCGAATGGAATTGTTGCAATTGCACTATTTCCGAACAGTGGCCAAGTGGCAGCATATGACGAAAGCCGCCCAAGAGCTGCGGATTGCTCAGCCTGCTCTAAGCAAAACCATTGCTCGGTTGGAAGAGGATGTCGGGGTTCCGTTATTTGATCGCGAGCGGGGACGTATTCGGCTGAATACATTTGGGAAGGCGTATTTGGAGCGTGTAGATAAAGCACTGAACTTGTTGGAGGAAGGTCAAAAAGTCGTATCGGATCTAGCCGGAATGGAGCATGGTCGTATTCATCTGGCAACGTCGACCTTGGATCTATTATCAGAACCGTTGGGCAAGTTTCTCGCACTCCATCCTGATGTGCATTTCCAGATCACGCAAGCCACCATGGAAGAAATGGCACTCCTTTTGGAATCAGGCGAAGTGGATATTTGCTTCACGCATTTGCCGATCAAGCTACCGGATATTTTGACAACGCCCGTATTGAAAGAAGATATTCATGTAGCTGTCCCACGCACGCATCACTTAGCCAAGCAAACCAGCATTCAACTAAGCGAGCTGGCTGAAGAGTCCTTTATCGGCTACCGGGAGGACTTTCCCATCCAAATGCTGTACGATCAGTTCTTTCAAAAAGCGGGGATTACCCCCAAATTTGCTTGTCGGGTAGATGATCCCGGCTCTATCCAAAAGCTGGTCCGGGCAGGTCTTGGTATCGCTCTCTATGGCTGTATCAGTCGAGAGGAAGACCCTCACCTTGTCATGCTTCCGATCAAACACCCGATCTGCCAGCGATATTTTCAAATGATTCGCCACAAAAAAAGATACCTCTCCCTGGCAGCACGCCAGTTCTGTGATTTTATCGTCCAGTATTTTGCTGATTCTCTTGAAAAATAATCCCCTCTCCAACAGAAAAAAGCCTGGCATCCTTCGCCAGGCTCTTCCCCTACTCTTGTTTTCTTTTTTTCATACGTAAAATAATGCCGTCAATGAGCAGTCCAATCCCCGCTCCGTAAAAAGGGGCCGCAAACCGAGTTCCTTCAGCAAGCGGCAGGTCTTTCAAGTACACGATAAACACACCGACAATAAAACCGATCATCGTGTAGCGCAGCCGGGTCGCCCCCATCAAACGACACTCCCTTTCACGCTACTTCCCGAATTTATTTGGCATTTTCATGTTTTTCATCGTACGACTCATTTGTTTGAGCTGCTTTTGGTTTAGATTCATCCCCATTGAGCGGGCCATGGCTTGAAGCTGCTTGTCGTCCATTTGCATGTTGGACATTTGTTTTTTCAATAAATAAGTCCCTCCATAAAATCCACCAGCGAGACCGATTAACAATGTAACAATTGGAATTACCCAGTTGTACCAAGCCATCAATACATTACCATCCTCTATACGTAATTATGAACTCTTTTATTGTACCATAGTTGAGCTATCTTCTGTAAATTGTGATTAGAAAACTTGGAAAATGAGAACACTGCCCTCAACAACATCCTTGTCTCAAGCATATTCTAATAGCAAGAGGTGAAACAACCATGACTCCAATTGTGATTCTGGACGCTGGACACGGTGGCAGCGATCCAGGCGGAGGTAACAACACGCAATTTACCGAGAAAGATATGAATTTGCAAATATCGCTTTACCAATATAATCGCTTTTTGGCTCTAAATATTCCTGTCGCGATCACACGGACAACCGATGTGACTCTAACAAGTGAGGCTCGGACTGCTCTGGTTCGAAACAGCAGTGCTCGCTACTGCATATCCAACCATATTAACTCAGGTGGCGGCCGGGGCTCCGAGGTCATTTACTCGATTTATGGCTCCCCCACCTTTCCCCAATTGATCCAGGATGCCCTAACAGCGGAAGGGATGCCAAATCGGCGCATTTTTACGCGGACTCTGCCAGATAATCCGCGGCTCGATTACTACTTCATGCACCGGGAGACTGGTAGCGTGGAGACGGTCATCGTCGAGTATGGCTTTGCCGACAATGCGTTGGACGCAAATAAACTACAACAGGATTGGCGAGATCTCGCGGAAGGGGTAGTCCGGGCATTTTGCACGTACGCTAAACTTCCCTACCAGCCCCCTACGACTCCTACTTCAAATCCAAAACCTACTACAGCACCTACCCTTGCTCCTACCACTTCTCCCGGAAACGGCGCTGACTGGAAGCAGGAAGCCGTCAACTGGCTGTATGATCAAGGCTTTTTGACAGACGAACAATGGCGTCAGCAGCCTGACCAACCTCTGCCGCTCTGGGCACATGCTGTCATCCTGAAGCGTTTATTCGAAAAGCTCAAACCGTAACATAACGTCTCCGTTTAATCATCTGCCTTAAAACGGGTCAGCGGCGTATCCGTTAAACCCGAATAGTTTCTTTTTGCTGGCACACTCACCAATTCGTCCTCTGGATAGCGGTAGGCGGTTAACTTTCCGCCGAACACACATCCTTGGTCGATGTTGATGGTGCCATTTTTTCGTTTTGGTTCTGGATGCGGATCATGTCCCCATACGATGATGGGCGAAGTCACTTTTCGTTCTTTTGCCCATTCTCTGCGGATCGGGCGCCCATCCGGCCCCGTCCCTGCTACATCGCCATATCGGCAAAACGTGTAGACCGCAGGCGAATCCATCCCTATGTAATCATCGCGAATCCCCGCATGAACGGCGACCGCTACTATTTTTTCATTTTGTTTGATGATCATGTGCGAAGGAGAAGAAAATAGTAATCTACGGCTCTGCTCACGCAGCAAGGAGGCCTTCTTCGGTCCGTATTCTTGCTGATACAACCGAATCTCCTCTTCTACCTTTTCATCTCCGTGAGCCAATGTCACTGGTCTGCCATCCAACCAGCGGGCTACTTTCCACCCGTGGTTACTATCTACCATTTCAGCCAGGCCTGTCGTGACATGCTGGTGAAAAAATTGCAGCATTTTGATTGAGTAAGGTCCACGACTCGTAATATCACCGAGGGAAAGGAGCTTTCGGCCGTGGGGATGGCGATATGTACCGTCTGGGGCTCGTTCATATCCCAAGCGTTTGAGCAATTCTATAAATTCGTCGTAACAGCCGTGAACATCCCCAACGATATCCACACCATTGTCAGCCGAAAGCACCTTGGAGCGTGTTTGAGGTTTGTGCCTCATAGCCCGTCCCTCCTTTCCGTAATCTCTCATTCGTTACTTACTATCTTTACCACATCTACGAAAAAAACTCACGGTTTGCACACAAGAAAACGGTTTAAACAAGTAAACGCGCGAAAAAGCCCCTGTTTGCTGAGGAGCTATTTGGCGCGTTTACTTATACATGATGCTATGTGATTAACCTAAGCTATGTGTATGCACGTAAATGGCCGCTTGCGTGCGATCCTCCACGTTCAGCTTGGCAAGAATGTTGCTGACATGAGTCTTGACTGTTTTGATCCCGATAATCAGCTCATCAGCAATTTCTTGGTTGGACTTGCCCTGACCGATCAGCTTCAAAACCTCTAACTCGCGCGGCGTCAGCTGTTCATGTGGATGAGACTCTTGACCGTGACGGAAACGGGCCATGATTTTTCCTGCTACCCTCGATTCCAGAACTGGTTCACCCGCCGCAGCAGAGCGAATTGCTTTTGCAATCTCGGCTGCACGCGAAGTCTTTAACAAGTAGCTGAATGCCCCCGCTTCAATGACCGGATATACCTTTTCGTCATCAATAAAGCTAGTCAAGACAATTACCTTACTGGAAGGGCAGCTTTCACGAATACGTCGAGTCGCTTCCACACCGCCGATGCCTTCCATGACCAAATCCATCAGAACGACATCTGGGAGCAGTTCTTGCGTCATTCGCACGCCTTCTTCCCCACTGCCTGCCTCTGCTACGACTTCAATATCGTCCTCTGTAGACAAATAAGCAGCCAGACCCATCCGAACCATTTCGTGATCATCTACCAGTAGTACCCGAATCACCGAGCCTTCACCCTTCCCGTTCCGTCTGTGACACTATAGGAATACGCACCTCAATTTGCGTCCCCTTCCCAATCGCCGAGTAAATCTCCATGGAGCCTCCAACCTCTGCTACGCGCTCTTGCATGCTGCGCAAACCGTAGGACGTCATTTTCTCCCCATCTGGATCAAAACCAACACCGTCATCCGTTACTCGCAGGCGAACCTGCTCTTGCAGTGTAAATAGCTTCACTGCAATCTGGGTAGCTCTGGCATGCCGCAATGTATTGGACAAGGACTCCTGCAAAATACGGAACAAATGATCCTCAATTCCACTCGGCAAGCCTTCGACGTCTTCAATCTCCCAAGTCAGCTGCATGGTATTTTTACGCGTCAGCTCATCTAAAAGTTCCAGAATAGCTTCCTTCAATGACTTGTTTTGTAACGTAGCCGGGCGAAGGTGCAAGAGTAATGCCCTCATCTCTGCTTGTGCAGCTGCTGCCATCTCTTCGACCAATTCAATCTGTTGGGCTGCACGCTGAGGATTTTTTTCTACAAGCCGCTTCATCGCCGCAGTCGTCATGGCGATGGCGAACAACTGCTGGCTGACTGCGTCATGCAGTTCTCTCGCCAATCTCTGTCGCTCCTCAGTTACTGCTGCATGCTTCAATTGCTCTGCGAGAGCCGCATTGTGGTTCGACAACCGCTGCAAAGATGCTACTTGCTCTTCCCATTGCGAAGCCAAGCGATTGATCTGCCATCCTAATTCGCCGACTTCATCGACGCCCAATTCGGGAACCCGATATGACAGCATCCCGCGTCCAAGCTTCATAGCAGCTTCCCACAGTACACTGAGTCTCTTTTTCAACAAATTGCCGATGATATAGGAAATGATCAATGCCACTAAGACACCTGCCGGCAAAGAAACAACAAAAGCAGCAAGCTGAATCAAGCCCTCTGGATCGGTAGGCAGATTGATGCCTATATATTCTGCCAGCCACTTCACGAGGTTGCGGTCGCTAATTATTTCGTTGTACCACCGATGAATCCCGGGGTGATCTTTCCATAAAAAGTATAGCCAAAAGAAACAAATAAACGCGGCAGTAATTGCACTGACGGCCAGTAACATGCCATAGCGCACGTATTGCCACTGAATACTTGCCAATCGCTGTCGACGCATCCGCCAGTACCTCCTAGATGTACTTGACTTTTATATCGCCGACAAGCAGCGAGATATGCAAGTTTACTTTTTGCAATGCTTCATCATACTGATCAGAACGAATCTTAACACTGCGATTGATACCTCCCTGCCGGTGGCTTAGCACCTCCAGGTCACCAATACTCAAGCCTGCCGTTACCGATACAGGAAGATCGATAGGCACATAAATCGTCACATCGCCTACCCAGCCCTCTACGACAAGAAACGCCTCATCCCGCATCAACACTGCCCGAGAAAGATCAATCACAACATCCCCGATTCCATGCCAGACATGCAAGTAACTCAGTTCAAAACGCCCGGAAGTCAGGTGATAATCCCCAATCAGAGAACTGCGGGAATCTTTTGGCAACATGTCGTCAGGTGATGAAGACATTTTTTCGTGATGAGGAATTTTGCCACCAACATGCTTCCATTTGTTCCAGTTGTCTTGCCAAGGGCGTTCCGCTGTTGAAACGTTCACGTCATTCGGGGCACTCGCATCACTAGTCAAAATCGTCTCCGCAGATGGGGTCCCACTCTCTCCCAATGGTTGATTCACATGGCGATCTCGTCTGCTGTTCTTGCCCCGAATCAACTGAAAGCCGAAATAAATAAACACGATTGGTACTGCAATCTGGAACAGATCATCAATCCCGACACCAAACCACATGTCCGTCGCGATGATGGTCCCCAGAGAGAATAGAATCCCTCCGCCAATCCGATTTTTATTCCCCCACAAACGAAGGCCAAAATAAATAAGCACCATCGGCCACAAATCAAACAGACCGAACGATATGATACCCAAACTGTCTAACAAAAGACCGATTCCCGTAAAAATAATCAGGACACCAGCCAACATTTTGTGTAAACGGGACAGTTTCACAAAAGTCTCCTCTCTCACGCCCCACGCTGATCGTTTTCACTTTGTCCATTACGACATGTATAGATGAATGCAGGCGGAATGTTCAACAGGGTAAAGTCGATCTTGACCCAGGGAAAACGATCCTGCAACTCAGCTTGGAGTTGTAGCGAATATTGGAATGTAATAAATAGGCCCCCTGGCTTCAGTACAGATTGAACTTCGTCCAGAATTGCTGCCCGCAGCTCTTGTTGAAAATTGGCGAATGGCAGACCTGAGATAATGACATCTGCACCTGCAAGGTCCTGCTCCTCCAAGTAAGACCTAAGTTTAGTCGCTTCCTCCCTGATAGGAAGATCGGGAAAACGTGATTGAAGCATAGAGCGAAATTGGGAATCTCGTTCCACGAGCACGTACTGTGTGCCGGGATGCAAGCGCTGATAGATCGTTTGGGTAAATGCCCCTGTACCAGGTCCCAGCTCCAGGATCACATCGGTTGAAGCCCAATCGACGCTTTTCAACATTTGCTCACATAAAAAACGAGAGCTAGGGATGATACTACCGACGCGTCCAGGCTCAGCGATAAACCGCCGCAAAAAGACCAAGAAGTCCTGCAAGAATCGTACCTCCTAGGGGAAAAGCAGCCTGATGTACACAGGCTGCCGAATTGACACACTCTATTCTACACCTTGTCCCCCAGTTCCTGTTGAATTAGGATTGTACTGGTTTGGCTACCGGTGTTTTTACTTCCTTAATGGATGCTTTGATGCTAGCAAGTTCTGCATCGAGATCATCCTTTTCCAGCTCAGACAAAGCGTTTTCCCAAGCGCGGTTCGTTTGGCGCCATTGCCCGCTCATTTGCGCTTCTGCTTCCATGCGCATGACTTTCTCTTCCATGCGAGCGAAGCCACGGCCTGCGGACTGATTGCCGATACCGACAACTGCTTGATTGACTTGCTTTTGTGTACGAGCTACTTGTGCACGTGCCATCAGTGTGAACTTTTTCGCACGCATTTTATAGAACTCTTCCTTCAGCTCAGCCAGCTTCTCGCGCATTTGCGTAGCTGACTCGGATGCTGACAGGTACAGCGTTTCATATTCCGCTGCACGGCCTTCGTACTGCTTCTTGTCAGCGAGTGCTCGACGAGCCAACTCGTCTTCTCCTTCAGTCAAGGCGAGCTTGACTTGGCGATCACGTTTTTCGATCAGAGCATTGGCTTCGTCCAATTGCTGACGGAATTTCTTTTCCAGTGCAACCTGACGGGCAACCGCTACTTCAACTTGTCCGATTTCTACTTCCATGTCACGCATATATTGATTCAGCATTACTACCGGATCTTCCATCGAATCCAATGCATCATTTACCGAAGCTACTGTCAGGTCACGCAAACGTTTAAAGATACTCATTATTTTTTCCTCCTCATCATATCACATCATATTGTTCATCCAAAAGACTCTTGCGACATTGGCGTTACTGTGGGCGTCTTCTTACATCTCTCTCCCAAGTGTCCAGCGTATCTTCCTTTAATACTTTTTGGGCCCATTCACGCTCCCAAGCAGGTGGCGCTTGTTTAGGTTCTTGGCTGGGACGCAGTAAGCGATATCCCAGATAAATCACCCCAATGGCCAGAAGCGCGTGAAACAGTAGGTCAAGCTTGCCAATCAACATCAGGAACCCGAATAGGAAGACCAGGATTCCCCAAAATCGTGAACCGGTTTGTCCCATGATCTTTTTGGCACCGTATATCATGATCACGCCGGGAATGATAAACCCGAGCAAGTCTCCGATATCGATACCCACCAGATCGAGAAGAACCAACCCACCGACTAGCAGCAGAACCAGCCCGAGTAGTACTTTGCCAGACCGTTCGCTCATTACTCGCTTACCTCCATTCGTTTTGCATGTGGTGCTTGTGGAACGTTATGCCCTTATTGTAGCCCTCGGTATAGGCTTCCCATAACGGGCGTGCGGTTGGTTTTTCCCTCCGTCCTTGGACGGAGACATTTTCCTGCCTTAATCGGACGAGCTCTCCCGCAAGGCAGGAATAAGCCCACGTCGAAAGGCGGCTTGCACTGTCGAACGAAAACGTTACAGCATTTGACGCTATCTTTGTGACGAATATGTGAATGAACAGATAAAAAGAAGGAAAAAAAGGACTGGCGTAGAATCTTCGTAAGAGTGCGTGTAAAAAAACATCGAAAAATAGCCGAATTCCGCTTAGCGGAAACGGGGGAACCACGTTTTTGGGGTGAATGGTTGCTACTCCTAGCAGCCTAGGGCGTCCTTTCGACCGAACCCTTCAGCTAACCTCGTAGGCTCACGAAGGGAGCAGTTTCTTTTGCGCAAGATGGTTTTATCTTTATTTATGGCTGGATTGCTTGCTATGGGGGCAGGCGCTGCACAGGCTGCTGAGGAGAATACTCTCCATGAAGTTGTCAGCGACTTGTACGGTACCCCTTACAAATCTTCCGGCTCGTCCAAAAAAGGCTTTGACTGCTCCGGTTTCACACGCTACGTATTTGATGCGTTAGGTGTAGACCTGCCTCACAATTCTGCTTCCCAGTACGAATTAGGTACAGAGGTAGACAGAAAAGATTTGCAACCAGGCGATCTCGTATTCTTCAATACGAACGGTCGCAGCATTTCTCACGTGGGTATCTACATCGGAGACGGCACATTCGTGCACTCGGAATCTGGTCGTGGAGTCGTCAACACCAAGTTGAACGATCCATACTACTGGAGCAAGCGTTATGTAGGCGCCAAGCGTCTCAGTGCTCCTGTTCTAGCGAAAGCAGAAACTCCGAATAAGGAAAAAGCGGTGCAAGCTGCATCGTTGCCGGAAAAACCAGCTAAAAAATAGTCATTCGGCAAAATAATAAAAGCCAGGGACACTACGTCTCTGGCTTTTTCTGACGAAATTTAGTACCTGGTCTAAAGAGGTACCCTCACATATTAGAACAACTTAATAACTTACGGGGTTTCTTCCCCTGATAGGGGCAAAGCATGTTATGATAGACAAGACCCATTCTTTGAATGGTATTCCTTATTAATAGAAGTAACTGGGGGTTGTTCCGGTGAAAGATCACATTTTAATTGTCGATGACAATCTGGAGATTATTGAACTGCTAGAAGACATTTTGGAGAACGAGGGCTTCAGCGTTTCCTCTGCTGAAAGCGGAGAAGACGCACTCTCGCTGCTCAGCCAAGGTGAGCGTCCCAACCTGATCCTTTTGGATATTATGATGCCCAACATGAGTGGCTACGAGCTCTGCTCTCAAATTCGCCGTGAGTGGGATTTGCCTATACTGTTTCTCAGTGCAAAAGGAAAAGCGGTAGATAAGGTAGTCGGCTTTGAAATCGGCGCAGACGATTACATCACGAAGCCTTTTGATACAGAAGAGCTGCTCGCTCGCATTCGTGCCCACCTTCGTCGCTATGAGCGCATTCGCAAGCATACCGAAGAGCAGCCTGAGAAGGAAACAGCCTCTTCTCCAATTACGGTTTTGAAATTCAAGGACTTGGAAATTCATAAAGAAACGTATTCCGTATATGTATGTAACCAAAAGATCGAGCTCTCTACCAAGGAATTCCAACTACTCACCTTCCTCGCAGAAAATGCGGGCATCGTCTTTACAAGAGAGCAAATTTATGACCGTGTTTGGGGATATGGTTATGGCTCGCTCAATACAGTGACGGTCCATATTAAAAACCTCCGTGAGAAGCTGGAAACGGAACGTCAATTCATTAAAACACAATGGGGGACAGGCTACGTATTTATCGGGGAGAAGCTTTAAATGAGCTTGCGCAATAAAATTTTTCTCTCCTTCATTGCCTTGCTCACACTCACCATTTTGTTGTTTAAATTTGTTTTTCAAGACATTATTGTCGCTCAACTCAAAAATGACCGGCATAATCAGTACCAGGCTGAGAAGGAAGCCGCAGAGAAGGTCATGCTCAATCAACTGCTTCTCGTCAGTAATTTCAAGGACCCAATCGAACGCATGGAGCTTGAGAAGCAGTTGCCAGACGACGTGATGTACCGCATGCTCGTGAAGGATGCCAATGGAAACACTATCTACAGCAAAACATCAAGCGCCTATAATTTAAAAATGCCTTCCCCCTCCTCATCAAGCCGTGGCGATTCTGCTAAGCAAAATGACCTCAAAGTGGTCGCTGAGTACCATTTTCAGCAGGAGCCACCGCGTACAGGGGAGATTGTTGTTTATTTCTACACGGATGATTACGACATGATGGCTACGACAGGGGTTTCCATGATGCTTTGGTTTATTTACGGAAGCATTAGTCTGGTAGGATTGGTTCTGCTCGCTTTGTTCGTTCGCTGGATACTACGTCCGGTTAACGAATTATCGCGCGTCACGCAAGAAATCCAGGAAGGGAAGCGGCTGGTCACATTTACGTATCGATCGCATGATGAATTCGGGCAACTCTTTCGATATTTCGGGGAAATGGTGGATGAGCTTCGCTTAGCGGAAGAAAGACAGGCTGAAATGATTGCTTCGATCGCCCACGACTTCCGTACACCTCTCACCACGATCAAAGGGTATGCCTCATATATCGGCTCTGGTCGCGTGACGGATATGACCAAAATACAGAAACAGATGGGCAAAATCGAGCTAAAAACGACGGACTTGGAAAAGCTGCTGGACGAGCTGCAGGACTTCACCACGCAAAGCTCCGAAGTTCGACTCAGCATTAACCGCATTCATGTCAAAAGCTTCTTGCGAGGAATCATTGAGGACTATTTGCCAAGAATCAAAGAGGCAGGCCTCACGTTTCAATGGAAGCTGCGAATCTCCAATGAACTACACATCGAAGCGGATGAGACTAAGCTGCGCCGTGTCATGGAAAATTTGTTGAACAACGCCATTCACTACAACAAACCGGATGGCTCCATTTACCTTACTTGTGATCAGCGAGAAGGACATGTCCTTTTTACTGTAATCGACAAAGGAGAAGGAATCGCCGCTGAAGACTTGACGAAGATTTTCACCAAGTTTTATCGGGCGGAAAAATCACGAAATCGCAACAGTGGCGGTACAGGCTTAGGCTTAACGATTTGTAAGAGCATCGTCCGGCTTCACGGCGGAGATCTGATGGTAAACAGCGAATTGGGAATGGGAAGCAGTTTCTCCTTCACCATCCCCTTCTTCCACGGGTAGCTTTCTCAAGCTACCCTTACTTTATATAGATTTATTCTCAGTTAATTATTTCTTAATATTTTACTTGTAAAATCATTTTTGTAAGCATGTTGCTTTCAGTGATAAATAACCCCCAGTTCGGTATCTGACACAATCGGCGAAACCGTAGTGATAAGATGCCTCTTTTTTTGCCCCCTAACTTCCATTTTTTTCTATCTCTTCTCCAAACGCATCGGCAGTCCGTTCTTGGGACGCAAGGTGACCAACGGCTCGGGCTCCACTGTCTGGTTCGGTTCAGCCAGTCGTAGTCGATATCGCTGTGCAATCGTCGCCAGTAGCAATGCTGCCTCCATCAAAGCAAAGTTATTCCCAATACAAACACGCGGCCCGCCGCCAAACGGGAAATAAGCATAGGCTGGATTTCTTTTTAAGAGGTCGCTGTCAAAACGCTCTGGAATGAATTCTTCAGCCTGCTCATAATAGCGTGGGTCACGGTGCATGACATATTGGCTCATCATCAGTGTTTCCCCAGGCTTGTACGTGTGACCGCCGATCTCAACCTCATCTACCACTTCCCGGTTAATCGTCCAAGCCGCAGGATAGAGCCTCAGCGTTTCCTGTACAATGAGATTCGTATACTTCAGCTGCGGAAGATCTTCGACTGTCGGCAGCTTTTCACACAACACGGTCGACAGCTCGTCATGCAGCTTTTTCTCCACCTCGGGATGAGTAGCCAGCAAATAGAAAATCCACGACATGGTATTCGCAGTCGTCTCATGGCCAGCTACAAAAATGGTCATGACCTCGTCGCGCACCTGCTCGTCTGTCATTCCCTCCCCATCATCTTCATCACGCGCAGCCAAAAGCATCCCCAACAAGTCCTTGTGCTCTTCTCCTTCACTATTACGCCGCGCTTCGATCAAGGAGTAGATCGTTTTGTCCAGTAGCTCACTCGACTCCAGGAACTCCCGATTGCTTTTGGTAGGTACGGACAACGGAATGTCGATAAACGAGGAGCCTTTGTTTGCCACATATTTCAAACCGACATCGATGGCATGTCCAATCTGATCGGCGCCTTCCTTGACGGTTTTGCCAAACATCGTCTCCGTAATGATCGCAAGCGTTACTTTCATCATGTCCGAGTGAATATCGCGCAGCTCCCCGCTTTTCCAATCCGACATGAGATCAACTGCTTGCCGGACCATCACGTCTCCGTAGGTGGCGATACGATCTCGATGAAAAGCTGGCTGCATAAGCCGCCGTTGTCGCAAATGCTTTTTCCCTTCACTGGTAAGAATTCCATCTCCTACAACAGCTCGCGCAACCTGTAGTCCTTTCCCTTTTCGAAAATGCGCCTGTTTGCTGACCAAAACCTCTTTGATGTGATCCGGATTCGTTAACAGATAAATATGGCGGGAAGGACCGAAGCGAAAATGGACGACTTCTCCATGCTCTTCTGCCGCGTCGCGGATGAACTGAAGCGGCGATCGGCGAAATGCCATCAAGTTCCCTGAGATTGGAAGACCTTTTGGGCCAGTGGTCGTGATATTCATGCGTCTCCTCCTTTTTACATGCAAAATCCTACCGATAGTATCCGGCACGTTAAGGAGATTATGCGAAAAAAAACCACCCGAACTTCGGGTGGCTGACGAAATCATTTTGTTTATCGTGTAACAGGCTGATCTGTGCGCAACAGACGAGAAGCAATCAGTCGCTCGCGCACCTTGATGCCAATCAGAGAAGCCAGAACTGCTTTGACAACCCCTACAATGAGGAAAGGTGTTATACCAAAAGCGACAGCTTTATCCCATGGAATGTCCATGACGTATTTGAGCTGTACAGCACCAAAAGCGAGTGTGACAAACATGCCAATGATATTGGCGATGATGGCGTTTTTCAAGGTGAATCTTGTTTTCTCCAAGTAGAGCCCAGTCACATAAGCGGTTGCAATAAACCCAAATATGTACCCGCCGGATTTTCCGACCAATATTTGCAATCCGCCTTTTGCCTCGCTGAACACAGGCAATCCGACTGCACCGAGCAAAACATAAATAACCAAAGCAAGTGTCCCGTATCGTTTTCCCAAAATAGTCGCCGTCAGCCCTACCGCTAACGTCTGCGCGGTAATCGGAATCAACGGCAAAGGAATCGTCACCTGCGACAATACCGCAGTCATTGCAGCAAAGATGGCAGAGAGCAATAGCCATCTCAAGCGTTCGTTTCTCATGCGTACTAGCCTCCGTTTTGTTAACTAAAAATAATATAAGGTTAACAAAATAATAATACGCATCTGCCCTTTTGTAAATCCCCGTTCTGTCCGCTTACCTTTTTGTTTGTTGATCCATGTATAACTGTAGCTTTTGAAGTGACTGAACCGTATGATCGATTAATTCGTTCAAGTCATCGATGTTGCCTTCATCAATTTTCCGATGAAAGTCCAGCGTCACCTGATTGGTTATTTGCTTCGGCGGCCAATCGATTCGATGCTCTTCTAGCTTAGCCGATACTTTCTGCGTAATATACGGTCGCTGCCCCCAGATGTCATTGAGAATCGATGTGATTTCTCTCGCTTCGGCGGGCACATCTCTGTAATTTTCCATCTGCAAGAAAAAATGGATGCAAATCGTACATCCGATATGATCTGTCAATGGCTGTTCTAGCTGCTCGGCTGCAATATCAGCTAACTGAGTACGAAGCTGCATCTCAGCACGGACAGCTGTGGTATGCTCATGTTGATCAGCCAGTTTGAACTCGATCTGAAACTGTCGATGGAACGTAGCCATATCCATGACATCCGAGCGGTTCGTAATCGTGATTGCCCCTTCGAAGTCCCGGTCGTATACCGCACCTTCCAAAACAACCCTGATATTGTCAAAAACAAGCGGATGAAACATCTCGCGCCCTCCTTTTTCCCAGGCGTTCCGGCCCTTTCTTTTACAGTATATAGCATGCCTGCTTTCTCCTTGTTTTGCAAGCAGACCGACTTCCCCATGGCGGCGTCTTCAGGAGAATGGTACCATGAGAGTGATCCAACCTTTGAGGTGACAGCCATGTTTTTAATCGGAATTCTAATCGTTGTTGCAATCCTTGGTGAAATTATTCATCGTTTGAATCCATGGAAAAAACCAGAACCTGCATATGAGGATCTCGTCGCCCAAATCAAACAGGCAGACTGGTACCAGGAGCTTTCTCGTGATCAGGCATGTCGTTCCGTTCTTGACAACGATCCGCATGTCCAAGCCTACTATGCGAGTACGTATGAAGCCAAACGTCTCCTTACACAAGAAGGCTTTCAATTGGGGCTGATTGATTACGTCAAGCAGGAAGCTGCAAAGCACGCCGATAAACCGCGCTGACATGCGAAAAAGCCGTTGTTATGGAACAGCGGCTTTTTCTTTGAATCAAAAAACAGGTATACCTGCTTCATCCAGTATTTATGCTCGGCTTAGCGTTTTTGATGATAGTATTTGTAAGCGTCAAAGGATGCTTGCTCTTGGCAAGGTACGCATTCTGTTGCATACGATTCAGCTTGTTCGTGGATCATCTGACCGCAAGCAGCACAGCATTTTGCTTCGAGATTGCGAAAGAAAGAAGTGATCGGCGTCATGATTAAAACCCCCCGTGTGTTATTATCTGTATTGTATTACAACAGCATCTGTTTTATAAAAGTTTGTTATAATACATTACGCCGATTTATCTTTCTCTCTCGCTCATTCTCTCTTTATTGCTCCTTTTTTCGCTGTATTCATACATTTTTGTAAATTCCGCATCTGTTGTAACACAACGACCTAAATCAGCAGATTGAACAAATACGGATCATTCGTAATCTCTACATAGCGGATACCATGCTGCTTCATCCGACTGACTAATGGCTGATAGTCATCCTTGCATTTCATTTCAATGCCAACCAGTGCCGGGCCATTTTCTTTGTTGTTCTTTTTCGTATACTCAAACCGGGTGATATCATCGTGCGGCCCCAATACTTTTTCCATGAACTCTCGCAAGGCTCCGGCACGCTGTGGGAAATTGATAACAAAATAGTGCTTCAAGCCCTCATGCAGCAGGGAGCGCTCCTTGATCTCTTGCATCCGGTCAATGTCGTTGTTTCCCCCGCTGATGACACACACTACGTTTTTCCCGGCGATTTGATCCCGGTAGTAATCGAGAGCGGCAATCGACAGGGCACCCGCAGGTTCCACGACGATGGCATTGCTGTTATACAACTCCAAAATGGTTGTGCATACCTTGCCTTCCGGGACCAGTACGATGTCATCCAGCAGCTCCTGACAAATACTCATCGTTAGCTGCCCTACTTGCTTGACGGCTGCACCATCGACAAACTTGTCAATTTCATCTAAGGTGACAACATCGTTTTGCTCCAGAGCGGCTTGCATTGAGGCTGCTCCTGCCGGCTCCACGCCAATGATCCGGGTGTTCGGGCTGATGCCTTTTACGTACGTTCCCACACCCGCTGCCAATCCACCACCGCCGATACTCATAAAGACGAAATCAGCCGGTTCCTCCATGTCATTCATAATTTCCAGACCAACTGTTCCTTGTCCAGCTACCACCAATGGATCGTCAAACGGATGAACAAAGGTCCGATCTTCCTGAATGCAATACTTCATCGCCTCTGCAAATGAATCATCGAAGGTGTCCCCGATCAATACAACCTCTACATAGGAGCCGCCAAACAGTTTGACCTGCGATATTTTTTGGCGCGGGGTGGTCGCTGGCATAAAGATCGTGCCCTTGATTTGCAAATGGTTACACGAGTAAGCTACACCCTGCGCATGATTGCCTGCACTCGCACAGACGACACCACGCTCCCGCTCTATTGTGGAAAGATTCCGCATAAAATGATAAGCACCGCGGATTTTGAAGGAACGAACGATCTGCAAGTCTTCTCTTTTCAAATACACGTTGCAGCCGTAGCGCTCAGACAGCACTTTGTTTTTTTGCAAGGGCGTCTTCTCCACCACGTCTTTTAATGCATGATTGGCTACTACGATGTCTTCCACTCTGACCGTATGCATATATATGTTCCTCCTAAATTCCTTCTCTTTTGTAATAAGGACCAGACCAAATCAAAAAGCCCCCGCCCCAACCAGCTACGCACAAATTACGCACGGCTGGCTGAGGCGAGGGCATCGCGGTACCACTCAGCTTCTCTGTCTTCCTCACGAAAAACAGACTTTGGCAGTTCACTATGAAACTCCCGTCCGATAACGAGGACGAATTCGTTGTCCTATACTCACTGGCTACACAAGCTGATTTTCCAGGACAATGCTCCAAGGTGATTTTCAAAACAGGCTGGCGGCCATTCTTTCAGCACGGGGAACGGCTCTCTGCACGCTGCTTTCTGTTTCTACTCTTCCTTTTCAACGCTCATAGATACGAACTATTCGAATTAGTTAAACATTCTACGCCGAAACCCACTAGTTGTCAATCTTCTTGTTATTTGGCAGGAAGCAATGACAAAAAAACGGGTTCCCTTTCGAGCTAAATGCACTCAAATCGGTACCCGTTTTTCTTTTCGCTACATCCTATACTGCTTCGTAGATCGCTTCGTAACGCTTGCCGATTTCTTCGTCAGTCAAACCAGCTTCACGCAGACGGCCAATCAGAGCATTCGCCCAAATCTCAGTGCGCTGTGCCATTTTCGCGTATTTTTTCGCTTCCTTCACTTTGCGTTTGGAGCGATCTTCACCGTTTGACTTGAGGTTGTCGAGGATGAATAGCATGTGCATGGTATCTTCCTCGTTTAGCGTTTCCCAGCTATCGTTTAGAAACGCAGTTACCTTTTTGTAGTAGCCATCAAACTCGTCAAAAGAAATCTCAGTATCCATGTTGAGATATTCTTTCATTTTTTCAAATAGATCTTGCATCTAGCGTCACAACTCCCTCATTATTCTCCGCACTATTATAACAAAAACATAGCTGGACAGGAAGTTTCCATTATCTGAGAGGCTTTTCGAGGCATCTTCTCGATACATGCAACGTCTCTCGTAATGCTCTATAATAGGGAAATACTGAATTGCTTGAGGAGAACGGAACAGATGACAACGCATAAAAAAGAACAAGACGCCAGCATCCGTGTCGGCCAGCAAATGACGCTCACGATCAAGAGCTTGGGCATTAATGGCGAAGGGATCGGCTATTTTAAAAGAAAAATCGTTTTCGTAGAGGGTGCCCTCCCTGGCGAGGTCGTCCATGCAGAGGTGACCGAGGCAAGAGAAAAATACGCGGCCGCACGTCTTTTACGAGTCGTTGAAAAATCAGCATCTCGCACGCAGCCCCCCTGTCCGGTCTATGCGGAGTGTGGCGGATGCAGCTTGCAGCACATGGATTATGCTGCACAGCTCGCAAGCAAGCAGGAAATCGTCATCGAGTCACTGCGCAAGTACGCTCGACTGAATCAGCCACCAGTCGCCCCTACGATTGGTATGGATAACCCGTGGTCGTATCGAAATAAAGCACAGTTTCAGGTAGGCAAGGAAAAAGGCAAGCTCATCGCTGGACTGTATCAAACAGGCAGCCACAAGCTCGTCAACTTGGAAGGCTGTCAGGTGCAGCATGAAGCGACAACGAAAATCGTCCAAACAGCGAAGCAAATCGTTGAGGAGCTCGGGATTCCGATCTACGACGAGAAAAAACGGACGGGCGTCATCCGCACCATCGTAGCTCGTGTTGCTTTTGCTACGGGTGAAACGCAATTAACACTTGTAACGGCTACATCAGAAATTCCACGGGTGAAAGAGCTGCTTTTGGAGCTCCGCACGAGACTGCCTGAGCTGGTAGGAATCGCACAAAACGTAAACAACCAAAAAACGTCACTCGTTTTCGGCGACAAGACCGTATCGTTGTGGGGCAAGGCCTCCATCGCTGAAAAGCTAGGTGAGCTATCCTTCGACTTGTCGGCTCGTGCCTTCTTCCAATTGAATCCCGAGCAGACACAAAAGCTCTACAATCAGGTGAAAACCGCGGCTGGACTGACTGGAAAAGAGCTCGTGCTCGATTTGTATTGCGGGACAGGGACGATTGGCTTATGGCTCGCTCCTTATGCCCGCGAGGTACGCGGGATCGAGCTGATTCCTGAGGCTGTCGAGGATGCCAATCGCAATGCAGAGTGTAACCAAGCGGCGAATGCCAGCTTTCACGTGGGGCGTGCCGAGGTCTTGATGCCGAAATGGGCCAAGCAAGGGACTCGACCAGATGTCGTCGTAGTCGACCCTCCGCGGACTGGGCTGGATGATGCGCTGATTCGTTCCTTGTTGGATGTGCTGCCGAAGAAGATTGTGTATGTGTCTTGTAATCCTTCTACGCTGGCAAAGGATGTTGGGAAGCTGATGCAGCGGTATGAGTTGAAGAGTGTGCAGCCGGTGGATATGTTCCCGCATACGGCGCATGTGGAGTCAGTGACGCTCTTGACGTTGAAATAGGTGTTAAAGAAAAGGCTAAATTCCCTTGTTGATCGGGAGTTTAGCCTTTTTCATTTTACGTTAGATGATGACTCTTTTAGGAAGAAAACAGGCGCTGACCACATTTTGACCACACTCGATGCCAAAATGACCTTTTTTGCTCACGGACTTCGCTAAGCATTTTCTCCCTTTGCTTCTTTCTTTTGCTTTTGGCATTGCCTTCTTTAGATCGTCTGACTTGTTCCAAGTAGTCTACTGTAAGAGTCAAACCGGGTACCTTCTGTAGTGCTAAATCGTATGATTGCTTGGCAGAAAGGTAACGTCTGAAATACATATAGTAATGAATGAAGCTTTGTTTTTGTGGATTAGCCATTCGAGGTCAGCCCCTTTGTAGATATAAAAAATCTATATCAGCGTAGTTAGTTCAACCCTCATAACACGATCCGTATCAAAAAATCGTATAGCTGCCCACATTGGATTTCCAATATCATCACGAATAAATTCTTCAATGGTTCCCTCTCTAAATTGACTCTCTGATTCCGCCTTGTTGCTTGTTTCCATTTTGCAAATCGTTCCCACTTTGAGTGTCACACTCTGCGTTTTTACCCCATGTTCGAATTTTTGGACTTCGCATTCTGTTATCTGTCCATTTCTTTCTTTAAAGTTCGTGTTATAAAAAATATCCATCTATTGTTCTTCCTTTCATTGGTTGATGTGGACAACATATAATTCTTTGCCTATAAACTCTATTCATCACTCTAATGCGTCCCTGCCGACGCCTAGGGCCTCGGCAGGGAACCCCATTAAGAAGCCTTTTAAAAAGTAATACGCGAGCTAGTATTCTCATTCTCGGGATGAATAGATTTTATTACTCTACTCCAATACCTAAATGTGGATCATATTCTTTATCGAATACTGTTACTGGGCGAATATGTACAATTTCTTCCTTATTTACAATTGTAACTCTATTCAATCGAGTTCTTAGAATAAACACTGCATCAAATGCACCCATCCTCATTTTTCTCTGAATTTCCAAGATTTCTTCTATCTGAGCATCCGTTGGTTGAGTAGATACCCCAATGAGCCTATGTCCTTCACTTGTTTCAAATAACATCTCTCTCATATAAAGACTCCCTTCTCTTCGTCTAAATCTAAATACTCCCATTCCGCATCATCTAAATCTAATTTCTCTAAAATTGCCCACCTGGTATCGTACAGGTCGACACCCTTTCCCAATGCTTCGTAATGCTTTATTAGATGCTTCGCCCTACTATGTACGTCTTTGTCACTAAGTAAAGAAAAATCAAGACGTGAAAAATCATGGTAGGCTAAAATAAGCAGTTCAAGCTCAAATTCATAATTTAGATCCAACATTGTTTCAAAAAAAATCGCTTGCTCCCTCGATAATTGAATAATAATTTTCAATCCTCCATTCTCATATGACTGTTGTTCATCTCATGGAATGTTTTACAAACCAAACACCAAATCAGATGTGTTCCTACTTCATATGCTTTTGACGACCTCTCTTTTTCTTAGCCATCTGTTACCTCCAAATCACCACTACTGATTTTTAACGCTGTCTCAAATTTCCTTGCTGCGTCTTTTTGCATGTCACTTGTCACATGACTATATACATTCATCGTCATTGCTGCGTTTGAGTGTCCTAGACGCTCTGAAACGATTTTGACATGCTCCCCGAGCTTCAAGAGAATCGTTGCGTGAGTATGCCTAGTATCATGGAAACGGATTTTTGGTACACTCGCCTTCTGTATCATTCGTCGAAAATGCCCTGTTAGACTTCGTGGATTAATTGGTTGACCAATTTCATTTGCAGCTATCAAGTCATAATCTTCGTATGCACTCCCCATTTCTCTTTTGTGTATCTCCTGTTGTAAACGATAAGACTCTAATACCCCGACCACAGTGTCAGGTATGGACACCAATCGATTTGAACGGCTCGTTTTAGGCTCTAAGAAATGAAATTGCTGGTTAGAGTAATACAGCGTGTGGCAAACGCTAATTTTCCCCTGATTCAGATCGCAATCCTTCCAACGTAGTGATAATATCTCTCCCCTTCTAAGCCCTGTATACAAAGCTAATAAATACACAATGTAGTAGGTCTGGTTATCCTCTTTAGCCACTTCTAAAAAACGGACGGCTTCTTTAATTGACCACGTCCTTTGTTCTTTACGTCCGATCCTAGGAGGAACAGCAAGTGCTACTACATTTTTCATAATGTTCTGTAATCTGACTTGATAAGTAAAAAAACTCTTTAATATGGAATGCAGATACCGAATATATTCTGGAGACAGGCCTTCTTTCACCAACGTCAAATAGAACGATTGAATATGATCTGCTTGAACGTCTTTTAGTTTCAAATTACCCAATGCAGGGATTATTCGTTTCAATATTGCCTTAGAGTAGTTCTCATAAGTTGAGATACGCAAGGTTGACTGTAATATAGTCTGTAGCCATGCTTCCATAGCTTCCTGTACCGTCTTTTTACTCGGTTCCAGATAATCTCCCTTAGTTAGTTGCGTGATCAATTCAGCACACGCTTGTTCAGCCTCTCTCTTGGTTTTGAAACCGCCTTTTGTCTTCTGGTTTCTTGTGCCGTCCGGCTTTCTCCCAATATCCACTGTGAATGACCAATGACTACCGCGCTTGCGAAAGTAACCTTTCATGACCTACTCCTTCTAGGTATATTGCTCATTTAACCATTTGAACAAAGCTTCTCTTGTAACTCGCTTGCATCGACCTATGCGAATTAACGGAAAACCCGATTTCTCCATGATTTCATAAGCCACTCTTTTGGAAACACCGATGATTTCAGCAATATGAGTCGCAGTTAAAACCAAAGGATATTCATCAACTGTTGTCGTTTTATTGCTCATTGATTTTTCCTCCAAATCTGTATATGCTAGTCATTGAATAAGAATTTTTTTCTTCTACGTTCTTTCTCTTCTTGGAAAGACGTATTTTTTTTATCTAAACCAATCTCAGTCCAGGTTTGAAACAGCTTAGCAGTGTCTTCAATAGAATCGTGGTTTCCTATGGCAGCTATTGAAAGTAATATCCCTCTACCTTGATCTAATAACTGCTTTAAACTACCTTGTTTCACAAGTTCTCTGGTCAACGGCGAGGCTTCATATTCCATTCCAGCCCTTTGAATTACACTCCACTTCCGTTTTATTTTCCAGCGTGAAACATTGTCTTGTGATGGCTGCCTTATCGTAAACCATTCACGTGTCAGATAAGCCCACAAACCACTCTCCTTTTCCAATAAATCTTCAATAGTGTGTATCGCAAACTCTTTTAACACCTCCCTCCGTAATTGAAATTCTACTCTCCAGACATCTTTATCCTCGTTCCAACCATACTCTCGCCAAATTTGTTTAAACCAGTCCTTCCCTGACTTTTTAATTTCCAACGTTTTATTGTAGATTCGTGCGAGCAATGGACCACCTGTACCAACTCTGAAGCCACTGAACTTTCGCCCGTCCATGTGTTCTCCACTAACAAAGCAATCTTCCTTTTTCCTCGCTCTAGTTATCACCCCTTTGGAATCGATTTGTTTAAATGTTACCAAATCGCTATCGGCGCATATATCGGCACGTGAGACTTGATTTCGATAGTAGGAATCCGTCAACGATTCAAACCATCCTGCAAAGTTTTTGTAAGCACCAGCCAAACCAAACGACCATATGTAACCTGATGAAAAATGAACAAAAACAGGAGGATTCGTTTTCAATTCCTTATCGGCGAAAAAAATGGTAAAGTCATCACAAGACAATCTGTATGAATAGAATCGTTTACCCGTACGATGAACGGTTAATGAAACATTGTTCAAAAATATAGTCCTCTCTACTCCTGTCTCTTGTGCCTCCTCCTTAAAATTTTTAAACATGTCTAAATGCGGCCTGAGACTAGATTCGTAGCTTTCAACATTCAAACCAAATTCAAGAGTGTCAAAACCTTTTAAGATCAATACTTCTACCACCTTTGTGCTGTAATTTGAGGGGCGCATGTTATCTTGGTGCGCCCTAGGCGAGAGGCTAACGCCTCAGTCTTGACATGGAGCCTCTACGAGTGTGCAGGACAAGGCTTAGCGGTCAAGCCAAGTGCGGGCTTGTCCGCTAAACCAGCCTGGCACATCTCGCATCTCCTTATCAAGACCGAAGCCACCATTCCGCTTCGCTCCATGCTGGTATCGGCTTCGCTACTTCGCTGCTTGCCGGGCTTGCGCGATCTTTGAAAGAATCCTTTTTTCAAACTGAATTTGAATGGCTCTTGATTTTGCTAACATTTGGAGATAGTTCTCAATTTCACTGTAGAAAATATCTGAAGAAGAATTAGACTTGTTCTGTATATCAATCACCTCTTTTGTAATTAGAATTCAAGTTTTGATTTTTTATTACAACAAAAAGGTATAACAAACCAAGGCTACTGTCAATACTTTTATGTAATTAGAAATCATGTTATGAGTTTTTATAACAAAGTCTAAATAGAAGGAGTTTATTATGGGTTATAGTGAAATGCTTAGTAAAATGATCGAGGAAAGTGGCTTAACGTTGAAAGTGATTGCAGAAAAATGTAATGAATTCGGTGTAAAAATTGACCAGTCATATATTAGTAAACTAAAAACCGGAAAATTACCTCCAGCTTCGGATGAAGTTAATGAAGCAATTGCAAAAGTATGTGATTCTTCAATGATTGAGGAGCTTTTATACGAGGCTTATTTGGAGAAAGCACCAGATTATATTAGTACTTTTATCAAAAACCTAGTAAAAACAACCAAAGAAATAATAGTTACTAGCTATAGAAATAAGGTTAGTGAAAAAGAATATGCAATGTTAGAAGTGTATTATAATCAGTTATCAGACTTAAAGTTTTCGAAGCACCTCAGTCAACACACTTATAATTCAGGGTTGAACATAGGATTACCAAACGAAGTTGCGCTTAATGAAGAACATGAAGGTGAGAGCATTACTCCGAACGAATATATCCTAGAAATGGAAGATGATTCGATGGAGCCAACGATTCCTAAGGGTTCTATTGTGCGTTGTGACAAAACTGCTCAAATCAAACCCGGAGATATTGTTGTTGCCGTATCTAGATTTGACAAATCTGAGGGTTTTATTAAAAGGTATTATCCAATGGACTACGAACCAGGGTTTGACCCTGGAATTGATCGGGAAATAATTTTTACCAGTGATAACCCTAATTACAAACCGATTATAGAAACCATTATTGACGTTGAAATTGTAAGTAAAGTTATTTCAATCACCTCTACCACAAATCTACAATTATAGGTGGCACTAAGCACTAAGTAGAACTGTATAACTATTTCCATACAAGTTGGGCGCGTGGGAAAGCCCTCGCGCCATCTTATTGCGTTACGCTTTACTATCTTGTAAGGCATTCTGCTTCTCCCTGCTCCAATCACTTTCATCACAACACAACCGTATATGAATGTTTCATACTGTTTCTATAACAGGGAGAAGTTTACTAACAGGATTAAGTGTTTTTTGTAATTCTTCTCTAAAGTGGTGACACCATATATTTAAAAATGCTGTTCTCACTGTTTCTTCCGAGATTAGGCTTAGCTTCATGCCAAGCTGGTTGAACAATAAATGATAATCCCTGTTTGTTGTCCTTACACCCTCCATTTGTCTCTTTAATTCGTTCTGTTTATTGGTGTCCCACCCCAATGCAATACATAACATAGCACCGACATCTGAGAATGCATTATTAATTGAATCATACACATACTCTTCCGGATAGTAGCCAGGTAATCTGAATACCTTCTCTAATTCTGACTCAGACTGTGACGAATCTCCGTCAATCAAGCAAACTGAAGGAGCTTTTTGTCCTGGATTTTGATTGTTAAATTTATTGATTTGAACAGCGTTTCCGTCTCCACCGATATAATGAACTTCAATAGATTGCAGGTCTGCACCATAATACCTCAGCATAGATTCAACCCACAGTTTGGTAAACTCGTCCTCAGTATAAATAATCAATCGAGTTTCCAGAGTATGACGCAATTCTCTCAACGAAGAAATTTTTAGCCTGCCTTGAGTTAGTTTACCGTTTAAAGAAGCCCATATGGCTTCTCCTGGTAAAGGCAGTAAAGCATAGTCAGAGTGTGTCGTGAATATAGTTTGTATTTTCAGTCTAGTTGCTGCTTCAATAAGATACTCAACCAGTCGAACAGAAGCAATTGGATGAAGTCCGTTTTCGATTTCTTCAATTAACACGAGAGAATTTTCCTCTGCGGCTTCGATTTGCATGATTAGCCGAATTATGCTGGACTCGCCAGCTCCGAAATGGAATTCCGAAAACTCACTACCAGAGTCGCTTAGGCCGGTAAGCAAGGAAACCTTGCCTTTATTGTCAACTTGAATGCGTTGATAACCGGCAACACTTTTCCCAAGGATTTTTTCAACAGCTTCTAATACGGACTTAGCAAACGTTGAAATTTGAGCTTCCTTCACAGTAAATTTGTTTGTGGCACACTTCTTAAGCTCGGTACGTTCCACGGCGGGTACAGTTCTGGCCACCCCCATAACGATGACCTTCCTGCTAAGAAATTTATCTCGTTTCCACTTAAGATCTTTGAAGGCGGCGGTTCTTCGAATTGAATCTGATTTTGATGAAAAAACCTTCTTATCTACCAATTCGTATTCGATTTTCCAGTTCGCCATACTGTTATCAAACTTCCCGCTTTTCGTGAAAAATGTTCCAGGCTTTACTTCCTTATACGCTAAAGCAGCCGCACCAAGCACCGTGGTTTTTCCTCCGCCATTAGGAGCTACAAGAGCCGTTACAGGAAAATCGAAAGTGATTTTTTGATCTTTAAATTGTCTTAGATTAGATAAATTGATCGAATACAAGTATTTTCCGTAGTTTTTCTTTTTTACTTTCTCTAATAGCCCATTTTTCTCGCTGTCTCTTATTTCACTATAGTACAAAGTTAACAACCTCCGTCTGAATTAAATATTCTGGGATATTATACCACAGGAAATTCCATACATCTGGTAATAAAATACACATCTAGATGTATTGCGTAGTATGTAATATCATACAATTACAACATACTACACAATACAATATGGTAAGAGGCGCAGGGTAAAGCCCTCACGCCCTCTTATGCGTTACTTCATTTCAGTACGCAAGGCATCCCTATAAGTACCTGCTCCGATTCACTATCATCTCACATCCACTCAGATATTAGATTGTCAAGAGGATGACATTGACCACATTATTGACCACACAATTGCATTATTTAATATGATCATTGATAGGCTTGGATGAATTGCTGATGCAATTAGCTACACTATAGAGCACTTTAATAAAACATGTTCACCTAAAGTTACAGCAATCCCGAAACGGCGCATGTGGAGTCAGTGACGCTCTTGACGTTGAAATAGGTGTTAAAGAAAAGGCTAAATTCCCTTGATTAATGGGAGTTTAGCCTTTCTCATTTGAAATAGTAGATTTCTTTTTTGTCGCTTTTCGGATGTTTTGGAAATAATTTGGCGAAATAAGGTATTTTGAACTACTTAGCTACAAAATAGTTTCGTTTTTCAGGAGGTAAAAATGGGTAATCAGAAATACATCTCTACAACTGCACTCTAATGAAATTGGACATAACGAGCTATCTCTCTGAACTCTTAACGAACTTTATCATCAATACACCATCTTGCTGTTCGGCAGAATAACAATTTTCGTTTAAATTTTCAGTCGAATATTGATATTCGAGAATTGCATCTGCCATTTCTTGAGTGAATCTCCCCTTAAAATACGGTATATTTAGCTTAGTTCCAACTTGAAAATCTTCATCACAACAATTAATATCAATGTGTTCTATTATCGTTTTAACTGGATCGCTTAAATCAGCCCATTTTAAATTACATTGATTATTCACCACTTTCTTCCTCCTTAAAATTATCTTTTCATTACATCAGAAGTTAAGTCATAGGAGGTGAACCCCTCCTTTTAGACAGTCTACAGAAGTACAAGGCAAGGACAATTACAGGAGTTGTTTCCCCCTACATTTCAAAATTCTCCTTTCTAACAAGCTTTATGAACAGAACTTTTTATATAACAAAAAGAAGTGGGGCTATCACCACTAAAAAAAGATGATGATAGCCCACGTACTTGAATAAAAAACTATCCAAATTATTTACCACGATGCTTAGCTTTAGCTTTTTGAAGTCTTAATTCTCTTTTTCGTTCCTTCATTTCGTCTCTTTGCTGACGAGTGTATACTTTTTTCTCTTTTTTTCTCTTTTCATGCTCCAATCTCAAAGCCTCTTGAGCTTGACACTCCCCATGCCTAAAGGCGGGGGATTCTTGGGTAGTCACTCCTAGCGGAGTGAATTTTACCAAGCTATCCCTGTGTGTCCCACAGTTTAGTTGACTACGCCAACAATCGAAGTCCTTCTTGCTCGATATTGATCGCAGCGTTTTGGTCACGATCATGTTGTACGCCACAATGCGGGCATATCCAACTGCGCAAGTTGAGAATTTTCACTTCTTTGTTGCGGTATCCACAGTTTGGAGTTGAGCAGAGCTGGCTTGAAGGAAATTGTTTTCCAACAATAGAGACTTTTCTTCCATACCATTCTGCCTTATACTCCAACATCGTACGAAACATAGACCACGAAGCATCTGCAATGGATTTGGCTAACTTGTGATTTTTGACCATATTTTCCACTTGCAAGTCCTCCAAACAGATCACTTGGCTTTCGTTGATCAGCTTGGTTGACAGCTTATGTAGGAAATCGTTACGAGTATTTGCAATTTTTTCGTGGAGTATAGCTACTTTGGTACGCGCCTTGTTCCGGTTGTTGCTGCCTTTTTTTCTACGAGATTGAATCCGTTGCCACTTCGCCAGTTGTTTTTCATACTTGCGATAGTATTTTGGATTTGCCACCTTCTCACCAGTAGAGAGAATGGCGAAATCCTTGATTCCAAGGTCAACCCCAACTGTTCGTTCTACTTGTGGGAGTAATTTACACTCCGTTTCACACAATACGGATACAAAGTATTTACCTGAAGGATTGCATCTTATCGTAGCTGATAGGATTCGCCCTTCAACTTCTCTAGATTTAGCATACGATACCCATCCCAACTTAGGAAGTTTGATGCGATTCCCTTCTATTTTGATGTTCATCTTGCATGTATAGGATTGCTTTGGGTTCTTCTTGCTCTTGAATTTGGGATAACCTTTTTTCTCCTTGAAAAACTTTTTGTAGGAGGAATCCAAATCTTTTAAGGTTGATTGCAGGGCAGTGGAGTCCACTTCTTTCAACCATTCGATTTCTTTTTTTAGTTGTGTAAGCAAAGCAGAACAGTCGTTGTAATTCAACGTTTTGTTTTCTTGTTCGTAAGCATCTTTTCGTTTCGCAAGAAAGTGATTGAATACAAAGCGAGTACATCCAATTGTCTTGTTGATGAGTGTTGCTTGTTCTTTGTTTGGATACAATCGGAATTTGTAGGCTCTATGCAAGCTCAATCATTCCTTTCTTTTTGAGACTCAATGTAGTTCTTGATCACATCGAGTTGCACCGTGCCAACCGTTGCTACAAAGTAGGAGTTTGTCCATAGCGAGGGAAGTCTACTTTTGAGATGTCTAAATTCCATCCGCAACACTCTAGAGGTATAGCCCTTCAAATGTTTTACGACTCGGTGGATTCCGAATTGCGGATCGCATTTGATGAGCAAATGAACATGATCAGGCATGATTTCCATTTCAACAACTTCCGCACGTAGTTCCACTGCCTTTTCAAGAAACAACTCTTTTAATCGAATGTCTACTGGCTCTATCAAAACCTTTTTACGATACTTCGGACAAAAAACAACGTGATATTTACAGTCAAATACGACATTGTGGTTACTTTCCACTGATCTATTCAAAACCGTCACCCATGGTTAATTATACCACTTCGTTAGATAGAGGAAATATCTAACAAAAAAAAGAACTATTTTCGTTTGCTCTTAGCACCCCCTACAGGGGATGCAGAGCAAAGTGCCTTATATCCCCATAGCTAAAGCAAGGGGTTTTACGGCACGAGTGATAAAGATAATTTATCAAGTTATGATATGATAGCGAAGTATTTACCGGTCTTTCATTTCAAAAAGCTTGTCGATACAATTAGAGCTGATAGCATAGACACATACGAAGATAACGTAAACTTTCAAGTGAGCAGCGAGGTTTGTGGTGGTATGTTACTTTGTGCTACTTACGGAACAATCTATGCCAATAATGAGCTAGAAGTTACGCATAATTGTTAATAAAAGAGTAACTGCCGTAAATACTGGCAGAAGGCCTTGAGAACATAGGAGGATACATGTCCTGGAGCAAATTGAAGAAACAACTGGAGAGCTTTCTCTGTCCTGCGTTAGATGGAAGGGTCGAATACAGTGCAACCGCTTACCGTTATTTACCTGATAAAGCCGGAATTTGTTATATTGCCGTAGATAAAAAGAACATACTTAATATGAAAGATATAACTAGCTCAATTAAATGGTATCAGACGGAGCAGGAAATTAAGAATGATTCAGAAATCCAAATTCCTATCAACGATGAAGAAATGGAAGCAGTCAGAAAAGATACCAAGGGGACCGTTCCGGAGGATCGTCTAAAAGTAATTGCAAGAAATAGAAAAATCTCTGAATATGCTAAGGAGCTTTTGTCAGCACAGTCATCATTAAGTAAATCAAATTTTATCGTTGTTGCTAATCAATTTTTATCTACTTCGATAGAGGAAAGCATAGAGAGCAATGATATCTTATTGAATATTCTAGCCTTGGTGGACAGAAGGATTGGAAAAAAGAGGATTTTAAATATGTCCGAGAAGATGAAGTTAAAGCATCCAATTGTGCAGTATTTCTATGAATTACGGCTTAGTACATTATGAACCGAAGACCATGAGTATCTGAATAAAAAAGGAAAGCACCCAAGCGTGAATGCTCTCGTGCTTTCCTATCAAACCAAACTGTTAGGAGGGAAAGTAGCCCTTTTTAAATAATTCGTACCACTGATTCAATTCATCGCCTTCTAATACGCCCAACCTCTCCAAGATATGTCTTGAAAACTCCAATGCACCGCTTCCATTCGCAGTGATGAGATTCTCGTCCCAGATTGACTGACCCTCTACATAATGTTGATCTCCTCTGTAGTTCGGAGCCCCTTCCTTCAAATAAGCTAACGTATTGCCTGTATGTTTATGATTGTCCAAAAATCCGTGATTCCCCAAAAAAGTCGTAGCATCACAGATGGCAGCGACAGGAATATTCTTGTTCACACAATAATCAACTACTACTTTTGCGTGCTGATTCTTTTCTTCTCTCCATCCCGTTCCTCCAGGGATAATTAACATGGCGATATCCACATTCGGATTGAATTCGCTTACGCTATAATCTGGAAGGACCGTTAACCCACCCATCGAAACTTTAGGTTCCTGATCAATAGCGATTGTCTTTACACGATATCCTGTTCCTGGCTTGTTCAGCTCTGAACTGACGTAACTTGCCTCCCAATCAGCAAAACCATCCGTAATAAAAATCAACACTTCCTTCAAAGTGATTCCCTCCCTGTAACTTCATGTACAAATGAATTGTAAAACAACTTCACTGACAGTTATGGTCAGGAAAGAAAACGGAAATCACATGAACAATGAACAAATTGAAGCGATCAAGCCGGAAACAAAAAACGTAATACCATCACGACAATAATGCCTGCGAGAACAGTTACCAATAAACTACGTGTTTTTATCGCTATGAAAAAGGTGGGTATGGCTGCTAAAAGTTCAACATGATTCGTAGAAAAAGAAATATTTTCACCATTTTTAAATATCTCTTGCGCTACTAGAGCAGCCATAACAGATATGGGGACATAGCTTAACCATCTTGTTGCCCACTCTGGCAATTGAAAACGACTCAGTACCATAAGAGGAAGGACTCTAGGGATGAATGTAACAATAGCTGTTCCTACAATGATCAAAAAAACATCCCATCTTACTTCCATTTTTCCATCACCATCCCTATCGTTGAAGCAAAAATTGTAGCAACAATAACTCCCATACTGCTAGACAACACTGAACTGGCTCCCACAGCAATAACAACTGCGATTATCGCAACAACCACATCACGTGCAATTTTTTTGCGACTTAACATCGAAAGTACCAGAAGTCCAATAAACATCGCTGTCAAAGCAAAATCCAAACCTAATCTTTCAGGATTTGAAATCCATTGCCCCAAGAATGCTCCGGCTATATTGGCTGCGCACCAGTTTAGATAAGCCGTTATATTTAGACCGTGCATCCATTTTTCACTAATGTAATTCTTTTTTGCAGCTTCGTTGATCGCAACACCAAACGACTCATCGGTAAGTAGTGACCCTACCAGCATGTTTCTAAGCGGAGAAAGATGTCGAAAATATGGTGCCAGGGCTGCACTAAGTAAAAGATGCCGAAGATTAACAAAGAAAATGGTAATAATAATGGTAGTAATCGAACTGCTTGCTACCATCATTCCGGCAGCGATAAATTGGGCGGAGCCAGCATAAAGAATTAAACTCATCAGGGCTATTTCAGCTATACTCAGACCCGCTGTCCTTTCGATAACACCAGCAGCAAATCCAATACTTAAATAACCGAGTAACGTAGGGACACAATCCTTTACACCTTGGAGAAAAGTATCCTTATCTCTTGAATCTGCCACCGTTTCGATTTGGTCATTTGCCAGTCCCATTTTATCCCTCCTTCGTCTTATTTACATTCAGGACGTTATTGTGATAACTACTATGAAAAAGTGAAAGAAAATACGGTTCAAATTACTTGAACCGTTTTCCTGTAACCACGTGGAACAGGTCAGGATGGTTAATCCAGACAGCTTCGGCTTTCTCGGGGCCAACTTCCTTAACTAATTGCGCAAACATAATGTCGTGCCTGATGTACTCCACTGCTACTAATACAAGTGCTGGGTCTTGTGTTTTTATCGCCCATGCAGCGGTATTTGGAGCGAAATTTGCTATTAATACTTCTTCATTGTCCCGGGAGACAATAGTTAAACGACCACTCATACGTTCCTCTGCTACTTTCGGAGACATGTAATCATGATGAGTGGTTGCCCCTAACTCCGTATCGGGTGCTCCAAACAACATAGAAAATACAGGAACACCTTCTTTTACCCGCTTATCTACGTCCTGTTTAATAAAAGAAATCTGTGGTTGCCAAATCGATAACCATAGTTCTTCTCGGGCTTTGTTTATCATATCGACCATTTCTGTGATAACCAACTCATCGGTACTAATGCGTCGAACTACGTCTACTTGCTGTTCACTTTCTAATGCAGATAGATTTTTTTCAAGATAATCAAATGATTGCTCGAAGGAATTACGTAATCGCGTGATTAATTCTTTTGCTGGCAAAGGAGAGTAGGTCAGAGGTTCAGACGGTACCGTATAAACTGCTCCTTTATCTAACAATTTCCCCAATACCTCATAAATCATGGAACGCGGTACACCCGATCTTTTACTAATTTCATATCCAGTTATGGGAGACTGCTTTAAAAGCCCGATATATGCTTTGCACTCATATTGTGAGAATCCCAATTTCTGAAGCTCTTTATAGATTTCATCCAAAGAAAGCCAGCACCTTTCATGCTTACCTTTAGTCTTTCGTGGTTATGATAATAACCTCTACGTTTTATGGTAGTTATTATAATAATCACTAATAATCTCGTCAATCATTTTCATGATACTTTGAGAGAAAACAACGAAAGAAGGGTTATACGATGGATGTAAAGATGGTCATGCAAGAGCTTGAAGCTCTCGGCAAGGAACGAACCAAAAAAATTTATCTATCCAATGGCGCTCACGAACCACTTTTTGGCGTGGCTACAGGCGCTATGAAGCCCATGGCGAGAAAAATCAAGATCAATCAACCCTTGGCTGAGCAGCTTTACGCTACCGGGAACTACGACGCCATGTACTTTGCTGGTGTGATCGCAGACCCAAAAGCAATGACCAAGGCGGATTTTAATCGGTGGATGGATTCCGCCTATTTTTATATGCTGTCCGATTATGTGGTTGCCGTAACCTTATCGGAAGCAGATATTGCCCAAGAAGTTGCCGATCAATGGATCACAAGCGGCGAAGAGCTCAGAATGTCTGCGGGCTGGAGCTGTTACTGCTGGCTTTTGGGTAATCGCCCCGATCATGAATTTTCTGAAACCAAACTTAGCAATATGCTTGAAACTGTGAAAAAAACGATTCACGATGCTCCCGAACGCACGAAATACGCTATGAATCAATTTATTTACACCGTGGGAACCTCCTATTTGCCACTCCACGATAAGGCGGTCGAAATCGCGAAGGAAGTAGGTCCAGTAGAAGTCCAAAAAGACAAAGCAAAAAGCAAGTTCCTAAACGCTTTCGATCATATTCAAAAGGCAGTAAGTAAAGGTCAGCTTGGCTTCAAACGGAAACATGTGAGGTGTTAACAGCGCGAACAAACTCCTTCTGGAGACCGAGGTCAAAATACATCGACTGCGGGATGTAACCACTCCCCATTGGTATATTATGGTAGGTAAGCTTCGAAATTAAGATACGAGGAGATGATAATCCGTGAAGACGTTAATCGAATTCAAAAAAGTAACGAAAGAATACAAAATCGGAGAAGTGCCAATCAAGGCGCTTAATGGTGTTGATTTTTCCATAGCGGAGGGAGAATTCGTCGTTATTTTGGGTGCAAGTGGCGCTGGTAAAAGTACGATTTTGAATTTGCTAGGCGGAATGGATACGGCTACCTCAGGTCAAGTATTTGTTGGCGACCAAGAAATCACCACATTCAACGAAAAAAAATTAACGCAATTCCGCGGTGAGAAAGTTGGCTTTGTCTTTCAATTCTATAACTTAATTCCGAATTTAAACGCTCTCGAAAATGTTGAATTTGCCACAGAGGTATGCAAAAACCATCTGGATGCGAAAGAGATTTTACATAAAGTTGGATTACAAAATCGCATGAAGAACTTCCCTTCTCAGCTCTCTGGTGGGGAACAACAAAGAGTTGCGATCGCGAGAGCTGTTGCCAAAAATCCTTTGCTTTTACTTTGTGATGAACCAACCGGAGCATTGGATTATGTAACAGGTAAGTCCGTCTTAAAGCTTCTCCAGGATTTGAACAAAGAAACGAAAAAATGCGTCGTATTGGTCACACATAATTCCGCCATTGCTCCAATGGCTGACAAGGTTATTAAGGTGAAAAGCGGAATGATTGAAAGCGTTACCATTAATCAGGAAAAGCAAAGTGTGGAAGGGATTGAGTGGTGATCATGAAATTATTTTTAAAAATAGGAAGGGATATCAAACAATCAATCGGGCAATTTATCGCCTTTGTTTTGGTTATCGCAGTAGGAGCCTTTTTCTATGGAGGGCTCGTAACTTATAGCAATAATCTTAGTACTTATACAGAAGGTTATTTTCAAGAACATAACATAAGCGACCTGTATGTATTTTACAATCAAATCTCCCAAAATGATGTCGCTGTTTTAAGTGAAATAGAAGGCATTAAAAAAATAGAAGCACGTTATACCTTTGATGCCACGCAAGCCTTTAAAGGCGAAAAAGCTACATTGAAGATTCATTCCATCCCTGTCAAAAACGAGATTAACACCATTACTCTGATTGAGGGCAAAATCCCGTCCAAAAAGAATGAGATAGTAGTAGATTCGCGTTATGCAAAAGAACATCTTTTTCAAGTCGGTGATGAGATCAGCATTCGTGCGAATGAAAGAAATTTTACATTTACCATTAGCGGCTTGGGTGAGAATGTCGAACATGCCAAAAAGAACGAAATACAAGACCATAAAACCTACGGAGTCGCTTATATAGCCGAAGAGACCCTCTCTGAAATCTTAGGTGGCCTTTCTTATAATGAGATCATGATCGATGCTACAGAAGGTTACGATATAGACAAATTAGGTCAATCCATTGAAGCACAATCCAAGCACCTTCCTTATGTAAATCAAGTCAGGAAAGAACGGACTTTCAGCTATTCGAAAATGAATGAAACGATCCATAACAATAAATTGATGAGTATGGTTATCCCGTTCGTTCTCTTTTTGATTGTCGCCATTATCCTGTTTCTTACCATGTCGAGAATGATTGATTCTCAAAGAAACCAAGTAGGGATTATGAAGGCTTTAGGTGTCAAAAACAGAAGCATCATGTTTCATTACATGGGATACCCTGTGCTGGCTAGCATCATCGGCTCAATCATTGGTTGTGTGATTGCCGCACTCGTATTTGTTCCATTCGTAACGGCATCGAGTGCAAGAGCCTACTCTCTGCCTGGCATTACATACTCCCTTTCTTTTTACACTTTCATTCCTCCCATTATTTGCTCCAGTGCTTTTGGAATCCTGGCGTGTTACTTAAGTGGTAGAAGCATATTAAAAGAATGTGCGGCTCAGGCTATGCGTCCCAAACCGCCAAAAAAGATGAAAACGCTATTGATAGAAAGAATTCCAGGTATTTGGAGTCATATTTCCTATAGCTATAAACTCATCCTAAGAAACATTTTCCTAAATAAACAAAAAGCGATAGCGAGCTCCATTGGTGTTGTTGTAAGCACCGTCTTATTGATCACTGCTTTTGGTACTCAATCTGCCCTGCAAAAAGTAGCGAGTCAAATGGAAGAGGTTTATACGTATGATTTACGAGTAGATTATATGCTGGGAACATCTATTGATACGGTAAAGCTCCCCTCCGGGATAAAAAATGGTTATTCTTTATCCACCTTTCCTGTTGAATTCATAAAAGGTGATGAAAAAGATAATGCCACTCTCGTTGTTACTGAAAAAGAAAACACTCTCATTCATTTCTTTGACGAAAATAATAATCGGATCACGCTAGAAAATAATGGGGTGCTGGTACCGAAATCCTATGCCGACAAATATCATATTTCAGCAGGAGATACGATCCCTATCACGTTCAAAGCACCAGCGCTTCAAAACAAATCTGTAGATATGAAGGTTTTACATATATCTACGCAGTATTCGAATCCTTCGTTTTATCTCACACCAGACTATTTAAAGAGCTTTGGCATAGACTACAGCCCAACCTCGCTTTTCGTTGAAGCAAATAGCTCTGCAGATCTTATAAGTGTTCGTAACTTCTTTGAACAAGACCCTCATGTAGAAGCCCTTGCAGATAGAGATGATCTAAAGAAAACCGCGGAATATATTTTGAAACAAAACAATTTCGTATTTATTATGTTTATTGTTTGCGCCGTCATCCTCTCTTTTGGCGCGATATACTCGATCTCTTCCATCAACATTTATGAAAGGAATCGCGAGCTTGCAACCCTTAAGGTATTAGGCTATCAAAAACATAAAATAAACCGACTTATCTTTTTTGAAAACCTGATACTCACTACATTTGCGATCCTTGTAGCTTTACCGATAAGCAGTTACGTTTATTCCGTGATTGTCAAAGCACTGTCTAGTACCCATCAACAAATCCCGGATCAATTAACGATTCCTATCCTGTTGGTTTCTGTTATTCTTGCCTACTTGCTAACGATTCTGTCCAATTTGCTACTTCAAAGAAAAGTAACCAACATCAATATGATTGAATCATTAAAAGGGGTCGACTAAAATTACCGGCCAACTGCTTGTCTTTGCTCCAGTAGATTCAATAAATGTCTGATTTACTAGAAAATATAATTTTATCTGTTTAAATTACCCTCGGTTTCCATTACATTATATATATGACTAATATTTTACACTTACCAACAAAGGAGGATTTCTATGATTAACAAAAAATCCCTGAGCGCTATGTTCCTAGCTACGATGGTAGCAACAGGAGTCGTAAGCTATACAGTACCTACAGCAGCAGAAGCAAAGATAAGTGAATCTACAAGTCATCTAAATCTTTATCCAGCTGGAGTATTTGCTTACACACCAACACCAGAGGAAGAAGCGCAATGGGGTTACCGATGGGCCTTTTTGGATAAGGAACAGACTCTTAGAAAGTACGTTTATAAAGAACATGCATTGATGCAATACAATCAATATGGACCCGACTCTGATTGGAAAGGCTCCAACAAAGGAGTGTTTGCGTACAAACCAACGCCAGAGGAAGATGCACAATGGGGCTATCGTTGGGCATTTATCGATAAAGAAGGCAAGGTTCGAAAGTTTGTAAAGAAAGAGAATGCTGATTTGATTTATAAGCAGATTTTTGGGTGATTGCAAAAGGACGGAGCTGTCTTCTGACACTCTGTCCTTACTCGTTTCCACCTCAGCAGAATAGGCCATCATCCGTTTCCGTCCTGTACCTGTCTTCATACGATAAACAAAAACAGGGAGGAAACGAGGAATGCCCAAAAAAGCCTCGCTTTGTGAGCAGTTCTCCAGAATTATCAGGGGGCAATCCGGCTTTGCCGGCGGAAAATGCGTCGCGACCATCAATCGTAATCAAATCAAAGCGACCATTTTGGGGAAAAGATTTCGTGTGACGTCTTCATTTTCGTTCGAATCCTTGAATCCAAAAACGGGCAAAGCACTCTGTTTAGGGAGAGCTGCGTTCTTGCAGAAAGAAGTCAATCCATTCATTTCAGCCATCCGGAAGCAAGGCATAAGAGTCTCGTCCATCCGTAATGAATGGTTATTCGATCGTCCCCGCTTGATTTATGTAAATATGGAAGCAGTCGATAGACCTCTGGCTTTCGCAAGAAAAGTAAGGAGAGCATTGGATGCCATTCCTTCATGAGAATAGAAAGAAACGAGTCCTCTCTGTCACAGCAGGGAGGATTTTTCATCTATAGAACTAAACAGCTCCATCAGCTATAATGAAAAACAACCAAAAATAGGAATTTTAGTGAAAATCAGCACACACTCATACCTGTTACTAGGAAGGATTGATTCTCTTGGATACACAGATCATCGATATAGGCGTAAACCTGATGCACCGCTCCTTTCAACAAGACCGCGATGAAGTCGTTGCCAGAGCAGAGAAACAAGGAATATCCCCATTAATTTTGACAGGGACAAGCTTGAGAAACAGTATGGATGCCTCCCGATATGCGAGTCGCTCCAAAGGAAAACTGTACACTACGGCAGGTATTCATCCTCACGATGCAAAAAGCTGTGATGAATCGACGATCAAAAAATTAAGAGAACTCGCATCGCTTCCCCATGTGGTAGCGATTGGAGAGTGCGGGCTGGATTATAACCGTGACTTCTCCCCCCGTGATGTTCAAAGAAAGTGGTTCATCGAACAAATCTCCCTGGCCACAGAACTTCAACTGCCGTTGTTTTTGCATGAACGCGATGCTCATCTTGATTTTGTCTCAATTCTCAAAGAGCATCGTCAAACTATCAATCGTGCGGTTGTACACTGTTTTACCGGAACCTCCAAGGAATTGGAAGCCTATTTAGAAATGGACTTCCATATCGGGATTACGGGATGGATTTGTGATGAAAGACGTGGGAAACATCTTCGGGAGCTTGTCAAAAAGATTCCCTTGAACCGTTTGATGATTGAAACGGATGCGCCATTTTTAACTCCTCGTGATTTGCAAGAAAAGCCTGTGGATGGTCGGAATGAGCCAATGTATTTGAGGCATATATTGCACGCGGTCGCGGGGTGTATGGGACTAAGCCCTGAGAAAGTAGCCAGCGGTACTACCAAGACTGCGAAAGAATTTTTTAACGTATAGGTCTTCCTTTATTAATCAGCACATGTGGAAAATGTACCGGATGTTGATCACGAAGGACATATCATAGTTAGTTATTCGCAAGAGGGACTAGTGCCCTCTTTTGGTTTGAATATATATGTAATTTATTAGTATATTTGTAAAATAACAAATGAACCTAGTAATAATAAGGTGGTGTTCTATAGACAAATTTTGGGGGATCATACAATTCTTTAATCATCGTAAGAAAATGAGTGAGATGCCTGTTTAACTCAAGTATTTTAAGAAGGAAGGAGCATCATGATGAATATTTTTTCGTTAATCATAAAATTCTTTGGTATAGGTTTTATCATTTTAGGAGCTTTAAAAATGGTAGGGTTAATAACCATAGAGTTCAAAAATATTTTCAGCCTTTCGCTAGCTGGTTTTTTCTTTGTACTATTCGACTTTATTAGTCATTTTGTTGAAAAGTCAGATAAAAAAGCATTAACAAACACATTATCATATTTACGGGTAGCAACCCTTTTTTTATCAATAATGACTATAATAGTAGTTCCATTTTTCCCCATTAAATGGAATACTCCTTTTCTAAAAGTTATAACTGATTCACTAGTTTATTTAAGTTTAGGAATAGTAATTTACCTTATTGGTTCTAAGGATAGACACGGAAGCAAAATAAATACTTCTTCTGTAGAAAAATGAAACAAGCAGATCTGAGTTAATTACAGTGATCATTTTCTCTTCAAGAAGATATCGTCCGAACAGGTATAACTAAAACATTCCCTATAATGTGGATCAGGTATAATCAACAGATTCCAGCATGGGGTTGTTACCGATCGGTTTAAAACACGAATTGAAATCACTTTTATGGGCTAGAACCGCTATTGGAGTGGGACGCGACTAATCTGCGTTCCGCTTTTTTATTTACAACTCTATTCCATCCCCATGCTATGCTTTACGAAAGGTGATCCAAGTCGCAACCATCCTAATTATCGACGATGAAATTCCAATCAATGAGCTCAATAAAAGAAATCTACAAGCAGTGGAACATAGAAGTTGACGGATATGAGGTAGAGCAAAGACACCTGACTGATCTTCCGGGGTGTCTCATTCTTTTTCATGAAAGTGAAAGATTGTCAGCAGCTACTCCGTCTATACAGTGACAAGGAGGTGGAACACAGTGGATGATCATTCTGGTGCACGAATTGAGCAATGGTTTCTTACATACAGCCAGGATGTATATCGGTTTCTCGTCTATTACACGGGACGAACAGATATCGACGATCTGGTTCAAGAGACCTTTATTCGTGCCCTCAAAGCCATGCAGGAAACAGAGGTCGAGAATCCCAAAACATGGCTGTTTGCCATTGCACGAAACATAGCCATTGATGAAAGACGCAAAACAAAACTAATCAACTGGTTGCCGGATATCTTTTTACAACATTTCGTGTCGCACGACAAAACACCGGAAGAGTCGCTAATGTTAAATGAAAACAAGCGTCTGCTCTATGAAATGATCAATCAGTTAAAGTCTTCTTATCGGGACGTGTTGATACTCAGAGGGATCAAGAGATTATCAAGCAAGGAGACTGCAGAGGTTTTGGGATGGACAGAAGCCAAGGTCAATCTTACTTTGCATAGAGCAATAAAAGCGATTCAAAACAAAAGGCATGTTTCAATTGCGGAGGTGATGAACGATGCCATCACGTGATGAGCAGATCATTCTGGAGGAATTGAATCAATTCCCTGAGCAAATCCTTTCCCGAGAACGAAGCCAAACAATATTAAAGGGTGTGCGAGAAGAAGGAGGTAGACTTCAAAAAGTGAACAAACGAAGAATGTACTATGGATGGATGGCAAAAGGGCTGATCACCTGCGGCCTGTTACTCGGTTTTTTCTGGATAAAACCATTTTCTCCCCCGGCAGAATCAACGAGCAGTGCCGCTTTAACTCCCGAAGAGCAAAAGTATTTTACGGCTGCCCAGAAGGCAATCACTACGGCGACTGGCATTGAGAAGAACTTTGCTTTTGAAGAGATCGAGAAAAACGAAGAGTCCTTTTATGTACAGACAAAGGATCACGCAACATGGGTGCTTTTTAAGCCTGATACGGCAGAAGTTATTGCCCTCAAAGCAACTTTTTCCATCCATGAATTGACGGAGCCTTATCATAAATATGTAGAGACTGCACGTGAAGCCTATAGGGTTACGAAACAACCGGCTAATCTTGCAACAGCCGAATTTTATCAAAGAAAAAACTTTACCCAGCTTAGCTTTGATATGGAAGAAGATCAGAGTGTCAGTGTTAATCTATCCACAAACAAGGTCATTGATTATACCTTGAATTACAACCCCAAGGATGTGGATCAAAAGATTCTGGACATCGCGCAAAAAGCTTTGACACGCTTCTCTAATAAAAATGATCTCTCCTTCACCCTTGCAATCAAATCATCGGATGAGGAAGAAGATAGATGGACGTTTCACAACGAGCACGAGAGATATTCGGTGGAAGTCGGCGCACAAACAGGCCAAGTATATGATGTGAATGATATGAAGTATGTGACGGAGCAAATTATCGTCAAATCAATCGATGAAGCACTTCCCGTCACAAAGCCACTTATTCAAGATATTTTTGGCATAGACACCACTGGGTATAAGGCTTACGGCGGCAAGGATTGGGGCGGCTATATATTGAGAAGTGACACTCCTGGGAAACCACGTTTATCCATAAAGCTTTTTGACAGAGATGTTGGAACGATTTATGGGATCGGTATTGAACGGGATTGACTCGGGGGTGGTCACAGCAAAGGAGCAACGGGTTCTATAAATCGTATATGGAACCCGTTTTGTCAAACCCGAAGCCATGAAAATGACTGATTGGCCAGTCCACTTGTTAACAATATTTATGAATAACAGTGATAAGTAATGCTGAAACAATAAAAGCTACACCGCACAATCCTGCATAAAAATTATCCCCCATATATATAAAAAATCCACCCGCAACGACGCTTATAGGAAAAGTTAAATAAATAATAATACCTAAAACTGAAGTTAAATACAAAATTTTCCTAAAAATGTATCAGCACGATGAAAATACTCTTGAACAGTTTTATAGCCAAAATAAAAAGAACTGCCTACAACAACTAGTAATAACAATTGCAAAGAAATGATCCTCCTAAAACTATTATGAATTCCACAAAAAGCCATTATCCTATTTCCTTACCCATTACCACAGAAACCAAAACACATTTTTACTTTGGTTGTAGGAACTGGTAAACCCCCTTTACACTTAAAGGGGGTTTGGTATTTCTCTTACATTTCTATTTACACGTATTTCTTCTATTCGGATTCAAAATCAGCGCGTCATCTTCCAGCTCAAACAATTTATCCAATAGCGCATCCATGCCATGCTCCAATTTATATTCCATCTCTTCTTTATACAAAGGAAGTAAGAAATAGGCATGAATCTTGTTTCCGTCCTTGGTAGGAATGACACTGATTTCTTCTGATAGCTGAAACAGAACGACTCCATTTAAACCCGTGCCATCCGCATATGGTTCATATTCCTGATAATTCGGTATCGTATGCCCGTATCCCAACCATGTATTGTAGTGATGGGGAAACCGCGCCAGCATCTTCATCAGTCTGATTGGCCAGTAGTTATTTTCATCCTGTAGCGACTCTTGTGTCAGCTCCCAGGAAGCTGGCAAGAATATCATCAGTTCTGCTCGCTCGATATTCTCTTCCATCTGCTCCTGTATTTCATCCGGGATCGTCATCGGTAAATCACTCATCCCATTCGTATACAGAACCCAAAATGGCTCTTCTTCTGTAGGGCTCATCACATTCACATCAATATGGATCGTATCGGAAATAATCTCGTGAAAAACACTGCTTTCTCTTCCCGCAAATACTGTTTGAAAGTGGTTTCCGATTTCTTCTACATATTCCATTGGAGCTGGGGGTTCATACGTTGCCTGCTGGTCATATGTGTAAATGGTAGTGCCGTCCTTTGACTTTTCTCCGTTGTTCGTACCGCCGAATAGCTTTTTGAAAAAGTTCATCGCTGTTCCTTCCCTTCTTATCCTTCAGGTGCGTGGTCCTCTCTATTGTATCGGCATGAGATACATCCAACTTTTACCTTAACTTTTCATTTCTTGCAAGAGAATTCCGAATCAATCTGCATAAAAAAGAGGGAAGCCTCTCTAGCGCTCCCTCTTTTCGTCTTTCTTATTTCAGTTCTGTATAATATCTGATCTCTTCTTTCTCTACCTCGAATCCAACCGATTTGTATAGAGACAAGGCTGATAGATTCGTCGTTTCAACCATGAGATACGCGGATTTCAGCTCATGCGATTTTAGATACTCCAATGCTTGTGCCAGTAAAAACTTCGCAAACCCACGCTTCCTCCAAGGTTCTTGTACGAAAACATCCTCGATTACTCCCTCGTCTTCCTCTCTCCATGCCATCGAGCTAGCAGCTATCGTATCGTTATGACGAATCACCATCGATGTCCAGAGCGCTTTCCTTTTGTATTCGGACAATCGTTCAAGTCCTAATGGAGCATCCGGCCAAATCGTGGCTTCCACATTCAAGTAATCTTTTTCTTCCTCTGGGCTCTCCATTTTCCAATACGAAAAGTCAAAGTCTTCGTCCAGCGTTAACACGGGAATAGGCTCCAGTAAATCTCGCTTCATCTGATACAAGCTATTCAAATGCTTGTAGCCCATTTGAGTGAAAAATTGGTTGTTCGCGGTTTCGGAAGAATCGTTGCCGACACATAGCATTGTTTGGTGCGTACCTGGCAACGTTTCTTTTAATTCCAGAGCTCTTTGAAGAAGATGCTGATACACCTTTTCTAGCAAATCGGCGTCATTGTCTCGCTCCGGGAGTGTTTTTAGATTCACGAAGATCGAATGCTTGTTTTCTTCTGAACGTCCGGGAGGGATCGTATTTATGATACTGACTTGCCCCTTCGCAATCATTTTTCCATTTTCAAATGCACAATAGACATTACACCAATTTGCTTCTTCACCGCCCCACCAAAACGTCGCGTTTTCTTTTGCAGTAACAGCTTGATATAGCTCGCCAAGTAACGGGAAGTCTCCCTTTTGAAAATTCCGAACAATTATATCCGTTGATAATTGACTCACCATTATACCCCTTTCAAAATCAGGGAAGATCACGGGTTTGCGGGCTACTTACGCGAGTTCCCCCTCAAAATTTTGCCCTTTGTCAGCATTTGCTCAATCACAATAAACGCCTCCTTTAACAGTTGTTTCCATCCAAATAATCATACCGTGTCCCTTATCAGCTATCAAACCATTTTCCAATCAAGCACAAGATTTATCTTGCGAGAAAATCAAAAACCAAGTAAACTTTATCTCATTTACCCGGGCTATGAAAATTATGGAAGCCCCCAACGTGTTCAAGCCATGATCGACCATGCAAACGTGATGGTTGCAGGATGAACATCACGCGAATCTTGATTACCAAAAAGGAGCTTGCTTATGGACTCGAGAATCCCGGAAAGCGTTAGACCTTTATTACACGACTATACGCAACGGCTTATGACAGAACTGCCGAATGTCATCTATGGTGTGTATTTGTATGGTTCTATTGCTCTGTCTGGCTTCGAGGAAGATAACAGTGATATTGATTTTGTGACACTTTTGAATAGAGGGTTAACGAATGCAGAAATAGAAATGCTCAAGAATATTCATAAGGCTCTTCATAACACCAACCCATTCTCTAAAAGAATGGACGGCATGTATATCCAGCTGGATGACATCGGAAAAACCAATCCATCCTTGGAGCCGTATCCTTATGTTGACAGTGGGACATTCCAATCATCCGGCCACTATGATATCAATCATGTGACGTGGTGGATCCTCAAGCAACGGGGCATTACGGTTATGGGGAAAAGTGTTGAAGCATTACACATCCCTACCCAGTGGTTTGATGTTGGGGAAACGATGAAATACAACATACATGATTATTGGTCACCGAAAGGAAAAAGCATGATGAAATTCATGCTCGATGAGTGGGTGGAATTCGCCGTTTTCACCTTATGCCGAATCGATTACGCGCTCAACCATGAAGACATTATTCCGAAGAGAAAAGCCGTAGAGCACGCTCTGCAAGAGCTTCCCAGCGAATGGCATCTCTTACTGCAAGAATCGTTGCGAATACGCTACCAACCAAATGATCCATCTTTATTTTCGAACAGAATTAAGCGGGCAAAGGAAACCCAAAGATTTATTCGCTATATTTGCGAGCCGAAGCTCTACCGCAAAGCAGCTTTGCGTAAAGAAGGAGATTTGCTTATGAAGATCATGGAGCATTTGCACCTTGAGCATTTTAGACAAATGGAACAACTCGAGCTTCAATACTATGATGCTGAATTTATTACACCGTACCAAGAGAGCTACAATTGGTATTTGTTTCGTCCCGATTCGGTCGTTGCGATCGAAGAGAATGGGCGCATCATCGCTTTTATGAACCTGCTTCCCGTCAAGCCGCATATTTACCTGCAAATTGCGCAAGGGACGTTTAACGACAGCCTGATGACGACCGCGGATATCGAAGATTTAACTACTTCTCCCGAGCAAGTCTATTATTTTCTGTCCTGTGTCGTTGTCGATCAAGCTTATCGAAAAAGCCCTGCCTTGCCCATGATGCTGCATCATTATCTCGATGTACTGGCTCATGTCGAACAGAGTGGCTACCGCATTCAATCGATCATCATGGATACTATCACAGAAGCAGGCAATCGGTTCGCTCAGCGCCTTGGCATGAAGCATGTGTGCATAAGCGACCACGACTCTCATATACATGCCTCAGACTATGAGAGCTTCAAACAGCATGTTCACGCGAGTTATCCCCTGCTCTCCCGCTAAAGGCTTTGCATTGACCGTTCTCGAACCAGTAAAAAAGCAAATCCTCCATGAAGCATCTTTTCATGGAGGTTCGTTGCGGGCTTTTTAGTTGATGACCTCACCTGTCGTGGCTTCTATTGCCCATGGCTGTTCTGAATCCCGGCGGATTTGGTAAGCAAGCACTGGCTCCGCCCCTTTTTCTGCTGGCAAGTACACGAGTTCCAGTGGAGCATGTTGCACAAATTGATCCAGTGCCTCTTCCTTGGAGAGCGTTTTTGCTGTCTGATCAATCTGTATCCATGATAAATCCGAAAAGTTGCCCGTAAGCTCGGTAACAAGCCCGCTAGCCAGCTCGACCGACACTTTATAAGGATGCTCCATGACGGGAATCCCGTTGACCTTCGGAGCAAAGGTAAACTGAATGGTGCTAGGTAACTCTTGCGACGCTTCCAATGACAGCTCACGAACATCGGTGGGGAGGAATTTCTCCAGGTGGGCTATCGCCAGTGTTTGTGCCTGTTCGTAGGTCATTTCACGTTGGTTCTTACGTTCATTTGCAGCCATCCGTGAAAACCCGAGGAACGCTCCGTCATCTGTTGTCTCAACGGAAATGCCGTTGCCCTGCCCATCGTTCCAAGAGTATGAAATACCACGCGGATTTACACCGATGAATGCTTTTTGTTCCACCTTTATGCCCAACTTGCGTTCAAGCAGCTCTGCCACTTCATTAGAAGTTTTCAGTATGAGTGGTTTTCCTTGTCCCGAAACAGCAACGGACTTTTTCTCTGCTCTCGCTTGGCTGATCAGCGTGCCTGTTTTCGCGTTCACATAAACATCTGATACTACTACATATTGAAGCCCTGGTTGTTTCTTTCCTGCATAAACGAGGCGAAGCGTACTCCCCAGCTGTTGGGCGGCCTTCTTTTTGTCGATCATCCCGTCCCGATTGGCAGACTGAGATGCTCCCCCACTATCTTCGAAATCAGGGTAAAGAAACAAGGTCATTTCCCCTGTTTTTGGGGAGATACGGACCGTCGCGCTATTCTCCTGAAGAGGAATGCCATTGATGATTTTGCGAAAAGCTACTTCTCCTTGTGCCAAATTCGAGTGAATATAATCTACTTCAAACTGTTTGCTCTGTGCTCCCAGCTTCTTTTGCAAATATGCCTCTGCCTGATGTTCCAATGGTGATTTCTCTCGTGTTGTTGTGGGTTGGCTCCTATCTGTTGAGTTCGTTGCAGACTCCTTGGCTACGGACTGCGGCTGTGAAGCATCACGTGTAACCGTTTGGTTCTGAACGATTTTGTTGTCTACCTTTGGGGTAGCTTCCTGCTCCTGCTGTGGCTTGGCCTTGCTTTCAACTGGCAGAGAAGGCGTAGCTGATATGGCGGCTGGAGGTGAGATCGTTGTTTGCCTATCAACAGATGACTTCAGCGGTGAATCATAGCTCAGCCAAACACCCATGAATACGGCTGCTGCAAGAGAACCTGCTCCGGCCACAACTCGCTTGATCTTCGCTGACTGCTGCTTGTGATACGCCTCACGAATGAGCCTTTCCTTGCCCATCTGCTTCCACACTTGACGAGGTGGGATGCTCTCCTGCCTGACTTGCTTCAGTAATTCGATCACGTGGTTTTCATCTGGCAAACTCATTGGCAATCCTCTCCTCGCAAGCGTTGCCAAGTATTTTCTGCAACGCCTTTAGTCCCCTGTGACAGTCCACTCTCACTTTTGTCTCCGGAAACCCCAAAATCTCTGCTGTTTCCTTGACGCTGTACTCCTTTATGTATCGTAAAATCACAATAATACGCTGATCGGGCTTTAGCTTTTGCAAAGCCCGTTGAATACTATGCATCTCTTCTTTTGTGGCAAACTCCTCTTCTGGAAGACCCTCCGTAGACTTCATGAGGGCCAACCAGTTGTCTGAGAACAAGCGCTGCCACTTTTGCTTGCGGTAATGATCAATCGCGACATGCTTTGCGATGGAAAAAAGCCATGTCTTCATTGCGACTCGACCATCATACCTCGGCAGTATTTTTAATAGTCGTGAAAATACTTCCTGCACCATGTCTTCTGCATCTTCTTGTCTGCCCGTAAAGTAGAGCAAGAAGTAGTAGATGTCATCATAGTGAGCCTCATAAATAACCCCGATTTGTTCCGTTAACTCCCCAGACAACAGGCTTCCCCCTTTCTTACTCGGATTCTCCCTCTTCTCCATAGGTATAGAACTCCCCGGTTAGCGCATCGATTTCTTCGTTAGAAACGAGTGGAGAAATATAAACGAGCTCGGCGATGTTTTTATTTTCCTCATCCAAGGAGTAATACAGCTTCATTGGATATTTTTTAAGAAACTTCTTAGCTGCCTCTTCTTTTGTCATGGCGTTCTTGATATCCGGCAGCTTGATCGTTTGAGAGACTCTCAAATCCAGTAAAGTCGCTTTTCCTGTGGCTGCATCTACGTGCGCCTGTCGAAGCATACCATCTACCGGATACCCCTGATGAAGCATGGTGAAATCAAATTTGAACAAATTTTGATCGCGCTCATATCGATTAGCAGTGATGACCATTTCTTTATCGGTGAGAGGAAGGAACTCAGACATGGCTTCCACGGCTGCTTTTAGCGCCTGCTCTTCGTTCAGCTTTTTGTCTGCCGCACTTTTCCGCTTTGTATCCAATACTTGATAATTCGTTACCTTTCCTGTCTTGGTTTCGAAGAAGATATTGGCGATGACCTCATCCTCCGTCATCCACAAATAGTTGGTGATTCCAGTTTTCGGATTGCTTTCTTCTTGAAAAGTTCCACGCCCTTTTGTGGGATTGTATCCTGTCTGAGCTGCCAAGAAAGCTGCTGCCTCCTCTTTTGACTTGATGATCGTTTGCTTCGCTTTTGGTTGGAACTGAATGATTTTGTCGTTTTGTTTGGCGGACAGCTCAGCTCCGCGGCTCGCATTAATTCCCTCGTGAGAAGGAGCGTACAAGAACCTGTAGCTTTGCCCATCTGCACTTTGTCCGTAGTAAGGCTTCATAGCAGATGCAAACATCGCTTCAACCTTTTCTTTTGGATGAACCTTATTGGGATCAGCGAATTGAATTTTGCTGATGTCCTGTTCCATTTCCACTGGCTCCGCATACCCGTCGCCTCTTGCCAGATGCTGAATTTGTCCTTCGCTATTGATGGCGAAATTCAGTGTGTCATTGCGGAACGGAATCCCATTTACCCTTTTGCGAAACAAAATGGAAGAATTCCGATTGGAGGCTTCCTCGTCCAACTGATAGTCTGCCATGTCCTCGCCATACCATTGCTTCATGAACTCCGTTGCCCTTTTCTTCGCATCTTCTAAGGGATAGGTGGAGGAGAAACCTCCTTTGCCTGTGATGTGGCTGAAAAATTTGATTTCACCTGTGTTTTGATCGACATGCAAGCTCACAAAGGGGGCTTTCTTTTCCTTCGTTTGATACTTTTTCACTTCAATCCGGGATGTCTCTGCGTTCATCTCCAATTCGGTGATTGGATAGTTCTTTAGATAAGGCACAATTTGAACGAGTCTCTCAACAGACTTTTCGATTTTCTTGATCAGCTTCTCATCGATTGCGCCATCACCTTTGCTCTCCCCCAGAACCGTTACGTTCGATTCTTTTGCCGCCATAGAACTGATCGGTGCCGTTACAGCCAGACTCGCTGTCATGATTGCAAATACGGTTTTCGTCCATTTATTCATGTTTTATCCCTCACTCGCTCTATTTTTAGGTAGCTGGTATCTCCGTTGTTTACTCTCTGACCATTATTCGAATGAGGTCGATTTTTGTTTCAGGATAAATGAAATTTTTCCCATAAAAAAACCGACTCCTTATTTGGAATCGGTTGCAGTCTGGTTAAACCTTATATTTTGCAGGAGCCATCTGCGCAATTGTCGCCGGATTGCTCGTCTTTATTCTCGTCGTTCTGTACGAATTTCAGAGCAGGAGTTGCGCTTTCTTCTTCCCATACCTGGTTCAATGCACCCAAAAAGACTTCACCTGGCTGCGCGCCAGAGACTGCATATTTGTTATTAATGACAAAGAACGGTACACCCGTGACACCCAAATCGTTGCCTCTTTGTTTGTCCTCCTGTACTTGCTCTCTGTATTCGTCTCCTGCCAACATGGCGAGCGTCGCTTCCTTGTCCAAGCCTACCTCAGAAGCAAGCTGTGCCAGCACCTCGTGGTCTCCGAGATGGAGCGACTCGTTAAAGTACGCCTTCAGCAGTCGCTCCTTCATTTCCTTCATTTTTCCTTGTGCATGGGCAAAGTGCGTCAAGCGATGTGCATCGAATGTATTGGTCGGAATCATCGTGTCAAAATGATAGTCGAGACCGACACCTTTTGCCATTTGGGTAACTTGGTCATTCATCCCCTTCGCCTGTTCGAGCGGAATGCTATACTTGGCTGCCAGTACTTCATGCATGTCCATATCGGTATCGCGTTCCATCTGCGGGTCGAGCTGGAAGCTACGATATACGACCTCTACTTGATCCTTATGCGGAAATTGAGACAGCGCTCCTTCCAGACGGCGCTTTCCGATATAACAAAACGGGCAGGCAAAATCAGACCAAATTTCAATTTTCATGTTCCATCCTCCTCTATATGAACGGTGCTGACCAAAAGACAGCAGACCGCACACTGCAAAATTCGTCGTATGCACATTATACAACAACGTTGGGTACGACTATGCACTTTGGAGGTTGAAAGCTGCACATTTCCCTTAGCGAGTCATGCGAATGATGCGATCACAAATCGTTTCCGCATCTGCTTTGTCATGCGTGACAAGGATCGAAGTCATCTTGGCAGCTCGCAGCATTTGCTTCAAGTCATCGCGTATTTTCGTTTTCAGCTCGGCATCCAGATTACTGAACGGCTCATCCATCAGTAAGATAGCCGGTCTAGGTGCCAGTGCACGCGCAAATGCGACACGCTGCTGCTGTCCCCCGCTCAGCTCATGTGGATATCGCTTGCCATAGCCTTCGAGCTGCACGAGTACCAGCATCTCTTTCAATCGAACTATACGCTCTGCTTTGGACAATCGATGCAGACCGAACAAGATGTTTTGCTCAACAGTCAAATGCGGAAACAGCGCATAATCCTGAAAAATCATGCCGATCCCGCGTTGCTCTGGCTCCACAAACTGCCCCTGATCGACCAACACCTTTCCATCGATCTGGATGCGTCCGCTCTTCGGGGACTCCAGTCCGGCTATTAAGCGAAGCAATGTACTTTTTCCGCAACCGCTATTCCCGAGCAGCCCGACTACTTCCCCCTGCTCCATCTGCAAGGAAAAATCCCGGATAACGCTGCCGTTCCCGCTTGCATAGCCAAACGTCAGGTTTTTCACTTCAAAAAAAGTCATTTTGCCTGTCTCTCTCCTAACCAGTGATAGAAAATAACGGAGACGATCCCCACTGCAATGATACAGAGCGAAGGAATCGCGGCCTGATGAATTTGTTCATCGCTCGCATATTGATAAGCTTTGGTCGCCAGCGTCTCGAAGTTATAGGGACGAAGGAGCAAGGTAAGCGGCAATTCCTTCACGATTTCCATGAACACCAAGATAAAACCAGTGAACACAGCCCCTTTGATTAATGGCAAATCCACCTTAAAAAAGGTTCGTGTCATGCTCATCCCGAGCATACGTGCCGCTTCTGAATAACGGTTTCCCGTCTTCTCAAACCCCGCTTCGACTGCATTAAATCCGACAGCAAGGAAGCGGATGATGTAGGCAAACGTCAGCATGAACAAGGACATGCTGAGTACCAGCTTGTTGGCGCCTAAGCCCAGCCAGCTATAGAAGGAACCCAGTTCTTTATCTACGGACATCACCACCGCCATCACCCCGATGGACAAGACTGCGCCCGGAATGGAATAGCCCATGGAAATCAAGCGCGTCAGTGCCACAGCGAATATCGAGCCTCGGGAGAATCGGATGACATTCGCTACAGTTACGGCGAGCAGCATCAAGATAGTGATTGAGATACAGGAGATGAACAGCGTATTGCTCAAGAGCTTCCAGAAGGTCTCATTCAACACTTCCCCATACGTCCACGTTGCCCAGACAATCAACTGCCCAACAGGGATCACAAATGAAAATGTAACAATAACCAATCCGAAGATTACAGCAGCGAACATCGGGATTCCGCGCAATTTTCTGCGTGTGAGCGGCGTGCTCCTGTTCGTAGGCGAGCTGTATTTTTTCCGCTTACGCACGAGTCGTTCGACGATAAAGATCCCGATAATCAAGGTCATGAGCCAGGCGGACAAACGAATGGCCGATTCTACGTCATACATGCCAAACCACGTCTTGAAAATCGCCGCTGTAAAAGACTGAATCCCAAAATGCTTCGTCACTCCAAAATCATTGAGCACTTCAAATGCCACCAGACTCGCGCCACCCACAATAGCTGCCTGTGACATAGGCAGGACGATGCGAAAAAAGATATGCGCTTGGTTTTTTCCGAGCAATCTGGCATTTTCAATGAACACCGCACTCTGTTTTTCAAGAAAGGTTTTCGTAATCAAATAGACGTACGGGAACAAAAAGAGCGTAAATATAAAAATAGCGCCCTTCATCGACATGATGTCAAAGTAGCGTTGATCGAGCGTCAACCCGAATGTTTCACGCAAAGTCGTCTGAATGCTCCCCGTGTAGCTGAGCATGGAGCCGTACGTGTATGCTGCGATATACGGAGGAATCGCCAGCGGCAGTACAAAAGCAAATGAAAAGAAGCGACGCAATGGAAAATCGTAAGCAGCGACCAGCCAAGCCAAGCTCACACCTACGATGATCGTACAGGCTCCGGTACCGAGCACGAGCCATAGCGACTGCAGCGCGTAATCCAGCAACATATACTCTTGAATATGCTGCCAGTTTTCATTCTGTTTTTGAAAGAGTCCGAAAAAAATATAAAGAGACGGGAGAAGGGCCAAAAAGGCCCCTATCACGCTCAGCGTTACCCACCCGTTCAGTTTTCGTCTCAGGCTTCTACGCAAAAGTGCTCCCGTCATGCTTATTTCCAACCTGCTTGATTTAGCAGTTCTACCGCTTTTTTGTTATACTCGCCGAGCTTAGCAAAGTCGAGCTTTTGCGTTTTGAATTCTCCCCACTCTTTCAAAAGAGCAGGCTTGTCAGCCTCTGCATTGACAGGGAACTCGTAGCTTCCGTTTGTCAGCATCGTTTGAGCCTCTTTCCCTGTGACGAACTCAATCAATTTCACGCCATTGTCCTTGTTTTTCGCGTGCTTGGTCAAACCAATACCACTGATGTTCAAGTGTGTGCCTGTCGTTTCTTGGTTCGGGAAGAAAACGCCGATGTTTTGCGCGACTTTTACTTCCTCTGTATCTTTAGAATTCAGCATTTGTCCAACATAATAGGTGTTCATGATCGCAACGTCACCGACTTTGGCAACGACAGCTTTTGCCTGATCACGGTCTCCACCTTCAGGCTTGCGCGCGAAGTTGTTTACCAGACCCTTTGCCCAATCCAAAGCAGCCTGCTCGCCATTCAGCTCTATAAAAGAAGCAACGAGTGACTGGTTGTACAGATTGGAAGAAGAGCGTACCAATACTTTGCCTTTCCATTTATCTGTAGCCAAATCTTCATACGTAGACAGCTGCTCTGGCTTTACGCGATCCTTTGCATAGACGATTACACGCGCACGGGTAGCCATACCGATCCATTGATTGTCAGGATCACGCAGCTCTTTCGGTACGTTTTTCTCTACTTCAGCAGATTGAATCGGTTGCAGAACGCCATTTTGCTTCGCGTAGTTCAGAACACCACCGTCAACCGTGATGAACAAATCCGCTTCGGAGCTCTCTCCTTCACGCTTCAAACGCTCAACCAGCTCTTCTGCTGTACCCTTCACTTCGTTTACCTTGATGCCTGTTTGCTTCGTGAATTCTGCGAACAGTTTGCTATCAATATCGTAATGGCGCGCAGTAAATACGTTGACGACTTGCTCTGTAGCAGCCGGCTCTTGTGCCTTTGGCGCTTCTGTTTGCGGCTGGGCAGTATTCGCACCGTTTCCGCATGCAGCAAGTATTGGCAGCGTCAGCATCGTACTCAGCATGACCGCCAGCATCGATTTTTTTCTCATTTTGATTCTCCCTCTCTATCGCACTGATTGTTGATAATGAATATCATTGCCAATTGACAAGGCTTATTGTAACGAACAAAAATGAGAAAATGCTGTGAAAATAAAAAAACATCCCCAATTATTTTTAGCGAGATGTGGATCGGTTGAAATTCACCGACGAAGCGGCACAAAAACAGTCACAGTCGTGCCTTTCTGCTCCACACTCTGAATCGTTATACTTCCGTTGTAACGTGCCAGCAATCGTTTGGCGATGGCAAGCCCGAGTCCATACCCGCTCTCCCCGCTATTTCTTGCTTTGTCTACCCGATACAATCGGTCCAAGACATACGGCAAGTCCCGCTCGGGTATGCCGATTCCTTCATCAATGATTTCCATACAGGCAACCTTATCTTGCAACTTGGCCCTCACACAGATTCTCCTGCTCTCCCCGGAATACTTGACCGCATTATCCAAAAGGATCAGTAGCACTTGCTCCAGGTGTTCTTCCGATATGGCTAAGGTTTCTCCGCCCAAAGGACCAAGCTCTTGCTCAATCGTAAATGTCGGCTGAATCATGGCAAATTTCTTGACCATGTGACAGACGGCTCGATCCGGATCATGGAGCGCAACATCCTCTTCTACCTCCACATGCTCCGCTCTCGTCAAAACGAGCAGCTCCTGCACCAGTCCTTTTAGTCTGGCGAGCTCTTGAACAGATGTTTGCAAGGATTCCTCCAAAACAGCCGGATCATTTTTGCCCCAGCGCCGGAGCATTCCCAGATGCCCTTCGATAATCGCGATCGGCGTCCGCAGCTCATGTGAGGCATCTTCGACGAATTGTCTCTGCTGCAAAAAGGAACGCTCCACCTGATCCATCATTTTATTGAACATTTTCATCAGGGTCGCAATCTCATCCTGATTATCGTGAAACTGCACACGTTCATGGAATCCTTTTTGCCGGACGTTGCTCATTGTTTCATTCATCGATTGCAGGGGCCTAAGTAACTGCCTCGCGAGCAATCTTCCACCCAGACCGCTTATGATCACAGCGGTCAAGCACCCGATTGCCATGACCTGAAAGAGCGCACCACTCAACTGCTCAAACTCTTTCATATTCTTCAGAATCATCACTGTCCCGTTAAATTGAAAGATCGTAAGCGGACTGCTCATGATCAACAGGTCACCACGCACTTCTTGGGTCTGGGTGCGAATCGACTGAACAGGTGGAAGCGGTGGCAGTGTGATATCTTGAAAATTTTCCGATACGACAACAATCGGTTTACCCTCTTCGTCCAGAATGCGAATCATCTGGTTTCGTTGATTAATTTTCTCCAAGAAGCTGCGCAGCTCTGTGAGGTCCTCGCCCTCAAAAGATTGCTCTTTTTCCAGCGCGTAGTTGAGGAATTCTCGCATTGTCTGTTGCACAACCTGCTGTTCCTGATTAAACATCCACTTCTCTACAAAAAAATATTGAAAGCTATTATAGCCGATGAATACAAGAAAAAGCAGAAGCGACGACCAGAGTGTCAGCTTCCATTTGATCGGGAGCTGTAAAAATCTCGATGGTCCTTTCATTTTCGCATTACATAGCCAATCCCGCGTACAGTCGAGATATAGCTGTCCTCATTGGGGGAATCGATTTTATTGCGCAAATATCGAACGTACACATCGACAACATTGGTCTCGACAGCCGCCTCGAATCCCCACACGGTATCGAGCAGCACGTCACGAGGCAGGACTCGATTGATGTTTTTCATGAACGTCACGAGCAAATCATACTCTCTTTTGGTCAACTCAACAGGTTGATTATTTTTGGTTACGATACGTCCCTCTATTTGGACCACCAGCCCTCTGTGCGCGAGCATGGTTCGGGGGACATTCTCCTGTTCTTCCTGACGGCGAAACACAACGCGAATACGTGCCAACAGCTCCTCGATCGCGAAGGGCTTCGGAATATAATCATCGGCCCCACTGTCCAAGCCCGAGACGCGGTCCGTAATACTGTCTCTGGCTGTCAGCATAATAATCGGCGTTTTTTTCACGCTGCGTATTTTTTGACAAACCGCAATACCATCAAGCCCCGGAAGCATGACGTCCAATAATATGACATCCCAGTCTTCCTGTAAAGCGAGCTCGAGTCCTTTATGTCCATCATGCGCGACTGTAATCGCAAACGATTCGTAGCTAAGCTCCAGTTCAATAAATCGGGCCATATTGATCTCATCTTCTATCAGCAACACTCTTTTCACGTTTTGCCCACCCTTTTTCCCATTCTGGGGAATTCCACCTGATTGTAGATGAAAATAATTATCAGCGTCAATGTTCAGGCGGGAAAAGGAACTTCCTCTTCGTTTGGTAAATACTTACTTATGCTCATGTAGAACTTTTTAAAAGGAAGTGGATTCACTTGTACCTCGTAAAAGGAAACCAACAGTTGGCAGGGCAGCTTCTCCATGATAAAAACGATGTGATGTTTGCAGGTGTGGTCGCAGGCAATCATCCCGGGTTGCTTTGGGTAGATCATCCCGACAGTCGACTCATGCCATCGGCGTTGAAACACTAGAGCCTTATCGTCAAAAAGGCTTGTCTAGTACGCTGGCTTATCAATTGAAAAATCGGCTTCATCAGGAAGCAGCCACTGTGTGGTGGGATTGTATGGATTCGAATATCGCTTCGCAAAAAACGGCTGAAAAGGCTGGACTGCATCTCTCGCATCGTTATGAAATCGCTTGGTTTTCCTACCCAGCCCAGTAACCATCCGCCCACCACTTACATAGAATATGTCAAACTGGTTCATGAAGTAAGGTGGTGTATAGCATGCACGGATATCAGCCTTATGAATACCCCTATGAATATGACTTGCAAGCCGTGTCCTCACAACATGGACGGAGAACGGGACAATCTTTTGCCGAAATTCAGGGTGGTCCACTGGCACCGGATCTGCACGGCTACATTGTGTTTACCGATGTCCCCTACGGCACCGACGTATTCGTGGAAGTCAGTGGCCTCCCCGCTTTCCAGCCGGCCACTGGCAATCAGCCGCAAATTGGGCCATTTGGTTTTCATTTGCATGAGCATGGCGTCTGCACGGTAGGAAATCCGAAAGATCCCTTTACGGCTGCAGGCAGTCATTGGAACCCTACACAACAACCACATGGCAACCATGTTGGTGACTTCCCCGTACTGTTTTCCAATGACGGCTATGCACGAATGACTTTTTTCACAAACAAAATCAGTGCAGCCGATGTGGTCGGTAGAAGCGTGATCATCCATCAAAGTCCGGATGATTTCCATTCACAGCCGGCAGGAAATAGCGGAAAACGCCTGGCATGTGGATTGATCTACGCTGGATAAGCTTCACTCGAACAGAAAAAGGGGGCAACTCTGAAAGCTGCCCCCTCGCATTATTGAATTAGCTAGCGTCGTAATGTCGACAAATCAAATGCTGGGACAAGCCCTTCTTCGGCTGCACGACCGAGCAATGCCTCTACAGCTGCATAACCATCATTTCCTAAATTTCTCGTAAACTCATTCACGTACAAGTTAATATGCGCTTGCGCTACCTCCAGCGATAGCTCTTGGGCATGGGACATGACATATTCTTGTGATGCGGTCGGATTCGCCCATGCATATTCCACAGAGGAGCGCGTCCAATTGGTCAGAGCCTCGATATCCATTGATTTTTTCGCGATGATGGCACCCAGCGGAATTGGCAAGCTGGTATCAGCTTCCCACCAGTTGCCCAAGTCAGTCATAAGCGACAGCCCGTAGTTTTGATACGTAAAACGCGCCTCGTGGATCACGAGTCCTGCATCGATCTTGCCGTCACGTACAGCAGGCATAATCTCATGAAACGGCATGACGACGATCTCCCCTACACCACCTGGGACATTTTGTGCAGCCCAGAGCCTGAACAGTAAATAAGCTGTGGAGCGCTCACTTGGAACCGCTACACGTTTGTTGGACAGGCGTGCTGGATCGTTCGCACTCTCGCCAGAATTTCCTTGGGTCAAAACGAGTGGCCCGCATCCTCTGCCCAGTGCACCGCCGCAAGGGAGCAGCGAGTAATTGTCCATCACCCATGGCAATGCCGCATAGGAGATTTTCATTACTTCAGGGCCTTCTCCCTGTGCAGCAAGTGTATTCGTAATATCGATATCTGCGTACATAATATCGAGTTTTGGCGCTCCCGGAATCAAATCATGTGCCCAGGCATGAAAAACAAAAGTGTCATTCGGACATGGTGAAAATGCAATTTTCATGATAGTACCTCCAGTAGTACAGAGCTTCCCTTTTCTAGAGATTCCAACGCATCTTTTATCCGCCAAGCAGATTTATCCCGCGGTCCAATTGCATTCGATACCGTGCGAATTTCCAGAACAGGTCGTCTGGCAGCCTGGGCAGCAGTTGCAACGCCATACCCCTCCATCGCTTCAGCTAGCGCGTCTGGCATCCGCTGCGCCAAAGCCGCCGCTGTTTCCGCTGTTCCCGTCACGGTGGATAGTGTAAGGACGATGCCTTTTTTGGCAACCAAGCCTGCCGCTTTCATCGAATTGGTCAGCTGTTCCACCAACTCCTGGTCAACACTTACTTTCGCTGATCCAAATCCCAGCTCGTCCACACTGCAAAAGCCCTCAGGGGTTTCTGCCCCTAAATCTGCACAAATAATCTCTGTTGCGACAACCAGTGACCCAATCTCTGCTTGCCCTACGAATCCACCGCATATTCCTGCACAAATGACCAGATCGTAATCCGCGCAAGCAAGCTCTCTGGCTGTACTCGCTGCGGCTGCTGCGGGCCCTACTCCCCCAGCGATGACAGTGAATCGCTCATCTCCTTGAATGCCGCGCATCACTGCATCCCGTTCTGCGTCAACGGAGGTCACGACCAGAATGCTTCTATATTGTTGTGACAAAATCATTTGCCCTGTCTCCCTTCAATCGCTTTCCACCTTCCACGTTATCGCTACTTTTCGTTCGTGTAAAGCCGTTTAAAGAGTTTGTCAAAAGACAGGAAAATACTTACAATGAATCCTGTTGTGCATTTTCGCTAGATGAGAGGTGACCGATCATGCTTTATCCACCGAATCCGAACACCCATCCTGACTGGCTCTCCCCCCACTCTTTGGCCTGGTACACGCAGTTGAGCAAAATGACTGGTGAATATGTATACCCATGGCGCTCTACCATTACGGAACCGAATGGCGAGTCGCTTTTTATGGAAGAAATTAGTCGTCAGGTTCCGAATCAATCCGTTCTCGACATCGGCTGCGGGCACGGTGCATTCACACTGCACTGGAGCCGTTCTGCCAAAGAAATCGTCGGCTTGGATGTGACAGAAAACTTTGTGCAAAAGGCCCGTATGCAAACACCCGAAAACGTCTCCTTCGTTGTTACCAATACGAAATATACCCTCCCCTTCCATGACGATACGTTCGATTGCGCCTACAATCGCAAGGGACCTACCTCCGCCTATCCAGATATAGCACGTGTCGTCAAAAGAGGAGGCTCGTTCATCGGATTACATCCGGGCGATCAATTTTTCGCCGAATTATTCGAATGGTTTCCTCATTTATTTGGTTCACGTCCAGCAGACACCCCGATCCTGCAAAATCTGCAGGAGAGACTTAGACAAGCTACTTTCCAGCGAGTGGATATTCAGACGGTGATTGCCACCGAGTATTTTCAGACCCCACTTGATGTCATTCGTATGCGTTGCTTCGGGCAAAGTCCCACTATTCTCACGTCCGCCATCGAACAACACATGGACAGTGTTCTGCCGATTTTTGACCATTATGCGACTTCTGACGGTCTGCCCACTACGCATATGTATTACCTCGTTCGGGCGATTGTTTAATTCGTCTTATTAAAAAACCTCCAGCCGTATTTGGCCAGAGGTCGTCACTACTCTTATCCTTTTAGCAAAAAGCTGTTGCCGTCTTCATCCTGAAAAGTCGCATAGGTCCCCCATTGCATCTTGTTCAGTTCTCCTTGAAAAACAACGCCGTTCGCCCGCATCGTTTCGTACGTCTTTTCAACTTCTGTACATTCAAAAACGATCGAGGCTTTTTGTTCCTGCCAGTTGCTCATCATACTTTTCGGATAGAGCACCAAAGCAGTCTGGGCACCTGCTGGTCCTACCTCCAGCCAACTGCTGTTTGGTCCCATCGGGTGCTCTTGCTTGACCTCAAATCCAACCTTCTCTGTCCAGAACACTTTAGCGCGTTGCTGATCTTCTACGTAAACAGCTACCGTTGCCATTTTGGTAATCATAATATCCTCCTTAACTAATTCGAGCATTTATCATCCCATTTTAACCGAAAAAAAGTTTACTTATCGCTATCAGCAAACCCAAATGTTGACAATGGTTGCGCGCGATTTTATATTTAATTACGAAATGTAAGAAACAAAGCATTGAATAAGCTTCTCCCTTTCAATGCATCATGTTAGTGTAAAAACAAGTTGCAGGAGGAATGCAAAGTGGGTAAGGATTTTATTGCAGCCGTAAAAGACAGAAGAACGTACTATGGGATCAGCAAGGAAAACGTTGTATCTGATGACCGTATTAAAGAAATCGTGCAGGAAGCAGTAAAGTACACCCCATCGGCATTCAACTCCCAAAGCGCTCGCGTTGTTGTCCTCTTGGGTGCGGAGCACGATAAGCTGTGGAACATTACCAAGGAAACGCTGCGTAAAATCGTTCCCGCTGAAAATTTCGGAGCCACGGAAGAAAAAATGAACGCCTTCGGTAGCGGATACGGCACTGTTCTTTTCTTTGAAGACCAAAGCGTCGTCCAAAACCTCATGCAGCAATTCGAAGCGTACAAAGATAATTTCCCGATTTGGTCCGAGCAATCTTCCGGAATGCTTCAGTATGTTGTGTGGACTGCGTTGGAAACCGAGGGCTTCGGTGCTTCCTTGCAGCATTACAATCCACTCATCGATGAAGCAGTCCAACAAACGTGGAAGATCCCTAACGAATGGAAGCTGAGAGCACAAATGCCTTTTGGCAAACCAACCGCTCAACCAGGCGAAAAACAATTCCAACCGTTGGATGAGAGAGTGAAGTTCTTTTCCTAAGTAACTTTTGTTCCATGTCTGTAATGGACGGCTCAGAATTTCCTATTTGGGCCGTCCTTTCGTGTATTGAGCGATTGCTTTCCTCTGTCGTCTGTGATAGTATTAGCTTAAACAAAAGATTCTTATTTAAAGCGTTCACATATTGTAAAGGGTTTACACTTATGTTTGAACCTTTTACAATGTGTGAATTTTATTTTATATAAATAAAAGTTACATATTCATTTTATTTTGTTGGAGGTAACACCCATGCAAACAGGTACAGTTAAATGGTTCAACGCAGAAAAAGGTTATGGCTTCATCGCAGTTGAAGGCGGAAACGATGTATTCGTTCACTTCAGCGCAATCCAAGGCGACGGTTTCAAAACCCTCGAAGAAGGCCAACGCGTAGAATTCAACGTAGTTGAAGGCAACCGTGGTCCACAAGCTGAGAACGTAACAAAACTGTAAATTACACATAAAGCTGCCCTTGCGAATAACAAGGGTGGCTTTTTTTTCCACATCTTTTTCCTCACATAATTCGTTCTTTGTTCCTAATGGGCAGTTGACATTAGCCATGCCTCCCCATATAATCTCTTTATAATGCAGAGTAAAGCAACGGCGCTTTCTAGCATAAAATATTCAGAATGTACACATAGGAATAAACGCGACATGTATTTTCCGTTTATTTTTAACGAGCTATGAAAGCGGTTCCAGTTGGCTGTTATTACCATTACCTGTAAACAAGTTCATAAAAGTAAGCAAAGGCGCTTAGGGTATCACTCATTTATTTAATGAGATCCTAAGTGCTTTTATTGTTTACATCCGCAAAAAGGTGGGATATCCATGGAGCACATTGGAAGCGTCATTATTTACATCATCATGTTATGTGCAGTAATTGGTGCCATTGCCGCGATCCGCAACAGCGATGAGGGTCTCGGTAAGGAGTTCATGGAAGGGATTCACTCAACAGGTTACATCTTCGTTCCTGCCGCCGGTATTATGGCGTCCCTCCCGTACATCTCTTGGTTCGTAGAAAAAGCGGTATCACCCATCTTTAACAAAATTGGAGCAGATCCTGCAATTGCCGCAACTGCGATTCTCGCATCTGACATGGGTGGCTATCAGTTGGCAAACCTCCTGAAGACCTCCACAGAAGGTTGGATTATGGCGATGATCGTCGGTCTGATGGCCGGTGCTACGATCGTGTTCTCCATCCCTATGGGACTTGCTATGTTGGACAAGCGCGATCATAAATACATGGCGCTTGGCGTAATGTCCGGTATTTTGACAGTTCCGATCGGTGCTTTTATCTCCAGTTCCATTCTCGTTTTGACAAATGCAGAGGTTCGCAATGAAATCTCGACGAACGCTGAATCGACTTATGCTTTTGCCATTGGCTTCGGACAGGTACTGTTGAACCTTTCACCAATTTTGTTCTTCGTATTAGCGATTGCTGCTGGTCTGCGCTTCCTGCCAGACTTGATGATTAAAGGCTTTATGATTTTCGGAAAGACAATGGATGCAGCTATCAAGCTCGTACTCGTTTTCTCGATCGTGCAACACTTTACTGGCATCTTCACAAAGATTTTCGGAGCTTGGGGCTTCGATCCGATCATCGCTGATCCAACTGACCAATACCGTGCGTTGGAGACCGCTGGTTACATCGGTATCATGCTCGCAGGTGCGTTCCCAATGGTTTACATGCTGCGTAAATATGCAGCGAAGCCACTCGAAGTATTGGGTAATAAGCTTGGCATGAGCCCTTCTGGTAGTGCAGGCTTGCTCGCAACGAGTGCAAACATCCTGGCGATGTTCCGTCTCATTCGTTCCATGCCGCCTAAAGACAAGGTTATCAACATTTCCTTCGGGGTTTGTTCCGCTTTCTTGCTAGGTGACCACTTGTCCTTCTCGGCAAACTTCCAACCAAACATTATCTTGCCGGTCATGCTCGGTAAATTGGGTGCAGGTATTATCGGGATTGCTTTTGCTTACTGGCTCTCCGTACCGAAAGCCCTTGAACTGGAAAAACAAGATCGTGCTGCTGGAATTATCGGACCAGATGAGTATCTGGATACTCACAACGCTCAAGCTGAAGTTGCAGCAACCAAACAATAAAAGTAAAAGAGCGGTCCTTCGTGGGCCGCTCTTTCCTTTACACACCGTTCTTGCTCATCTCCCAAATTTCCAATGCAGGTACCGGCTTTTTTGAGCACCCATCCATCGTTAATTCACGAGCTTCTTTTGACCACAAAAAAGGATAGATTGCGAACATTTCATTGCCTTTTAGCTCGGAAACGTCCTTCTCCCAATCCGTCCAGAAAAATGTCTCATAAAACGTATGGATATCCCCGGTCATTGCCCAGTGCAAAAAGTCGGTATAGCCAATTTCAAGATCCTCCCACGCAAGACTATCCGGAGCGAAATACCATATACCGCCTACCGAATCCGGAAACATTCCACCATTGATCGCAAAGAATCCCCCTATGACATCGTCTGCTACCAGCAGCATCCGGTTCAAGGCACATTGCTGGTTCCAAGAAGTGATGGAACGCGGCAAATGAGGATGGCCAGACCCTAGAATCCTTAGCCAGCCTTGGTGAATCAGAATCCCGCCTGTTTCAAAAGCAACAGCACCTAGCGTTGACCTCGTCGTCACTTGTAAATCAACAAGCTGTTTTTTCCCTTTCTCCAGTTCAACTGGAAGAAGAGTAATTTTCCGCTCTGATGCTGACTGCCATTTTTTTATTTCATCCATTGCTGAATCCTTTTCGCAATACAATTCCTCGAAGCTTTTCATTTCAGTCTCCAATCTCGCCAAAATAAACAATAGTTTGGATGCTGTTAGCTCGCCATGACTGACGGATGAATCCTCAACATCTACCCTTGATGGGCAGCAGCCTGTGGAGAGCAGCACAGATCCCCTTTGCCCGATTCAAGTGCAGACTTCAGGCTACCCAACACATGAGACCAAGCCATTTCGTGCCAGCCCCGAGCCTTTTCCCACTCCTCTCCCTCTTTCCAACCGAAATGCTCGACCAATACTTGCGTTTTCCCCGCTGTTTCAGACAAGGTGACAAGCACATATGTCAAAGCATCCTCGTGATTCATGGTATCTGCGAATTCATCTGGTCCCTTCCATGTAAAGCCCAGGCGCTCCTTCGGTTCAAAATGGGTAATGATGCAACCTTTCGTCCCCATCTGGTCGCGATTGGCTGGGTTGAAGTACAATTCATAGGCTCCGCCCAGGTACGGCTCAATCGTTGCATCAGGCGCAAACCACTGAACTAGCCGTTCCTTTCGTGTCCATGCCCACCAAACCAGCTCTATAGATGATGATACTTCTATCTCCGCTTTCAAGAAACCCATGGAACATCCCCCTAACTATTTTCCTAACAGTTTGAAAATAGCAATTTCTGTATAACCAGTCAATACAGAACACTCGCTATCCTCAACATTCACGCCCGAACGAGATTTCAAGCGTATAATTGAGTCTGAACAAGTCTGAATGGAATATTTTTTACTTAAAAGTGTAATTATGCAGTAATCGCATAAGAATGAATGCTATAATAGTTGAGTAAGTAAAAAATTTCACAATGGGGAGAGGAACGATGGAACAACCACTTGCTAAATCGGCTCATCAGAAATTACCCATTGGAAAATTGCTCAAGAGGGTCTTCGGTATCCTAATTGGTGCTTCCCTGTTTTCGGTAGCGCTCGAGATTTTTCTCGTACCGAACAATATTATCGACGGTGGAATCGTAGGTATCTCGATTATTACCTCGCATCTGTCTGGAATCCCTCTTGGCGTTTTCCTGTTTGTGCTTAACCTGCCCTTCTTGATCATAGGGTACAAGCAAATCGGAAAAACGTTTGCACTATCAACCCTCTTCGGGGTTACGATCATGTCAATCGGAACGACACTGCTTCATCCTGTCAAAGGGCTAACGGATGATCCCCTGCTTGCAGCTGTTTTTGGCGGCATACTTCTCGGGATTGGTGTAGGACTCGTTCTCCGTTATGGAGGCTCTCTGGACGGTACAGAGATCGTCGCTGTACTGCTTAACAAGAAATCTCCATTCTCCGTTGGTGAGATCGTAATGTTCATGAACTTATTCATTTTGAGCAGTGCCGGATTTGTATTCGGTTGGGATCGCGCGATGTACTCGCTGATCGCCTATTACATTGCATTCAAAATGATCGATCTGACCATCGAAGGCTTCCAGGAGTCGAAAGCCGTATGGATCATTAGCGACAATCACAAGGATTTGGGAGATGCGATTGTTGCTCGTCTGGGCCGTGGCGTTACTTATTTGAATGGTGAGGGCGGCTATACCGGAGACGACAAGAAAGTGATTTTCTGCATCATTACGCGTTTGGAAGAAGCCAAGCTGAAGCTGATCGTGGAAGAAGTGGACCCGAATGCCTTCCTGGCTGTCGGCAATATTCACGATGTGCGCGGTGGGCAGTTTAAGAAGAACGCGATTCATTAAAGGGAAAAAAGTGTACCCTATAGAGTGGGCGTTGGGGAACGTCTGTCTATAGGGTATTTTTTGTATGTTAATAATATATGGTAATATTTTCGAAGACTTTCTTTTGTCTATCTAAAATTATTGTTTTTTAAAGTTAACATCTCAGCATGGGTAAGATTACGTAATGTTCCCTCATATACAACATTTTCAAAAGTATCACTCGTTGTATAACTGCCTTTTGTACTTTCATCAATAAACATTAATTCTTCATCTTTTACAAAAATCGATGTTTGATTTCCGTTGAAACTAATAAACAAATCTTGTTTTTCTCCGTCACCATTCGGAACCATAATTTATTGCTTTTTCTTTCATGAATCAAACACCTTCTCTTTCAATAATGCCAGAATTCAAAATAAAGTACGATACTCCTATATCTCAAGAAAAAGGAGGTTTTCTCAGTGAATCAAGCATTCTCGATAGAACGAGTTCCTTTTGAACAGAAGCACGCTCTCAAGCAACTGTTGGAGCTGTATACGTACGACTTCACTGAGTTTGAGCCTTTCGAAGTAGATGACAACGGCTTGTTTGGCTACGACTACTTTGAGAAGTATTGGGTCGAATCAGAGCGCCATCCCTTTTTCATTAAGGTTAATGGTAAGCTCGCTGGTTTTGTCCTCGTCCGCATGCTCACAAGCCCTGATGCAAATTTGCCATCGGTCCACTCCATTGCTGAATTTTTTATCATGAAACGCTACAGGCGGCTGGGGATCGGAAAAGCGGTCTCCCATCAAATCTTCAAAATGTTCCCGGGTGCCTGGGAAGTCTTTCAATTGGAAAACAACGTGCCTGCCATCGGCTTTTGGCGTGCGAGCATCCGCGATTACACAGCCAATCACTATGAAGAGCGTCAAGCGGATGGCAAAGTCATACAAACGTTCATTTCGAGCCCATAGTAGAAAAAGCCAAGGGACAGCG
>NZ_JABSVA010000013.1:0-94991 GCF_013284365.1 Brevibacillus sp. RS1.1
TTTTTATATGCGGGTGTAGTTCAATGGTAGAACTCCAGCCTTCCAAGCTGGTCGCGTGGGTTCGATTCCCATCACCCGCTCCATATGTTTACGAGAAACGAGAAACCGAAATGGTTACTCGTTTTTTTGTGTTTTTGACAAAGCTTGTCCGACAGGTTATTTATGCAAAATCATGTCGAGTTGAGTCATTTTGCTTTCCGGGGCTACAATATAGAGGTAGAGAATGAAATGAACGAAGGAAAGGGTGGCACTTTTATGAACAAAAACATGAGCATTGTTGGTGTACCGATGGATCTAGGTGCAGACCGCCGCGGAGTTGATATGGGGCCTAGCGCAATCCGTTATGCAGGTGTTGTAGCACGCCTGGAAAAGATGGGCTTCAATATTGAAGACCGCGGAGATATTTTTGTAACGCGCCCTCATCACTTCACCGAGACGGAAAACCATAAATACCTGGATGAAGTCGTGGAAGCCAATGAAAAGCTTGCCAATGTTGTAAGCGATATCATGACTGCTGGTCGATTCCCGCTCGTATTGGGTGGAGATCACAGTATTGCCCTTGGAACCATTGCGGGTGTGGCTAAGCACGTAAAAAACCTGGGTGTCATTTGGTTTGACGCTCATGGTGATTTGAATACAGGTGCCACTTCTCCATCGGGAAATATTCACGGTATGCCCTTGGCAGCGAGCTTGGGGTATGGGCACGAGCGTCTGACGAACATTGGGGGATATACACCAAAGGTAAAGGCAGAAAACGTGGTCATCATCGGTGCGCGTGATCTGGATCAAGGTGAGCGTGAATTGATCAAGCGTATCGGGATGAAGGTTTTCACCATGCATGAAATTGATAAGTTGGGTATGGCTCGAGTCATGGATGAAGCAATCGCGCATGTGTCTAAAAACACAGATGGCGTGCATTTGAGCCTCGACTTGGATGGACTTGATCCACATGATGCCCCGGGAGTAGGGACGCCAGTAATAGGTGGTATCTCCTATCGTGAAGGGCATGTCTCATTGGAAATGCTGGCAGATGCAGAAATTCTTTGCTCGGCAGAATTCGTAGAGGTCAACCCGATTCTTGACCGAGAAAACATGACGGCTCGCGTTGCAGTCGCTTTGATGAGTTCCGTTTTTGGTGATAAATTACTATAAAATAAATGAAGAAGATCATGAAAAAAGAGAGGCTTTTGGCCCTCTTTTTTTGTTTTACCGCATCTTTACTTTGATGAGGGAAAGCTGTACATTCTAAGGATGGAGACGCAGTTTATTTAATAGCTGATCCAGTTGTACACTTAGTGTAACTAATTCTGGAGTAATGCAGGCTTGTTTTTTGTATTGATCGTTGAGTTCTTTTCGCAGCATTTCAATCTCGAGGAGAACGTCTTTTTTTGACAATCGTTGCACTCTCCTTTCCACCCGTATGATAAATGAGCTATCATTACTTATATATAGAAGAAAGCAATACGCTTATTCCTCTATTTCCCAACAAAATATCCGCACAAACACAAGATTAAAAATGAAACCATATGCAGTATCATCCGTATATAGGATTACGGTATTGTGGGGAGGATCGCATGGATTTTGTAGAGAAACGGTTGACTCAGCGGGCAAAGCGCGGAGACCGTGAAGCTTTTGCGGAGTTAATCGAGATTTATAAAGACAAGATATTTCAGCTCGCATATCGTATGGTGGGAAACCGTCAGGATGCAGAGGACATCGCGCAAGAAACATTTTTGCGTGTCTATGCCAATTTGCATTCATACGATGACAGCTATAAGTTCTCCACGTGGATCTACAGGATCGCGACCAATCTATGTATCGACCGTGGCCGGAAAAAACGACCTGACTTTTCATTGGATGAAGAAACCGAACCAGGGCAAGGCCTGGACTGGTATTCACGCCTGTCTTCTAACGAGCGAACACCGGAGGACAAAGTCGTAACGCAGGAGCTGCAAGAGACTGTACAAGATGCTTTGTCTCACTTACAGCCCAAATATCGCTCGATTATGATCTTGCGTTATATCGAGGATTTGTCGTTGCAGGAGATCAGCGATATCGTAAAGCTTCCCATAACGACAATCAAGACGCGTATTCACCGAGGAAGGGAAGCATTACGCAGCAAGTTGCGATTGATGTGAGAAAGGAGAAAATCACGATGGAATGCCGGGATATGATTTGCCTCATCCACGAATATCTAGATGGGGACACTGATGAATTAGCCAATCTGCAATTGCAAGCACACATAAAGACTTGTGTGAGTTGTCGTCAGCATATGCATGAGTTGCAGAGAGCCATCGCTTTTGTTCAAAGCGCTTCACATATTCATGTCTCTTCTGATTTTACAGCTCGTGTACTTGCGCAATTGCCTGCGCCGACGAAAGCGAATCTGTTATCAGGATGGCTTCGTAATCATCCGTTTTTGACAGCTGCAGCGGTATTTCTCTTTTTGATGACCGGCAGCGTACTCAACAGTTGGTTTGATCAGGATGACACTCTACAGGTATCCTCTGCTAATTTGGATAAATTAAAAATAGATCGTGAACGCAATGTCGTAGTTGTACCAGCAGGAACCAATATTGATGGAGACTTGGTTGTCCGCAACGGAAACGTAGATGTTCAAGGCCATGTATCAGGAAATGTTGTGGCTATTGAAGGAAAAGTGTTCGTGGCATCTACCGCCCAAGTCGTGGGAAATACCGAATCGATCGAAGCGATCGTAGATTGGATCTGGTATGAGGTGAAAAATATTGGAAATGACTTGCTTCCGATCTTGCCATAAGAGAAAATAGAGAGTACAGCTATCAGAGCACGGCAGTGGAGCCGTGCTTTTTCCGCAGGAGATAGACTGACTTCATTAGATGGAGCGAGATATGGGGGCTTCGTTATGATATCGATATCCATGGATTATGGGGATTTGCTACGGTATGCAACGGATATTTTACTCGTTACATACGTGTTCTATAAAATCATTATGCTTATTCGCGGGACGCGCGCTGTACAATTGCTGAAGGGGATTATGGTCATCGTCATCACATGGTTCCTCAGCAAATACTTCCAGCTCACGGCACTACACGCGCTGATGAATCAAGCATTTACATTCGGGGTTTTGGCCGTTGTCATCATCTTCCAGCCGGAGTTACGTCGAGCACTGGAGCAGCTTGGGCGAGGCAAGCTTTTTTCCCGTTCAAGCAGTACGCAGGATGAAGAGGTAGTTAGCCGCTTGGTTCAAGAGGTGGGCAAATCGGTTACGTACATGGCCAAGCGTCGCATTGGTGCATTGATCGTCATTGAGAGAGAGACGGGTCTGAATGACTACGTGGAAACGGGTATTGGCATTAACGGGCGAGTCAGCTCGGAGCTGCTGATTAATATTTTCATTCCGAATACACCGCTGCATGACGGTGCAGTCATTATGCGAAAAGACATGATTATGGCTGCTGCCTGTTATCTTCCACTGTCTGAAAACAATTCCATCTCCAAAGAGTTGGGGACGCGCCATCGAGCGGCAATAGGGCTAAGTGAGGTTTCCGATGGCATTGCGATCATCGTATCTGAAGAGACTGGACAGGTGTCCTTTGCCGCGCATGGAGCAATGAATCGCAATCTGACGGAGGCGCAACTGGCAGAGATGCTGACAGAACAGCTTCAGCCTCTGTCCAAAGGCAAATCCATGGGAAGTCGTTGGCAATGGAGGCGAAAACATGGATAAATGGTTAAACAGTCACTGGTTTGCACGTGCTGTTGCGTTGCTTTTGGCTATCATGACGTGGATGATTGTCAATCTGGAAGCCGAACAAACGACGACTCCTGAGGCAAGTCAGCCAACTTTTATTGATAGTGTCAATTTGCATGTGAAATACGATACCGATCGTTACCAGGTGGTCAAGCAGCAACGAACGGTAAAGGTCGCCCTGGAAAGTAATAATCCTTTTTATCGACACAATTTCTTCCCAGAGGAATCGTGGGAAGTGTATGTCGATGCGACGAGCCTGGGCAAAGGAACACATCGTGTACCTGTCCAGTACAAGGGATTCCCGGATGAAGTCAAGGTAGGGATCATCCCGAATATCGTGGAAATTACCTTGGAAGAGAAGAAGACCGTTGAGCGTGAAGTTTCTGTGGAGAAATTGGGACAGGTCGCCCCTGGTTACACGGCTGGAGAACCTATTGTAAAGCCGTTTAGAGCACTTGTAAGGGTACCTGAAAGCCAAGTGAATAAGGTAGCAGCAGTTAAGGCATCGGTTGACCTGGAAGGGGCTACTTCCGCAATCAAAACAACGGTTCCGCTCAAAGTCGTGGACAAGTCTGGCAACGTGATTCAAGGTGCCGATGTAGTGCCACTTACGGTAGAAGTGAACATTCCCGTAACGAGTCCGTTTGCCAAAGTGCCAATCAAATTAAACTTGACGAATGAATTGCCGAATGGCTATAGTTTGGCTAGTATGGGTATGAATGTGGAAGAGGTCACAGTCTATGGACCGAAGGAAGTCATTGATGGCATCAAATCCAACACTTATCCAGGGCCGGAAATCGATCTCAGCAACATTACATCAGATCGCGATATAGAGCTAAAGATACCGTTAATGGATAATATTGTGAAGGTAGAGCCGGAGTATTTAACCGTATCGCTGAAAGTCGTTCCATCAACGACCAAGCGTTTGGATAAGATTCCGATTCGCATTAGCGGGCTATCAGAAAGCATGGAAGCAAAGGTACTATCCACCGATGGCCAGGAGATGTCTACAATCGACTTCGACGTAATCGGCGCTCCAGTAGTGCTGAATCAGTTGAGGCATGAAGACTTGCAGGTCGTAGCAGATGTCAGCAATATGCCGGCTGGTGTGTACGAAGTACCATTGAATTATATTTTCAATCAGTCGGAGTATATCAAGACTTCTGCGGGCGCACCGAAAAAGGTCACAATTCAAATCACGAACAAGCAAAGGTAGACATAAGCTGTTGTGTGCACAAGGAAGGAAATGAGGGACAATCATGGGGAAGTATTTCGGAACAGACGGTGTACGCGGTGTAGCAAATACACAACTGACACCCGAACTGGCATTTAAAATCGGACGCGTTGGCGGTTACGTTCTCACCAGACACAAGCAGGAAGGGAAACCAAAAGTGGTGATTGGGCGCGATACGCGCATTTCCGGTCAAATGCTGGAAAACGCGCTTTTGGCTGGACTGTTATCGGTTGGAGCAGAAGTGGTCAGATTGGGTGTTATCTCCACCTCGGGGGTAGCGTATCTCACACGTGCACTTGGTGCAGATGCTGGAGTTATGATCTCCGCCTCTCACAATCCGTTTCCGGATAACGGAATCAAGTTCTTCGGCAGCAACGGTTTTAAACTGTCCGACGAAGTGGAAGCTGAAGTAGAACAGTATTTGGACGCGGCAGAGGATACGATGCCTCGACCAACAGGCGAACAAATCGGGACGGTTCTGGAATTCCTGGAGGGTGGACAAAAGTACCTCTCTCACTTGAAGAGCACCGTATCCGAGCGATTTGACGGTCTGAAGGTAGTTCTGGACTGTGCAAATGGTGCTGTCTCATCATTGGCAGCTCGTCTGTTTGCGGATGTGGACGCTGAAGTCATCACGATTGGTGCGAATCCGAATGGAATCAACATCAATGACCAGTGCGGTTCAACGCATCCTGAACGCTTAGTAGAAGAAGTTTTGAAGCATAAAGCTGACTTGGGTCTATCCTTTGATGGGGACGCGGATCGCTGCATTGCAGTAGATGATAATGGTGAAATCATCGATGGCGACTATATTATGGCGATCTGTGCGCGAGCGCTCAAGGCTAAAGGAAAGCTCAACAACAATACAGTTGTCACGACCGTAATGGCCAACATGGGCTTCTTCAAAGGGATGGAAGAGTGCTCCATCAATACAACGAAGACTGCTGTTGGGGATCGCTATGTAGTAGAAGAGATGCTGCGCGGCGGCTATAATCTCGGTGGCGAACAGTCTGGTCATATCGTCTTCCTGGACTACAATACGACAGGAGACGGTCTGTTAACGGGTCTGCAGCTCTTGAACATCATCAAGGAGTCTGGCAAGCCGTTGTCCGAGCTCAAACAAGTGATGGTCAAGTATCCGCAGCTTTTGATCAATGTCCGTGTAGAGGACAAGTCAAAGCTGAATGGTAATGAAGCTATTGCGCAGGCGATTCGTGAAGTAGAAGAAGATTTGGCTGGCAATGGTCGCGTTCTGGTTCGTCCGTCTGGAACAGAGCCAATCGTACGTGTCATGGCAGAAGGTCCAGATGCTGCACAATTGGAAGGGCTCGTGAATCGGATCGTTGACGTGGTCAAACAACAATTAGTGTAAAAGTAGTGTAAAAAGTTTCAGGGAGCGGTTTCGATGCCGCTCCCTTTTGCATACAACTACAATACGACGACGAAATGTTGTCGCTCTTCACAATCTGTGGTACAGTGTTCATGTGCGCTAGCACCAAGAAAGAAAAACTTGGGAGGGGTTGTGCAAAAAAGAATAAGCACGTAAACCAAATGCATACCATTGGAAAGCGCCAGCACTGAGGCTGCCCGACATGGAGCCCAGTGGACGAGGTGGAGGTTTATCGAAGCATTCGGCGGATACCTCCCGGCAGCAGTATCACTGCCGCAGAGCGCAGGGACAAAACATCAGGGTGATCTGATGGACAAAACCTTGTGTGTGATACGTTTTTTGCCATTGCCGAAATAGATGAAACAGTATGATCATAGAAAAAACATGGAATGGCGGGGGACTCACCCCCGTACCATTGTTCGGGTGGAAGTCCCTCGCCAAATTGGAAGGGGACCATACACTTATGTGCGGAATCGTTGGATATATTGGAAATAAACAAGCGCAAGACATCGTTATCGGAGGACTTCGCAAGCTGGAGTATCGCGGCTATGATTCAGCAGGGGTTGCTGTCGTGAATGAAAACGGCTTGGATTACTCAAAAGCGCAAGGTCGTCTGGCTGTTCTGGAAAGTCGTTTGGAGTCGAAGCCATTGACTGGTTCTATGGGAATCGGGCATACACGTTGGGCGACACACGGAAAACCGTCTGACGAGAACTCCCACCCACATACAGACGAGAAAGCGGCTTTTGCAGTCGTTCACAACGGGATTATCGAAAACTTCCTGCCATTGAAAGAAGAGCTGCTGGCAAAAGGCTACAAGTTTACCTCTGAGACAGATACCGAGGTTATCGCTCACTTGCTCGCTGACATGTACGATGACGATATCGTTTCTACAGCGCGTCGTGCTGTACAACGTATGCGTGGTGCCTATGCATTGGGAATCATGACGGAGCACGAGCCAGATAAGCTGGTAGCGATTCGTTTGGCTAGCCCGTTGGTAGTTGGTGTGGGTCAAGGCGAGAGCTTTATCGGCTCGGATATCCCAGCTATTTTAGAGCATACACGTGACGTGTACATTTTAAACGAAGGCGAAATGGCTGTGTTGACACGCGATGGTGTGGAACTGATGAACGCAGAGACCGGCGAGAAAATCGAGCGGGAACTGTTCCATGTCGAGTGGGATCTGGTACAAGCGGAAAAAGGCGGATATGATTCCTTCATGCTCAAGGAAATGCACGAGCAGCCTCAAGCTGTTCGCGATACCATGGGTGCCCGCATTGACGAGGACAACAAACGAGTGATTTTGCCTGAGCTGAAAATGAGCGATGCGGAACTGGCGACATACGATCGTATCTACATCGTGGCATGCGGTACTTCCATGCACGCGGGTCTCGTCGGTAAGGATGTTATCGAAAAATGGACACGCGTACCTGTAGAGGTAGCAGTCGCTTCCGAGTTCCGTTACCGTGATCCGATCTACACAGACAAGACACTGATGATCGTCATCAGCCAATCCGGTGAGACAGCAGACACGCTGGCTGCTCTGCGTGAGGCGAAAAAAAGCAACGTGAAGGTGTTGGCTATCACCAACGTGGTAGGCAGCTCCGTAGCTCGTGAAGCTGACGAAGTGATCTTTACGTGGGCTGGTCCAGAAGTAGCGGTAGCATCTACGAAAGCATACACCTCCCAAGTCGTTGCCCTGTACTTGTTCAGCCTGTATTTGGCTCAAGTAAAAGGCACCATGGCGGCTGCTGAGGTTGCTGAAGTGGTTGAGCACCTGAGCGAGATCCCTGGCAAAATCGCTTCCATGCTGAATGACGATGATCAAATTCGTCGCTTTGCAGAGGGCACGAAAGAGGTAAGCAGCCTGTTCTTCATCGGCCGTAGCCTCGACTATGCGGTATCGCTGGAAGGCTCTCTGAAGCTGAAAGAAATCTCTTACATTCACTCCGAGGCGTATCCAGCTGGTGAGCTGAAGCACGGTACTCTTGCGCTGATTGAAGATAATGTTCCAGTTGTAGCTTTGGCTACGCAACCAGACATCTACGAAAAAACGGTAAGCAACATCGTGGAAGTAAAAGCTCGCGGCGCTCATGTACTGGGCTTTGCGACTGAAGGCAACCACGACCTGGCGAAGAGTGTGGATGAGGTCATTTACATGCCAGCCACTCTGCCAATGCTCACACCGATTCTGACCGTCATTCCATTGCAATTGCTTGCTTACTACGCTTCTGTCGCTCGCGGCCTCGATGTGGATAAACCACGTAACTTGGCGAAGAGTGTGACGGTTGAGTAAGGGTTGAAGGGTTAATAAGTCGAGTGATTCATTACAATAAAGTATTGTTCTTGAATTATAAATACAAAAAAGTATTGTTTTGTTATATGTTCAGTGACATTATAGTTAGTGTCTGGACATTAATGTAAGTGTTTTGACAATATAGTTGGTGCTTTGACAATAAAGTTAGTTTCTGCTTAAGTGGAAAGCATTTAGACAGTTAGTCACAATGACTAAAAAGCACAGGATACCTCCTGTGCTTTTTTATTTTGGTTTTGACTCTGTGTAGACTGTAAAATAAAGTTGTAGACCGAAAAATAAAGTACTAGACCGAGAAATCAAGCGTTAGACTGGCGGTCAGCTATTCTGGAGATTCGTTTAAGATCAAGTGTGGGGAACCGTATCACAAGTGATGGTAAACACCATCAGACAAGAAATAGTACTCGATAGTAGCTTTATTAGCAGATTAAGGTAATAGTGATAGCATAGGGAGTTTACTTTTTTGGGGAAGAGTCGCAAACTGTAACTCGTAACACACACTTTACAAACTTGACCACACTTAGAAGGCTTATTCCACTTGTTGAAAATGGAGTGAGCTTTTTTGTATGCAGAAAACTACCTAGGAGGATGAAGAACAATGTCAAAATGTGTATCGGCAGTAGAGGAAAAGGTGGGTTTACTTGCCCAGGCGCAAGTGGAATATATTTCTCCACCTCCTCGTCGTGCGCTCCGGCCTGCGTGAAGAACGTCATCAGGTAGTCGTTATCGTACAGTATGGCGACTTTGTACGATTGGAGCCCATCACCTACATCGAGTATTTCTACGTACTCGGGGTGACTTCCAAGCAGTCCTCCGTTTTCATGGTCTAACCCCACGTTGCCAAGATCTCGAATGTTGTCACCGGCTTCATGAACTACGATGTAGCCCTTCCGACCAAACGAAACTCGGTTGCCTCTTCTTCCTTCTGCTCATCTCTAAGTTGTAGTAAATACTCCTCAACCTGAAGGAGAAGTTCCACTGGAAGTGTCACAGCAAGTCGTAAGACTACAAGGTCTTGCTGTGTCTTGATGATTCTCATTCATCTGTCCCTCCTAAAAATGAAAATAACCTCTCGAAAAAGGGGTCATGGTTATGATATATGTATAACCATTACGAACACTGTTCTTGACGAACGGTGTTCGTAATGGTATAACTGAAATGTGCTTATTAGAGCTCAATAAGCATGCTCTGAAATTTATACAGAAAGAAGTGAGAATAATCGATATGGGGTCAGCAAATAAAACAGCAAGTATGCAGTCAGAATTTTCATTGAAAAAAATATTACCGGTGCTGCTTGCAGTGACTTCGGGAATGTTCCTCGTAATCTTGGACAGTACGATTATGAACGTGGCAGTACCGAAATTGGTAAGCGCCTTTGATACCAATCTCAGCACCATTCAATGGGTCATTACGGCCTATACTTTGTCATTATCAGCTATTATTCCGCTCGCAGGTTGGTTCTCGGACCGTTTCTCGTCAAAACGGATGTTTATGACGAGCATCGTGTTATTTGTGCTTGCTTCTGTCTTGTGTGCCCTGGCGCAAACGCCTGAGCAACTGATCATCTTCCGTATCCTTCAAGGACTCGGAGGGGGCATGGTTGCCCCGATTGGGATTGCAACGGTATTCTCCGTTTCGCCTCCCGACAAACGTGGTTCAGTCATGGGGATTCTCGGGATTCCGATGCTACTCGCACCGATTCTCGGTCCTGTTCTGTCTGGTTGGCTTATTGAGTTTATAAATTGGCACTGGATCTTTTTCATCAATGTGCCGGTTGGGTTTATCGCGTTACTAATGGCATGGAGATATCTCCCTACAGCGAAGCCGAAGCACAACAGCAAGCTCGATGTAGTCGGCGCAATCTTAGCTCCGATTTCCTTCGCCTCACTGGTCTTCGCGGTTCACCAAGCTGGTGAGAAGGGCTGGTCGAATGCATGGACGCTTGGTTCACTCATATTCGGTATCGTCATGCTTACAATTTTTATCTGGCATGAATTGCAGCAGAAATATCCTCTGCTGGAGCTTAGGGTGTTCCGCTCTCCGGCATTCGTACATGGAATTCTCGTCGCGTGGCTAAATCAGATTGCTTTGTTCGGCAGCATTCTGTTGTTCCCTCTTTATTTGCAGCAGGTTAAGGGCCTTTCGCCGCTTGAGGCTGGACTGTATGTCATTCCACAGGCAATCTTGTCAACGGTGGGAATCAACCTCGGTGGCAAATTGTTTGACCGTTACGGAGTTCGGCCGGTTGCCATTATGGGCATTCTGTCTCTATCTGGCTCATTGCTCGCATTGACACAAGTTACTGCTAATACCAGTCCGTTGTACATTATGTGTAGCTTTGCCTTTGCAGGACTAGGCCAAGGATTGACGATGATGCAGATCAATACTCATGTGCTCAAATCGGCTCCGAAGGAACTAGTCAGTCGCGTGACACCGATAACAACTTCAGCCCAGCAAATCATGTCATCCTTCGGAGTGACGATTACGATGGCTTTTCTAGCTGAAAAGATTAGAGAACTACCTTCCCAGCATACTCTCAATCAGTTGGGGTATGCTTTCGGTTCCACGTTCTGGATCACTCTGGGGTTTGCGATTGCGGCATTAGTACTCAGTTTATTTTTTGCAAAACGTATAGAAAATAAGACTGCCTCACCTCAATCGAAATAGCGTTAGCTTATCAGCAGAGAGAATTTGTATTCTGCGGCCTTGGACGAAAAGAACGGAGTTCGCAATAAAGATATTTCACTTTGATAAACGACAAATATGCTGAGGAGATGTTTACAATGACAACAACTACTAAAGATCAAAAACGTATCGCTATTATCGGAGGAGGCCCCGGCGGATTAACGCTTGCGCTCATTCTTCAACATCATGGCATTCCGTCCGTCATTTATGAGCGGGAGCTGGAAGACAAGAGTCATGAACGCGGAGGTTCCCTTGACATTCATGAGGAATCCGGTCAACAGGCGCTGAAGGAAGCCGGACTTTATGAGGCTTTTCAAAAAGTAGCTCGTTATGAAGGGGAGGACTTTCGCCTATTCGATAAGACTGGAAAATGTTTTATGGATGAAGTAGCTGATGAGAATGCTCCAGGAGGGCGGCCAGAGATCGACCGTGGCGTACTTTGCGATTTACTCTTAAGCAAGTTGGACCCAGCGATCATCCGCTATGGGTATAAGCTAGACAAGGCCGTTTCACTATCCAATGGCATGACAGAGCTTCATTTCGAGAACGGGTTCGTCGATACCGCGCATCTTGTAGTTGGAGCGGACGGTGCTTTCTCCCGTATTCGTCGGCTGCTTTCGGATACGGATGTCAGTTATTCGGGACTAACCATGTTAGAGCTTAATGTTGAGGACGCTGCTAAACGCTATCCTGATTTGGCTGCATTCAACCGTCGTGGCAAAGTGTTTGCATTGGACGATCACAAAGGTATTTTGGGGCAGTTGAATGGTGATGGGCGCATTAAGGTCTATGCGAGCCTGTGGGTGGATCGGGAGTGGCTCGAAACAAGCGGTATTAGGTCTGAAAATCCTCAGGAAGCGAAAGCAAAACTACTGGAGATCTTCCAAGATTGGGATGAGTCACTCAAAAATTATATCCGCTACGCGGCTGATGCTGTTCTTCCAAGACGGATTTACATGTTACCGGTTGGATTCAAGTGGAAAAGGAATTCCGGTGTTACGCTGATCGGTGACGCGGCCCACGTCATGTCTCCGTTCGCTGGTGAAGGCGTTAATATGGCGATGCAGGACGCAATGGAGCTTGCACTTGCGATCGTACGGAATGAAGATCAAGCAAAAGCGATCGAGGATTATGAGGAGAAGATGTACGCCTATTCTTCGGAGATGGCTCGTGAGTCAAACGATAATCTCGTCCTGTGCTTCTCGGATGATGCAGCCCGGAAGCTTAACGAGCTTATGAATTCGTACCATGAGCAGTATAACGAAGCGAAATCGAGCCTGAAAAGCGGATTTACTATTCGCTTCCGGCATGATATAAGAAAAGTATGATGAAACCTAAACGTAAAATTGTAAGTCGCCGGGCTCGTCCGGCCAAAGAACCGCTCAGTCATGAGTTGATTGTAAAGACCGCCTATGAGTTGTTGAAAGAAGAAGGCACCTCAGGCATGAGCATGCGGAAGGTGGCCAAAGCACTGGACACCGGACCTTCCTCGCTCTATGTTTACGTAAAGAACTTGCAGGAGTTGAGCTCCTATGTGCTGGATTATGGACTTGGGGAGCTCGTGCTGCCAGAGCTAACGGAAGGCAATTGGAAGGAACAGCTTTTCCGGGCTTTGGATGCGTATGTGATGTTGCTAATCGAGCAGCCTGGACTTGCGGAGCTATCACTTCAGGCAATTCCGGTAGGGACCCATGCATTCCGGTTGAATGAATACCTACTTACGGTCCTGCACAAGGGTGGTATTACGTCCACTTCCGCTGCTTGGGGAATGGATCTATTATTGCTGTATGTTTCCTCAGTCGCTTTCGAGAAGGCCGCTAGGTCCAGGCATGGAGAGGAACAGATGAATGCCATCCAACGTTCTTACCAAGCTTCAGATCCGGTTCGTTTCCCGCTCATTCACAGTCTGAAAGAGGAGTTGTTTTCCGGAGACACCGTTTCGAAGGAACGGTTCTATTGGGGGATTGAAGTGATCTTGAACGGTATTGTGCAAGCTAACGGTTTGCAGCGGAGCTAGATCAGTTGTTGGACGGTAACGGCTTACTGGTTTCCCTTCAAGAGCGAATTTTTGAACAAAGCGAGAACAAAGAAAGGGCCATCCCAACGAAGGATGGCCCTTAAAACTTGCCGTTACAGACAGCGCGGAGAACCGTATCACAAGTCAAAGCTGTTATTTAACTAACGGAAGATAGCTCAATAATACAGCGGCAGTCTAAGACTTTATTTTCGAGTCCTAGTCCGCCACTGCTTCTTTTACGGGGGGCAGTCTAAAACTTATTTTACAGGGACTGCCGATTTTGCTACTCAAAATTGAGTGCGACAATCTGTGATGCACCGTGGTTGCCGTAGTCAGACTAACGGGTGGGCTCTAGGCACCATGTGATTCATTACAATAAAGTATTGTTCTAAGCAATAAACTATTGCTCCAAGATAACTTCTAACAATAAAGTTATGTTTTAAACGAAATAAAGTTGGCAGTAAAAATATAAGTTTAGTTAATAATTAATGTTGTCACTTCTTATATCTAAGTTTATCACCTGATTATAAGTAAAAGTGACAAATGACATCTGAAACCTGTTATGACAAATGGTTGTCATAACAGGTTTTTTTTGAACTTTCTAATGTTCAAAGAAAATAATGTTTTAGACTGAGAAAATATAGTATTAGACTGACTATCGGACATTACGCTAACGGGCAGTTTAGCGGAGCGAATGTGAAGGCTTTTCAAAACAACCAAAGAATTATTAATTGAACATAAGTAGCCGCAAAGGAAGGGAAATAACCATGACATTTACTGAACTGAAAGGCAATAGAATATCGTTAGTTCCACTTGAACTACAACATGCAAACTCGTTGTTTCAATGCTCAAGGGACGACCGCGTTTGGGAGTATCTCCCCAAAAAGATTCATACAATAGCAGATATGCAACATTTCATCTCTACGGCAATTTTAGGCAGGCAACGTGGAGAAGAGTTCCCATTTGCTGTATTCGATAAACAACTTGGCAAAATAGTTGGAATGACGAGATATTTACGAATCTCATCAAATGACAAAAGTCTTAATATCGGGTGGACGTGGTATTCCCCCGAGGTTTGGAGAACGGCTGTAAACACGGAATGTAAATACCTATTATTAAAGTATGCATTTGAACAATGGAATGCTGTTCGCGTTGAAATAATAACGACCCCAAATAATAACCGCTCTCAAAAAGCTATTGAACGGTTGGGGGCAAAAAGGGAAGGGATTTTAAGAAAGAAATATAATGGATTAGATCATGTCGTTTTCAGTATTATTGATGAGGATTGGCATGAAGTTAAGAACCGCCTTGAGGCTTTTTTGTGCGTTGACTCTGAACGGCTGAACTAACGGGTACGAGAGCTCAACAATTAAACGAAAAGGCAGCCGATTGAAACCGGCTGCCTTTTCCACGCTAACGGGCAGGATAGTTTGGAAGCCTGAACCATGTTAGAATGTCGGTGACATTAAATTGCAGAGGAGTAAAGCTATGCTGGAGCTAGTAAAGAACGTGCTCGAAGACATGGATAAACAGCTTACCCGTATTATGAAGAGCTTGGATCACCTCGATAATGATTTGATTTGGAAAAAGCTGAAGGTTTCGACAAACAGTATCGGAAATCTTTGCTTACATTTAGCAGGAAATGAATATCAAAATTTTGTAAGTGCAATCGGTAACAAACCGTTTAGTAGTGAACGCTCTCGACATGAATTTGACCCCGAAGGGAGTATTACTAGAGATGAATTGAAGATTCTTCTATTAAAAACACGATCCGAATCAACAAGTACATTATCGATCCTATCTGAGAAGGATTTAAATAGAGAAGTCATAATTCGGTATACTCTAGAGGATTGGAACAAGATGCATCGAGTTAACGCGTCGGAAGGCGAAACTTATGATGTAAGAGTCATTAGAATTCTGCTTATTCAGGTTGCTACTCACTATGGTTATCATGCGGGACAAATTGTACTCCTCTCCAAATTACTGAAAGATATTAAAGAAAACATAACCGGTCAGTACCATTAGTCATTAAACTAACGGGATCGATAGCGTAATAAAACAGCGGCGAGTCTAAGACTTTTTTTCAGGTCTTAGGTCGCTGCTGTTTTATTATTCGGGTTCAGTCTAAAACTAATTTTTCTGAGTCTGGAGATTTTTTTATTCAAGAACTACATAGAGTCAACAACTCCAGTCTATTACATTATTTTCAACGAACATCTAAATAATTGTTAGTACTCAATGTTTTAGACTGATGTGTTTTGTAAGTAGAAAATGCTCAGTTTTGCAGCCAAAATTGCCTAAGCACTTGCCAGCTGTTTGAAACTAAACAGGAATCCTATCCATTGCTTGCTTGAAGCGGAAACTCTCACCCGTAAATGAGAGAATATGAGCGTGGTGCACCAGACGATCAACGAGCACCGAAGTGAGCTTCGTGTCTCCAAACACCGATGTCCATTGGCTTGTAGACGATCTTTTCGCTCTGTCAGATCCTTCACGGTCACATACGCCTGCAAGATCTCTGGCAACATACGGAGAAACTGCGAGTGAGTCACGCTGCGGGGTTTTCTCAGCCATCCAGCGCACACTTGCGACCACGGAATCTCAACAGTTCGTCCCGTATAAGGTCTTGCTACTTCCCGAATCTGCTGATGTTGGCTGTTTAGAATAACAAGCCGATCCCAAAATGTTTGGATCAGTACCTCGCTGCCGGGCGCTGCCATCCCCAGCAACAAGAACCATCATTTCACCCACTCGAATCTCTCCGTACTTGTTCACCGCTGCAGCACTCAAACGAAAAGCCTATTGATCAGCATATTTTTTGGCAGTCCGCCAGTGAACACTCACGCGTTCTGCAATCTCTTTTACCGAGCATCCTGCTACTTCGCGTAAAAACTTGATATAGTGTTGTTGAGGCATTTTCAGCATCCTTTCTATTCTCCCTTCGCTAAGTTGTCGCAAACCTAACGGGAGGAGGAAGTAGTGATGCTGACAAGTGCCTTTTTTGTGTCTGTCATGAGCATTTTTACGCTGCAATATTAGGCATTTCTATTGTGCAATAAACAGAAAGGATGCCTTGTACATGTTTCCTTACATCCAAGAATTTCATCACTTTCCTATCCCGCTTATCGGTAGGGAAGTTTTAGAAATATCATACGAAGACATTGAAAAGGGCATAGGAAGGATTTTATGAAACTAGTAGGATAACAAATATCTGGGGTAGCGCCAATGCCCATCAAATACACTTAACTGACTCCCTCAGTTAGAATCTCAATCATGCAGTTTATGAAGGGGGTACAACGGAATCGTGGACAAGCTCTTTTTTTAATTCACTTTTAATTTTTCACATGTATAGTTTTATTGTGGATCGATCCGCGATAAATCCTTTTGCATTCTCCTAGCATTTCGATAGGCTAAAAAAGGTGGAGAGTGCTCAAGATATGTATAGTGACCTTTTTCTACTAGGTCATTCCTTGCATGCGAAATGGAGGTTCAAATATGAGAGTTTTACTTGCGGAAGATCAGCTTCTTCTTGGCAAAATCATCGCCCATATGCTGAAGGAAAAGGGCGGACATGACGTCAAGTGGGTAACGAATGGCCAAGAAGCCTATAACCTGATCATCGACTCCTATTACGATGTGCTTGTCTTGGATTGGATGATGCCGCAAAAAGACGGAGTCACCTTATGTAAAGAATTGCGCGAACAAGGGTATTCAGGTGCGATTCTAATGCTAACCGCAAAGGATACGCTGGAGGAACGAATCGAAGGACTCGATGCGGGGGCCGACGATTATTTAGTCAAGCCGTTTGAGTCGGATGAGTTGCTTGCCCGTTTGCGTGCGCTGTCACGCCGGAATTTTGCCCCGATCCAGGAGGACATCATCGAGGTGAACGGAATCAGGATGAATCGGTCCAAGCAATCCATCACACGCGATGGCGAGGAAATCCAATTGACAGGAAAGGAATTTGCTTTACTCGATCTATTGGTGCGCAATCAGGGAACGGTGCTGACCCGTGACTTGATCCTCGATCGTATTTGGGGGGGCGAAATGGAAGTTGCAAGTAATTCGGTTGATGTCTACATTACGTTGCTGCGAAAAAAAATTGATGCACCCAGTCAAAAACCGCTGATCCGAAGTATCAGGGGGGTAGGGTACGTCATTGAAAAATCATAACAGAGAACTTTTTCGAGGCACAAGAAAACGGTTGACTATCATCAATAGCGGGATGCTGATGGTCTTCCTTTTGCTGTTTATAATCGGTACGTTTAGTTTGCTCTTTTCTATATTTTATAACGAACAAAAACTGGAACTAAAAGCGCTTACTCAGCAAGAAGTAGAGGAATCCCAAACGGTTGCACCGGGTGAGACGAAACCTGATAATGCTAATTCAGCCAATCAAGGAATGTATTTCAATTATTTCTTGAAAGAAAACGGAGTACTGCTGGTGGTGGACGAATTTGCGCCTGACATGCGGGAAGCGATCATCGGATATGCAAAAAGGTGGAAACCGAATATCGTTGAAATCAAATACAAGACAATCGTAAACCAGACAAAGTCCGAGTTGCACCTTTTGATAGCTGCTCAAAATGTTTATCACGATGGCCAATTGATAGGCACAGTTTACTATGGAAAAGACGTTTCGTATTTGTGGAGCATGTTCCAGGGGCTTTTGGTCGTGTTGCTCGGGATGTCCGTGCTCTTTTTAGGGGTGGCTATCGTCACTGGCCAGTTTTTGACGAGTCGTGCCATGAAGCCGATTTTGCGATCCTACGAATTGCAGCGAGATTTTTTGGCGGATGCGTCCCATGAGCTAAGAACGCCGATTAGCATTTTGAATTCTGGACTCGAGCTAATTGGGATGGAGGATGGCGACAAGCTTTCCGCATTCTCGCATGAGCTCTTGCGAGACTTGCAAAAAGAAGCGAAGAGCGCGGCAAAAATGGTGGGCGATCTGTTGCTGCTCGCACGTACCGATTCCGGGGTGCAGGAAATTTCGATGGAAACCTTTGATTTTTCTGTAATGGCAGGACAAGTAATCCGTTCGATTCAAGGGTTCGCCGAATCACAGCAAGTCCGACTGAATTTGCACGGGCAGGACTCGATCATGCTGCATGCAGATCAGGAAAGGATCAAGCAGCTGCTATATATTTTGCTGGACAATGCGGTGAAATACACTCCGGAACAAGGAGAAATCACGCTCACCGTCAAGACAACGATGGTCGACTACAAGCCCAAGTTATGCATCATGGTGAAAGATACAGGGATCGGGATTGAGTCCGCCGATCTTTCGCAAATTTTTCACCGGTTTTATCGTGCAGATAAAAATCGGTCCCGACAATCAGGGGGGACAGGGTTGGGCCTTGCGATCGCCAAATGGATTATCGATGCTCACCGGGGGACCATACACGTCGAAAGCGTGCCTGGCGTTGGTAGCACCTTCACAGTTATTCTACCGATAAAGTAAGAAACTGTGGGAGATGCTTCTACGTCTCTTTTACGGTATTTTTCATGTGGCTTTCAAAATCCGGTGGTTTCCTGGAAGAAAAAAGTCATCTGCTACGAAAGGAACTTAGCATGAAACGAACACGTCGCCTGCGGACATGTGCTGGTGGTGTTGACGTTTCTGTTGCGAAATTCCCGAAGAATACAAAAGTAAAGAAGACGCCCTCGCAGTGAGAATATGTGGGCGTCTTCTTTACTTTTGAAATCATCATCAGTGTATTTTCCCGTAATGCTTGAGAAGGTTCTTCACGATCTTTGAAGAGCATAACGATTGAAAGACCCTACAGCTAGATTTTTGTTTTTGCTAACGTAGGGGAACGCTTTAATTGGATGAGACGGTTGGCGAAACTATCGATCTCGTGCACGCAGATACCAAAAAGCTGCTCTCGCCATGTGTAATGATTTTTGAGTTGCATCTGCGGCGGGAGGCAATTACCGGATTTCCCGACTATAAGACTCTGTGAATGTAGAGATAAACAAGGGATGGGGATTTTCATTTGTTTTTAATTGAAAGATAGTAGTATGTCTACATGACCGTTTAAAGAGAGGTGATCACAAAGGAATTGAGATGGTAATCGTCATATTCACTTTTTCATAGATAGGAGATTAAATAGAATGACAACTGCTAAAAACGTGTTACATTCATCAATTAGTAAGATTCCTCAATTAACACTTCTGTTCTGGATTATGAAGATTGCTGCGACAACCTTGGGAGAAACGGGTAGTGATTTAGTTACGGTTCCTGGAGCAGAAGATAACTATTTGATTCCGTTTCTCTTTTTCATTGGTGTTTTTGTAGTCTTTTTAACCATACAATTGTTAGTCAAGAAATATGTTGCACCCGTTTATTGGACTGTAATAACATCCACAAGCTTAGCGGGCACGGCATTTTCCGATTATATGGATCGCTCATTAGGGTTAGGATATATGAAGGGTTCTTTACTACTAATCAGTTTGCTGATTATTATTTTTCTTTTTTGGTATTTCACAGAGCCAACACTAAATGTTAAGAGTATTGCAACCAAACGAGTTGAAGTGCTTTATTGGATTGCCATTTTAATTTCGAACACGTTAGGTACGGCAGCTGGAGATTTTTTATCGCACCAGGCTGAAGGAGTCGGTAAGTTGGCTGGCGGAGGAAGCTTCCTTGAGCAAGGGTTGGGGCTCACCATTGCTCAAGGTGCGATGATAACAGGAGGGCTAATTTTAGTCGTCGTACTCGCGTATTTTCTAACTAAAATTAGTCGAGTTCTTTTATTCTGGTTAGCATTTGTATTGACACGTCCTTTTGGAGCAACATTTGGAGATTACTTGATTAAACCCCATGAAAAAGGTGGGCTTGGATTAGAGAATGGGACAGAAATTGCATCTGCCATTTTATTGGCCATTCTTGTAATCTGCATTCTTGTTGAGTACGCAACACGTAAAAATATATCTTCGAATATTTCGCCATCTGTTGAACATTAAATGTCGGCGTTTTATTCAGTGAACGGCACATTGTTCCATCCTCTTCATCCCCAATAGTCGATAGTGAAACTCAATCGACCAAAAATTACATCGCTTCCTACACCGCCACGAACTATAACGAAACAAGGAAAGGCACCCCAACGGGTGCCTTTCCTGTAATCTAAGAAGATATTTTTGGTCGCCTAAAAATTCAAACAAATATTCTGTGGGTACAATAGCTTTTTCGTATTTTAAGTCAGCAAGTGATTTCAGAAGAGTGTGTGAAGGCTCAAGTCGTAGGAATAGATGTATCTAAAGGATCAAGCATCGTTCTGGCTTTTGTTAAGAAAGAATGAATCTATCGCACGGGAAGTTGAAGGGCATTTCGAACGAGGGGAACGGTTTCTACGACTGGGAGAATTACTTAAGAGTTGAAGGTCCTTTCGGGAACGGACTGATCGTCGTTCTGAAAGCAATCGGTCATTACCAACGAGTGGAGGCCTCAGAATAAATCATTTTTACGAAAAGAAAAGAGGGTAAGTCCTACAAGCAAAAATGATCGTTTGCCGTAACAACGTTCTTCGTCACATGTATGCTATCCTTAGACTACCGCTGGAGTTATTGAACGAACTGATTCTCTTGATATGCCTTCTTTACCCTTTCAATTTGAGCAAGGTGGTCGCGGACATGTTCGACGTCGCATTCTAGTGAACCGCCACTGATCGTGAGTCTGAGTAAATATCGAAGTAGACAATTAATAACGGTCGACTGAAAACAGTCGACCGTTTACATACTTATTTATTTTCGCCGTTTACGATGCTAAGAGAATCGGTAAGTGCTGACGCACACTTGCGGGCATCCGGATTTTCTGAACGTACGGCTGCCAATGCAGCATCAATGGTTTCATCGATTTTGGTCCACGCAGGGTTATCAATTTTTCTCAGCGTAGGCTCCGCTACATCCCATTGATGTTCTAGATCATCGGCTCCTTTTTTCGCTGAAGCAAAGTCGTTTGCGTTAACATAGGTAAGCATCCTGTTTTCTATTGTAACAAAATTGGTTAATTTTCCAGCTAATGCTGCTTGTTTCGTATCGGTTTGCGGTTTTCTAGCTGCTGTCGTTTGTGGAGAATCGGTTTGTGAGGATGATTGATTTGCTTCGTTTAAGACACGTACCGAATCAGAAAGCACAGATTGGCACTGGATGGCATCAGGGGTTCCTGAACGTACAGCTGCCAATGCAATGTCAATTGTTTCATCAATCTTGGTCCATGTCGTTCCATCGATTTTTCTCAACACAGGCTCCGCTACATCCCATTGGTGTTCCAGATCGTCGGCTCCTTTATTCGCTAAAGCAAAGTCATTCGCATTTACGTTGGCAAGCAAATCATTTTCAATTTTAATAAATTCGGTTAATTGTCCGGTTAGTGTCGCTGGTGCAGAAGCAGCTTGCGATGCGATATGATTGCTTAACTCGACATAACCGCCTATACCAACAGCTAAGAAAATACAGAGTGCGGCTATGGTTTGCATCAACGCATTTTTCTTAATTCCATTTGTTTGTTCCGTATCTACTGCTTCCGTTTTTGCTAAACGATCAAATTTTGTCACTGCAAGAAAAACGATGATCGCTAAAATCGCTATAAGGAAAATGACACTTGTGACGGTTGTCCCCAAACCTAACCCGCCATTATTTTTTGCTTGAGATAGATAATCTCCAATTGATGCTCCGAGTGGACGAGTAAGAATATAAACAATCCAAAACGCTAATACTCCATCAAGGCTCAAAAAGCTCCAAGCCAAAAGTACACAAACGATGATCAAAATGACGGTTATTCCAGTGTATAGATAACCGAGACCGAGTTGCTCGGAAAACAAATCGCCGATAGCTGTACCAAGCGCAAAGGTGAAAAGAATGGTAAGCCAATAGAAAACCTCTCGTTTCCTCGTGTAAATCGAGTGAATGGAGAGTGTTTTTTCACTCCGATACCAAAAAAGAAACGTTAACCCTAGCAGTACGGAGAATACTGCTGTACTGGTCTCAAGAGGTACTCCAACATTGTCTGTCAAATTATCAGTAACCAACGTCCCAAATACGCTGATCAGCACAACCGTTACCCAATAAATGCCTGGAATATATTTCGTTGCTCGGAATTGTAGAAATAAAACAATGAAAAACGTGATTCCCATAGTAGCGGTAGTAAACATTAAACCAAATCCGAGATTAAAATTGAGGAAATCGGCAAATGTTTCACCGACAGTCGTACATAGGACCTTAATAATCCAGAAGAAAATCGTGACCTCAGGTACCTTGCTCTGTAAAATTTTCAATTTGTTTTGGTTGAGTGCCATATAGATGTTCCTTTCCAGGCAGTGATTTTTCACTGCTTATTTTCATTCACTGCGTTGTGAGAGCAAATTAACTGTAATACAGGAGAATTAAAAGAAGATTAAAAAGCTATCACACCAACAAGCTCAATGAGTGTAGGCTGTTCCGATGCAATCAAGGTCAAGCTTCTGAATCACGGAACTTTAGTATTCGGATGCAGAGAGGAAGTAAGGGATATTATGTTAGACACTAATGAATGGGGAGTATTGTGTGTTCGTACTTCACTACAAAGCAGGAATATATGGGTGCGATTACTCGATTAAAGCAATCAAAAAGGGATATTAGCACATTCTCAAGTTGTTTGCTCGCATGTAACTCCAGCAGCTTTCGAATAGGCTATTCGCAGTTTAGAGCTCACAAGCGAGGAGATAAGCGTAAGTCCATCTATCCGATGGCCAATCTTTCTTATACCAAGTTGGTTAATAACGGTAGGCTATTCAGTTTACGATTATCTGCAGTAATCCAATCAGTAAATGTAATCGATAACCGGTTAAGGGCTGCTTTTGTATCAGAAAAAATTGATAGCAATAGAGTAAAAACAAACCTCAACCCTCACCATTATGTGAGCGGAGAGGTTTGTTTCAGTTTTTACGAAATTAGAGTATTCACTTGAAAGAGTAAGTGGACATCCTAATCAAGTGGGGTGTATGGAAAAAAGTGAAGAAAATGCCTTTTTTGATTAATGGTATGCTCTAAATGAACATGTTAAATAACCTTCCAAAGCAATGATGGGAAGGTCTCACTAATGTATCATATTGAGAATTGAGCGATATCTTAGCGCTGCATGAGATAAGCTGTCATGGGGAAATCGCTTTTTAGGAAACAAACCCCTTTTGCGCCAGCAAATCTTCTGTAGCCTGCCACAATTTGTGCTGCATTGCAGCATCTCCCCCGGGATGTACCGGTTCAATTGGTTTTCCGGTCCCAACATTAAAGTACCCGCCTGTCATTTTTTGATATTCCGGCTCTACAATCAATCGTGTAATAATATCGGCTCCTCTTCGCGGATCTCCAAGACGAAGGGCTTTCAACAATCGTTCTAATGCGGATGCAAACCAAAGCTCTCGTCCTAGTCCGGTAACATTAAATCCTGGATTTAGCGCATTTACGCTGATTCCCGTACCTGCCCACCTTCTTGCCAATTCAGCAGTGAACATAATATTGAACAATTTGGTTTTTCCATAAATGGCGGATGAACCGCGAGCGGTAAAGGGAGTTGTATCTGTTAAATCTTCGGGGAGCTTTAAAACGCCGTGACGGCGTGAAGCTTCAGAGGCAACATTGACAACTTTAGCCTTCCCTGCGTTTTGTAGAGACGGTTTTATCGTATGTGACAACAGCCACTGCGATAAATAATTGACAGCAATCATTTCAGGAAGCCCCTCGGGAGTAATACGGGGCTCGAAGGCATGAATTCCCGCATTGTTCAACAGCACATCAATTTTAGGGTAAGCGGCTGCTATTTCACTGCCAACCCGTTTAACATCCTTTAATAGCGATAAATCTCCATAAAAAAAGTCAACCTTCGCTGATGATGTAATTGCTTCAATCTGTTTTCTAGTAGCTTCAGAACGTTCTTTACTCCTTGCAGTCAAGACAAGGTCAAAACCGCGTCTTGCCAATTCAATCGAGACAAGCTGTCCAAGACCGCTGGTGGCACCTGTTATAACAACCGTTGCTTTTTTAGTCATCATCATGTCTCCTTCATGTGATACAATTTTTTTGAATAAAAATAGGCGAGTTAGGGTGTTTAATTGACATATGTCCACCATATTGAGTTGATTGATATATGTCAATTAAAATTGAATGATTATATGATCGAAAGAAAGGTGAGTGAGGATGAACAATACTCCATCCAAAGATGAATCGAGGGAGAAACTGGAGATTGAGTTGGGCGAGCAGCTGAACGCACTCATCAGCGCTTCACATGCCCTAAATGTCAGATCTGCAGCGAAATTCGATTCCTCCTTACAGCCTGCAGCTTTCCATATTGTTCGCTGGCTGTACTCCTATGGCCCAACTAATGCTGCCACTTTAGCGGAATCAACTGCGATGGACCGAAGCTCGGTCAGTCGCCTTGTCAAACAGCTCCAGGCTCTGGGGTATGTGAGCAGAGAAGCTTCCCCAAATGATGGTCGTGAAATTGTGCTATCTCTTACCGAGCATGGACAACAAAAAATAATAGAAGCGCTTAAGGAGAAAGAGTCTGTTTTTTTTGAACGAATCTCGGACTGGAAAGATGAGGAGCTTCATAATTTCACCCAAATGCTTAAGCGCTTTAATGGATATGATCGTCGGATGAGAACGTAATCTTAGCAGTAGCCCTTTTGGAAGAACCCTCAAACAGAGGTGCCAAATTCCAATATGCAAATCCTAGGGTTTCATGGGTATGAATAGACGCACAGTAACAACAGCGGTAGTCTAAGCCTTTATTTTCAGGTCTTAAGTCGCCGCTGTTTCATTCTCCAACAAACAATGACAGTGACTTTAAACGGCTTTCCTCCCGCTTGACTCCAAGGAGTAAGAGAGAGTATAATCATCGCTATAAAGGAACGATCGTTCCGAAAAGAGAGAAACAGGCTTGTTTCTGAAATAATTTAGGCAGCAACCATCGAGTTTCAGGGACTCGATTTTTAAAAACTCTTTTCGGAACGATCATTCCAGAATGCGTTAAAAGTCTTAAAATCGGATAATATAGGAGGATCATTATTATGACTCAAAGATTAACAACAGCTTCCGGACATTATGTACCTGTGGGAGGCAACGTAAACTTATATGTGGAGGATGTCGGCAAAGGGAAGCCGGTTGTGTTCATACATGGCCTTCCTGTCGGGCAAGCCATGTATGAATACCAAAGAAACGTTCTTCCGTTCAAAGGCATTCGTTACATCGGTATTGATTTGAGAGGTTTCGGGAAATCTGACCGTCCGTTCAACGGCTATTCGTACAATCAGTTTGCGGATGACATTCGCCAGGTGTTTGAGCAGCTGGAGATTGAAAATGCGACACTGGTCGGCTTTTCGATGGGTGGGGCAGTTGCGGTGAGATATATGGCAAGACATCACGGTTATGGCGTTTCCAAGCTGCTGTTAGCCTCCGCCGCTACGCCTCTCTTCACGCAAAGACCGGATTATCCTTATGGCTTGCCGGTTGAGGTTGTAGAGTCTCTTGTAGAAGCTGCACAGCAGGATCGTCCACAGCTAATTGAAGGGTTCAACAGCTCTTTGTTCCATCAAAAGCCGAGCCAGGCTTTTGTCGACTGGTACAATCGGATGTCGCTTGAAACTGACCCCATGGCTCTTGCAATGTCGCTCAAGTGCCTTGCTTATGAAGATTCGCGGGAAGAATTGGCCCAAATTCATGTGCCCGTTCGTATTTTCCAAGGCAAGCATGATACAATGTCTTTTGAGCCTCAGATTAACGGGCTTCCAGATGCGAAAATCATCGTGTTTGAAGAAAGCGGCCATGGACTCGTGTTTGAAGAGAAGGACAAGTTTAACGTCGAGATCCTGAAGTTTGTAGAAGCTTAAGTGAAACTGGACTTTCACGCACCTTCCTAGCCGCTTAAGGTTGTTTTGGGAAGAGGTGGGGTATGAGCAGAAATAAAAGTTTTGAAATTCCAAAAGTATTGGATCTGGCAATCGACGTGTTTTGGGATAAAGGGTACGAGGGTTGTTCTATGCAGGATTTGGTTGAGCAGCTTGGACTTAGCCGAAGCAGCATTTATGAGACGTTTGGAAGTAAAGAGGACTTGTACCTTCAGGCGCTGGAGCGTTACGACCGGCAATCCAAACAGCATCTGGCGGCTATCTTGTATGAAGAAAGGCCGGCGAAAGAACTTCTACTGCGCTATTTTCACGAGGTCATCGAATATACGCGCCGCAGAAGCTGCTTTATGGTGAATGCCTCGTTAGAGCTGGCAGCTTCCCACCCGGAGGTATTTAAGCGGGTCCAAGTCAATATGGCTGAGAACGAGGAAGCCTTTTATCAACTGTTGGAACGTGCGGTGCAGACCGGTGAGTTGAAGGGAACCTGGGATTTGAAAGCATTGGCCCAATACCTGGTTAATGTTATGCACGGGATTACGGTGACCACGGTAACCGCGGAACGTGAAATGCTGGACAACATTGTGCGGAGTTCGCTTTACTTTCTACCGTAAGGCGTAAACAGGATAAAGAGCTGTACGACTGGAGCTGGGCTTCGGCGTGCAGCTTTTTTGGTTTATATAGTTTAGCTCGACCTTCTCCCGAGTGGTCCATAGTATCTCTGCTATGTCCCAAAAAGAATCCCACAATTAGTAACGCCGGTAATCCTTAGCGTACAAGATACCGGCGTTTTAGTGTTACTGATGTGTTTTCATGTTTCCAAGTTACTTTGCTGTCTGTGTCAGCTACGCTGGTTTTTGGACATTTTGCTTTGGTACTCCGCTTTTCGTAAAAAATCAACGGCACGGTCAGGGAAGTCTGTAAACACCCCGTCAACTCCTGCTGTGAAGTAGAACTGATCGAGCAGCTCCTCGAAGCTTGCTGCATAGGCAGGGATTTGTCCTTTATCCGCTCGGAAGGTGTATGGATGCACTTCCAGGTCAGCTTCATGAGCCTCTTTGACAAGATTGGTAATGATCAGGTGGTCTCTCGTCGACTCTTCTTTGATGATCATCGGTTTCCATGGCCCTACGCCGTCTGCGTATTTCGCAATCTCTTTCATTGCCCCTTTTTCAAACATCCAATCGTAGTTGTAGGGAACGGCCTTACCGTTTTCATAGATCATGGTTTCGTTCCAGCCCGTTTCCGCCATGAGCTGTACAAGCTTCACGTTCATATTCAATTGTGGATAGAGTTCCGTGCGAATCCGTTTTGCTTCATTGGGGTCGAAAGTCTGTATGTACGCTTTGTCATTCTTGGACACATAGCCGTACTTTTTCAACACCTGCAGCACTGCTAGGCTGATGTCCTTTCCTTCGTGTCTGTGGAACCAAGGAGCCTTGATCTCCGTATAAATCCCTACGTTACGACCCGTGCTTTTGTTCATACCCTGGATCAGTTCAATCTCTTCTTCCAGAGTGTGAACACTGAAGTTGGATTTCCAGAGTGGGAAGCGGTCCGGATAATCTTGTACCTGTTTGCCGTTTTCCACTGTGAAGACCTCTGTTGTCTTCAGTTTCTTGATCTCGTCAAGAGTGAAATCAATAACGTAGTACCTGCCGTCTTTTCGTTTTCGATCAGGGTAGACCTCCGCTACATTGGTTACGCTGTCCAGATAATGGTCGTGCATGATGAGCAGTTTGTTGTCCTTTGTCATGACCACGTCTTGTTCGATGTAGTCGACTCCCATCGCGTAAGCCATCGCTTTTGCGGGCAGCGTATGTTCCGGCAAGTATGCGCTCGCTCCGCGGTGGGCGATGACAATCTTATCCGCTTCGGCAAAGGATACGCTTCCAAAGCTTGTTGTAATAGCGAGAGCGGCTGCCAGGGATGTAACTAGTTTCTTCATGTCGTTCCTCCTCCATTTGGATGAAAAAAAGATCCACAAATTCCATTGGTAGGTTAAACCATACCAAATGAAATATTGTGAATCTCCTGATCTCCATCACAAAATATTATATTGTTTACTAATGTAAGGGATAAAGAAAGCGCTGTCAATAAATTGTTGGCGGCAGAGTCTTTCCTCCCTACAAAAAAACAGCGAGGCTGATCGCAGGACCAACTTCACTGTTTTTTCGTACATTAGAATGACAACTTACAACTTCACAGGCTCTCCTGCGAATACTTCCAATTCCATAGCTGCTGCAAAAAAGGAGGGAGCCTCCTTCACAAAAGCCTGAAAATGAGCGCTTGCATTGTGGGCTGCTACTGCGGCAGCGTCCTTCCACTTTTCTACCACGGTGTAGTGATATTCTTGCTCTGTGCTTTTCATAAGGGTGTATCCTACATTTCCTTCTTCCGCTTGGCTTGCAGCAACCAGGGCTTTGGCGGCTTGAAGGAAGGCTTCTTCCTGTGCGGGTATCACTTGCAGATGGGCATGTATAATAAGCATGGTTTTCTCCCTTTCTTCCAACGAATTCGAATTATTTCCAGGTTGTCACTGTCTCAACAGGGAGACGGTAAGAGGGGTATCCTTCCTTGGCTGCTTTCCCGATACTGATCAGCATGATCGGTTGATAGCGATCCTTGTCCAAATCCAGCGCTTCTGCTATTTGATCCTTTTCATAGCCGCCGATCGGGTTCGTGTCATAGCCGAATGAACGGCCAACCAGCATCAATTGCATGGATACGAGCCCGGCATCGATAAAATTGACATCGCGCAGGTCAGAAGCTGGTAGATTGGCGTAGTAAGGCTTTACGGCTTTCAGCTGCATGTCCTTCACGTCCTGCGGCATGTATCCGAGCTCGACAGCTTTTCCAAATATCTCGTCCATATATTCCGCATTATTCATGTCGACGAATACGGCAATGACGGCGGAAGAGGTGAGTACCTGCGTTTTGTTGAAGCGTGCTAGCTCTGCAAGCTTTTCTTTCCCTTCTTGACTTTCGATCACCACAAAGCGCCAAGGTTGCATGTTGACTGAAGATGGAGCACGTGTGGCTCCCGCTAAAATTTCAATCATTTCCTCGCGACTGATTTTTATTTCAGGATCATAAAGTTTGACAGAACGACGACCAAACGTGATCTCACGAAAATCATTTGTTCTTTGTATGGTGTTTTTCATGTAAAAAGACTCCTTTCTGGAACAATCAAATGTTGTTTTGCATGCGTTTGAGAAAATCAGTTAAGACCTGCGTTTCATCCTCGCTGAAGCCTTCCAGAATCTGCTGGATAAAATTTCGTTTCTCGCTTTTGTACCCTTCAATCCGATGATGGCCTTCTTCGGATAGACGAACGAAGGTTTCGCGGTTATCATTTGGATTTTTGTGTCGAGTTACCATACCATCGGCTTCCAGTTGCTTCAGGTGGCGTGTAATGGCAGCACTGTCGATATTGATGTGCTTTTGTAGCTGGGACTGATTGATTTCGTTGCATTCGCAAAGGATTTGCAAGATCGCGAGACGAGTAGAGCTGATTCCGGTACAGCGTTCGAACTTGGGACTTATTTTATTGGTTAATCCGATGAGCAGATTCAGTATTTGCTCCTCTTCAAATTCCTTGCGTGTCATGAAAAATGCCTCCCGGGGGCAATATGAATAGAAACTCAGTCATATATCCACAAGCAAATGACAACATACGGTCAGTTGAGCATGATAGCTTGATGATATTTGACGCATCAATGATTGATACGTCAATTAATATAACATCTTATTTCAGCGTTTGCAACATATGGTCTGCAAAAGTCGCTGGACGGTATGGTCATAGCAGAAGTTAAGTGATTCATACGAAGAGGGAATGGAGTAAGGGGAGAGGGGGTATCTTACTCCAATCGCAATTAATGGATAACAGAACGAAAGGAAGCTTCACTTGCTAGGCCCTGATGCGCCGAAATCAGTAGTGGTAAGCTTTACGAAGTAAGTGATGGGTACGGTGCTGAATGTTTGGTCCCAATCTTTTTTTACTTTCTCCCACGTTTTTGGATACTCGATTCGCAAACGTTCTCCGAATCCGGCAACATCCGCATGGAAATGGTTTTGCATTTTTGCTGTGACACTCTTGACCAGTTTCCGTACTTCCAATTCAGCCGCTTTTTCCACCCTTTTCAGGAATTCATTTTCAAAAGGATTTGCGTTCAACACCCAATTTTCAGACAAGCGTCCCTTTGAATTGATATGCACATCAAAGGAAATCTTGCTTCCGTCAACATGGGGAGTGATTTTGCTCTCCATGGTTTCAATCTCATAGATGATGAGTTGACCTGTCTCCTTGTCAAGGCTTCTCACTAGCCCTCCTTTACCTTTTCCGGTTATCCACGTTATGCCCTCCAAATCCATTTCGTTTAAAAATCCCGCCCATTTTTTTGTCTTTCCATTGATCACGGCTGCCCCCTCAAACTTCACTTCCTTGTTAGAAGCGGCAACATTTTGCAAGAGAAAGCTTGATTCGGAATTCAACTTGGCCGTTAATTTGGCGAGTGGCACAGGAGGTAAAATTTTGGCTGTTCGGTTTCGGTTATCTACGATTCCAAGCAAATTCAGTGCTGGCAATTCTCCCGGTTTTTTGGTTTCCAAGACATCGCGGGCATTCCCGTTACTAACCAATACCAAGCAGCTTGGACGTATTTCATTATCTCGCAGAAATAGATCCAGTAAAGATTCCAAACGATGTGTGTGTAACAGAGCCTCGCTAATCACAATGACTTTTAAGTGTGGGCTGAACAAGGGGGTATCATGACTCAATGAAAATTCACGGATGATTGGAAGGATAGATTCACCAGTTTGGGACGCATTCAAATATGCTTTTTGTTGTGGTCCTGCCGAACTGCTTTCTTTGCTTGTTGCTTTTGGGTTAATAAATTGATAGGTCATGGTGATTGTGTCAACGTGAGGAGGGCTCTTTCCCTGCTTTTCCAGCTTTTTTTCAACATTTGATTTGTTGCTGGCATCCAATGCCAAACCGATGCCCATACCCATCTTGTCGATATCGTTGCTGCTCCAGCATCCGGTCAGTAAGAAGAGCAGGAAAACAGATAACGATGTCAAGAGGAGGAGCCACTCACGATGATGACTTTGCTTCATGCTTACCCACCTTCCAGCCAGAAATAATAAGAAGGAGAAGGGGCATTACACCAAATAAGCAAAAGGCTGCATCGCCCACAAAATCTCCAAGTGCAAATACACTATTGATTTCTTTTGGAGTCATCGTAATGATGTAGATAACAGGCAGCAATCCGAATAGAAACGGCTCCATATTTTTCTTGAAGAGCTGGGCAAGGCCTAGAGCGGCTGAGTAGTAAGCCAACGTGAAAGTAGAAAAGATTTGCATAATCCATAATACGAGCAGCAACGATTCAAACCGTTCAAAGAGTAAACCGGTAATTTCAAAGCTTCGTATGAGATCAATGGTCGGCCATGTCCTTGTGACGACTCCATCGATTGAAAACGCCCCAATGACCATCACGACTGTCATCAGGTAAAAGATCAACGAGGCGCTAATTCCCACCACAACGGCTTTCACGCCTTTGTTTGGCTGTCTCATGTATACCACCAGAATCATCATTATTTCAGAACCGGTATAGGCGAGCGCAGTTGGTTTAATCCCATCGAACACCGGTTTCCACCCCAGCCCCAATACGGGACGAAGATGATCGATTTCAAAAATTTTTATGCTCATCAAGGAAACCACCAAAAAAAAGAGGACAGTAATTGGCAAGATAATCTCAAGCATACGGGCGAGACAATTGATGCCGCCTATGACAAGATAAAGAGCAACCCACAAAAATACCATAACAATGGCCCACATTGGGGTTTTCTCCAGCAAGTAAAAGGTTGTTACTTCAGCCATAGATCGGACTTGAAGAGATGAGGTCAAACAAAAATAACAGATGATCAGAAGGCTGAGCATCCTTCCAACCCATTCCCCTGCAATTTCCTGGCTGTATTCAAAAAACGTTTTCTCAGGGAACCGCTGGCTTAATTTTACAATGATTATCCCAGCGAGCATCGCGAGTAAACCGCCAATGAGGACACTTATCCAAACATCCGGTGTCTTTGCTTTTTCCACTGAGATTCTAGGCAGGGTAAGGATTCCCGCTCCCAATATAAAGTTGATGATGATCACTGCTGTTTGCGAGGTGGTGATCTGATCATTTCGGGTGGGTAACATTTTGGGCTTCACCTACTATACTGAGTGGCTATCCTTTGCGAGTCGGCTCTTTCGTATGCAGCATTTTTGGACGGCGTTTCATCATCATGAGTGGCATGCGCACCATAAAATCTTTCCAATCCCTTAACCGATAGGGAACAGCAGGAGTAACATAAGGTACACCAAAACTTTTTAGTTTTACCAAATGACTCGTAAGCAAGAGAAAAAACAAAATCACCCCGTACAATCCAAACATGGCTGCGGAGAACATGACCAAAAACCGAATGAGACGTAAGGAAATACCTAGGTTGTATGACGGAATGGCAAAGGAGGAAATAGCAGTGACAGCTACGACGATTACCATAATTGGGCTGACAATACCTGCTTGCACTGCAGCTTGACCAATAATCAGTCCACCGACAATCCCGATGGCAGGGCCGATTGGTTTCGGCAATCGAAGACCGGCTTCTCTCATAATCTCGATAGAAACTTCCATGATCAGTGCCTCCAACAGAGCGGGAAATGGAACTCCTTGTCGAGTGCTGATGATGGAAATAGCCAATTCGGTAGGAATTAACCCTTGATGAAAAGAGATAAAGGAAATATAGAGGGCCGGTATAAGTAAGGAAGAAAAGGCAGTGAAAAAGCGCAACAAGCGAATGAATGTGCTTGGAATCCAGCGCTCATAATAGTCTTCAGGCGATTGCAGGAGCATGCTGAACGTCACTGGAACGATTAAGGCAAAAGGAGTACCATCCAGCAAGATGGCCACTCGTCCTTCCATTAATGCACTGATGACGCGGTCAGGCCGTTCTGTGCTCTGCGCCTGCGGGAATGGGCTGAGATAATCATCTTCAATAAGTTGCTCCACATAGCCGGATTCCGGCACATGGTCAATTTTAATTTTCGTAATTCGATTTTTTACTTCTTCAACCAACGCGGGATTCGCAATCTCTTTCATATAGGCGATAATCAGCTCTTTTTTTGCACGCTCTCCCACCTGAAATTTTAGGAAGAGAAGATCTCCATTTTCACCGTGTCTGCGCAAGAGGGCGGTATTTTCGCTTAACGTTTCCGTGAAGCCTACTCTAGGGCCTCTAACCAAAGATTCTGAGACAGGTTCATCTATATTTCTTGTTTTTACTTTTACGGTATTAAGAAGGAGAGCATTTGCGGTCCCTTCAATCAACAGTGCCGTAAAGCCAGTCAATACTTTTGTCCTCAGATCGTATACATCCCGGCATTCCAGTATTTCATGGATGGAAAGCACATGATTGATGAAAAAATCTTTGGATACAGAAACGTCCCCCGAAGAATTCTCCTGTACCATCACTGCCACAGAATCATTCATGAGCGTTTTCAGAATAGTATTATCGATGAGATCGCGATCGGATAACCCATCTACAAAAATAATGGCAGCACGACTGGCAGTCTGTCCGAAAGAAAATTCGCGGATATGCACATCTGCGTTTTGGGCGATTTCCTGACGGATAAGATTCAAATTCGATAGGTAATCGTCTGTAAATGAAGCGATACTTTCCATCTATATCACTCTTCCTCCGTTGTACGAATCCAATGAAATAATCTTGAAATCGCATAAGGAACAAGAAAAACGACTGCGGCTTGAATAAAAACTGGCCAGGCAGGAAGATTTGAAACAATTGTTTTCCACATGGTTTTCCTCCTTTGCAGCTTCATTACAGTCGTAAAAAGAACTTGTCCTATTTTGTTCTAGCATGACAATTCTTATTCCAATCAGCTGGAAAATGTGGTATTCAATGTTCAGGTTAGGCCATGTTAAAACCACGCAGGTTATTCATTCCATAAAAAAGAAGGATAAAAATCACAACGATTTTCATCCTTCTTTTTGCTATTTTAATGATTTTTAACGACTTCCTGCCCACGTACATTCCACGTAAAGGCAAAAACAAGAGCAGCCAATACGCACGAAGCTGTCAGCAACATAAATCCTGCATCCCAGCCGGAGGCATCAACGATAACCCCCATCAATGCGTTCGCTGTGACTGTACCGCCCAGGTAACCAAACAGACCAGTAAGTCCTGCAGCGGTTCCGGCAGCCTTTTTCGGAACAAAATCAAGGGCTTGCAAACCAATCAGCATGACTGGACCGTAAATCAGGAAACCGATAGCGATCAGGCAAATCATATCGACTACGGAATTTCCAGGTGGGTTGAACCAGTAGACCAGAACAGCGATCAATACGCCGAGCATAAAGACAAACCCTGCGGGTCCACGGCGGCCCTTGAACAATTTATCGGACAGCCAGCCGCACAGGAGCGTTCCCGGGATACCTGCCCATTCGTACAGGAAGTAAGCAACGCTTGACTTGTTCATATCAAAGCCTTTTTCCTCACTCAAATAGGTCGGCGCCCAGTCCAGAACGCCGTAACGGACGAAGTAGACGAAGATGTTAGCAATCGCGATTGCCCAAACCCATTTGTTGTTCAACACATATTTGAAAAGGATTTCTTTTGTGGAGAATTCTGTTTCAAACGTTTTCTTCTCTTTATTTGGATAGTCATTGCGATATTCTTCAATAGGCGGCAGACCGACTGACTGCGGAGTATCGCGAATTAAGAAATACGTAATGAATCCAAAGACAATGGCAACCAGAGCAGGCAGGATAAATACGCCTTCATACCCGGAAGCGGCACTACCCGAAAACGTGGTGAACATGGCTGCACCTGCAACTGCGATAGGGGCCATCAAGCCTCCGCCAACGTTATGGGCTACATTCCAAATGGCTGTTTTGTTTCCTCTTTCACTTACACTAAACCAGTGTACGAGCACACGCCCGGATGGAGGCCAGCCCATTCCCTGGAACCAACCGTTCAGGAACAACATCACAAACATGATCGTGACGGATGAGGTGAAGTAAGGAACAACACCCATCAGTAAACTAATAAGTGCAGAAAGAATCAAACCGGCAGGCAAGAACATTCGCGGGTTGCTTCGGTCTGAAAAAATAGCCATTACAAACTTGCTGATCCCGTAGGAAATCGAAATGGCGGATAACGCAAAACCGAGCTCTGATTTTGTAAATCCTTCTTCAATCAAATAAGGCATGGCGAGCGAAAAGTTTTTGCGGATGAGATAGTACGCCGCATAACCGATGAAGATTCCGAGAAACACTTGAAGTCTGAGCTTTTTATACTCAGAATCAATTTGTTCGTCAGGCAATCTGTCAATCGGCGGTGCAGGCTTAAACAGTTTGAGCATCATATTCCTCCCCCTTGATGATTTCTAACAAAGACGGAGATGCACGTAAAAAAACCCATACTTTAATGGCGCTTTCAAAAATGAAAGTGCCAAAAAGTATGAGTCTCCGAATCTCCATCATAGTTAACTTGTCGTAAGTGTATTCTATTATTCTGTGAAAACGTTGTCAACGATGTTATTCTGGAGCATTAGAAAATTTTCCGCAAAAACGTAGTCGCCCTCTGTGAAAAGCCTCGATAGAGATTTTCTTATGTATATGTTATTCAAAAAAATACATTTTTTCCAAATATAAGTATATCTTTATATTAGCTCATTTGTATGAGGCATCTTTTTTGCACAAGTAAAAATGAAGGAGGCTTTGTTTGATGTATTTTTTGATGAGAAAAGCAGGAGTTTTGGTAGTACTATCGCTTCTCTTAATTTTTTCGCTATTCCCGCAGTCTTCTCACGCCATGACACCGTGGACTCCCAACACCGTATACAAGGTAGGAGACATGGTTACGTATCAAGGGCAAGATTACAAATGTACATTTGCTCATACATCTCTTGTCGGGTGGGAACCGCCTAACGTACCGACACTGTGGCAGCTGCAAGGTCCCTCTGCTCCCGATACCATTCCACCTACGTCTCCCACAAATCTTAGTGAAGTAGGGAAAACGAGTAGTTCAGTTAGCTTGTCTTGGTCAGCTTCTACGGATGATAGAGCTGTTAAGGAGTATCTCGTCTACAACGGAGATACACTCGCTGGTATATCGAGTACACCATCCTATACCGTGACAGGGCTTCTAGCAAATACGACATATTCATTCACGATCCAGGCAAAAGATGCCGCAGGCAATGTATCCCCACCCAGCGCCTCGATAACGGTAACCACTTTATCTACATCCCCGAATGAACCGGTGTCCAAACGAGTTTTGATCGGCTACTGGCATAATTTTGACAATGGTTCAACAGTACTCAAGCTAAGAGATGTCTCAGATAAATACGATGTAATCAATGTTGCGTTCGCTGAACCAGTCGGTGGCGATCATGCGACAATGGGATTCGTGCCGTTCAATGCATCCGTTGAGGAATTTAAGTCGGATATCGCCTTGTTACAGTCAAAGGGGAAGAAGGTACTCATCTCGATTGGCGGAGCGAATGGTACAGTCGAGCTGACGACGGAAGCTGCCAAACAAAGTTTTATTACCTCGATGACCTCTATTATTCAAACGTACGGGTTTGATGGTATGGATATTGATCTGGAAGGAAGCTCCTTGTCGCTAAATGCGGGGGACACTGATTTTAGAAATCCGACAACGCCCAAAATTATAAACTTGATCGCAGCGACTCAGACGATCACGAATACATTTGGCCCATCTTTCATTTTGACAATGGCGCCAGAAACGGCTTATGTCCAAGGAGGTTACGCTGCCTATGGTGGGCCGTGGGGCGCTTACCTGCCTGTGATTCATGCCCTTCGCGACCGGATGAATTATATCCACGTTCAGCACTATAATTCTGGAGCGCTGGAAGCATTGGATGGTCGTACGTATCAACAAGGAACGGCTGATTTTCAAGTAGCGATGGCAGAAATGCTATTGAAAGGATTCCCTATCGGGCGGAATCCAAACAACATGTTTCCAGCCTTGAGGGAAAACCAAGTCGCGATCGGGCTGCCTTCTGCTCCAAGTGCTGCCGGGGGAGGCTATACGTCTCCTGCCGATATCCAGAAAGCCCTTCACTATTTGGTAAAGGGTACGTCTTTTGGGGGAACCTACAAACTCCAAAATCCAGCTGGTTATCCGCAGTTCCAAGGAGTTATGACCTGGTCTATCAACTGGGATGCTAGAAATAACTATTCGTTTGCCAATCATGTTCGCACTTCGCTTGATTCGTTGAGCCAGTAATGACGGAATCTTTGAAAAAACCCACCCGCTCTCACGGGTGGGTGTCATTGCTATTAGGCAAGTTTAATCTGAGCACGACTATCCTTTATAAGTAAGGATATAAAAGTCTGATGTAGCGGTTGTAATGACCCAACCTGGTGGTATTGGGGTAGTTTTTGCGGTCTGTACTGTCGTTCCATAGCTTGCCCCTCCTACGTACATCCATACAAAGAAATCGGAAGTGGCTTGGGTGATCACCCAATTTTCCGGAATTCGAGTGATCTTTGCGGTCTGTACTCTCTGCCCAAAACTTGCCCCTCCTACATACATCAGTTGATAGAAATCCGATGTTGCCAGAGTGATCACCCAGTTTTCTGGAACTTGGGTTATTTTTGCGGTCTGAACTTTATATCCGAAACTAGCACCTCCCACATACTTCCATACAAAGAAATCGCTTGTTGCAACAGTGATCACCCAGTCCTTTGGAATGGGGGTCGTTCTAACAGTTTGTACTGTTTGACCCAAACTTGCTCCACCTACATATTGGATGACGTAGTAGTCACTCATTACTGTTGTAATGACCCAATCTGGGGGAATCGGAGTCGATTTTGAAATCTGCTTTGTAGCTCCAAAACTAACACTAGTTATTCCTGATACTTTACGAGAGTCGGTAGATTTATTTCGAAGTAGCGTTTCCTGAGAAGGTGTTGTGAGTTCAGCAGCCTGGGTAGGAATGGATAGAGACATTGTTGCTACTAATAGACCCAAAGCAGAAACCATACTTTTTTTGAGCATGAACAAAACACTCCCTTGTGGAAAAAAATGTATGTATGAATTCGCTTTTGTCTCAATGAATTCCTTCAACCATCATGGCGGGATTTGGTGTCACAAGGTCGAACATCGCTTCTCTCATTCGAATCAGAGTTGTTGACACATCGACAATTCCCGATATAATAATGCGTATGGATCCAATTGAAATTTTTAAAGCGCTGTCCAACGAGTCTAGACTCCAAATTCTACATTGGTTAAAAGAGCCTGAAAAACATTTTATACCTCATGAAGGAGTGGATATGAGAAAGATCGGGGTATGCGTCAGTCAAATCACTGAGAAATTGAATATGACTCAGTCAACTGCGTCCCAATATTTGTCCATTCTCCAACGCGCTGGGCTAATCAAGACGGAGCGTATTGGGAAATATACGTACTATACCAGGGACGAGGAAAAAATACGTGAAATAGGTGCTTTTTTTAGCAGTCAAATATGATCGAATAAGACTGAATGCTTCATGGAGTATTCAGTTTTATTCCGAGTTTTATATCGACATATCTTAATATGTCTAAATTTCGAGGGGTGCTATTCATGTCGAATACGTGGAAGGTTTACTTTTTGTCATTGGTCAGTTTTTTAGTGGGTACTTCAGAGTATGTAATCTCCGGCATTCTGGATAAGATCTCGGATACGATGGGTATCTCCATTACAGCGGCAGGGCAGCTGGTTACTATATTTTCATTTGTTTATGCCATTTTAACTCCTGTGATGATGGCCATAACGGCGAAAATGGATAGGCGGAGGCTTCTTGTTAGTGCACTAGGAATTTTCGTAGTTGCCAATATACTGTCGTTCGCTCTTCAGGGGTTTGAATTCTTTATTATGGCCCGTGTGATCATGGCTATAGGTGCTGGAATGGTGGTTGTGACTGCATTAGATATCGCGGCCAAGATCTCTCCTGAAGGCAAGCAGGCAAGTTCGATCGCAACTGTCATTATGGGATTTACCGCATCTTTAATTATCGGTGTTCCCCTTGGACGAGTAGCGGCAGCCGCATTTGAATGGCAATCTGTATTCGGGTTTATTGCAATTGCAGGTCTTTTGGCGATGGTTGTCCTGTCCCGCACGATCCCACAAGTAAAAGGAGATGTACCCGTACCTCTTTCGAAGCAATTAGCACTGTTGAAAAACCCGAAAGTCGGGCTTGGTTTATCGGTTACGTTCTTTTGGCTGGGTGGGTATTCCATTGCCTATACTTATATATCTCCTTATCTTCTCGAAGCCGCTGATATAAGTGAAAATTTGTTGAGTAGCGCTTTATTGGCGTTCGGTTTAGCTAGTCTGATCGGTTCCAAATTCGGTGGTTACAGTACGGACAAATGGGGAGTATCTCCTACATTACTTGGTGGAATGCTTCTGCATGTTGCAGCTCTCATTTTGCTCTCCATTACCGTATCTATCTCACATGAACCGTTTACGGTGATCGCGATCTTGGTATTATGGTCCTTCGCCGCTTGGTCTTCGGGACCAACGCAACAGTTTAATTTAGTTCGGATTGCACCGAATAATTCAGGGGTAATGCTTGGTCTAAACCAATCTATGATGCAGCTCGCGATGGCGGCAGGGGCTGGAATTGGAGGCATCGCTGTTGATCAAGTATCCTTATCGTCAATTACGTGGCTAGGTATGAGTGGCGTGGCGATCGCTATTGTTGCTGCACTGATTTTACAAGTGATGTTAAAAGAAAAAGTTAGACATAGACCAGGTGCATACGAAACACGCTCCAGCAATCACTGATCGCCAGTCCCGAAAGACACAGGCTCGAAGGAACAATTCCGACGGTGACGCGATGTTAGCAGAAGGCCATCCTTTGAGGGTGGCCTTTGTGCCATTTTAAACAACTGTTTAACAGCCGGTTGGATAGCCATTCGCCCGGGTTTCCCGGTATTTTCCTCTGAAAACAAACTGAAAAAACCTCCAGAGCTATCAATGTGTAGCAGCAGGAGGTTTCTCGCTTACAAGTTATGCAATCCAATCGATGGTAGATCCAGACACTTGTTGGTTTTCCATTCGCTTTTGCAGATAAGGGTTTTTCTTTTGCTCATCTGCTTGCTTGTCGTTAGAAGAATGCTCTGCCTGATTTGCATCTTGAGATTTCTCAAGCCTTTTGTCGATCTCGTCAGCCATCTTCAGCAGTTTGCCGTCCAAGCCTTCTGCCTTCCGCTTCAGTTCTTCTGACTTCGTAAAATCTCCGTCCTTTGACGCGGGTTCCCACGCCTTCGCCTCTAATTCCAAGGTAATCTGAGCCCGTTTTACACTGTGCATATTCTTGAGATGGTGGGTTGCCGTTAAAACAGCATGGAGGGTAGAGGAGGATTGTAGGGATTCATCTTGTTTGGGGGCGATATCGGAAGCTTTCTGTTCCTTGCTCTGCTCTTCATCCGTGCCTCTCGCCTTGCGTTGTTCTTCCAACTGAATTAGTTTCATCTGCGTATCGATTTCCTCGATCTGTTTGTCCATCTCATCCAGTCGTTCTTTCATGACTTTTGGGTCTGTCAGTTTTTCAACCGCATCCGTATAGTAGTTGTTCCGTCTCTCTAGCATCGCTTGCTTTTGTTCCATGAGGTTTTGCAGCATCTTATTCTTATTGGGAGAGTTGTTCCCATTGCTTAGCTGTAGGCCTTGCTGGCTAATCGTTAGATGATCCTGCTTTTTGTTACTGTCGTGCCCCAGTTCTTTCGTCTGTGGGTGAATTCCCGGGCTTCTATACTGGACAGACGAGCTTATGGCGTATCTAGGTGTAACAGACAACATAAATGATGATACCTCCTTTCATGAATCGAGTCGTTGGCCAAAACGGCAGCCAATCCAGAATGCGGATCACTGGTTTTTGGTTATTATTTGTATCGGAAAGAAGTTTTCCAAATTTTACTTGTTTGATGCCCTGAAGTTTCAAATAAGTACTAACAGGGAAAATATACTTTGCAGAAATGTTCATGTAGAAAAGATGGGCATAGGTATGAATCTGGCCTGATAGGAACGCGCCTTCTAACGACCGGTGAGGCGTTGTTTGAGTTGCAACTCGTTATTCTACTTCACTAGAGAGGAGTCATCATAGATGATAAAGAAAATGATTACTGGTTATAAAGCATCGCTATCTAAGCAGATCCTGTTTTTGCTCGTCTTGCTTATTGTTGTTCCCTCTGTCGTTCTGAGCCTGACCTTGACACAACTGGCGCGCAACCAGTTAGAGCACGAATTGTTGTCCCAAGTCGAATCGGTTACCACGATGATTACACAAGTGCTCAATAATTCGTACGAGGATTATTCTGCTACGATCGATAGCTTTGCGGATGTTCAAGTTCCGCCGGGGCAAAGTGCGGATACGTATATCTATGATCGCATTCGCAACATAGAGAAAGACATCGATAATGTTTTGGCTGCGTTCATGTACTACGACAATCGATATTACAATTCGGCGAAAAAGGAAATTGATCCGACTACCCGTGAATGGTACAAGAAAGCGATGCAGCATAAAGGGCAGGTCGTTGTGACGCCACCTTATATCGACGCGATAAGCGGAGGTTACGTGATTACGTTTGCCAAGACGCTCTCCGATGGTAAAGGGGTAGCGGGAATCGACGTTTCTATCGATCACTTAAACGAGCTGGTAAAGACGTACAAGATCGGAGAAAAGGGATATGTCAGCTTGTTCGATCAGAACAATGTGACAATGTCGCATCCACGATTCCCGCAGGGCAAGCCGCTTGAAGACAATCGCTTCCAAGTGATGCGTGATGGAGCGGAGGGTTCTTTCGAAGTGGATGATGACGAGCTTCGTGAATATTATCATTTCAACAAGCAAAATTCGCTCGGATTGAACGTCGTTTCCGTGATAGATTGGAATGAAATCAATCAAAAAACGGGGCCACTGTTGCGGACCTCATTTTTGTTCATCGTACTGTTGCTTGCCCTCATTGCCCTGTTCGTTTGGATATTCATGAAACGCACGGTGCGACCCATTCTGCAATTGAAGCAACTGACCGACTTAATCGCGCAGGGGGATTTGACGGTCCGGTCTATCGAGAGTGGAAGAACGGATGAGATTGGGCAGCTGCAATCCAACTTCAATACGATGTCGCAATCGTTGTCCGATGTCCTGCGTCAAATTACCGATCATTCCGAGCAAATCTCTGCTTCCTCCCACCATCTGTCTGCGAATTCGGAGGAGAACGTGCAAACGATTGAACAAGTCGCTACCTCCATGCAAGAAATAGCGGCCATGTCTTCCGATATGAATCAGAGTATAGATACCGTGAAGCAATCGGCAACGCAAGCGCAACAGGAGCTGGATGATGCCATCCGCATCCTGCGTGAGAGCACGGAAATGTCGCAGCTCATTACAGGTCTGGCTAATACCGGAGAGGAGTCCCTTGGAGCGGCAAGACAACAGGTGAATATGATCGTGGAACATTCTGCCCGTTCTAAGCAGGAGATGGAGGAATTAAAACAGGTTGCTGAAGAAATTAGTGGGGTGACGAATTTCATCCAGGATATCGCCTCTCAGACGAATTTGCTTGCGTTGAATGCTGCTATTGAAGCGGCGCGCGCCGGGCAAGAAGGTCGCGGGTTCGCTGTCGTCGCTGATGAGGTACGCAAGCTGGCTGATCAGACAGGCTCTGCTGCTGAGAGGATCGACAGTTTGATCGGCGAGGTTCAGAATCGCGTCCTTCACATGGTTAGACGGACGGAGGAAGGTGTGGATTCTGCTACAGCGGGAAGTGATTTGACACAATCTGTTGAGCAGCGTTTTACGGAGATGTATGAGGCCATTAACCGCATTGACGCGCACCTCGCGCAAGTAGCCCGCGTCAGCGAACGGTTAATGCAATCAAATACGGCGATGCTTGTAGCCTTTGGTGAATCGAGCGCCATGAGCCAAGCCACTGCACAAGAGGTCGACCAAGTCGCAGCAGCCAGTGAAGAACAGAATGCTTCGATGGAGGAAGTGGCGGCATCGGCAGTGCATCTTGCCAACATTGCGGAAGAGTTGCAGTTATTGGTGCAGCGTTTTAAATTGGAGCGTACACAGTAGTTGTAGTGATAGATTGAAAGACCAAAGACCAACAGATGTTGGTCTTTTTTTGTCCAAGCAAGGTTCTGATACTTACCTAAGTAACGTAAGAGTAACCTCTATCGAATTATCAACAAATGATTGATTGGGACGAGATTTCAAGATTACGGTCAGTCCAATTAGCGATACAATAAGCGCTTGGGCGGTAGCTTTCGCGTCTATACTCGAATCAAGTTCACCTGATTGGATACCTCGCTCAATCGTTTCTTGAAAAATGACAGAGAGGTACATTTGGTGTTCCCTTGTCAAAATCTCAAATTTCTCATCATGAGGGGCTAGCTCGACCATAGTATTAATGCAAAAGCATCCTCGGCTGAGACCTTCCGTATATTCCTCGTCGGCCACCTCTTTAAAAAAATGGCGAAATGCCTCTTTTACGGATGGAGTGGTTTGAAGCTTCGTTCGTATCTCCGAAGCACGAGACATCGTGTATCTGCGTAGTGCGGCTTCGAACAATTCTTTTTTGTCTCCAAAGGTTGAGTAAATACTGGGGCGCTGGATGCCCATTCGGGAAGTTAAATCACTTAATGAGGTAGCTTCATACCCCTTCTCCCAAAAAAGCTGCATAGCTGCATCAAGTACTTTTTCTTCGTCAAATTCGCGTGTTCTTGCCATAAAGAGTTCCTTTCATTACTTATGTATTCGAATCTATGTAACGGCCAATAAACCTTTTTGTACTGAATGGTATTTTATATTTTATTGATTTTTATCTGCTTTGTCAATTTCAGGTTGGTTTATTCGAACTTAAAAAGAATGGTGTTGACAGAAAAAGAAATGTTGGGATATATTTACTGGGCACAATAACGTACTGATCGGTATGTTATTGTGGATTAAACCAAAAATGAAAGGAGGTAAGGTGAAGTCAGATGGAGGAAGTTATTGAAAAAGTAACGGCCAATTCGCCCATGCCTCGCTATGTAACACTATTATTTGCCGTTGCTTGCGGGATGTCAGTTGCGAATATTTACTTCGCGCAGCCACTACTTGATCATTTGTCGAGTGAGTTCAGAATTGACTATTCCATCATTGGGATTCTGATCACCCTTACTCAAATCTTTTATGCGGTAGGACTGTTGTTGCTTGTCCCGCTTGGCGATTTATTGAACCAGCGCCGCTTAATTATCGGTCAGATGTTTTTATCTGTGGTAGCACTGGTTATCGTAGGGACTGCTTCCACCAGCACGGTACTATTCGCAGGTATAGCAGCGGTCGGATTGCTTGCCGTTGTGACGCAGACGATTGTTGCATTCGCGGCGACCATGGCTGCTCCTGCTGAGCGAGGACGAGTGGTTGGAGTAGTTACAAGTGGAATCGTCATTGGCATTCTTCTAGCGCGAACCATTGCGGGAGTTTTAACAGATCTTGCGGGGTGGCGTTCCGTATACTTGGTCTCTGCTGCATTTCTATTGTTACTGGTTTGCGTGTTATTTCGGGTATTGCCAAATAGGGAACGGGAGGTAAAGCCGCTATCCTATCTCCAGTTGCTTGGATCGGTACTGATGTTGTTCGCCCGAGAACGGCTCTTACGTATTCGCTCTGTTCTGGCGATGCTGATTTTTGCTGCGTTTAGCATTTTGTGGACGCCATTGGTACTGCCTCTGAGTGCGCCGCCATTATCTTTGTCGCATACAGCAATCGGGGTGTTTGGTCTCGCGGGAGTTGCCGGAGCGCTAGCGGCAGCAAGGGCAGGGAAGCTTGCAGATCGGGGTTACGGACAGAGAACGACGGGCTTTGCTTTGAGCCTATTGCTACTATCGTGGCTGTTAATCAGCTATATAGAACAGTCGTTATTTGCCTTGGCGATCGGTATCGTTTTGCTTGATTTGGCGGTACAGGCGGTGCATGTTACGAATCAAAGCATGATCCTCACCTTGGGGGCAGAGGCGCGGAGTCGGCTCACGGCGGGGTATATGGTTTTCTATTCGATCGGCTCCTCTGCTGGCTCCATTGCCTCGACCTATACATATGCGCATTTTGGTTGGGAGGGAGTATGCTTGCTCGGAGCCTCCGTTAGTGGGTTGGCTCTGGTGTATTGGGCAGTGACCAGACGCGTTTCGGATATCTCAGGGAAATAGAGCTACTGAAATACTTCAAAATGAAGATATATTAAATGAAACTATTCTGCTTCCAGAGCTGTTGACTGATACAAGTTTTGCAAAAGGAGAGATGGTCTGTGGAGATTGGTATTACTTCGTTTGTGGAAACGACGCCGGATGTTCAGACTGGTGAAGTGATGAGCCACGCACAGCGATTGCGTGAGGTTGTCGAGGAAATCGTTCTCGCTGATCGGGTTGGGCTTGATGTATTTGGCATAGGTGAACATCATCGCAAGGATTATGCTGCTTCTTCTCCAGCCATGGTGCTGGCTGCGGCTGCACCACTGACAAAAAGGATTCGGCTGACCAGTGCAGTGACAGTGCTTTCTTCGGATGATCCAGTGCGTGTTTTTCAAGATTTTGCTACACTCGATGGCATTTCGAATGGACGGGCAGAGATTATGGCGGGACGCGGTTCCTTTATCGAATCTTTCCCCCTGTTCGGCTATGACTTGAATGACTATGATGAGCTGTTTGAAGAACATTTGGAACTGCTCCTGAAAATACAGGCGTCCGAAAAGGTAACCTGGAGGGGCGGTCATCGGCCAGCTATTCAGAATTTGGGCGTGTATCCACGGCCCGTTCAGAATCCTTTACCCATATGGATTGGCAGCGGAGGCAATCAGGAATCTGTTGTTCGTGCGGGTCTGCTGGGATTGCCACTGATGCTGGCGATCATTGGTGGAAGTCCGCGACAGTTTGCACCACTTGTGCAGCTTTATAAGAAGGTGGCTATGCACGCTGGCCATGACGTATCGCGATTAACGGTTGGGTCCCATTCACTCGGATTTGTTGCAGAGGAAACGGAACTGGCGGCAGATACATTCTTTCCTTCTACCCAAGCAGGAATGAATAAAATCGGAAGGGAGCGGGGCTGGGCGTATTATAACCGTGCTAGCTTCGATGCCGCACGCAGCTTGGAGGGGGCATTGTATGTGGGTGATCCGGAGACGGTTGCTCAAAAGATCATCCACCTTCGCAAACAGGTAGGCATGACGCGCTTTATGATGTATGTGCCGATATCTACGATGCCGCATGAACAAGTAATGAGAGCCATTGAGCTGCTAGGGACGGAGGTAGCGCCTCGGGTGCGAGAGGAAATAATCAAGTGGGAAGCAGAGACAGAGCAAGAATCAACATTTGCTTAATGGAGGGATTCAAGTGGACTTTCATCGTCGAGTACTGCCAGAATTAAGGCAAACAATAGCACAATTCCCGGGTTTTCAACTGGAAGAAAATTTGGAGTCGAGCAGGTCCATGCTAAAAAATCCGCCTATTGTGAAGTCGGAGCATGTACGTACCACAAGTCGAATGATTCCGGGCGCAGCAGGAGAGATGCTAGCGAAAATATACGAGCCCGTCCAGCGAACAGGAAGTAAGCTTCCGGCTATGCTGTGGATTCACGGAGGAGGCTATGTGATGGGGCACCCCGATATGGATGACGCTCTATGCGAACGCTTTGTACAAGCGGCTAATTGTATTGTCGTATCGGTTGATTATCGTCTGGCCCCCGAGCACCCTTATCCTGCTGCTCTCTATGACTGTTACGCTGGTTTAACGTGGATGACAGACGAAGCTGAGTCACTCGGGATCGATTTGAATCGGGTTGCGATTGCTGGTGCAAGCGGGGGAGGAGGGCTGACCGCAGCACTTGCTTTAATGGCTCGCGACAAAGGGGGACCAGCCCTTATCTTCCAGATGCCGTTGTATCCAATGATCGATAACCGTAATCATACAGCGTCGAGCTATGAAATCGAGGCTGAGAATGCAACCTGGAACCGGACGAATAATTTGGCTGCGTGGCGCATGTACCTGGGCGAAGGTACCGACGACAGTCAGGTATCCGCATATGCGGTGCCGTCGAGAGCAGAAAGCTTGGTGGGGCTACCGCCGACGTATACGTGCGTAGGACAGCTTGATCTGTTCCGAGATGAGACGATCGAATATGTGACGCGCCTTGCACAAGCGGGCGTAGACGTAGAATTTCATCTGTATCCCGGATGCTATCACTGCTTTGAAGTGTTTGTCCCCGAAGCGGAAGTGAGCCAGAGAGCCAGCCAAAGCTATATTGATGCGATGGCAAGAGCGCTTCATCCTAAATAATCGAGGAGGCAAAAAGCACAACAATCGTTCGAGGGAGATCTCGGCGATTGTTGTGCTTTTGTAAACGCAGTGGTACAGGAATTTTCGGCATCTTCTCATTGAATCGTTCCCTGTTTTTCCTCCATCACATTATTGATTAATATGACGCCATGCGAAAGGGTAGTTCCGCCGCCGAATGCTCCGGCTACTGCTACTGTTTCAGCAATTTCTTTTTGGGAAACTCCGTCGTTGAGAGCTGCTTCCAAATGATAGACAATGCAGTGCTCATTTCCAGAGTAAAGGGAGATAGCCAGTGCCTGCAAGTGCTTATGCTTGGATGACAATTCACCGGACGAAAAGCATTGGCTGGTGAATTCATTATATGCTCGCAAGGCCTCTGGCATCAGCTGTCCAAAAGCTTGCAGCCCTTCTCGATACTGTTCGGCCAAATAGTGCTCCATGGTTCCATTTCCTCCTATTTTGAAATCGCCGATAGTATTTCTTTGCTGGGGAATTTTCATACTGCTTCCTTATATAAGTAGAATCACATTCGAAATTAATTGATTTGTCACGTATTTTTCTCCTGGTTGAATGCAATTATATTTGATTATCAAGTATTTTCCTTGTAAATATAATTGTAGATATTATAAAAACATATTAAAATATATGAAGTAATCTACCAATATAGTGTAAGGCAAGAGAGGTGAATAATCTTACTAACTAGTAGGAATGCTTGATAAGAAGTGAAGAGATATGTAAGGGGCCGTTTTTCAATCAATAAAACGAGAATGACTAGAAGCTATCCGAAATACCGCCAACAGCAGAGAGGAAGAGGAAGCTTACGTGGGAAACAAGGAACTGAAGAGAGGCTTGGAAGCCCGTCATATTCAGATGATTGCTTTGGGCGGTACGATTGGTGTTGGGCTATTTATGGGGTCTGCCAGCACGATCAAATGGACAGGACCATCCGTCATGCTAGCTTATGCAATTGTAGGAATTTTTATTTTTTTCATCATGCGTGCAATGGGTGAAATGCTGTATTTGGAACCAAGTACTGGTTCATTCGCAACCTTTGGGCATAAGTATATTCATCCGATAGCAGGTTATATAACGGCTTGGAGTAACTGGTTCCAGTGGGTCGTTGTCGGGATGGCAGAGATCATTGCTGTCGGGACGTATATGAAGTACTGGTTCCCAGATTTGCCGGCTTGGGTACCTGGTATTATTGCCATGGTGATACTCGGTGTAGCGAACCTAGTTTCTGTGAAGTCATTTGGTGAATTTGAGTTTTGGTTCGCCATGATCAAGATTGTAACGATCGTTTTGATGATTTTTGCAGGGATTGGTTTGATTTTCTTTGGTATTGGAAATGGTGGAAACGCAATTGGCTTATCGAATCTGTGGGAAAATGGCGGATTCTTTACGGGCGGTTGGACAGGCTTTTTCTTTGCCCTTTCCTTGGTGATTGGGGCGTATCAAGGTGTCGAGCTCATCGGGATTACAGCAGGGGAAGCAAAAGACCCGAAAAAAACATTAAGAAGTGCGATTCAAAATATCATTTGGCGCATTTTGATTTTCTATATTGGTGCGATTTTTGTTATTGTAACCGTTTACCCTTGGGATCAATTGCAGGCAATCGGTAGTCCGTTCGTTGCTACCTTTGCGAAAATCGGTATTACCGCAGCGGCAGGTATCATTAACTTTGTTGTGATCACTGCTGCCATGTCTGGCTGTAATAGCGGGATTTATAGTGCAGGGCGTATGCTGTATACCTTAGGTGTAAATGGCCAAGCGCCGAAAGTTTTTACCAAACTATCTTCGAATGGTGTGCCGCTGTTAGGTACGATTGGTGTTCTGATCGGCCTCGGTATTGGGGTTATCTTAAGCTATATCGCCCCAGAAAATCTCTTCGTGTATGTGTACAGTGCGAGTGTGCTACCTGGTATGGTTCCGTGGTTTGTCATTTTGATCAGTCAAATCAGATTCCGAAAAGCAAAGGGTGCTGAAATGGACAACCATCCATTCAAAATGCCTTTTGCCCCAGTGTCCAACTATTTGACCATTGCTTTTCTCATCATGGTACTCATCGGGATGTGGATCAATGATGAGACACGCGTCTCCCTGATTGCCGGAATTGTCTTCTTGGCGATTGTGGTCATTAGCTTCTTTACACTCGGAATAAACAAGGCAGTACCGCTGGACGAGCAATCAAACAAGAAATAACGAAAGGGGGCCAACATTTGTTGGTCCTCTTTTTTGTTCATCAAATCGCCTTTGTACGGCATACCTACTTCGTTTATCATTAGGATGACTGGACTGGTTAACCGTTTGCGGAAGCCAATGTCCGGGCTCGTCAATGGGTAGACTAAAGCGGGATACTCATTCATGATCTGAGAAAAAAGGAGCATAAGAATGAAACAACGCAACTATACACCGATTATCGTTATTCTCACCATAGCGATTAACACGCTTGTCGCCATCTTGTACTTCATGCCGAAAAACAATGATTTCAGCCATCTCGACCTGACGTTTCTGCCGTTTTTTAATGCGGTCATGAACAGTTTTACCTTTATATTTTTGATTGCCGCGCTTGTTTCCATCGTGAAGTTCAAAAACATAAAGATGCACCGGGGATATATTTTTGCAGCCTTCTCTACAACAGCTCTCTTCTTGGTTTCGTATGTGATCTACCACGGAATGGCACCTAGCACTTCCTATGGGGGAGAGGGAATTCTGCGTCCGATTTATTACTTCATCTTGATTACACATATTCTGTTGTCGGCAATCATCGTTCCATTTGCGCTGATTACGACTGCACGTGGACTCAACATGAAGGTGGAAAAGCATAAAAAAATCGCCCGCTGGACGATGCCGATGTGGCTGTATGTCAGTGCGACGGGTGTCATTGTTTACCTCATGATTTCTCCATACTATTAAGCAAAAAAAGAGCATTAGCTGCCGAAGCTAACGCTCTTTTTTTATGGTCGAAGCCTTGTTACGGTTCCACTCTTAAATAGCAAGCAGGGCTACCAATCCCAGTGGCTTTGTTTGATTCCGAGATTTACGGCGAGTACGGAAGCAATCGGTTGCTTGATGGGGGCAAGTGAATTTGCCGTGCAGCTCGATTCTGGCTGATAATTTAATTCCTGCGCTTTTCGAATATCGGCTTCGGCTAGATTGTTCGTCTTGTTGGCTTGCTCATAACAGGGCGGTGAAATATACCTCTTGTTCGTGTGCTCCAATATGACCCGTGTATCAGGTGGGGGTTCTGCCTCAACAGGAATGGAAAGCACGCCTGCAACTACGACTACAGCACCAATGCCAATAAGAAGTCCGCGTTTCATCCTATTCACTCCATCTATTTAGTAAAGGATTGTCCAAATGAGCCGATTTATTGTAACACCTTACTTCCAAGTGGGAAATGGCTCCATGTAGCTATTTACATAAAAAACCACCGCCTCCAATATGGGACGGTGGTTGGTTTATCTAGGAAGTGATCTCTATGCCGTTTTCGTCGACACCCAGAGCTTGTCGTGCCATGATCTTGAACTCTTCCAGCCCTGATTTCAATGCGAAGGTGGCAAGAGTGACGGGATACGCAGCTGTCATTTCGACGATATGCTCATGCATACGTGACCATACACGGCCTCCTGCTTTCTCATACCGTTGGATGAAATGGGCCAAGCCAGTATCCCCGAACAACAGGTAAACGACCGTGAAATCAATAGCAGGGTCAGAGACTTCTGCCTCCGTCCAATCCAGGAGCCCTGTTACCTTGCCTTTTTCAGCAACCAGGATATGCCCCGGATGGAGGTCACCATGCACAAGTGCAGAGTGAGCAGGCCAGAATGTTTCATCTGCAAGCCATTTTTGCCATCGATCCCATAGCGCCCCAGAAACGCCAAAGACGCGTTTGATTTCATTCATCTTTTCTCGAAGGCTTGCTCGTGCTTGGCTAGACTGCTTGACGCGGATACCAGCATCTCGAGCGAGATCATGATGAATACCGTGTAATTCCACCAATGCTTCTGCCCACGTTTGGATGCACAGTTCAGGTAGGGATTCGGGATTCAAATACCAGTCATAATTTTTGGTTTCCATATTGATCGTCGCCATCGGTGTGCCACCCAGAATCGGATAAGCGATGAATTCAGAGGTGTGAACCTGCCAATCCGGTACTTCGACACGCAGATGTTTTGCAACGAGATCTAGCACCCTTTTCTCATAACGGGCTGTCTCCACAACATCGTCCCGGCGCGGTTGGCGCAATACCCATGGAACACCATCTATCGTACTCGCAAAAATCGCAAGAAAATCCAAGCCGGATTCATTTACTTTCACGGTAGTGAGGTCTACTAGGATTCCGTTATTTTTCGCGAGTGCAAGCATGTGCTCTACATTGTTTTTTGACATAACAAAAACACCTCATTCATGAATAGTTAAAATCAATCAAACAAAAATAAACCCATACCATTCCGTTTTTCAAAATGGTTGAGCCTACATGGGGGCTTGTCGATTTTAACGAAGTCTCATGAATGCGATGCCTATTGCAATGTCCATCATCGTAACCTCCTATAATTGAAAACAAAGATAGTGTACCATGGAATCTAACGAATAGCGACGAGGAGATTAGCGATGATGAAATTGATTTCTTGGAATGTAAATGGACTTCGCGCATGCGTGAACAAGGGTTTTTACGAGTACTTTAAGGAAGCGAATGCCGATATATTTTGCTTGCAGGAAACGAAGCTGCAAGAAGGTCAAATCGAGATGGAGATCGGTGAGGCGTATCATCAATATTGGAACTACGCAGAGAAAAAGGGTTATTCCGGAACGGCTGTTTTTACAAAAATGGAACCATTATCCGTCCGTTACGGCTTGGAAGAAGATCATGAGCCTGAGGGACGAGTCATTACGTTGGAGTTCCAAGATTTCTACTTGGTCACCGTATACACCCCGAATGCGAAGCGTGATTTGTCGAGATTGGATTATCGGCTGGAATGGGAGGATCGGTTTCGGAGGTACTTATTGCAGCTGGATGGGAAGAAGCCCGTGGTGGTTTGTGGGGATCTGAATGTCGCGCATCAAGAGATTGATTTGAAAAATGCGAAGTCCAATCGCGGTAATTCCGGGTTTACTCCTGAAGAGCGTGAGAAGATGACGAGCTTGCTGGCAGCCGGGTTTGTGGATACCTATCGATATTTTTATCCGGATCAAACAGATGCCTATACGTGGTGGTCTTTCATGCCGAAAGTGAGAGAGCGGAATATCGGGTGGCGTATTGATTATTTTCTCGCGTCTGAGAGATTGGCTCCGTCGTTGCTCGGGGCGGCAATTGACTCACAGGTGATGGGAAGCGATCATTGTCCGGTCGTGTTGGAGCTGGGGACCATCAAGTGAGTATGTTATACCAGTAGTTAGTAATTGTGAGGGTGAGAGACCTGAAATAGCAAAACTGCCTATAATCAAACAATGAAGACGAAATTCGATATAAGCGAACGTTGATATGAAAGGGAGGAGTTTCGTACAATGAAAACCTAAGACTTCTAATGAAGAGGGGATAGGCTATTGCTAACCATGAATTTGTTACTAATTGCTTTTCTGATTTTTGCTACTGCTTTTTTTGTGGCAACTGAATTCGCGATTGTAAAGCTTCGCCCAAGCCGTGTAGACCAACTGGTCATGGAAGGGAGAAAGAATGCTCTTGCTGTTCAGAAAGTAGTTAGTAACCTGGATGGATATTTGTCAGCGTGTCAGTTGGGAATCACGTTGACAGCCATTGGCTTGGGGGTTTTGGGGAAACCGACGATTGAGAGTATCATTAGCCCATTTCTTACGCCGTATTTACCCGAACAAGTCGTTGCAGTTCTGTCGTTTGTGATTGCTTACTCACTCGTTACGTTTCTCCATGTGGTGGTCGGGGAACTGGCACCGAAAACAGTGGCGATCCAAAAGGCAGAAGCGGTTAGCTTACTTTGTGCGAAACCCATTATTTGGTTCTATAAATTGATGTACCCTGCGATCTGGGTGCTGAATGGCTCGGCTGCTCTACTTGTGCGTTCATTTGGTATGAAACCGACCAAGGAGCACGAAGAAAGTCACTCAGAAGAAGAGCTGCGAATCATTCTGACGGAAAGCTATGAGAGCGGAAAAATTAATCAGTCTGAGTATGGATACGTTAGCAATATCTTTGCTTTTGACGAGATGCTGGCTCGGGAGATTATGGTCCCGCGAACAGATATGAGCTGCTTGCACAAGGAATATACCCTTGAGCAAAACCTGCGAATCATGAAAGAAGAGCAATATACCCGTTTCCCGGTTATATCGCAAAACAAAGATCATATTATCGGGATGATTAACACGAAAGAGTTCTTTCTAAATTATGCCGATGATCCAAACTTGGATTTTTCCAAGCTCATCCGACCGTTTTTGATGGTTTCAGAGGCGACTCCTGTAAAAGACCTTTTGAAAAAAATGCAAAAACAAAGAACACATATCGCTATCCTGATTGACGAGTATGGCGGTACCTCCGGAATGGTGACGATCGAAGATATTTTGGAGGAGATTGTAGGGGAGATCCGTGATGAGTTCGACGCGGAGGAAAAAGCCGAGATCGAAATCGTGGAAAAGAATAGCCATGTGATCGTGGACGGAAAGGTACTTCTCTCCGAGGTTAACGACTTGCTTAACGCGAATATTAATGAAGAAGAACTCGATACCATCGGGGGCTGGCTATACAGTCAAAATCCGACGCTCAAAGAAGGTATCCAATGGCAATACGATGATCTCGTCTTTACAATCAGAAAGAAAGACAAGCATCGCATACGGAAAATTGAAAAACAAAAAGCAGCAGAAGTTCCAGCTCGAGAGCTGCAGGATGTAACGTAATGAAAAGATGGGGAATTCCATGAAGGGGAATTCTCCATCTTTTTTCTTTTGTCTGGAGTGGTAAGAGATACGACATACAACGAATGAGCATAACATGAATAGTTTATAAAATCGCAAACTAGGCGATTACAAATGGATAAGGTGCAAACGACATGGTCTGAAAAAGGATGATGATCCTTACGATAAAAATTTTTCGGAAGGAGAGAGCGAAAATTAACAATAAGCGGGCTAACGCATTCAATAAGAAGATGTTGCCACTGATATTCCCTCCCCAGGGATGTCCGGCAATTTTCCCAGGACCGACGTTAGACCCACCTGATCCTCCAGGAGTGACGGGAGCCACAGGTACGACAGGACCAACGGGTGCGACTGGTGCGACTGGGGCCACAGGGCCAACGGGAGTGACAGGGGCCACAGGGCCAACGGGAGTGACAGGGGCAACTGGAGCAGCTGGCGGAGACACTGGGGCTACAGGAGCGACGGGTCAAACAGGTGAAACGGGGGTAGCTGGATCTACAGGAGCCACAGGCCAAACAGGCGAAACGGGGATAGCTGGAGCTACAGGAGCGACGGGTCAAACAGGTGAAACGGGGGTAGCTGGAGCCACAGGAGCCACGGGTCAAACAGGTGAAACGGGGATAGCTGGGGTTACAGGAGCCACAGGCCAAACAGGTGAAACGGGGGTAGCTGGAGCTACAGGAGCCACGGGTCAAACGGGGGTAGCTGGAGCTACAGGAGCCACGGGTCAAACAGGTGAAACAGGGGTAGCTGGAGCTACAGGAGCCACAGGCCAAACGGGGGTAGCTGGGGTTACAGGAGCCACAGGCCAAACAGGCGAAGCGGGTGTAACTGGAGTTACAGGAGCCACGGGTCAAACAGGCGAAACGGGTGTAACTGGAGTTACAGGAGCTACGGGTCAAACAGGTGAAACGGGTGTAACTGGAGTTACAGGAGCCACGGGTCAAACAGGCGAAGCGGGTGTAACTGGAGTTACAGGAGCCACGGGTCAAACAGGCGAAGCGGGGATAGCTGGGGCTTCAGGAGTTACGGGTCAAGCAGGAGCTACGGGAGTAACTGGAGCTACAGGAGCCACGGGTCAAACAGGTGAAACGGGGATAGCTGGGGTTACAGGAGCTACGGGAACAGCAGGGGCAACAGGAGCCACAGGCGCAACGGGAGCTACCGGAACAGCAGGGACAACAGGAGCCACAGGCGCAACGGGGGCTACCGGAACAGCAGGGACAGCAGGAGCCACCGGCCCAACGGGAGCTACCGGAACAGCAGGAGCCACGGGTCCAACGGGAGCTACCGGAACAGCAGGAGCCACGGGTCCAACGGGGGCTACCGGAACAGCAGGTACAGCAGGAGCCACGGGCGCAACGGGAGCTACCGGAACAGCAGGAACAGCAGGAGCTACCGGTCCAACGGGAGCTACCGGAACAGCAGGAACAGCAGGAGCTACCGGCCCAACGGGGGCTACTGGAGCAACCGGAGCCACCGGCGCAACAGGTTCTCTCCAACAATTCCATGTATCCCAGAACACTCCAAATACTGTAGGAAGTTCGGCCATCCCGTTGACTACTGTTGCAACAACGCTTAAAACGATCACAATGACAGGAGTAGCAGCTGGCAACACGGTTTGGTTAACGGGGGTCGTCGGCTGGGAATCTACCGCGGGGACTACGAGCGTCCAACTGCAAATTTTACGTGGAACTACTATAATCTTTAGCATTAATCATCATTCAGCTGGAAATAACACATTTGAAGCAACGAGTATAAACCACGTTGATTTAACGCCTGGAACGGGGAACGTCACGTATTCATTAGTCGCACTAACGAATGACGGGACTGCCAATGCTATCGGTGCTATCACTTTAACGGGAGCTTTGCTAGCTACCACATAGCACTGATAACGGAGGTACCGAAGAATATTAGCTTGTTAATTTCAAAAAAGAAACGGGGCCGATTGATGCGGTCCCGTTTCTCTTATTCATTTTGCGAAATTATAGATAAACAATGTTGTAAGTAGGCTTCGTAACGCCGTTCGCGTACTGTTTCATGTCCACTAACTCGAGTTTGAGACGTGGCTTCGCACTTCCAAATAGCGGGACACCTTCACCGACCATCACCGGATTCACTTTCAGCACTAATTGATCAATCAGTTGATGTGCCAGTAACGCTCCTGCCAATTCACCGCCCCCACATAGCCATAGCTTGCCGTTTTCTTGCTGTTTGAGATTCTTGATAAATTCGATGGCATCGCCTTTGACCAGCTCGACTTCTGCATTGGATTCAAACTGCATGGAGTTTGAGAAAATATAATGCTTGATTCCCTTATAGCCTGGTTCGCCTGGCTTGGCACCAAATTTGAACCCAAACTCGTAGGTCTTGGCGCCCATCAGCACAGCGTCATATTCCTGAATTTCAGATAAAAAGTCGGGTACATGTTCTCCCTCAAATAAAAAGAGTGTGCTGTCGATATTTCCGTCCATCATGGCTTGATCGGCAATGAAATTGTCTAACGATACGGCAACATGATAAATTAATGAGGCCATTTGGAAATCCCTCCTTTTTTCTCCACTTCATTTTATGTGAAACGATTTAGGGCTTGCACACATTTTATTTGAGCACTTATTTGATACAGTCTGATTCATTAGATAAAGAGGAGGAGCGACATGAAGCAATTGACGCCGAAAGAACAAGGGCTTCTTGAGGAATTGTATAGATCGGACGAAAGAAAAGGAGAAATTCTCCACTCCTTGGGCAAGATGGGCAGCATGATCACTCTGACCTTTCTATTACCATTTGCCTTGGAAAAAGGAGAAGAAGTACGAAAAGCAGCGCTTGCGGCTGTCCATCAAATAACCTCGCGCCTGCGTAAACAAGATTTCATTGGCTTGGATCAATACATACGGAGATTGACCCCCTATTCAAATGGAAATCAGTTGGCAGCGTGGTATGAATTGTTGCCGGAGGATATCCGGAACTTTTCGATAAACGATGAGGCAGACTTTAGCTTCATCGGAATTTGCAGCTTTCATCGAAATGGATATGTAAGGGAAGCAGCCATTGAAGTGTTGTTAAAACAGGTTACGGGTGCGGAGATTCCCTTTTTGTTAATCCGCTTGAATGATTGGCAGCCCAAAATTCGTTATCTGGCGTTTAAGGCGTGCAAGGTGAGATTCCGTCCCAATTATGTGAAACACTTTCTCGAATCGATCTTTTTGTTGAAGCATTTGTCCGCCTACTATAGCCGTGAAAAGTTCTCCGATTTCCTAGAGGAGATCGACGCAATGTTTCGTCATCCAGATAACCGGGACGTGTTACGCAGTGGTTTTCGCTCAAGGGACCCGGTTGTTCGGCGATTTTGCTTTGATTTGGCACTCAACCTACATGATGTCGATCCAGATGAGGTCATTGCAGCGGCTTTGATTCAGAAGGATGCCATGATCAGGCTCCAGACGGTTAGGCATATGTGCAAGCAAGACGACAATGAGCGTCTGCGAAAATGGCTCGATCGAATCCGGCATGACGTTTTTCCTTCGATTCGCCAACTAGCCCTACAAGCTTATGTGGATCGCTTTCCTGAAGAAGCGACGGATGCGTTGCTTGCTGCTCTGCTTGATGGACATAAATCCATCCGCGAAATGGCCCGATTTTATTTGAGGGACAAGAAGATCGATCTCGTTGCCTTCTATCGGGGGAAATTGATAGATGCCGAGGAGCAGGTTATACCAATAGCGATTGTGGGAGTAGGAGAAACGGGTGTGAAAGCAGATGATCAATCAATTCTCCCGTTTTTGCCCCATGAAAATGAACGAATACAAAGAGCAGCCGTGAAGGCACTCGCTATGCTGAATCCGGATGATCACATTGAAGTTTTTATCCGCGCGCTACAAACCAATAAACGAAGCGCATCCCGTGAAGCAAGACAAATACTAGCGGATCGAGTAGAGCTTCGTCATACGGACATGCTCTGGGAGATGCTTGAAAAAGATGTGGGCCTTCATGTGAAGAAAAACATTCTCTTCTTATTTTCGAAGATGAACAAGGCGGACAGTATTTCATTATTATTACGGGCATGTGCTGTGCAGGAAAAAGAAATACGCGATGATGCAATCCTGCATGTCGAGTATTGGCTGAATGGATATAATAGAAGGTTCTACCTGCGGTTAAAGGATGAACAGTGTGAAAAGATTAGCCATACTCTTGAAGCTGTTCGAAAGTTTCTGCCGGAAGATATAGCTGAATCCGTCGAGTCACTCCTGGCAAAATGATAAGGAAGGGGCACCATTATAGGTGTCCCTCTACTTCGTATTTTCAGTTCGTTCCCAACAGTTCTTTTAACGTGTTATCAATAAAAGCAGTATCGACTGGATTAAGTCCAAACCCAGCCAAGTGTCCCCAGATTGATTCAACCGGCTTAAAGGTAGCGTTAGGGATGTGTTTCGTCTCATATTCACTGTCTTCTGGCGTGAAATACAAATCAGTCCGTACGGGCATCACAACCGTTCGTGCCTGGATGCTTCGTAACGCTGTCTCAAAGTCTCCCTTGTACCTATCATTTTGGCTAATGTCGGCATGCTGCCACGTCCACATCATCGCCAGCAAGTCATTTGCATCCGAAGGAACAAAGCTCTCCTCCCAAAATCTCGAGATAAATTCGGAAAGTGTCTCATAGCCCAAAGCTTTATAGCATTCCTCGCGGTAAAATGGCTGTGAAAACCCCCAACTCGCATAAACGCGCCCCAAGGTACGTAAGCCCACCTCGGGAGATGCTGTATACTGCCCGTTATTCCAAGCTACATCGGCTTGCAATGCTGCTCGGATGCCTTCGATCAAGACGATGTTATGCGGCCATGTTTTTGCGGTTCCGGCAAAAGGAGCCAATCTTTCGACCATATCTGGGTAGCTCGCCGCCCAATGAAAAGCCTGGATGGCCCCCATCGACCAGCCGGTTGCCAGCGCAATTTTTTTGATGCCAAATCTCTCCGTAATGAGTCGATGCTGAAGTGCGACATTATCGTAGATCGTAACGTGTGGAAAATGGGCCTGATCATACGGGCTTGCCGTGTTGCTCGGGGAGGACGATAGCCCGTTGCCGAGCATGTTGGGAATGATGATAAAATATTGATTCGGGTTCAAAGCCTTATCTTCCCCGATAAGCCATTCGTTTTGGTAATGCTGGTCTCCAAACGATGTAGGAAATATAATGACGTTATCCTTGGCTGCGTTGAGCGTGCCGTAGGTTTTGTAAGCAATAAATGCATGCGGTAGTGTCACTCCTGACTGCAAGCGAACATCTCCCAAGTGAAAAATGTCGTAATCCATTTCGCATTGCTCCTTTTCTAAGCATGATTGTTTTTAACTATAAACGTTCCCGTACAGGGGAAAGTCAAGGGGACGATAGAGTGGGGTTTTTCCATGTTTAAGATCAGTGAATTCTCCCGATTGAGCAGAGTGTCCCTAAAAACGCTTCGTTTCTATGACCAAATTGGCATTTTAAAGCCAGCGGATATCGACAAAGAGACTGGCTATCGGTTTTATGCAGCAGAGCAATTGGTTACGCTCAATCGAATCCTCATGTACAAGGACTTGGGATTTACGTTGCAACAAATTCAGCAATTGCTGCATGAAGAAATGTCCATAGACCAACTACAAGGCATATTCAGGCAAAAAGAAAGGGAGATGGAACGGCTACTTGAGGAGGAGCAAGCACGATTGAATCGAATCAAGGAGCGTCTGCTGTCGATCGAGCAAAAGGGGTACATAGAACAAGAGGTTGTCTTTAAACAAGTCGAAGCCCAAAAAGTTGTTTCATTCCGTTCAGAAGGTACGGTGGAAGAGATTCCGATGCTTTTTGATCGGCTGGTTCATTATGCAGGCAAGCAGCAGAGAGGGATGCTTTCCTCCATCGTTTTGTGGAAGGAGTCGGAGAGAGACGAGACGGCATTCGAATTAGAGATCGGCTATGTACTCAAACAGGACATTGCCTTGCCATCCGACAAGCTGGAAATACGTATGCTGCCAGAGGAGCGGATGATGGCCACCCTGGTCCAACGCGTAGAGCCATTCGTTCCTTCTACGGCCTGTATTGACTTGGCAAAATGGATAGAGCGCAATCAATACCGGATCAAAAAAGATCAGCCAGGCAGAGAAAACTATCTGCAATCCCCACATGGGGGCGATACGTATGTAGAAGTACAAATCCCCATTGAATCCCCATGAAGAAGGCCAGTACCTGTATAGACGAGGAGGTACTGGCCTTTTGCTATGTTCATTTGACGCTGGTGGAAGGCAGGTAGTACAGTAAGGTTGATCGAAAATACAGAAAATTCGAAGTGGAAAGAGGGGAATCCTGCTATGAATAGAAAAGCACGTCGGTTCATTGATCTGAGTGTGCCTCTTGATCGTCTGGCAAAAGAACCGTTCCCACCTGAGATTCAATACAATAGTCATGAAGAAGGGGCTGTCCAAGCCGCGCAGTATTTCGGATTGCAACCAACGGATTTTCCCGAACAGAAGGCTTGGGCAAGTGAAACGGTGACATTCACGACACATACAGGGACACATGTAGATGCTCCTTGGCATTACTGGCCTACTTCAGAGGGAGAGCCAGCGAAAACGATTGATCAGTTGCCGTTGGAGTGGTTCTACGGAGATGGTGTCCTGCTTGACTTTAGTGAAAAGCCGCCTGGCTATGAAATTACGGTGAAAGATGTGAAACAGAAGCTCGCCCAAATCGAATACGAACTGAAACCGTTCGATATTGTCCTGATCAGGACGGACGCGGATAAACGATACTATGAAGCGCACTATTTTCAATCACATGCGGGAGTATCCGCCGAAGCGACACATTGGTTGATCGATCAAGGAATCAAGGTCATGGGAACCGATGGGTGGGGATGGGATATCCCGTTTTCCGTTCAAGCCGCTGATTATAAACAAAATCCGCGCGATGGCGTTTTATGGGCGGCTCACTATGTGGGAAAAGAGAAGGAGTATTGCCAAATTGAAAAGCTGGCGAATTTGGAGCAATTGCCGAGGCCCTACGGATTTACCGTATCTGTGTTTCCTGTAAAAGTGAAAGGTGCGAGCGCGGGATGGGCGCGTCCTGTTGCTATTTTTGAAGAAGAGGAGTAGTTGCATGGGCATGAACAAGCGTGCGAAAGTTCTGTTCCTCCTATTCTTCTTGGGCTTTTGTTTCATCATGATCGCATATGTTTCTCTGATCTGGTATCCTGCATTACCATTCGATTCCAAGTCCAAAAGAGAAGTGACGGAGCTGTTGGGCGAAAACACGGGAACCATCGTCAAATTGACAACGGAGGAAAACGTCGATTGGTATGGGTATGGGCCGCAAGCAAATCAAGCTACAGCGGCGGAAGCGATGAAACGAGCGGTGACAGAAAAAGGCTGGACCTTTATCCAACAAGATGGGGCCGGATACTTTTTTGAACGGGGGAAAGAGAAGCTGATCATTACCTCACAAATGTGGACGGGCAACTATGTACTCTTTCGAATCCCCGCAGGTGTTCTATAACCTTAAAGGGGAAGGGCTTTCCACAACAAATATTTCTCCCGTAAACAAACAGCGCAAGGCCGATACCCCGCAGCAATAGCAGTAGCTTCATCCGCAAAAAATACGCGATGACGGACATAACCGCCTCGCGTAATAGCTCTGATGGCAGAGGGGCAATCCAGTCGGCCGTATATTTTGCGTGGTCGATAGCCCCCCAATGTACCCGGAGTATCACTTTGATAAAAGGAACGATCAGCTCCGAGCAGGGTGTATGTTTTGGCAGAGTCAGCATCTTGAGGTGCTGGCTTTTTCGGTGTAGGCATATGGCTCCCCCTCTATTGGTAATGTGTCGTTTTCACTCCAAAAGGAGGAAGCCACAGTCAGCCTACAAGTAGTGTTCTTACCTTACGAGTATTTCGGAATCGCGAAGTAGGCAGTCAAACGGTGGTTGATCTGTTCTTCGGTGAGCTCTGGGAACAGTCTCGCTTCCTTCACCATATCGTACAGACGCTCCATCGGCTCACGACCATCGGCTTTCTTTGCCTTCGCGTCGTTTTTGAGCAGCTCCCAAATCCCAACTACATACTCGCGTCTGGTGACATCTTGTTTGCGGAAAAAGAAATCGAGACGCTCCACATGATCCATGAATTCGTTGCCGAAGCGCTTGTCCACTTCCCCGCGCAGGAGGGCGATTTCTGCTTCGTACATCGGACGCTCGTTGCCTTTTTCCTTGCTGATCCAAGGTGTCTCCAGTACAAGCGGCAGGTGGCGGATTTTCTCGTGGTTCACGATGTAATTCATCGCATCAAAGCCAATGAGTCCCGCACCGATTGGCGCATGGCGGTCTTTGCCTGCCCCGCGGAAGTTTTTGCTGTCATTCAAGTGAACAACGGCGAGACGGTCCAAGCCGATTGTCCGGTCAAACTGTTCCAGGACGCCATCGAAGTCGTTGACGATATCGTAGCCAGCGTCGTGAATGTGGCAAGTATCCATGCAGACGGTCAGCCTGCTATTGTCTTCTACTTTCTCGATGATGGCCGCGATTTCCTCAAAGCTGCGACCGATTTCCGTCCCTTTGCCCGCCATAGTCTCCAACGCGATTTTTACGTCGGTGTCTTTAATGCCTGTCAAAACCTCATTCAAGCCTTCCGCGATCCGGGCGATGCCGTACTCCGCATCTTTGTCGGTGTAAGCACCAGGGTGCAGCACGATATTTTTGACACCAATGTAGTCGGTCCGGCGAATCTCTTCTTGCAGAAAGCGCACAGCGAGCTCATAGGTATCGTCCTTGTAAGAGCCCAGGTTAATAATGTAGGGGGCATGTACTACAATTTCATCCACGCCCTGCTTCGCCATTACCTCTTTGCCTTCCGAAATGTACTGATCCTCGATCGGCTTGCGGCGGGTGTTTTGCGGTGCACCCGTATAGATCATAAAGGTACTCGAGCCGTAGGTGGCTGCTTCTTGGGCGGCATTTAGCAGTCCTTTACCGGAGAATGATACGTGCGAACCTATTTTTAGCATAGGATAGAACCTCCTTAGTTTAATAAAGAAAACGCCATAAATAAAAAGTAGCGTACGACTCCCAATTCGTCCAAGTCTTGGACAGCTCTCGTATTTCTGCTTTTGTCGGCTTTTTTTCTTTGCCTAGTAAAAATTTGATCGCATTGTGCAGGCCGACATCATCAATGGGAAAAGCAGAGGGCATTCGCAGACAGCGCATGAGCACATAATTGGCCGTCCACGGTCCAATCCCGCGGATACTGGTCAATCGTTTCTCCGCGGTTTGATAATCTCCTCCGTCCCATAATAGCTCTTTCGATAGTTTCCCTTCAACGATGAGTTGTGCGACGTCAATTAAATACTCGCATTTCTTGGTCGTCATGCGCAATCCATCCAGATCAGTGACGGATAATCCGGCGATTTTTTCTGCTGTGGGAAAAAGCCAATACGTCTCTCCTTCGAATTCTACCCGTCTTCCGAATGCCTCTACCAACCGTCGTTTAAGCGTGTACGCATAGGTCAGGTTAATTTGTTGTCCAATAATTCCCCAACTGAGCGCTTCAAACAGGTCGGGAATGCCCATGGTCCGCAGCCCATAAAACTTTTCAACGGCCTGCTGTAGAAGAGCATCCCCTGCGGCAAGCTCATAAAACGGAACGAGATCCCTATCCAGATCGAACCAGTCTCGCACATAACGTGCTACTTCTGTTCGTACTTTTTCATTGGGGAGTGAAGGGCTGAGAAAACGCACAGTCAATCCTTGATCATTCTCTGCGTGAATTTCGACCACTTGTGGATCTTGTTCCATCGGGATAGCTTTGTAGAGGCGCCCATTTTGAATGTGAAACATGCATTCGTTGGATGCTCTGGACAAGTAGTGAAGATTTTGCGAAAAACTGAATTCCGTAGGTACGGACAAAATGATTTCATCTCTATTATCGACCCAAGCCGAGTGTGATAGACCGCTTGTCATGCGAAAACCTCCTGTCTGACTTCCTCCTAGTTTTATACCAAGATAAGCGGGGCTGTCATTTCGTTATCTTGCTATTTTAATCTTTCTAGCAGTACGGATCATGTAGTGTGGGGGTATACTGTCGGTAAGAGCAAGCGATTCGATGACAGCTACGGCAAAGGAGATGACATGTGTTGGAGGAACGGGTAACCGATGAGCGATGGCAGGCTATTATTCATAACGATGTGTCTTACGATGATCAATTTTTTTATGCGGTAAAAACGACGAAGATCTTTTGTAGACCGTCATGCAAGTCGAAGCCACCGAAGAGGGAGAACGTGCGGGTTTTCCAAAATGCAAGCCAAGCCCTGCGGGAAGAATTTCGACCATGTAAACGTTGCAAGCCCACGGGAGAGAGGTTGCCAGATCGTGAGTGGGTGGCACAAATTACACAGTATATTGATTCTCATTATAACGAAAAGCTGACGTTGGAGCATTTGGCTGATATGTGCCATGGCAGTCCGTTTCATTTGCAGCGAACGTTTAAACGACTCATGGATATGACGCCCGTGGAGTACATCCAGAAAAAGCGGATAGAAAGGGCGCGAGAGCTGCTGGCTCATTCGAACAACCAGATCGCAGATGTTGCGCAATTGGTAGGAATGCCGAATACGCCGTATTTTATCACATTGTTTAAAAAAATGACGGGTAAGACCCCGAGTGAATATCGCCAACTGAACGCCAAACAACAAACGACATAAGCTGCTTGTGAAATGTGATATCTTTAGAAGTAAGAAGCATCAGCATCTGAGAATAACGACCACTTGACGGTGGTTTGGGAACGTCAGCTTACACAGATCCGCAGGAAGAAATGATTGGCATTCTCCTGACGCAGCGTCTGATGGATTCACCACAACCACCTGGTGCTTTCCTTGATTTCTGGACCACTGCCTATCAAGCGATTGAAGATTAGAAAAAGGAGCCCTGCCAAGATGAACGATACGAAAACCTTGCGAGAAGTATTTAAAAAGACCACTTATCAAATCGCCGGGCACAGCAAGAGAGACCTCCATCAATTGCAGCAGGTCCTGTCCGGGGTGGATGGGAATGTGGAGGGCGATATGTACGGAACAGGCGAACTCATCGAGAATTTTCAGCACAAGATGGCCGAATATTTGGGCAAAGAGTCTGCCGTGTTCTTTCCGAGCGGTACGATGGCCCAACAAATCGCGTTACGTATCTGGTGCGATGAGAAGGGAATCAAAAAGGTCGCCTATCATCCGCTCTGCCACTTGGAGATCCACGAGGAGAATGGGCTCAAGGAGCTACATCAAATCGAGGCTGTCTTGCTGGCGGATAAAAACAGCGTGATTGAACTGGACGATGTTCTCGGCATGGACGACGATATCGCGTGCCTGTTGCTGGAATTGCCACAGCGTGAGATTGGCGGACAGCTGCCCGCGTATGAGGAGTTGGAGGCGATCTCCCGTTATTGTCGGGAAAAAGGAATTCGGCTGCATCTGGATGGTGCCCGGCTTTTGGAAATTCTGCCGTATTACCAGAAGACAGCCGATGAGGTATGTGCATTGTTCGATAGCGTGTACGTTTCCTTTTACAAAGGGATAGGCGGAATAGCCGGGGCGATCCTGGCTGGCGATGAAGACTTCACGAAGCAATCGAAGGTATGGAAAAGACGCCATGGCGGGGACCTGATTAGTTTGTACCCGTATATTGTCACGGCAGAATACCATTTTGAACAGAGAAAACATAAATTCAGTCAATATTACGAGCATGCAAAAGAGCTGGCGGCACTCTACAATCAATGCCAGGGGATATCCACGAGACCGACCGTGCCTGTGTCCAACATGTTTCATGTTCACGCAGATTTGCCGAAGGAAGAGCTCGAGCGTATCATGGTCTCACTTAGTGAAGAGACAGAAATTGGCTTCACGCATTATGTCAGACAAGATGACGAATCTTCTAGCTCCTATGAGGTAAGTATTGGCGATCGGTATGCGATGATCCCGAAGGAAGAGCTGGCATTGGCGTTCGAAAAGCTGCATCAGAAAATAGGGGAGCAGAAATCAAAAGCCGTGTAAATGAATCAATTTCGGGGTGGTGGCAGTCTGGTGCTTACAGATCATACCAGGCTGCCGCTAATTTCTCCGTAAGAAGAGAAAGGAAGCAAGATGTTCATTATCAGACCGTACGAAAAAAGCGACTACCCTTCAATCATGGCTTACGATTTGCCGCAAGAACAAGCAATCTACACATCTATGCCAGTCGATGTGATCGAAGCAACTCAAAACAATCCTGGTTATAAGCCCTATGTGGTTTTCGACCAAGGCCATCTAATCGGCTTTTTTGCCTTATTCACACCACACACAGGCAATTCCTACACACCAAATGGCGAGGCGGTTATTTTCAAATCATTTTCGATCGATTCCCGCTATCAAAAGAAGGGCTACGCCTTGCGTGTATTCCATGAGTTGGCTGACATTGCACGAGTGCATTACCCGGAGCGAGATGAAATCGTGTTGACCGTGCATCATACGAATACGCCAGCGATCCAACTGTATAAAAAAGCGGGGCTAGTCGATCAGGGATGGAGATTTGCGGGTGAGTTTGGCGAGGAGCTGATTTTTCATCTCGATTTGACAGCATCCACATAAATGGTTGCAAGTAGTAGATTTTATTTTCTCTCGACTGCTGTACAGACGCTCCTGGTCGGAACAGCTTATGCGGTATAGTAGCGAAAAGCTCCTTTCTCGCAGCGTGTAAGAAGGGGGTTTTTCATTTTGGCTGGGGCAGGAAGCATCACTGACCGTATTTGTCAGGGAAGCCGGTCTATGATAGAGCTATCGACGAACCAATGAGGGGGCTTTATCATGACACACTATGCCAAAAACATGTACGACTTTCACGCGTGGGCGAATCAGACGTTAATCAATCGCTTGAAGGAACTTCCGGAAGGTGTTTATGAGCAGGAGATCCAAAGCGTTTTCCCGACAGTGGCAAAAGTGATGGAGCATATTTATATGGTGGATCAAAGCTGGCTTCTCATATTGCAGGGGATGGATATGCAAGCTGCCATGGATGAGACATGGCAGCAAGAGAAGAAAATTACGGGAAAAAGCTTGGAGGAAGTAGAGCAGTTGTATGCCGAGCTGGTCGAGCAATTCAGAGCTTTTCTCAGCCAAGAAGAAGATTTGGAGCGGCGCATTGTCCTTGATAATCCGTACACGAGAGTACGCGATACGAGCTTGGCAGAAATCATCATGCAAGTGGTCAATCACGGAACGTATCATCGTGGAAACATAACGGCGATGCTGCGCCAAATGGAGTATTCTTCTGTTATGACCGAGTATGCTCTTTACTGGTACGCCAACTGACAAGAGCCTTGGGCTGGAAGAGATTTCATTCTTCTGGCCTTAGGCTGTTGACAAGGGACAATTCTCGTCCTATAATTATCTTAAATTCAAGATATTTAATTTTCGTAACATCGTCATCCTACTTCCCCAAGCAGGAACATTTTTAAATCCATTATCTCTAATTTGAGATATCAAAAAATGAATGAGATAGAAAAAATCGAGGAGGAAGTCCCATGAGTGAATTTACTACCCTTGTAAAAAACAGAAGATCCGCAAACAAGTTTCTAACGGACGTAACGATAACACCTGCTGAGATCGATGAAATCATGTCGCTGGTCAAATTCGCACCATCAGCATTCAATTTGCAGCATGCCCATTATGTAGTTGTCATCGATCCAGAAGCCAAAGAGCGTGTATATGAAGCAGCATATAGACAATATAAGGTAAAGACCGCGTCAGCAGTAGTGCTTGTATTTGGTGACAAGGAAGCGTATCAAAGCGTAGAGCGCATTAATGAAGGCCTTCTTCATTTAGGAGTCATGGATCAACGTGAGTACGACCACAACAATTCTTCTGTCAGAGCAATGCACGAGGCTGGAGGAGAGCAGTTCAAGCGTGATGAAGCGATCCGCAATGCCAATTTGTCCGCAATGCTGTTCATGCTCGCTGCAAAGGATAAAGGCTGGGATACGTGCCCGATGATCGGATTCGACCCGGCAGCCGTCCAAGAGATAGCGAAGGTTCCGGACAGCTTTGTGCCAGCTTTGATGATCACGATTGGAAAAGAAGATACATCCAGCCAGCGTGTCAGAGGGTACCGCAAGCCCGTTGGAGAGTTCGTAAGCTACAACACATTCCAAGCAACTAAATAATAAATTTGAGGAGGCAATTCAAAATGACACAGCAAACAGCAGGAATTCACCATATCACAGCTTTTGTAACAAGCGCCCAAAATAACGTTGATTTTTATGCAGGGTTTCTCGGATTGCGCTTGGTGAAAAAAACGATCAACTTCGATGCACCAGATGTATATCATCTGTACTTTGGGAATGAGGTCGGTAGTCCAGGAACTGCGATCACCTTTTTCCCGTGGGAAACTGGTCGCCGTGGACGCGTTGGCGGTGGGCAGGTTGGCTATACAACTTTCTTGATTCCGGTGGGGGCGTTTTCCTTCTGGGAGGATCGACTGAAAAAATTCGGAATCGAGTACAACCGCGTGGAGCGTTTTAATGAAACGTATCTGCAATTTACTGACAGAGACGGCTTACAGCTGGAGATCGTGGAACGTGAAGGCGGTCCAGCGAGCAAATGGTCCTTTGGCGGAGTACCAGCTGACAAGGCCATCAAAGGCTTCGGCGGAGCGATCCTGTACAGCATGGCTCCAGCCCACACCATGGATGTTCTCGAGAGACTGATGGGACTGACCAGAGTCGGCGAAGAAAACGGCCTTGTCCGTTTCAAGGCTCACGGCGATTTGGGCAATGTCATTGACGTGAATGCCGAGCCGATACCAAGAGGAGCAGGCGGTGCTGGTACGATCCACCATATCGCATGGCGTGCCGTAGACGATCAGGATCACCAGCTATGGCAACAGCGTGCGACTCAATCCGGTCTCCATCCGACGGATATTATCGACCGTCAATATTTCAACGCCATCTACTTCCGCGAGCCGGGTGAGATTTTGTTTGAGATTGCAACAGATCCTCCAGGCTTTGAACGAGATGAGCCATTTGAGGCACTGGGTGAAAAACTGATGCTTCCTGAGTGGTATGAGCCACGTCGTGCCCAGATTGAGCAAGGCTTGACGCCGATTACAGTCAGAGTGTTGGAGGAAGATAAATAATGAATTTGAAGCACATTTTTCGAAAAGGAACCGATTCAGAAGCACCAACCCTGTTGTTGCTTCATGGCACGGGCGGAGATGAGAACAACCTCTTGCCACTGGCCGATCGCATTTATCCTGGCGCTTCTGTTCTGAGCGTCCGTGGGAATGTTCTCGAAAACGGCATGCCGCGATTTTTCCGACGCTTGGCAGAGGGTGTTTTTGACAAAGAGGATTTGGTCTACCGCACGCAGGAGCTGCAAGAGTTTTTGGATCAAGCGGCGGTTACGTATCAGATCGACCGAGACAATATTGTGGCAGTCGGCTATTCGAACGGGGCGAATATTGCAGGTAGTCTCCTGTTCCATTACCCGAATCCGCTAAAAGGAGCGATTCTTTTCCACCCAATGGTTCCACGTCGTGGGATCGCTCTCCCTGATATGTCAGCCATCCCAGTATTCATCGGAGCGGGCACGAATGATCCGATCTGTACTGCACAAGAGACGGAGGAGCTGAACCAACTACTGACAGAAGCAGGTGCTGACGTGACTGTGCATTGGGATTCGTATGGTCATCAGCTGACGGTGAAGGAAGTAGAGGCTTCGGCCACGTGGTTTACAGAGAAGTTTCGCAAGTAATGGATGAGTAACAAGAGCGGCGGACCTAAGTGTCTGCCGCTTTTTTTTGCGCGCAAACAGTTGTTTTTCCGGGAAAAGGGCATGTTTCCCGCAGATTTAATCAAATGTGTAAGAGTCTTCAAGAGCCAGCAGGATTCGTTCATCTCTTGTTCATATTGCTTCTTTACGATTGATCCGACTAGATAGGCGCAAGCCAGTGACGATTTGCAGGAGGATCGACAAGTGAGTATCATTCAAAATAATGATAAAGCAAGAGAACTAGAGGACGGAGTAGCAAGGGGGCCAGCTTGATGAAACTGACGATACTGATTGCAGATGACGACCCACATGTACGTGAGCTATTGCGATTTTACTTAGCAAAAGAAGGGTACAACGTCTTGGCTTGTGTGGATGGAGAAGAGGCTTCACAACTGTTGGAACAGGAATCCGTCCAGCTCGCCATCGTGGATGTGATGATGCCAGGCAAAAACGGTTGGGAGCTGTGCCGGGAGATCAGAGAATTTTACGACCTTCCTGTCATCCTACTAACGGCAAAAGGAGAGGTGCGGGATAAGGAAAAAGGTTTTTTGGCGGGGACGGATGATTATTTGACCAAGCCATTTGAGCCTACCGAATTGCTGTACCGCATCAAGGCCTTGCTGCGTCGCTATCAGATGGTCAGCAAACAAATCATCGTCTTAAACGATACCGTCATCGATCGGATCAGCCATGTCGTGAAGGTGAAAGATGAGTTGATTCATTTACCGTTAAAGGAATTTGAACTGCTTGCCCAGCTTGCCAGTTTTCCTGATCGGATTTTTACCCGGGATCAACTGTTGGAGTTGGTGTGGGGCGGCGATACCGAGAGCGATAGTCGTACCATCGATGTGCATATTAAGCGGCTGCGAGAAAAGTTTACGGAGAAAACAAATGACTTTGTCATTTCTACCGTTCGCGGCTTAGGCTACAAGCTGGAGGTACGAGGCTCGTGAAATCTCTCTACGTTCGGGTAGTTCTTACCTTCGTCGCCATTGTACTGATCAGCGGCACACTTGGATTTTTGCTGGCAAATGAGTATTATCAACGAAATCTACGCGCTTATAATGAACAAAAAATCATGAGCATCGGACAGCAAATGATTGATTTGTATGAGCATAAATCGTCGCTCGACCTGCCTGCCTTTATGACTCATGTCGCCAATTTGAATTTTCAGCTGTATCTCGTGGATGAGAATGGTGCTGCAAGCCAGTTCGGAGCACCTTTTCGCGATCAGCAGATAGAGCCTGCCATTGTTCAAAAAGTGTTGGCGGGTGAGACCTACAGAGGGATTACAGAAGAACAGCACGGCTTGTTTGTGACCGGATTTTTTGAAAACACGTTGACAAACAGCATTGGTTTGCCGCTTACAGCAGAAGGGAAAAAATACGCCCTTTTTGTACGGCCAAATATTGAGCAGCAGTTTGGCGAGGTGCACATTATGTTTGCTTTGCTGCTGGCAGCGATGTTTGTGCTGAGCTTGGTCCTGATCTTGATCTTTACCCGTTACTTGGTGAAGCCGATCGAGAAGCTGAGCCATGCGACCAAAAAACTGGCGGAAGGCGAGTACGATATCCACTTGGACATCTCTCGCCGGGATGAAATCGGTGATTTGGCCATGCATTTTGCCAGGATGACAGAGTCTCTCAAGCAACTGGACGAGATGCGCCAAGAGTTTGTCTCCAATGTCTCTCATGAAATCCAGTCTCCATTGACATCGATCCAAGGCTTTTCTCAAGCCATCCGCAGCGGTGGTGTGACGAACGAACAGCGGGAGACGTACTTGACTATCATCGAAGAGGAGAGCAGGCGGCTGTCTTCCTTGAGCAAGCAGCTGTTGACGCTCGCTTCCCTGGACAAGGAGACAGGTCTGTACGAACCGACACGCTTTCGTCTGGATGAGCAGATCAGGCAAGTCCTCCTAGTTTTGGAGCATCAGTGGCAACAAAAAAAGCTCACGATGGAGCTGGCCTTACCGGAGACGTTCATCGTGGGTGACAAGCAGCTGCTCAATCAGGTATGGATGAATCTGATTGCCAATAGTATCAAATTCACCCCAAAAGATGGCTCTATTTATATTATGATACAGAAGGATACGCGAATCGTTGTGACCATTCGGGATACGGGGATTGGCATGTCAGAAGAAGAGCTGGAGCATGTCTTTGACCGTTTTTACAAAGGAGACAAGTCACGCAATCGAGAAGCGACGGGAAGCGGTCTCGGTCTTTCTATCGTGCTAAAAATTTTGCAGGTTGCAAAAGGCGGCATTCACATTCAGAGCCGTATAGGCGAAGGGACAACGGTTACGGTCAGCCTCCCGACGGGTGAACATCCTACTACGCGAACGACAACGGAATCATAACGAGGCAAAGCAAAGGAGTGATTTCCATGAATATCGGCATGCGTATACTCGCCGCAGTCATATCCCCTTTTATTACCGGTCTGTATGCTGCGCTGATCATCTACCTTTATCGTGATCCAAGCGTGCCGTACGGGTTTGGAAAAGAGTATTTGCTGGGCGTACTCATAAGCATGGTAATGAACCTGATTGTCTTCGTATGGCTGTCGGTATTCGTGGACTGGCTAGTGAGTCGGTCACACTTGATCGGGTGGAAAAAATACGTTGTGCGTTTCGCAGGATATGCTGTCATCGGTTATGTACCTGTACTTTTTCAATGGCTAAAGAGTGTTGATCCGCATGCCGCATTGTTTTATCCGCAGGCAACGGTTTTTGTCTTTGCTTCGATCTGTTACTTTCTTATATTTGTGGGAATAGAGGCAATCAGGAGTCGGTTTACCCGGAAAAGCGAGGAAACCCGTTGCGGTTAATCAAATGTTTAAAATGCTGGAGTAACAAAAAAGCCCGAGCAATCAGGTAGCTCGGACAATGGTTTTCTGTTCTTTGGCGTGTTCAATCCCCGCAGATATGAGATGGCGTACATGGTCATCATCCAACGAGTAAAAAACGAGTTTTCCTTCTTTGCGGTACTTGGCCAGTCCCATGTTGCGAAGAAGCCGCAGATGGTGGGAGGTGTTAGCGATCGAGCTTCCGATGATAGCAGCCACATCGCAGACACAGAGCTCGTCTTCCATCGAGAGGATGTGAATGATTTTGGCGCGGGTGTCATCAGCCAACGCCTTGAAGATTTTTGCTACCCCTTCTGATTCTGTGGCGAACGGCTTTAACCGATTTACTTTTTCCTCATCAAAACATTGGATTTCACAGATGTCATCCACTGTAACCATCACCTCATGCTCTACAATGTCCTACTATTATAGACATTCACAGGGAAAGTGAAAAGGAAAAACGACATTTTGATGGCAGTGTAGTGTCCCTCTCTGTTTTCGTGTAAGATGAACATGATCCAAGAAATGGGGAGAGAATACCATGAGTGCGCAACCAAAGTGCCCGAAGTGCCGTTCTGCGAAAATCGATTTGACAGAATCGATCAATAAGCCATTATACATAACCATTTATGCAGCAGTTTTGGCAGTGCTTGCTTTGATCGGTATTTCGGTGAAAGGAACTCCTGTCATCTTTTTGTTCCTCGGATTATCAGGGGCCTTTATCCTGTTTGCCGTTCGTCTTGCTTTAGAAAAGCGCAAAGTAATCAAGTGCAAATGTCTGGACTGTGGGGAGCGTTGGCAGACTACCCCAACACCTGTAGAAGCCCGGACCAAGTAACAAGACTCCTAGTAAAATAGGGGTCTTTTTCTTTATTCCCAGTCTGTAAAAAAATGGGCGAAATATTCAAATCAATTCTTGAACGAACCAGAAGGATGCGATAATATAATAATTAAATATTTGTTTGAATGTTTGTGGATTGATTTCATTCGAAGCTGGGCAAAATAGATGCTTGGAAAAAGGTGAAAACAGATGGCAGAAGAACGAAAAAAAGATGAGTGTTGCAGTGGGCATGAATGCGGCAGTGAGCATAAGCATGCTGGTAAAATTCTCACGGTTCTCGAGCCTGCGGCTGCGGCAACAGAAAGCGCAGGCATTCTTTCTTCACAGGCTGTTGTCTATCGCGTTATAGGTATGGATTGCAGTTCGTGCGCCAAATCGCTGGAAAAGCATATGCAGACGTTGCCTGCGGTAAAAGAGGTAAACGTGAACTTTTCCACGGGTAAAATGCAGCTCGTAGCGGATGGGCTAGGAGAAGACGCGGTGGTCAAGGAAGTTGCAAAGGCCGGATATAGTGCCATGCTACTTACGAGGCGCACGGCCAAAGCAGTTCCGAAAACGGATCAAGCAGGGACGACGCTGACGGTGATTTCTGGTGTGTTGTTGGCTCTCGGTTTTCTAAGTTCCTTATCGCCTAGCATATCTCCGCTGGTCGTAACTGTGCTCTATGCGTTGTCGATCATAAGCGGCGGCTACCGACCTGCACGCAGTGCTTTTTACGCGATGAAAAGCGGTTCACTGGATATGAACGTGTTGATGTCTGTTGCGGCTGTTGGAGCCGCATTAATCGGTGAGTGGCTGGAGGGCGCAACAGTAGTCTGGCTCTTTTCCATCGGAAACTTGCTGCAGACCAAGTCGATTGAAAAAACGCGCGACTCCATACGTAATCTGATGGATTTGGCTCCGCCTGAAGCATGGGTCAAGGTGGGGGAGTCTCTTACCCGCAAACCGGTTGAGGACATCACTGTCGGTCAAGTCATCGTAGTGAAGCCGGGAGAGAAAATCCCGCTGGATGGTGTCATCGTACATGGGACATCGAGCGTCAATCAGGCCCCGATTACAGGTGAATCGATTCCCGTAGATAAGCTGGTCGGCGACAGTGTTTTTGCAGGGAGTGTCAACGAGAGTGGCGCTGTGGAGATCAAGGTAACAAAGCTGGTGGAAGATACAGCGATTGCCAGAATCATTCATCTCGTGGAGGAAGCGCAGGAGAAAAAAGCACCTACTCAGGCGTTCGTCGACAAATTCGCTACGATCTACACGCCAATCGTGCTCGTGCTTGCTTTTCTCGTGATTGTATTCCCGCCATTACTCGGACTCGGTACCTGGGGAGAATGGTTTTACAGAGGGCTTGAGCTGCTAGTCGTTGCTTGCCCGTGCGCACTGGTCATTTCTACGCCAGTTGCGATTGTGTCCGCGATTGGAAATGCCGCGAGAAACGGCGTCCTGATCAAGGGCGGTACGTTTTTGGAAAAGGCAGGAGCGATTACCGCAATTGCTTTCGATAAAACGGGCACATTGACGGAAGGAAAACCACAGGTTGCGGCGGTTATCGAGATGGAGGGAAGCGAGGACGACGTAGTGTCGATCGCCAGAACGATTGAAGAGCGTTCTTCCCATCCGATTGCACTAGCGATTCTCACCTATGCGAAACAGAAGCAGATTGCTTCCCAGAGTGGGCAAGATTTCAAGGCGATCGTCGGAAAAGGGGCGAGCGCTGTCATCGGAACCGAAACATTTTATGCAGGAAAGCCCGCCCTGTTTCAAGAGCTGGGAGTCGATCTGTCGGCATGGCAAACGAAAGTCGAGTCGTTGCAGAGTGAGGGACATACCCTGGTGGTTATCGGTACCGCAACGAAATTGATCGGGATGATTGCCGTTGCCGATACCATTCGTGAGATTACGGTTAGTGCCATTGGCAAGCTCAAGGCCGCAGGAATCGAAGACATCGTAATGCTGACCGGTGACAATACGGGTACGGCGAAAAAAGTAGCGAGTCAGACAGGTGTCAATCGTTATTTTGCAGAGCTGTTGCCACAAGATAAGGTTGAAGCGGTCAAGCGACTACAGCAAGAAGGCAAGGTCGTCGCCATGGTGGGTGACGGGATCAATGATGCGCCTGCTCTCGCATCAGCTGACTTGGGGATTGCGATGGGTGGAGCAGGTACTGATACGGCAATGGAAACCGCGGATATCGTACTGATGGCTGACAATCTCGAAAAGCTGCCGCACACAATGAAGATCAGCAGAAAAGCACTCACGATTATCAAGCAAAACATCTGGTTTTCGATCATCGTGAAGCTGGTTGCACTCGTGCTGATATTCCCAGGCTATCTAACCTTGTGGCTGGCGGTGCTCAGTGACACGGGAGCCGCCTTGCTGGTCATTTTAAACAGCATGAGACTCTTGCGTATGAAAGGCTAAATAAAAAAGGGGAGATGAGCTGTCGAAGCTCTCTCCCTTTTCTTGTATATAGGTTTACACCAAGACGCCGCCACCGTATCTTTCGAATTCTTTCTGGGTGCAAGCGACAAAGTGACCGCGCTCCACTTCACGTAATACGCGTTCTTCCCCTTGATCTCGCAAATATTCCTGATCATCGAAAACGATGCGCTTACGGTTGCGCTCATAATCCGGGTCTGGCAATGGAATTGCCGAGAGCAGCGATTTGGTGTACGGATGAATCGGATTCTCGTACAGGCGATTACTTTCTGCCAGCTCCACGATACGTCCGCGGTACATGACACCAATGCGGTCACTGATGTATTTCACCATGGACAGGTCATGGGCGATGAACAGATAGGTCAGGCCTTTTTCTTTTTGCAGGCGTTTGAGCAGGTTAATGACCTGCGCCTGAATGGACACGTCGAGGGCAGAGATCGGTTCATCGGCAATGATGAATTCCGGATCAACAGCCAATGCCCGTGCAATCCCGATTCGTTGGCGCTGTCCGCCGCTGAACTCATGTGGGTAACGGTTTGCGTGCTCGCGGTTGAGGCCGACGGTTTCCAACAGCTCGTGTACCTTGGCGATGCGTGCTTCCTTGTTCGCCAGACGATGAATGTCCAGACCTTCCGCAATAATATCGGATACAGTCAGACGTGGATTCAACGATGAGTACGGGTCTTGGAAAATCATCTGGATTTTGCGGTTGAGCCATTTCTTTTCTTCGAGTGTTTTCTTTCCGTGTACACTTTGTCCATTGAACAAGACCTCTCCGCCAGTTGCATCGTACAGGCGAAGGATAGTGCGTCCTGTGGTCGATTTGCCGCAACCGGATTCACCCACAAGGCCGAAGATTTCCCCTTTGTAGATGTCGAAGGTGATACCATCTACAGCTTTCAGCGTATGACCATTCCCGAGGTCAAAATGCTGTTTCAAATCCTTGACTTCAACCAGCTTCTCGCGATTCTCGTAGTTGAACGTTTTTTTCGTGCTTACAGGAGCCTCAGTCGCCTCATCAGAATTGACTTTTCGTCTCACAGCCGAAGCAGGCGGTTTGATGTCAGGTGCCATTTCATGCAGGAGCCATGTTGCTGCATAGTGCGTATCGGAGATTTTGAACATCGGTGGTTCATATTCCAGATCGACCTTCAACGCAAATGGGTTACGAGCCGCGAAAGCATCACCAACAGGTGGTTTAAACATGTCAGGCGGCGATCCAGGAATGGACATCAGCTCGTCATCGCTGGAATCGAGGCTAGGCATGGAACCTAATAGACCCCATGTATACGGGTGTTTAGGATCGTAGAAAATTTCATCGACTTTGCCGATTTCCACAATTTTTCCTGCATACATAACCGCTACACGGTCTGCCATGTTCGCAACTACACCGAGGTCATGCGTAATAAAGATGATCGAGGTACCCATCTTCTTTTGCAGTTCCTTCAGCAACTCCAAAATCTGCGCTTGAATCGATACGTCCAGAGCAGTCGTCGGCTCATCGGCGATGATAATTTTTGGATTGCAGGCCAATGCGATGGCAATGACAATCCGTTGGCGCATCCCACCAGAAAACTGATGCGGGTATTGATCGACACGTTCTTTGGCAAAGGGAATCCCTACCATTTCCAACAGTTCAATAGCACGGCTGCGGGCGTCTGCACGGTTCAACTTTTGGTGCTTGATGAAGCTCTCCATGATTTGGTTCCCGATAGTCATCGTCGGATTCAAGGAAGTCATCGGGTCTTGGAAGATCATCGAGATATCGCGACCGCGAACATCCTGCATTTCTTTTTCGGAAAGCGTAACCAAATCTCTTCCTTCAAAAAGAACTTGCCCTTTTGGAATGCGTCCAGGAGGAGAAGGAATGAGGCGCATAAGTGCTTGGGAAGTGACGGATTTACCGGAACCAGATTCACCAACAATCGCCAGCGTTTCTCCTTTTTCCAGATCGAAGGAGACGCCACGTACTGCCTTGACTTCACCTGCATACGTATCGAATGACACATGCAAATCTTTTACTTCTAAAACTTTTCCCATATAATCATCCCTTTCGAGCATGCTTTGTCGTGATTAACCCGCCATGTATATCCAACGCTCTCTCTAATAGAGGTAGTTCAAAAAGTCGACTTTTTGAATACGCACTAGTATAAATTTTTGCGAAAATGAAAATCATTATCACTATTATACTATATTCATTAACCGTTGTTAAAAAATTTTTTTCTGCGTTGCATACTCATGCAGAATCGGTTTTTTTAGCGTTACCAAATGATAGCCCAGTCATACTATGCATCAAAGCAGCAGAATACTGGCTTATAGGGAGGGTAACGCTTGTGAACAAGCTCAATGGGCCCAAGGAAATCGCACTCACTTTTGATGATGGACCGGATCAGTTGTGGACGCCTCGTGTGTTAGACATATTCGCTCACTATCAGGTAAAGGCCACTTTCTTCTGTGTGGGGCAAATGGTGAAGTACAACCCGACAATACTGGAGCGGATTGTAAAGGAAGGACACATTGTTGGAAACCATAGCTGGGATCACCCTGACTTTACAAAAATCCCTCTCTTGGCTGTTCATGAGCAGGTAGAACGTACCTCGGATCAGATCGAAAAGGTAGTAGGTGTGAGACCTCGGATGGTTCGGCCGCCATATGGAGCAGTGAATGAGGAGGTCATCCAGCTACTTGCGGCGAGCGACTACGAAATGATTTTGTGGGATATAGATAGTTGGGATTGGAAAGGTCTCACCGGCCCACAGGTCGCAAGAAACATCTTGGGACATGTCACCCCAGGCGCAGTCGTGCTTCAACATTCAGCTGGCGGTACGAGAGATACGCTAAAGGGGAGTATGGACGCCTTGCCCTATATTATTGAGGTGTTAAGTGAGCAGAAATATACCTTCTCAACCGTTTCCGCCATGTTTCAACTGGCAGCTTATCGAGAAAGAACCTGTCCAGTCGAGAAAAGGAGAAGGGGCAGATAGAGGAAATGGATAGAAATCTGTGGTAATTAGTAGAATCAGAAGATTTCTTTTAGGGGAGCGAATCAAAACATGTCCAAAGCCGATAATATGCTCTCCATTTTGTGGCTGTTGAAGACTGGCAAGCGAATGACAGCCAAGCAATTGGCAGAGATTCTCGAGATTAATATTCGCACCGTTTATCGCTATATCGACTCACTGTGTGCGAGCGGTGTACCGATCATTTCTGATGCCGGACACAACGGTGGCTACAGTTTACTTCAGCAATTTAATGAGGCTCCGTTGTTTTTCGACCTCAACGAGCAAAAAGCCCTGATTCATGCAGCCGCTTTTGCCCAAGAGGCCGGTTATCCCTTCGGAGCAGATTTACACCGAGCCATTTCCAAGCTAAAACGTTACACAAATGAAGAGCAGCGTGACGCGATAGACCGACATAGTATCGGCTTCGAGGTGATCCAGCCTCCTGTTGATCCTTCTCTCGAGTCTACTCTACAGGAACTGGAGCTGTCTGTTGCCAACGGGTACACCCTTTCGATCGAGTATCAGAAAGCCTACCAGACAACGAGACAGATGCGTCATATCGATCCATACGGTCTCGTTTATTGGAAGGGAAACTGGTATATCGTTGCCTATTGCCATCTCCGTACTACCATTCGCAGCTTTCGTGCAGATCGTGTTCATGAGATCCAACGTACAGAAGGCAGCTTCCAACGCCCTCCTGAATTTTCTGCGCGCCATTTTTTTCTCTCGAATTTACTACCGGAAGCAGACAAGCAGGGCAACACCATTTTGATCAAAATCAAAGGAAGGCCACAGTCACTCGTTGATTTGTGTAGGCATTGGTATCTCGGACATACTGTGATGGAACGCAGCGAGGCACAGGTGATTTTTCAAGTAGATGAGCAAATGGCCCATTCGATCCTTCCTCATTATCTGTTGCCATACGGAAAATCCATTCAAGTTGAAGAGCCAGCCTATGTAAAAGAGCGATTGGCTGCCATCGCCGCCGATTTATTTCTTTTTTATCAGTCGACGTGATATCACTGACCATTTTTGTCAGCAGAGTTGATTTATATTGAAAGCAAAGAAGAGATGGAAAAAGGGAATGGGGGCAGATTGATTATGAAGCATGAAGCATTGCGTTTGTACGAATATCATGTATGGGCAAACGAAAAGGTATTCAAGCGGTTGCAGGAGGTACCAGAGGGAGTAAGTGAGCAGGAGGTTCCCAGCGTGTTTCCGACCATCACCCAGACGTTGGCTCACATTCTCAAGACGGATTATGTTTGGTTGTTGGCCATGAAGGGGGAGAGCTACGAAGAGGTAGGACCGAAAGTTGGGGTTCTCTTGCAGGAATTAAAAGGGAAAAACGTACACGAGCTGCGAAAACTGTTTGCCGAATCAGCCCAGCAGTTCAGAGACTTCTTCGGGCAAATCTCGATGGAGGACACCGCGCCTTATACGCACCCGGCATTAGGCACGGTTCATGCTCGTTATGCAGACATCGTCCAGCACGTCGCCAACCACGGAACCTATCACCGAGGCAATATCTCCGCCATGCTTAGACAAATGGGTCACGCGGGAGTTTCCTCCGATTACATTTTTTATTTGTTCGAGACTTCGGCGGTAGAACAATAAAAGTCTTTTCATTTTTTATCACCTACCGAAAAACACAAGCAGCTTGTAGAGGGAACAGGAGAAAACAGCGAAGATCTTAGGGACACCGACCGAGACGTAATGCAAAAAGCGAAACACGCCCTTAAGCGTCCACCTCTGAGATACTTCCAGATTGGACCACTTTGGACGCGGTTTCGCTTTTTGCATGGAGTCGGCCAGTCAATCCCCCAGTGGGTGGCCCTAGAAGCTGAGTCGTTTTCTCCTGTTCCCTCTCCTCCACTACAGCCACGCAAACCGCTTGTTTTTTAAGGATTCATCGTATGAGCAATCCGCACCTCGAGCCCATTCAAGAACTGACTAAGGTTCGGCTTTCGTTCTCCAATAATACTTTCACCAGGCTTGCCGGGTTCAAAGACCACGCCCTTGTTTTTAGCGACCTCGCTCAAGTAATCCTTAACGATCTGTCCTGTTTTCGTAGCCTCATATTTCTTGGCAAAGTTCTGATACTCTTCCGTGACGGCCGGGAGCAGTTTCATTGTTGCTACGTCAATGGCATCATAACGGTAATCAGACAAATATGTTTTGAGGTAGTCGATATAAAGCGTACGGAGCTTCACTGCACGTGGGCTACTGCGGTAGTTAACCAAATACTCTTCGACTTCAACCATTCTGGGACCGAGCTCGGCCCGCGTGATTTGCAACCCGCCGTCACCCAAATACGGTTTGCCCGTTTCCGTTTCTTGAATGGACAAGTAGTCCTTCCCTTCCTCGCCGAGCGAAGCAGCATATTTTTGCAGTGCTTTGTAATCCACTTGCCAGTAAAAAGACATGTCGTTCGTTGCTTTTAAGACGAGTCCGCTCTCTGTTTGATTGAGGAGCCATTGTTTGAAACTGTCATCGCCTTCTAGCTTGTTGAAATCGTAAGGGTATTGCAAGGCATACAGCTTTTCCGCATTTCTCGGCTGGGCGAGGAGAGCCTTGAAGTTATCGTTTATCGTGGGCAAATGTTTTTCATAGTACTGCTCGAGTGCCCAAAATAGTTGATCGGCAGTTTTCGTGTCCGTATTCGCAAGGTGCTGATCCAAAAAGGCAGTTAGTTCTTTCGCTTCCTTGGCTTGTGCAGCTAGTACGGTGAACTGCTTGAGCAAATCAGCGGCAGGCTTTTCGCCTTTGGTCGCATCAGCAGGAGGTTGCCCAGTGTTTTCCGTTATAGATGGGGTGGGATCTTTTACCGTCAATTGCTCAGAAGCAGAGGTGCACCCTGTTACAAAAGTAATCGCAATGAGGCTAGAGACAAAAGGTAGAACATATCGCTTCATATCTTCATTTTCACTCCGTTATGTTGAATGGTTTCAGTTGATAAATCGTCGTAATTACTTGAGCACCTTGCGTCCAGCGCACTCCCTCCCGTCGTTCCCTTTCTATTGGTACGTACCATACCACGTTCAAGTTATCGGTTCAATTCCATTAAATATTCCTGATAGGAAGCAAGCGTCACTTTTGATATACTTTCTCTATCGGTGATAATGAGAATTATTATCAATATTTACATAGAGGATCGGGCAGAGGTGAGAACATGAACGAAACACAAGCCTTGGTTCAACAATTCACAGAGAAGACCATGGCAGAAGCCATTTTTAAGCTGCGTGACATTACATGGCTCAAAGCAAAAGGATATGACCGACTACGCCAACAATTCACTCATTCGCATATTTTGCTGGTCGTAACCGGGGGACGAGGGCGCCTGCGTCTGGAGAACGAGGAGTACCAATTGCGGCAGGATGCGATTTACGTGTGTCCTCCTATGCTTACGTTTGGCATCGTCCCTGATTCGGCTGATCATTTGGAGATGTACATGCTTCGGTTTGATGTCTTTATGGAAACGAGAGACAGACATCGGCGCTTCCAAGCCCTTCGGGAAAAGGATCTGTTTCCTTTTCGGGGAGAGATCTCTGTCCAATCGGCAGGGCAGCTTCCTGTCTATTGTGATTTGATCCAGAATCTATGGAAGCAGGAGATGGCGCTCGAGCGTTTTCGAGGCCAACATACTTTTCAAGAGCTATGGTACCACATCGTCAAGCATGCTCACTTCTCGGCCACAGATGCTGGAATGGCGCTGGAGCAGGCACGCGCACATATGGAAGAGCATTACTCGGAAAATGTGACGATTGAACAGCTGGCTCGCATCGCAGAGGTGAGTCCAAAGTATTTCGTCGATCTGTTCAAAAAAACGTATGGTATCTCAGCTATGGATTATTTGGCAGAGCTTCGCATTAGCCGGGCGAAGCAGATGATGGTGCAGTCGCATGCCAAGCTGCGCGATATCGCTCATCAAGTGGGCTACAACGACGAGTTTTACTTTAGTCGAAAATTCAAGAAAGCTGTCGGTGTTTCACCCACACTCTATATGAAAAGCCGCCAACGAAAAATTGCGGCGTACGGCTCGACCATCATCGGGCATTTGCTGGCTTTGAAAATGATTCCTTACGCGGCGCCACTGCACCCGAAATGGACGGCTTACTATCATCACAGCTATCGAAACGATATCCCGGTACATCTGAGCGCGTTTCGAATTAATCAGAATTGGAAAGCCAACATTGAAATGCTTCGCGATGCCAAGCCGGATGTCATCATTGGCTTGGACGAGACGAGCTTGCAGGAACAGGAGCAACTCAACGAGATTGCGCCCACCTTGTATGTTCCCTTTGAAGAGCGGGGATGGAAAGAACAACTGCAGCTCATGGCAGACTTTTTAGGTGAGTCCGTGGAAGCCAATCATTGGCTTTGCGAGTACGAGAAAAAGGTGAAGCGAGCCCGGACAAAGCTTCAACAGGTTCTGGGCGATGAAACGGTGCTCATCGTGCGGGTTTTAAAAAACCAGCTCTTTGTCCACTGCAATCGCAGTATGAATGAAGTGTTTTTTCAGGATCTGCAAGTCAAACCTGCTTTTGTCTTGAAGCAGAAGGAGTACGACCAACTTGTGACCGCACAGGAATTGGCTGCGCTCGCGCCAGATCGCTTGTTGCTGCTGGTTTGCCAAGAGGCTGAAACGCTGGCATGCTTCCAGGCCTTGAAAGCATCGGGACCATGGCAAGAGATCGAAGCAGTCCGCAACAATCGGGCGCATGTCATAACATCCGACCCTTGGCGAGAATACTCGGCAACGGCTCATGAACGGATCGTGGAAGAGAGTGTGAAATTGTTTTCAGGAGATCGTCCATGTTGATTCTGGATTTCGTCCATGGTCGGGCAGGAGTGGATGCTTTATAATCACGAATGATAATCGTTATCACTCGCACAGGGTGAAACATTACATTTCTGAGAGGGGTCTTTCAAGAATGAAAAAGATATACCTTGGCTTGAGCATTGCAGCGCTGACATTGGTTCTGACAGCGTGCGGCGGAGGAAAAGAAGCAGCGAATAACAAGACTGCACCTACTACAGCACCTGCGACAACAGCTACAGCAGAAAAGCCGGCGGATGAAGCGAATAAAGCAGAGACACGCACAATCAAATATTTGGATAAAGAATATACCGTTCCTAGCAAAACAGAGCGGATCGCCATTGTAGGCAGCATGGAGTCCATGGAAGATTCGCTGGTACTGAACGTGAAACCGGTAGGAGCGATTTCTGTAGGCGGTAAATTCCCGGAGATGTTTGCACCGATTACGGGCGAAGCCATATCCATCGGGGAAAAAATCCAACCGAACCTGGAAACCATCCTGTCCTTGAAGCCTGATGTCATTCTGGGAAGCAGTAAATTCCCGCCTGAGATGGCTGAGAAATTGAACAAAATTGCGCCTACCTTCCCTGTGTCCCACATTTCGACCAACTGGGAAGCGAACCTGCAATTGCTGGGTGAGTTGACTGGCAAACAAGCTGAGGCAGAAAAAGCGCTCAATGAATACAAATCAGGGATTGAAACGGCGAAAGCAAAATTGGGCGACGGCATAAAGGATAAAAAAGTACTCGTAATCCGTCTGCGCCAAGGAAACATCAACATCTATCCAGAGAAAGTGTTCTTCAACCCAGCTCTGTACGCAGACCTTGGTTTGACTGCACCTGAAGAAGTAAAAGCAGCGAAGGCACAAGAAATCATCTCCATGGAGAAGTTCACCCAGATCAACCCGGACTACCTGTTCATCCAGTTCTCTCCAGATGAGAATAAAGACAAGCCAAACGCATTGGAAGATTTGCAGAGCAACCCGATTTGGAAGAGCGTGAATGCAGTGAAAAACGGCAATGTTTACGTAAACGTGGTTGATCCTCTCGCACAAGGCGGTACTGCTTGGAGCAAAGCACAATTCCTGAAGGCGGCTGTAGAAAAATTGTCTGCCAAGTAAAAGTGGGCGAGGGTAAGCTATGCAATCCAAAAAAGCAACTTCCATGATCATACTAGCTGTTTCGCCAGTAGTGATCCTGCTTACAATCTTGCTCTCCATTCATTACGGGGCCAAGCCGATTGATGCGGGGACGATTTATCAAGCTTTCTTTGCCTTTGATGAAGGGAATGTCGATCATCAAATTGTCATGCACTCTCGCTTGCCGAGGGTCTTGGGCGCACTCATGATCGGCGCGTTCTTAGCGATATCAGGAGCGTTGATGCAGGGGATGACGAGGAATTACCTCGCGTCCCCCTCTATTATGGGCGTGTCTGATGGTTCGGTCTTTGCTGTTACCCTTTGCATGGTTTTCATTCCATCCGCTACGAGTGTCACGATGATTACGATGTCCTTGATCGGTTCAGCACTTGCGGTTGCGATGGTACTCGCTTTTTCCCGACTATTGCCAAACGGCTTGACGCCAGTAGGGATGGCGGTCATCGGTACGATTACCGGTACCTTTCTGAGCAGTATTTCAGCTGCGATTTCTACTTATTTTCAAGTCTCGCAAAACGTCAGCTTTTGGTACAATGCAAGGCTGCATCTCCTGGAGCCTGAATTGGTGAAACTGGCGGTTCCTTTTGCCATCGTCGGTATTGTCATAGCACTTCTTTTGTCCAAATCGATTACGATCTTGTCCTTGGGCGACGAAGTATCTCGCGGCCTCGGACAGAGAACGGTGATGGTCAAAGTGCTGGCAACGACTGCTGTTGTCATTCTCACAGGCATTTCCGTAGCGTTGGCAGGAAAAATCGCTTTTGTCGGGCTAATTATTCCGCATATTACCCGCTTTTTGGTAGGTCTCGATTATCGATGGATCATTCCATGTGCAGGATTACTAGGCAGCATTTTTCTGGCCTTGTCGGACGTTCTCAGCCGATTTATGAACAGTCCGTTTGAGACCCCAATCGGTGTGGTAACGGCCTTTATTGGCGTTCCGTTCTTCCTCTATTTGATTTACAAGAGAGGAGGGGGAAAGCATGCCTGATCGAAAAGCTAGATTTCGTTTGCTGTTACTCGTCAACATCGCCTTGATTTTGCTGGCGATTTATATCAGCCTGACCAACGGCGTATTTGACATGACGGTGATGGATGTCATCCGAACGTTATTGCGTATGGATCCTGTAGCGGAATTCGATTTGGTTATTTTCGATTTTCGCCTGCCGCGGATCGTTATTGCGGCATCGGTCGGCTTTGGCTTGGGGGTTGCTGGTACCGTCATTCAGGGGATCACCCGTAACGGGCTGGCTGATCCGGGGATTTTGGGCATTAATGCTGGGGCAGGAGCCGCTATCGTCGCCTTTATGTTTTTCTTCGGTGGACAATTTATGGAGGCGAGCTGGTATTCCATCATGGCCATGCCTTTGTTCGGCTTGACAGGCGGATTGCTTGCGGCTGGACTGATTTACCTCTTTGCCTGGCGTAACGGAGCGCTTGATCCACAACGGCTGATTCTGGTGGGGATCGCCATTGGCTCCGGATTAGGTGCTGTATCGCTGTATCTCTCGTTAAAAATGAATCCAAACGATTTTGAAATGGCAACCGTGTGGCTCTCAGGCAGTATATGGAGTGCCAACTGGACGCATATTGCGGGGATGCTGCCATGGCTAGTCATACTTATTCCTGTTTTGATGCGCAAGGTGCATATTCTCGATTTGCTTCAACTGAGCGAGGAGTCCGTCAAAAACCTGGGTGTGTCCGTGGAAAAGGAGCGCAATATTCTCCTGCTGTCGAGTATCGGGATCGTGAGCGCGTGTGTCTCGGTTTCTGGAGGCATCGGATTCGTCGGCTTGATGGCACCGCATATTGCGAAGCGTTTGACGGGAATCCAGCACAGGTATGCTCTTCCCTTGTCGGGAACAATCGGGATGCTCATGGTCGTGGCGGCTGACTTTATCGCCAAAACGGTGTTCACACCCATTGAACTGCCTGTGGGTATCGTCATTTCGATCATCGGTGTACCGTATTTCTTCTATCTACTGAGTAGAAGAAAAAAATAAAGAGGGGACGTGCAAATTGTGAAGGGACAATTGCTTGCAGACGTATGCCATCACCGAGCACTGCTCGTATATTTGCCGCCATCCTATGACAAGAGTACTTCCCGTTTTCCCGTCATGTATGTCCATGATGGCGGTGACTTGTTTGATCCTGCGTTTAGTACTGCCCTCGAAGTAATCGAAGATAAGTTTGCAGAGGGGAAAATTCCTGAGCTGATTCTCGTCGGCATCCAACCAGAAAACCGCAGGGATGACTATACGCCCTGGTTTTCCAAAGCGATCTCGCCTGAGCGCAACATTGATTTTGGCGGGCAAGGAGATGCGTATCTTTCTTACGTTGCCAATGAATGTAAGGCGTATATCGACAGCAAATACAGGACAGACCCTAGGCCGGAAAAAACAGGGATCATCGGATTTTCGCTGGGTGGCTTGATCTCGATGTACGCTGCGCACCAATATCCGGATGTTTTCACGAAAATCGGCAGCATCTCAGGATCGTATTGGTATGAGGGCATGGTTCCGTTTATGCGGGAAAAGAAAATGTACCATCCCGGGCTGCGCATCTACATGGATGTTGGCAGTAAGGAAGGTGCTAAAAAACAAAACATCCAGAAACAAATGGTCCCGCTGACAAAAGAAGCCCATCAGATATTGGCTGATAGCGGTTTCACAGCAGATCAGCTCGTCCTGTTCATGGACGAAGGGGCGGATCATTTGAGCAAATATGCAAACGCCAGATTTCCTGGGGCGTTGCAATGGCTCTGGAATGAGAAGGAGACAGAAATGGAACTGACCAAATTGATTAGAGAGCGTCGCTCCATTCATCGCTTTACAGATCGGGAGGTAGACCCTGCGCTGGTTACAGAACTGATGGATACAGCCGTGTGGGCGCCGAATTATCACATGACACAACCGTGGCGCTTTATTGTGACGTACGGGGAAGGCAAGAAAAGAATCGCCGAGGCCGTGCGAATCATGAAGGAGAAGCGGGAGATAGATCCGTCGAAAAAGAAAGAAGTCGGCGAGAAGTTTTACAATAAAATTATGGCGATTCCGATGCTGATGACGGTCATTATGGAAGAAAGTCCGAACTTGATTACGCGTCAGGACGATTTCGCTTCGACCAGCATTGTCATTCATAACTTTAGCTTGCTGGCGTGGGAAAAAGGCATCGGTCTGACATGGGAGACGTACCCGTGGATTCACGAGCCGGAATTCCGAGAAGCGATGGGCATTCGACCAGGTGAAAAGGTGCTGGGGAACCTGCATATCGGTTATCCAGCCGCGATCCCTAACGCACAGCCACGCATTCCAGCAGCAGAGCGCATCACACTTGTAGACAAAGCATAGGACAAGATCAAGTGAATTTTTCTTGTCACAGGATTACTTTTTGTGGTACCCTTGGTTCATTCTACAAGAAAGGGTGACCATTAAGCCAATGATCTGCTAACTCCTATCTCCACAAAACCAATCGGATAAATCGATGCGTTTTTGGATAGGGGTAGTATGTGCATATTGGCGAATAGATGGTAGATCCTTTTTAGACTCACCAAAGGGTTTCTATGTCTTTTTGACGATAATATGCGTAGCCTCCTGTCCAGATCGCAATGGATAAGGAGGCTTTTTTATGTCAAATGTTTTGAAAAATCGTTATGTCAGGGCTATTTTATTATCAGCAGTTCTGTTGCAAATCGGAGTATGGGTGCGCAACATGGCGATTCTGCTCTATGTGATGGATCATACAGGAGGCGATCCGTTTGCTGTCTCCATGATTTCTGTGGCAGAGTATGCGCCAATCTTTCTGTTTTCCTTTCTTGCTGGTACGTTTGCCGATCGCTGGCAACCGAGAAAAACGATGGTCTGGTGTGAGGTGCTCAGTGCTCTATCGGTTGTCGGAGTGCTGCTTACCTTCGTTTTCGGCTCGTGGAAGGCCATCTTTTTTGCCACACTCATTTCAGCCATTCTCTCTCAGTTTTCCCAACCGTCCGGTATGAAGCTGTTCAAGCTGCATGTACCTGGTGAACAGCTTCAGGTAGGAATGTCGGCGTACCAGACTATTTTCGCGATCTTTATGGTATTTGGTCCGATTGTCGGTACGTTTGTGTTCCAGCAATGGGGGATGGAGGTTGCTATGGTCATCACGGCAGTTGCGTTCCTCGCAGCGGCGGGTGTCCTGTATTTGTTGCCGCCAGATCGTGTCGAGAAAGAAGAGCAGCAAGAAACGGCACTGCTTGGGGAGATGGTCAGCGGGATTCGTTATGTGTTCTCCAGTCGCGTGCTGTCAATGCTTGGCTTTTGCTTTTTGGCTGTAGGATTTTCATTGGGAATGATTCAGCCGCTTGGGATTTTTATCGTGACCGAGCAACTACAATTGCCAAAAGAAAGCCTGCAATGGTTAATTACCGCCCAAGGTGTGGGGATGATTGCCGGAGGGGCCATGACGATGGCTGCTTCCAAAACGATTCCACCGCAAAAGCTATTAGTTATGGGACTTCTTGGGAATGCGATTGCAGTAGCGATTTGCGGGATGTCCACGAATCTGTGGCTGACGCTTGTTGCACAGTTCATTGCGGGATTGCTCTTGCCCTCCATTCAAATCGGGATCAACACCATGCTGCTTAAAAACACAGAGAGTACCTTTATCGGTCGGGTGAATGGCATATTGACCCCGTTGTTTACAGGCTCCATGGTCGTCATGATGAGTATTACGGGAGTATTGAAGCTGTATCTTCCGCTCGCAGTCATATACGGGATCGCTGCATTCCTGATGATCATTGGTCTCAGCTTTATTTTGCCGCTTTATCGTATGAGGGAAGGAAACATGGTGCAAAGTACAGAACAGACTGGTACATGAGCGTTTGGAAGCAAAGGGAGGCTTAGACCAGATGGTGCACGAACAGATTTCTTCTATAGAAGGCTTAAAGATGGTAGCTGCTGTTCGCGAGCTGGCGATGCGGTTGCCAGAGGTAACGGAGCAGGTAGACGCTTTTGGACATACATCGTTTCGGGTAAACGACAAGCCGTTTGTCATTTTAGGAGAGGGGGGCACTGAAGGCCCCTCCTTTTCTGTGAAGGTGCTGAAGACGACCCAAGAGATTTTGCTTGCGCAGGAGCATTTTTACAAGACACCGTACATCGGTCATCACGGCTGGGTTTCGATTTTGGACAAAAACGTGACGAGCTATGATGAGATTGAAGATTACATACGGGAAGGCTATATGTGCGCGGCTCCCAAGCGATTGGTCAAGCAATTACAACACCTCCCCTGATCGTTCCTGTATAATTTTTACACAACCGCATTCAGACAAAGGGGGAGCCGGTTTTGGATTGGAATCTCCAGCAGATGAGCAAATTGCTTGAGGTCGTTTTTGAAAATGCCCATGAACCGATGATCGTAACGGACAAGGACGGAAAAATACTCTTATTGAATCGGAGCTATCGGGAATTTCTTAATGTACAGGACGTGATTGGACAACCAGTGACGGATGTTATCGAAAACACGCGGATGCATATTGTCGGTCAGGCTGGCGTTGCCGAGATCGCCGACATTCAGCAAATAAAAGGACAGAACATGATTGCGCATCGCATCCCGATCATGGACGAAGGAAAAGTGATTGCGGTTCTGGGAACGGTGCTGTTCCAAGATGTGCAAGAGCTCACTGCCTTGGCTGCGATGGTTGCTCAGCTGAAGGATGAATTGACCTATTATAAGAAAGAGCTGCGGCGGCGGATGGGGGCTACCTATCACTTTGACCAAATCGTTGGGTACAGCCAGAAGCTGCAGGAGCTTAAAAAGTTTTCTCAGAAAGTTGCGAAAAGCGATTCGACTGTGCTCATCACGGGCGAAAGCGGGACGGGCAAGGAGTTGTTTGCCCACGCCATTCATGCCGAGAGCAAGCGCAAAATGGGTCCTTTCATTCGGGTGAATTGTGCCGCTATTCCGGATTCTTTGCTCGAATCAGAGCTGTTTGGCTATGAAGAAGGTGCGTTTACCGGAGCTGTTCGCCGCGGAAAAAAAGGAAAGTTCGAGCTGGCCAACCACGGAACCATTTTGTTGGATGAGATCGGGGACATGCCGTTGCCGCTGCAAGCCAAGCTACTGCGTGTGTTGCAGGAAAAAGAAGTCGAGCGGGTAGGTGCTGTACGGACGACGCCAATCGATGTGCGGGTGATCGCTTCCACGAATTCGGATATGCTTCAAAGCATCAAGGAAGGGAAGTTTCGGGCAGACCTCTATTATCGGTTGAATGTCGTGTCACTCTCGATTCCTCCGTTGCGCGAGCGTCTGGAGGATTTGCCGGAGCTGGTTTCGAATCTGCTCAAACAGCTTGGCGAGTCCACTGGTGTTGCGGTCAGGGCCATTGATGAAGAGGTATGGCACGTACTTCGTGGCTACTCCTGGCCAGGCAATGTACGGGAGTTGAAAAACGTACTGGAACGAGCCCTGCATCTAATGGAAGACGATATCTTGAAAAAGGAGCATATTTGGCTGCCTGTATCTGACGAAGGGACACCCGCATCCTTGTCGGTTCCAACTCATGCCGTTCGACCATTGAAACAAATCTTGGAAGAGGCTGAGCAGGAAGCGCTTCGTCAAGCGATGCAGCAAGCAGGGGGGAACAAGCTTAACGCCGCCAAGCTGTTGCAAATCAGCAAGTCCAGCTTTTACGAAAAGTGGGAGAAGTACCAGTAGCACGAGGCGTGTATAAGTCGGGGATGTGGCGTTGAGCCAAGTTCGCGGCTTTTTTCATCTGAAGCAATAGCGTTTTGGTAGATTCCGGTTTTCTGGAATAGAGCAAGAGGGTCTCCGGTAAAAAACCAATAGCCTTCCATGAGCAGATTCCCTAAAAAGTGGGCGGATTTTTGCTAGATTCCATAAAACCGGACAACAAATTCCGGAAATCCGGAAAATTTGCAAGCGCTATCATCTGCTCCCTAACACTCCAGGCACGATGAAGGGGTATGGTTGAACGATTTTTCTGGAATTGGCTGGGGTTGGCATGGTCCGTGCAATTGAATTAGTTTTGAAAGCGTTTTCCTCAAGTGAGTCCACACAATCTCCTTTGTAAAGCGGAGGAGAAAATTGAAAGGAGAATTCTATGATCATCGAAGTGTTATCCATCTTGGTTTCGCTCGGTCTGCTGATGTTTTTTGCGTATCGGGGCTATCCTGTTATCGTATTTGCCCCTATTTTTACGCTGCTGGCCGTTGTCCTTTCTGGGATCTCTCTGCTGCCGAGCTACACCGAAACCTTCATGACGAATGCAGCAAACTATGTGAAATCATTCTTCCCTATTTTCTTACTGGGTGCCATTTTCGGGAAAGTCATGGAGTTGAGCGGTGCCGCCTCATCCATTGCCCACACGATTGTGAGAGCGCTTGGCTCCAATCGTGCGATCTTGGCTGTCGTTCTGGCATGTTCGATTTTGACGTATGGCGGAGTTTCCCTGTTCGTTGTGGCATTTGCTGTGTATCCGTTTGCCGCTGCGATTTTCCGTGAAGCCAACATTCCGAAGCGACTCATTCCGGGAACGATCGCGCTCGGGGCTTTTACGTATACGATGGATGCCTTGCCAGGTACACCACAAATTCAAAACATCATTCCTACTACTTATTTCGGCACAGATGCTTATGCTGCACCTGTTGTTGGAACGATTGGCGCCATTCTGGTTTTCATTGGCGGGATGCTATGGCTGGAGCGCAGACGCAAGCAAGCTGTCGCTGCTGGAGAAGGCTACGGCGAGGGACATACGAATGAACCAGAGTTGATCAAAAATGAATCCTACATGAACATCTGGGTCGCGATTCTCCCGTTGGCGTTGGTGCTCGTGGGTAACTATATGTTCAGTAGAGGGATTTGGACAGTAGAGACGTGGTACGATCCGGCGATCCTCAAAGAATCATTTAAGATTGAGAAAGTGAAAAACGTCGTATCTTCTTGGTCACTGATTATTTCGCTCTGTCTTGGAATTATTGCCGCAATTTTAATCAATGTGAAGCAAGTCAAAAACAAGCTGGCGAGTGGTTTGACTGCTGCCGCGATGGGTTCTCTCTTGGCTATTTTCAATACTGCTTCCGAAGTTGGGTTCGGAAACGTTGTGAAAACATTGCCGGGCTTCAAATTTATCCAAGGCTGGATTATGGGAGCAAGTGATCATCCGTTGGTTTCTGAGGCACTGGCTGTAAACGTACTGGCAGGTGTGACAGGTTCAGCGTCGGGCGGTATGTCGATCGCGCTGGAGGTTATGAGCAAGCAATACCTGGAGATGGCAAATGCTGCGGGAATCAGCCCTGAGTTGCTGCACCGTATTGCCTCGATGTCTTCCGGTGGTATGGACACATTGCCACACAACGGAGCGGTCATTACATTGCTCGCGATTACTGGTTTGACTCATCGTCAATCGTACAAAGACATTTTCGCGATTACGGTTTTGAAAACAGCTGTCGTGTTCATTCTGGCATTTGCCGTGTCTATTTTCTAACTTTCATCAAAGATCAGCGAGTTTATAGACAGAGAAAATGAGGATCAGGAGAGGAGATAGTAGGGGATGGAGAAGTTGTTGGAGCAACAGGTAGCAGTAGTAACAGGGGCTGCAAGCGGTATTGGATTGGAGATTGCCCGGACGTTTGCCGAGGAAGGGGCGAGGGTCGTCATACTGGACTTGAATGGGGAAGCTGCGGAAGCAGCAGCAGCCCAATTGCAGAAGGAAGGTCACGAAGCAATCAGCTTTGGTTGTAATGTTACTGACGAGGTACAAATGCAGGCGTGCATCCAGCAGACAGTCCAAATTTTTGGCAGACTCGATATCCTAGTGAATAATGCCGGATTGCAATTTGTTTCTCCTATAGAAGAGTTTCCGACTGCAAAATTTGAACAAATGCTCAGTATTATGCTGACAGCGCCTTTTGTCGCGATTAAACACGTGTTCCCCATTATGAAGCAACAAGGCCATGGCCGTATCATCAATATGGCTTCGATCAACGGCTTGATTGGCTTTGCAGGGAAGGCAGCATACAACAGTGCCAAGCACGGAGTCATCGGGCTCACCAAGGTTGCAGCCTTGGAAGGAGCAGCGGCTGGTATTACGGTAAATGCTATTTGTCCGGGGTATGTCGATACACCTCTGGTACAAAACCAATTAGCGGATTTGGCTAAGACAAGAAATGTGCCGTTGGAAAAGGTGATGGAAGAAGTCATCTACCCGCTGGTGCCGCAGAAGCGACTGCTGCAAGTAAAGGAAGTAGCGAACTACGCTGCCTTTTTGGCTAGCAAGAAAGCGTCAGGCGTTACGGGCCAGGCTGTCGTCATTGATGGCGGGTATACAGCGCAGTAAGCCTGTTAAAGTCCCTATTTTTATAGGGGCTTTTTTAATTCCGCTAGCTTTTTAAAAAACTAGTAAAAAAGATCTTGTATTCTTTTTTTAGATGTGATAGATTATTACTTGTCGCCAAGAACGACGACAAAATACGAGAAAAGAAAACGAGATTCGATAAAAAACTTCTTGACTCGCAAATAACGAACGTGATAAGATATAAAGCGTTCGACAAA
>NZ_JABSVA010000014.1:0-78855 GCF_013284365.1 Brevibacillus sp. RS1.1
ACTCCCGGGTGGGCTTTTTGTCGATTAAGGGTCAAATGGCAGGAGAATAGTTAGAAATGGGGAAATAATCAAAGAAGAGCAGGAGAACGGCAAGGAGTGCACATTATATGATTCCAATTCACATCCCAATATCCAAAATAACTCCTCCAGGACAGAAGCCATATGTTTTACGGCGGCCTGCATTGGCAAAAAAATTACGCCTGTTGAAATATACGCAGATTTGTCTTATTCATGCAGGGACAGGCTATGGCAAAACGACTTCTTTGGCTACATTTCTACATGATGAAGCACTGGCTGCGTCCTGGTTTACCATTCAGGATGGAGACGATGCCCTTCTTGCGTTTGTCTTTTGTCTCGTCGAAAGTGTTCGGCAGGTTCATTCTGGTTTTGGACAGGTATTAAAAGGACAACTCAAAGACATCACTGAGCAAAGTCCGGTGCCGTCCCTAGACAGTAAAGTTCTGGTCGACTGGTTTGTCGGGGAATGCGTACAGCTCCAGGCTGACCACATACTTGTTTTGGACCATTTCCAACGAATTGAGAATGGGAGTGAAGTCGATCAATTTGTTCAACGATTAGCCGAGGCGCTTCCACAAAAGGTCAAGCTGGTTATCTTAACGCGTTCCCGACCGAAGTGGTCCAATCTCGACTTGTTGTCCGCAAGAGGAGAGTGTCTGGAGCTTACAACCAATGACCTTTCTTTTACGCTGGAGGAGAGTGAGGCCTTTTATTCTGATCAATACGACATCACGTTGTCCGAAGAAGATTGGCGTCGAGTCGAAGAGGTGGCGCAAGGCTGGGTGATGGCACTGCGAACTTTTGGTGAAATGGTAACGAGGGGGCAGACGGTGTCCGATAGTCTGCGTGAGCTATCCCGATTGTTGCATTTGCTGGAAGTAGAAGTCTGGACACAGCTGGATGCAGGTATGCAGCGCTTCTTGATGGAGGCAGCCGTTCTCGAACAATTCGATTTGGAGGATTGCAAGCAAATACTCGGGGAGGGATGTATCGAGCACCTGTTGGAAGCACAGCGTTGTCATCTTTTTCTGCATGTCCAAGCAGATTCTCATTATTCCTTTCATCCGCTATTTCAGCGTCTCCTGTCGAGCAAGCTGGCTGCGAATCAAGCGACGTACGTGCATGTAAATCAAAAGGCCGCAGGATGGTATAGACGAAAAGGGGACGAGGCAAAAGCTTTTGGGCGGTTGCGTCTCGTCGAACAGTGGGAGATGCTGGGTGAGTGGCTATGCCAAGCATCGGAAAGGTTGCTGCAAGCAGGGAAGCTGGACTTTTTATACGAGTGGATAACGTTATTACCAGAGCACATCAAGTGCGAACAGCATTGGCTGTTGTTTTATCAGGGCGAGGTAGAACGCTATCGCTGTCTATATGCGAAATCCTTTGCTTCTTATGAGCAATTTTTGAAACAATGTGAACAAAAGCAAGATCAAATCGGATTGTGCCGCGGGTTGGAAGGGCAAGCACGTGTCCATCTCGACAGCGTCCAAGGCGTCAGGGCCGAAGAGCTGCTCAAGAGGGCAATTCAACTTTTGCCCCCATTTGAACAAGAGAATGAGATGGCACCGAGGCTATATCGCTTGCTGGCAGAAATTTATACGAATCGCGGAGATGCCAAACAGGCGGCAGCTTGGTATGAACGGAGTCAGGAATTAGAGCAGCAGACGGAGGTTGAGCTAGAATCACGCCTGTTGTTTCGTACTGGCCGACTGCAGTCCTCCATCCAGCTCTTGGAAAGTAAGTGGCAGGTAGAACAAGGGAAGCATCCCCCACTGACCAGATCGTATCGGGAAACCTCTTTACTGCTATCTTTTGTGTATGCATTGAATGGCGAATGGGAGCGAGGGTGGGAAGCTGCAGAGACTGCCATACAACTCGGACGTGCAGCACATTCCCCTTTTGTAGAGGCGAATGGCTATGTTCGAAAAGCGCATGCGGCCCTCATCAGTCAAACATTGCCTACGGACGAGATTCGTGAGCTTTATGAAAAAGGTTTGCAAATCATGGAGGAGCTCCAGTCCACACGCGGAAAGTCAGAAACGCTTCTGGGACTAACCTTGTTTTATGCAAGAGAAAAGGCACTCGACCAAGCACTTCTGTATGGCAACAGGGGAATACAAGAGACAGAGGCAATGCGCGACGACTGGTTAGGCAGTCTGGTACGTATGGCCATTGGGATTGCCTATGCCAAATACGGGAAAGAAGAGGAAGCGTGGGCTATCTTTATCGATTGTGCCGACCGACTCAGTCACTGCGGGGATAGCTATAATGTCGTCATTTGTCAATTGTGGTTGAGCTTCTTGGCTTATCGTAAAAAACAATGGGATTTGTTTGTACCTGCGGTGACACAAGCTCTGTCCTTGATGAAGTCCGGTGAATATCAATTCCTTTTGCAGAGACCTACGCTGCTTACACCGCATGATGTACAGCAGTTGATGCCGATTCTGATTGAGGCAGAGCGCCGAAAGGTATCGCCGGATTACGTCTCTCAGCTGTTAAATGATTTGGGCTTGCAAAACGTGACATTCCACCCCGGGTATACCCTTCGTATTCAGACGCTGGGCGCCTTCCGTGTATGGCTGGGAGAGCGGGAATTGAGCGAAAAGGCATGGCAGCGTGGGACGGCCAAGCTGTTGTTTCAGCTTTTATTGACGAAGAGACACCATTTGTTAGCCCGGGAAGAAATCATGAACCGACTTTGGCCAGACAGTATCGAAGAAGCGGCAATTCGCGATTTTAAAGTGTCGTTGAATGCATTGAACAAAGCCCTCGAGCCAGATCGTGCTGCCAGAACAGACACTTTCTTCATTCAACGCCATGGCAGCTCTTACGGTTTCAATCTGGCATCGGGCTACCATATGGACGTCGAAGAGTTCGAGAAGCTCGTTACACTGGGCTTGGCAGAGTCAGATCGGCGTCAGGGGGCCATCCTTTTGGAAAAAGGGCTTGCCTATTACTTGGGTGATTACATGCCGGAATGCCGTTATGAGGATTGGTGTGTAGAAGAGCGTGAGAGAGTGCAGACGCTGTTTTTACGCGGAGCAGAAAGGTTAGCCAAAATCATGCTAGCGGACGGGCAGTTGGAAAAAACGATCCGCTGGTGTGAAGCGATTCTGCGGGTGGATGATTGCTGGGAGGAGTCGTACCGCTTACTTATGACTGCGTATTATCAGCAAAATAATCGCACACAGGCAATCCGCTGGTATGAAAAATGTGTAGCAAAACTGAGGGAGAACCTCGGCGTCGCGCCGATGCCTGCAACGATGGAGACTTACCTTCAAATTATAGAGAAGTAAAAGATCGCTCACAAAGCGATCTTTTTTTGTACATAGAGCAATGGCTGCTTGACAAAACTAGGAAGTATTCGTAATATAATCTTTGTACTGACCAGTCAGTTCAAAAAATCGAAAGGGGACAGGAGTGATGGCACCATCCAAAAAAGATCAAATTGCAAACGGAGCTTTAACCGCATTTGCCCAATTGGGTTATAGCGAAACGACCATGGATGCAATCGCGGAAATGGCACAGGTGGCAAAAGGAACCCTCTATTATCACTTTTCCACAAAGGAAGAGCTGTTTTTGTACGTGATAGAAAAAGGCGTGAAGATGCTGATTTACCATGTAGATCATGTAATGCAGAATGAAGAGCTTTCCTTGGAGGATCGTATTCTGAATGTGCTGGATGAGCATCTTCGCTTCTTTTCCGAGAATCAAGATTTATGTTTCCTGTTGCTGAGTGCGTTCTCAGGAGATGGACAACGCGACAGGATGGTTGGCAATCTGCTAGGTGGCTATTTCAGCACGATGGAGTCACACATGCTAGAACTGCAGCAGCAGGGGTATATCCGGGCGGATATCGATATTCGCACACTTGCTTCCTCGTTGTTTGGCATGGTTGGTTTTACCGTACTTCGCAAGCAGTTTCGCAAAGAGCCAGTGAACAGTGCCGCAGATAAACAGACACTTCGTTATTTGCTGTCAGGAATGTTCCAAAATAGTCTAGAGAAATGTAAAACAAGAGGAGAAGACAGATGAACAAACGTGCATGGATCGGTGTAGGTGGCTTTGTAGTGAGTATTGCAGTACTTGGAACCGTATTGTTTGGTTCGAATGTGAGTAGCATGGCTGGTCAGAATACAACGAAATTAGCAGGTGTAATCGAAGGAACAGAGGTCGACCTCTCTTTTAAAATGGGTGGTTCCATCGAACAGCTCTCCCTGAAAGAAGGAGACGAAGTAAAGGCAGGGCAAGTAGTTGCCACGCTAAGCAGCGCGGAAATCCTTGCGAAGAAGGAACAGGCTGAAGCTGCTTACAAGCTCTCACTCGTCAAGCTTGATCAGGCGAAAAAAGGAGTATCAGTGACAGATAGCTCCAGCAATGCCCAAGTCGACCAAGCAAAAGCAGTAGTCAACTCGGCGCAAGCGCAGCTTGACGCGAACAAAAACGGAGCGCGTTCAGAAGAAATTACGCAGCTCAAAGCGAAATTACAAGCAGCACAAACTTCGAATCAAATTGCCGCGACGAATTTGGAACGAATGAAGAAATTAATGGCGGAAGGTGCCGTTCCACAAGTGAAAGTGGAAGAGGCGCAGATGCAAGCAGATAAAGCCCAAGCAGAGTTTAAAGCAGCAGAAGAGCAGTTGAAAATGGCTCAAACTGGATCGCGCAAAGAGCAGGTCGATGCCGCACAAGCACAACTGGATCAAGCAAAAGCTGCATACAACCAAGCAGTAGCAGGGAGAGGTCAAGTAGGCTTGAAAGAGCTGGATGTTAAATCCGCAGAAGCGAACGTCATGCAGGCAAAAGGTGCACTGGCTGAAATGGAAGCCTATGTGAACAACACCAAGCTGACAGCTCCAGTAGACGGTATTGTAAAAGCAGTTGCCGTTCAAAAGGGAGAGCTGGTTTCGCAAGGCTTCACTGTATTGACGATCCAAACAAAATCAGATAACTATGTCAAATTTTATGTAAATGAATACATGCTTTCGAATGTGAAAACAGGCGATCAAGTGAAATTGTTTGTCCCAGCCCTGAACAGAGAAGTAGACGCCAAAGTGGTTACTGTAGCTCCTGCTGCTGACTTTGCCGTAAAAAAAGCGACACAAGAACTCGGTGATCGTGACATTCGTTCCTTCCAGGTGAAGCTTCTGGTGTCCGATTCGGAATTGCGTCCAGGCTTGACGGTTGAGTGGCATCTTGAAGGAGCTGGTAATGGTGAATAGTTTCTCTCACCTGTTCTGGAGCGAATGGAAAAATCTTTTTGCAAACAAAACCATTCGGAATATTCTGTTCCTCGTTCCACTGATTTATTTGACGATGTTCGGCTTTTTGTACAGTGAGAAAAAAGTGATGGAGATCCCTACTGTGATGGTGGATGCCGATCAAACCGAATTGAGTCGTGAGCTCTACCGCGCTTTTGAGGTCGATCATACATTTCGGATCACGTCAATCGTAGGAACAGAAGAAGATGCAATGAAGTTGGTTGACAAGGGCGAAGCAAATATCGCCCTGATCATACCTGCTGGATTAGAAAAGGATGTAAAGGCTGGGAGAGAGGCAGAGGTACTGACTGTTATCGACGGCAGTAACATGATGATTTCGAATACGGCAGTTCGAGCAGCGAATACAGCAATTAAGTCTGTTTCAGCAGGAACCACGCTGAAGAAGATGGAAGCAATTGGCGGCTGGGGAGAAAAAGGGAAAAACATGTTTACGGGTATCGACTATCGATACAGAGTGTTGTACAATCCGACCTTCAGCTATCTGTCCTTCATGGTATTCGGTCTTGCAGGTACAGTGCTTCAGCAGGTGCTGTTCCTTGGAATCGTATTGTCCGTGGCCCAGCAAAAAGAAGAGGGGACCTGGAAGGATACACTCTCTCGCCATAGCTTCTTCGCGATCACGGCGAGCAAATTGTTGCCGTACTTTCTGGCAGGAACGCTCAACATGTTCCTCGCGTTTACACTGTTGTTAAAAGGTTTTGATATCCCTTATTACGGAAGCACGTTTGATCTAATGCTACTGGCTAGCATGTTCAACTTGGCGGTGTTGGCTATCGGGTATGCCATCTCCTTTGTGTCCAGCAGCCAGCTCCAAGCTACTCAGATCGGGATGATGATTGCAGTCCCTTCTTTCATGCTATCGGGTTACACTTGGCCAATCATGTCGATGCCAACAGGGATTGCTGCGATTGCAAAATCTTTGCCGCTGACCTATTTCTTGGGTGGTGTAAGGGAAATTTTGTCGAAGGGACACGGGCTGTCAGCTGTCATGAACGACTTCATGGTTCTCGCTTTCATGACACTCATCGGGTTGTTCGCAGCCTATGTCATTTATTTGTTGCAGATAAGGAAAAGTAAGGGGAAAGTTAGAGAACAAACGGCGGTATAAATAGAAGGATTTGGCTGCGCCAGAGTGATGGCGTAGCCTTATTTTTGTTTACAAGGATCTTGTTTGGAAGTCAAGTTGTATAAAAATAAACCTTGTATAATAAATAATCTCTCCTTTATACTTATTATAAAAAAGCAGATTCTTCAACATTAGGGGGACTTTATGTCAGCGACTCATCTAAAGCAATTGTGCGAGGAGACGTACACCAAGTTGAAAAAGGTCAGCATGGAAGTAGAGCGTTTTTTGAATCAGGTTACCTTATCTGGTCTTGTATCCGCATCAGGTGATCCTGAACAATTTGAAACGTATTACCGTAACTATCTTTCCGACTTGCGCCACCTTTTAGTTTACTGCGAAAATGCATACGAAAGGCTGGGAGTATCACTCCGACGCGCACGATTTCATGAGGAGTTTGCTGAGGAAGTATTGTATCAGGTATACCATTCCTGTATAAATAACTTCTACTATCCTAAAGGTGAGGTCTACGAAGAAGATGGTCGGTTGGCCTATACGGGTCAGGACTGTATCATTTTCCGTAAACAGGTGGTTCCTGAGTTGCAGCAGTTGACCTTGTCCCTGTCTAGAGTGTTCGAACAGTTGCGTAATGATTTGCAGTATTACGAGACAGACTATATCGCGAAAAAAAGTATGCAAATAGAAAAAGAAAAAGCACAGGCCTAATAAGCCTGTGCTTTTTCTTTGGTTTCCCGATCAGGGCAGGGATGAACCCTGTTGGAAGTCCTATCATTTATGGAAGTGTAGCGTAATGGATAATGGCTGTTTACATTATGCTTCGAAATAATCAGTTTTCTCCTCGTTAAAAGGGAGAGGAGAGTTCACGAGAAAAAAACGAATTTCCTCAATGGATAATCCCATTTTTCGTGCTGTAAGGATTAAATCGATCCATTCCTTATCCAGGAGATCTTTAGGAGACGAAGTGGTTTTCATGTTAGTTCCCCTTTTACCCTCCTTTTGTAAAAATAAATAAAATACCCAAAAAATGGTTAAAAAAAGATAGGTAAAAAGCTTATATCAGAAATGATACTTAATTCAGTTTCATATGTAAATCTAGTATTTGTGACTTTTGTTTTAAATTCATGCAAAAAATAATAAGCCACCACTATATCAGTGCTGGCAACAATGTTATTTATGTCGATTTAACCGCCATTTATTGTACTCCAAAAACTCCCGAAACTGTTCTTTACTTACCCCGGATTTCATAGCCTCTTCGATCAGCTTGTACCATTCTTCATCAACATTCTCGATTGAAGGAATAACTTTATCCTGAAGCAATGTGTCTACTGTCACATTTAATACTAGTGCGATTTTCTCAAGAAATTGAATAGAAGGATTTCGCTGAATGCCGCGCTCGATTGAGCTCAGATAAGACTTGGCGACACCAGCGCGTTCAGCTAAATCAGAAAGAGAAAGGCCTTTGTCTATTCTAAGCTGCTGTATACGCGAGCCGATCATGTAATAGCCACCCCTTTAAATCTCTTCGTTTATTATAACGTCAATATAGCTGAAACACAACTTTTTGCGGGACTAGTCCTGTGTCGTTTGGCTCATTTATTCGATTTGACCCTACTGACATGGCTAAAAAATTACCTTTCTACTAGATAAAATGAAGCGCCGTTATGGCTAAGTATCTATAATTGCGTCTGTTCTTTATAGAAAACGCAGTGTTCGTTATTAAGGTTGAGTAAAAACGAGATATTCAGACGAAATTCTGCAAAATAGTCGATTTTCGCTGTTTTTGGTCTGTTTTTAGAGAAAATTGATAGTTTACATTCCATTGCCAGTACAGGATACTATTTTCAAATCGTTCTTTATAAAGAACAAAACTGATGAATTGTTCTCTATAAAGGAAAGGTTCGAGCTTGAATGGCGCTTACCGCTTTCGACTTGAAATGGATAGGAATGTACAGAAAAACTTACAAAAAAACTGGAGAGGAGAGATCCATTCTGCATGCCAATTTGTCAGAAGCAGTCGCGGTAATCTACCTGTTAATTGTAATAATTATACTATTTTTCATAGGCATCTTGGTGATTAAATCAAGGAATTTGTTGATAGAAAGGAGAACGCGCCTTTACCTGGGACAGTTTCAAGACTACTTCACGTATATCCAGTCTCATATGGACACGCCTGAGAGGTTGAAACCGCCTTACTGGCAATTAAATCGTTTAGAAGTGAGAGTTCTGCAACAAAAACTCATTGAATGGATAGAATCTCTTACAGGAAGCCACCGAAAGAAAATGATCACACTATGTGAGGATACAGGGCTCGTCAAGCAAAACCTCCGTAGGCTGTATAGTCGCTTCCATTGGATAAGAATCGATGCGGCTTACCATGTTGGAGCAATGCGATCCGAGGAAGCCGTACCAAGGCTTCTGCAATTGCTACAGACAAAAAAACTCGATCCCACTCATTTTATCATCGCGAGATCTATCGCCAAGTGTGCGAGAAATCTGGACGATATCAGGAACATGCTAATGCTCCTTGTAAAGCATCGAAAAAGCAATCATTACCTTGCCGTTGACATCATGAAAGAGACAGAGTTGGATTGTACACCATTATTGCTTGAATGTTTGCGAAGTAAGGACAAGGATTTGAATAAAATCGCTTTGATTGGATGGTCTGCTCCTTTAACCGCAGAGATCGCCGATTTGGTCTATCGGCAGATCGATTCGAAAGACAAGGAAGTCCGCATCCAATCAGTAAAGCTATTGTTCAAATATGACGCTCTTTTTGCAGTGGCATTATTCGAGTCCTTCATGAAGACGAACGATACAGAAATCTGTCAGAATACTGAAATGATTGAGATATATTCCAGTTGCAGAAAGCAAATCAATGAGGAGGAGCAGGTGGACAAGGAAAATCGTTATGTTTATGCCGTGTAACTATACCTGAAAGGAGAATGACATGAGGGACTTCTTGCAAGCATACGGGATCTTTGCTGTTTATTACGTAATCGTGATTGAGACGCTCTATTTAACGATTCTAAGCCTGTCCATCAAAAATATTTCTTCTATTATCAAAAGCTCTATGTATTCTCGCTTTCAGTCACTCTCTGGATCAGAGTACGTACCACAAATTTCGATTCTCGTTCCCGCTTACAATGAGGAATTGACCATCATTGAAAACGTTCGTTCGCTTCTCGCGCTAGATTACCCCAAGTATGAAGTAATTGTTATTAATGACGGTTCGAAAGATGAAACGTTGCAAGTTTTGTTAGATGAGTTCCAGTTAACCCGCACAGAGTATACTGGGGGCTCCAAAGTATTGGAAACCTCCAACGTACGAGGGGTTTATCACAATCCCCAATATCCCAATTTATATCTCATTGATAAGGAAAACGGAGGAAAAGCCGACTCGTTAAACGCCGGGATTAATATTTCCCATTACCCATTGATTGCTTCTATCGATGCTGATTCGTTATTGGAAAAGGACGCGTTGATCCGCATTGCCAAGGTGTACATGGAAAACCCGGAAGAAACCGTCGCGATCGGCGGTATCGTCCGAATTGCAAACGGCTGTGAAATCGAGGACGGAATGATAAAGAAAGTCAATCTTCCTACCAAAATTTTGCCTATGTTCCAGTGTGTCGAATACTTGAAGGCATTCCTAGGGGGAAGGATTGGGTGGAGTTCAATCAACGGACTGATTATTGTGTCCGGTGCCTTTGGGGTATTTCGAAAAGATTTCGTTGTCAAAGCCGGGGGTTATCGAGGGGGATATCCCGGTGAGGACATGAACATTATCATCAAGCTTCATAAATATATGCTTGAAAATAAACTTCCGTATCGAGTGGCTTTTTGCCCCGATGCCGTTTGCTGGACCCAAGCGCCTGATACGCTAAAAATACTTGGCAGCCAGCGAAGAAGATGGGGACGCGGCAACCTCAAAAACATGCTGGAGTATGGCATTTATATAGTAGGCCGTCCCAAGTACAAAGTTGTGGGGTTGATTACATTTCCCTATAACATCATTTTCGAAACGCTGAATCCATATTTCAGGTTTATCGGTTTTTTGGCTCTGCTGGGATATACATTGATGGACATGACTCAATGGAGAGTACTGGCTATCTACGCGCTGCTGAATCTCTTGTTTGGAGTGTTGCTCGGGATCGGCTCCCTGTTTATGGAAGAGCTGGCCTTCAAGCGTTACACAAGAGTTCGCGACAACCTCAAGATGCTGGCATTCCTCTTCTTCATGTTTCTTGGCTATCAGCAGTTGGGAGTCATTTGGAGATTTTTGGGTCATATCGAGTTTATGCGCAACAATAACACATGGGGAACCATGACAAGAACAAGCTGGAAAACATAGAAAAACACGGCACAGGAGGGACATACCATGAGTCAGATTGCAAAAGCGTATTCGTTTCCTTTATTTCAAGCCTTTGAACATGTGCTTACCTTCTATGAATCGAGTCAGTTGCCATGCGGGATTATTCTGGCTGTCACGAATGGAAGAAGTGAAGAAAAGATCCAAGATTTGAAAATGTCTTTGGCAAAAGCAGAGGGGTTTACGGATATCCATTGTTTTTACGACAAACAAAGCAGCATTCTCGGTATTCTCCTTGGCGACCAAATGCTTGGCAATACTCATTTCCATTCTCTCTTCATCAAGGAACTGCTACAGACTCAACATATGTTGGCAGGGCCAGTATTCATCGCCAGCTTCCCTGAACAGGGGGAATCAGCAGCACAAGTTCTCAGTGGTATGGTACAGGAGATTACTGCTGGAAAGGGAAGCGCTGGAGAGATTCATATATACAGCGGTAAAAGATCATCAGCAGCAAAGAGAAGTCTTTTGCTTGTTTCGCAAGATGAAACTGTGAATGAGTTTTTGCGCATCTATTTACAAAGAAAAGGTTACAGCGTTTATTTGGCGGACAACGGGAGAGAAGCGTGGGAAAAATACAAGCGATTTTTACCGGACGTTGTTATCACCGATGTCAATTTGGCCATTGAAGACGGTTACCAGCTGATCAGCAAGATCAATGCAGTTGAGCATGGCACCAAAATCGTGGTATTAACCCACAAACGGTTGGAAGACGACAAGAAAAGATCATTCGAGCTGGGAGTCTCAGATTATATAGCGAAGCCATTTTCACCTGTAGACCTAGAAGCACGAGTGAGAAGTCTATTGTCTTAAACATAGATAAAAGGGAGGAAGCAAAAATGAGCTACTTCACAAAATTGAAGCAAAAAATGGAATCAAAAACCGTAAAAGTTGGGGTAATTGGACTTGGGTATGTTGGTCTGCCCCTCGCTATGGAAATGGCAAAAGGCGGTTTCTCTGTTTATGGCATCGATTTGGACCAACGGAAGGTAGAAACCTTGCTCGCAGGCAATTCATACATCCAGGACGTTCCTTGCGATGTGATTCAATCAAGCCTTTCTGCTCAACGATTCTTCCCGACCACCGATTATCGGGTGCTCAAGGAACTGGATGCGGTCAGCATATGTGTTCCAACGCCACTCAGTGAAAATCAAGACCCGGATACATCCTTTATTAAGGGAGTGGTCCGTGAAATTATCAAATACAAAAAGAAAAACCTTCTGATTACGCTTGAAAGCACAACATACCCGGGGACGACAGAAGAATTGATCCAATGGGAGTTCGAAAAGCTGGGGTTGACTGTCGGAGTGGATTTCTTCCTTTGCTTCTCTCCTGAGCGTGTAGATCCAGGCAATCATTCCTTCAACACACACAATACGCCAAAAGTAATCGGGGGAACCACGCCTAAGTGCTTGGAGTTGGGGGCCCTGCTGTATGGCAATCTGGTTACCAATGTCGTAACGGTTTCTTCTCCGAAGGTGGCTGAAATGTCGAAATTATTGGAGAATACATTCCGGAGTGTAAACATTGCCTTTATCAATGAAATGGCTATGATGTGCGACAAAATGGGGATCGATGTGTGGGAGGTTATCAAAGCTGCGTCAACGAAACCGTTTGGCTATATGCCGTTTTATCCAGGTCCTGGAATTGGAGGGCATTGCATTCCACTTGATCCGATGTACCTCTCCTGGAAGGCAAAGGGCTTCCGTTTTCATAGCAAATTCATTGAGCTGGCACAATGAATTAACGACAATATGCCAGACTATGTGATCAATAAAACCGCACAGGTACTGAATCTTTATGCGAAATCAATCAAAAACTCGCGGATTCTCATTTTGGGGATGGCCTACAAGCCTGACATTGATGATCTGCGTGAATCCCCAGGCTTGCATATATACGAGCTGTTCCAGGAAAACGGGGCACGTGTCGATTACTACGATCCTTATGCACAAAGCTTTGTAGACAAACGCGGGAACACAGTTCGTTCCATTCCGCATGACTTGGAACAAATGAAAAATTACGATTGCATGGTACTCGTTACAAATCATAAAAGCTTTGACTACCAGAAGTTTGCTGACCTGGGTGTAGCTATTATTGATACACGAAATGCTTTTGACAGCATAACGGGTCAACACATTTACAAGCTGGGGAATCCGGCAAGGATGCACGTCGAAGAACGAGTCGTACTCCTGGCTTAACGAGAAACTGACTGATGATTACCGAATAGGGAGGCAACCGTATGTGCGGAATCGTGGGATATATTGGTGAGGGGCAAGCGCAACAAATCCTGATAAATGGTTTGCAGAAGTTGGAGTATCGCGGCTATGACTCGGCTGGTGTCGCAATTTTTAACGGTGAAAAAATGGAGATTTGCAAATCGAAAGGAAGGCTGGCTGTTTTGGAAGAACGGCTCGTCCAATCTCCTATTCAAGGTTGTTTGGGAATCGGACATACGCGTTGGGCCACCCACGGTCGTCCGTCCAATGAGAACTCACATCCGCATTCGGATGAATCGGGAAAGTTTTCAGTTGTCCACAACGGTATTATCGAAAACTATCTGGAAATCAAACAGGAGCTTTTGGACCATGGAGTCACGTTTACATCCGAGACCGATACAGAAGTCATTGCTCATCTCATTGCTGTCCTATATGAAGGTGATCTTGTCGCCGCGATTCGAAGTGCAGTACTGCGTATGCGTGGGGCATATGCTCTCGGTGTTGTTTGCGAGTACGAGCCAGATAAAATGGTGGCAGTCCGATTGGCAAGTCCATTAATTATCGGGGTAGGTAAAGGAGAAAACTTCATAGGCTCCGACATTTCTGCTGTACTTGAGCACACCCGAGACATTGTCATCTTAGAAGATGGGGAAATGGCAGTTCTCAAGAAAGACAGCGTTTCACTCATGAAAGTGGAAACAAGCGAACCACTTCAACGTGAGTTGTTCCACGTAGATTGGAATGTGGAACAGACGGAGAAGGACGGTTTTGAGCACTTCATGTTAAAAGAAATTTACGAGCAGCCAAATGCATTTCGTAACACGCTGCTCAATCGGATTGACGAGGACGGGAAGCAAATTGTTTTGAAGGATTTGCCTTTATACTCAGAACAAATCAAAGGTATTGAGAAGATTTTCATAGTCGCGTGCGGTACCGCCTATCATGCAGGGCTGATCGGTAAAAATGTGATTGAAGAACTGGCAAGAATACCGGTAGAGATTGATGTGGCTTCAGAATTCAGATATCGACGTCCTATAATATCTGAAAAAACGCTGGTCATTGTCGTGAGCCAGTCGGGTGAAACAGCTGATACGCTGGCAGCGTTGCGGGAGAGTCGACGCTTAGGAGCCAAGGTCTTGGCCATCACGAATGTACAAGGCAGCTCGATTGCCCGTGAAGCCGATTATGTGCTTGCTACCTTTGCCGGACCGGAAATTGCTGTCGCTTCAACAAAGGCGTACACCTCTCAGGTAATTGTTTTTTATCTGCTCGGATTGTATCTGGCTCAGGTGAAGGAGACGCTTGCGGAAACAGAGCGGGAATTCATGATTGCTAATCTGCGCCAGCTGCCTGAGCAGGCTGAAAAGGCACTCCAACATGCGGATGATATTTGTGTCTATGCTGAGTCGATCAAAAATCATGCCAGCCTGTTCTTTATCGGTCGAGGCATTGATTATGCTGTGGCGTTGGAAGGGTCCTTGAAGCTGAAGGAAATTTCGTACCTTCACTCAGAGGCATATGCGGCAGGGGAATTGAAGCATGGAACGCTGGCTTTGATTGAAGAGGGTACACCTGTCATTGCCTTGGTGACACAAAAAGAGCTGGAAGAAAAAATGGTTAGCAATATTACCGAAGTGAAGGCACGAGGTGGGAATGTGTTAGCGATCACATTGGAAGGCAATGTCGAATTGCACCGAAATGTTGACGAAGTGTGCTTTGTACCTGCGACTTTGCCTGTATTTACCCCCATCCTGTCTGTTATTCCGCTGCAGTTGATCTCGTATTACACTTCCCTGGCATTAGGCAATGATGTTGACAAGCCTCGGAATCTTGCCAAAAGTGTAACCGTTGAATAAAAAATATGATTTGAAAGAATCCCGGAACAGCCAGCTTATTGGAGAGAACGGGATTCTTTCCCCATTTTGACTTGTCGGATTTACATTAATTCCGTAAGGGGCTGAATTGTCCATGATGGATTCCACTGACCAAACTCTTGATCAAAAAACGTTGATCGAAATCATGCTTCAGGTTTACGAGAAGGGTCAACAGACAACGACAATGGGAACGAGAGATATTGTTGAGGATATTGTCAACAGAGTAAGGCCGTACTTCAAAGAAGCCAAATAAGTCGATCTGATGGGAGGATCACATGACTAGTCGTTATGCAATTGTATTGGCAGCAGGAAAAGGGACGCGCATGAAGTCTACACGTTGCAAAGTGCTCCATGAGGTTTGTGGCAAACCAATGATCCAGCATATTGTCGACCGATTACATGGTCTTGGCATCCACGAGATTATTTTGATTGTAGGGCATGGGGCCGAGCAAGTGAAAAAGCAGTTCGGTGCTTCTGTCCGCTATGCTTACCAGTCCGAGCAATTAGGAACGGCCCATGCAGTGAAGATGGCGGCAGACCTCCTGCAAGACAAACAGGGGACAACGATCGTGTTGAGCGGGGATACACCATTGGTGAGGGAGAAAACGCTAGAGCATCTGCTTGCGCAGCATGAAACTCAACTTGCAGCTGCAACTGTATTAACGGCACGAGTAGACGATCCCGCAGGGTACGGGCGATTGATCCGCGACGCAAACGGCCTTGTTGAACGGATCGTGGAGCACAAGGATGCAACAGCCGAAGAACGGCTCGTATGCGAGATCAATACGGGTATGTATTGTTTCAACAATCAAAAGCTGTTTCAAGCCATATCCCGCGTGAAAAATGATAATGCCCAGAAAGAGTATTATTTACCTGACGTTTTGACAATTTTAAACGAGCAAAACGAGCGAATTGGGGCTTTCATGACCGATGATGCGGAAGAAGGGGCCGGCGTGAATGACCGAATCCAGCTGGCTTGCGCCGAGAGATTACTCCGTATGCGAGTCAATGAGCAGCATATGCAAAACGGGGTCACTCTCATTGATCCAACCTCCACCTATATTGAGGCCGATGTGTGTATCGGACCTGATACGGTTATTCATCCGGGAACGTACCTCCGTGGGAAAACAACAATAGGATCCAATTGTGTCATCGGACCGAATGCAGACGTAAGGGATTGCATTGTAGGGGGTAACGTAGAAATTCGTTACGCAAATGCATCTAACAGCATGATTCGAGACGGAGCAGTGGTTGGTCCTTATGCTTATATTCGCCCAGGTTCAGATGTAGGTGAGGAGGCGAAAGTCGGAGATTTTGTCGAATTGAAAAATTCACGTCTCGGGAAAGGCGCGAAGGTTGCTCACCTCTCGTATATTGGTGATTCTGATATTGGTGAACATGTAAACGTAGGGTGCGGTACAATCACTGTCAACTACGATGGCGTCCACAAGCATAAAACGATCGTTGGCGATCACGCCTTTATTGGCTGCAATGCCAATTTGATAGCTCCAGTTACCATCGGGGAGGGCGCTTATGTAGCGGCAGGCTCTACGATCACAGATGATGTTCCGAACGACGCTTTGGCCATTGCCAGAGAACGCCAAAGCATCAAAGAACAGTATGCCAAACGGTTGATGGCAACCCGCACATAATCGTAGTCAGTAGGAGGATGTCTTATTTTTACAGACAGCATGGAACCAGAACAGAATCGATCAAGCAAAAAAAAGCTACTGCTTGTTTTTTTGATCATCATCATACCACTCATCGCAATCATCGCTTATTTGTATAGAACACCACCGATGATCGCGACCTGGATTTGGAATACGCAGCTCATCGTCACAGAAAGAGAGGAAATCATCGCATTTGCCAAGCAACATCACGTCAATCTCATTTATTTGCATATTGATCAAGAAAATGTTGCCCATCAAGATTATCGTTCCTTTATTAAGGCAGCAAATGCATCCGGCATTCGCGTGGATGCTCTTGCAGGAGATCCGGTCTGGTCTCTCGTTTCCAATCGAAAAAGTATTACCACCTTCTTAAACTGGGTTCAGACCTATAATAAATCAGCTGGTGAAGGTGAAAGATTTAGCGGCCTCCATCTCGATATTGAACCTCACGTATTACCCGAATGGAATGAGAACAAGGAAGTAATCAAAAACGAATGGGTAGCCAATATCGAGTACTTGTCTGCGGAAATGAAAAAGAACCCGGCTTTGGAGTTAAGTGTCGATATCCCTTTTTGGATGTACGAGCTATCGCTGGCAGACAAATCGGAAAGTGTCAGCAAATGGCTAGTCAGTACGCTAGATCATGTAACGTTAATGGCCTATCGCGACAGGGTAGAGGGACCGAACGGAGTATTGGAAATTGTAAACCCGATCATGAACGAAGCGAATGATCAAAAAAACAAAGTGGTCGTAGGCCTTAACCTGCTGCAAAGCGCAGAGGGAGAAAACACCACCTTTTATGAAGAAGGGCATGGCGGATTGGAGGAGCAATTAGTCGCTCTTGAAGATAACCTCGAAAAATTTGCTGGCTACGCCGGATACGCCATCCATGATTACGAGAAGTGGAGGGAACTGCTCAAAAAAAGCGAAGCACAAATGGAAGCAAGCAAAGCGTCTAAACCGATGCCTGTATTCGAAGGTGAAGGCAAGAAACTGGTTACCAAGGTAGACGATGGGGATATTGCCCTCTATAACGGGCAGGGCTGGGAACCCGTGTTTTGGGCGGGAATCAATCTGGGTGCAACGACACCAGGACATTATCCTGGAGAGCTCTCCCCGACCCGCGAGGATTACTTGCGCTGGTTTTCACAAATGAAGGAAATGAATAACAAAGTCATTCGCATTTATACGATTCTTCCTCCGATTTTTTATGAGGCTTTACACGAGTTCAACCAAAAACAGGAAGAGCCGTTGCTCCTGCTGCAAGGAATCTGGTCGCCGGATGAAGCGCTAGCGGGTGAAGATCGGAAAGGACGCGATGCATTTACTCCCGAGATAACCAAAGATTTTCGCCAAGAGATTAAAGACGTTGTACAAGCAATCCATGGAGACGTGACACTCCCGGAGCGGTACGGTCGTGCCAGCGGTGAATATCGGACAGATGTATCGCAATACTTGGTAGGGTGGATACTCGGTACCGAGTGGTATCCGTATTCGGTACAGGTGACGAATGCATCTCATCCGGACATGCCTCCTTATCAGGGGAAATATATCAAGGGAACGGAAAAAGCGTCTCCTTTTGAAAGTTGGCTGGCCTTTATGCTTGATTATTTGGCTGAGGAAGAAATGAAATATGGATGGCAGCATCCAGTATCGTTCACAAACTGGCTGACAACTGATCCGCTGTCGCATCCTAACGAGCCGCTACCGCAAGAGGATATGGTTTCGATCGACCCGATGAATCTGAAAGCATCGGTGGAATGGACAGCCGGTTACTTTGCCGCTTATCATGTCTATCCGTATTACCCAGACTTTTTACGATATGAAGAGAAGTACCAAAAGTACCGGGATTCCAGCGGCAAGGTAGACCCATATGCTGGATACTTACGTGATCTGCGTGCCCACCATAAAGGAATCCCGTTGTTGGTTGCCGAATATGGCGTACCTAGCTCACGCGGCATGGCGCATTATGGGCCTGCTGGACGGAATCAAGGAATGCATATGGAACAAGAGCAAGGCAAGATGAACGCCGATATGCTGCGTAATATTTATGATGAAGGTTATGATGGCGCACTTTTATTCGCATGGCAGGATGAATGGTTCAAATTTACCTGGAATACGATTGATCTGGAACTGCCTGGGGAACGGAGAGCAATGTGGAGCAATCCGTTAACGAACGAGGAAAAATTCGGCGTCATCGCGGTTGAACCCGGTAATTATGCGTCTGACCAGATCATTCTCGATGGAAAAACAGCAGATTGGGAAAAAAGACTTCAGCGAGTCAAACGTGCTTATCCGGGATTTGATCTATCTGTTACGCACGATGAAGCATACTTGTTTCTCATGCTAAAGAAAAGCGAAGGAGAGTGGGATTTCTCAAAGGACACGCTGGATATTGGCTTTGATACGCTGAGTGGTGGGAGTCGAACTGCTGATAAAGCACCAGGTACTACATTTTCCCAAGGGATTGAATTTTTATTGCGAATGCAAGGGGAAGGCAATTCTCACATTTTTGTCAATAGCGCCTATGATCAGCATAGTTGGCTATACGGGTACCTCAAGGGAATGCTGCCTTGGGACGAGCGTTATGATCAAGCAGATAGCGGCATATTCTTGCCATGGAAGCTGGCACTAAACAAAGCACTGTATTTACCGGAAACCAAGAAAACAGTACCTTTCGAAGAGCTGGAAGTGGGCATCATGAAGCCAGGGATTTCCGACCCGAAAGATCCGGCGTACAACTCACTGGCAGATTGGTATGCAAAGGGGAATGTCTTGGAAATACGCATTCCTTGGATACTTTTGGGGTACACTGACCCGAGCAGCAAACAGGTTTGGAAATACCCGTATGAGGCGAATGGAATCGTTCCAACTGAAAGTAAAGGTGTCGGAGTGGAAGTAATTGCACATTCCAATCAAAAACCATTCTCGCGGGAAGATTCCAAACCACTCTTGTACCAATGGGACAAATGGGATCTGCCAACGTACCATGAACGGAAAAAGCTGAGCTTTGAGATTTTGCGCAAGGCTTATGAATCATATGGTACGCCAAAGCCTGAGTAACAAAAGAAGGTGGTCAACAGCCACCTTTTTTCTATTCGAACCGCACCGAAATGTATATAAAAAAGGCGTACAAACCTTGAATCGGTACGTACGCCTTTTTGTTCACTGAAGTTTATTACGAAACTTATTGCGCACCAAAACGCAGACGTTGAAAAAATTTATTGAGCAAGCCGCCGATTGTTTTTGGAGGTTGTTCCGTTTTGACTTCCTCGACCGGCTCGGCTTGACGAAGGGCCTGATTCACATTGATCATACCGTACCCGTATAACTGATCGTGGCCCGGGGCTCCAAGGTCAGTTGCAGAATGTCTAATGAGATTCATCACGTCTTTGGTGTTCATATCGGGATGAACGGACCGGATAAGCGAAGCAAGTGCAGCGACGTGAGGACAAGCCATCGAAGTACCTGATAGCGAGGCATAGTCGCTATAAATGTACGTGCTCGGAATATCGACCCCAGGAGCAGATACATCTACATAATCACCAAAGTTGGAAAAATCCGCGCGTTCTTTACGGTGGTCGACAGCGGCAACGGCGAGGACCTCATCATAGGCCGCAGGATAACTAGGCTGATCGCTCGCATCGTTTCCGGAAGCAGCGACTAACACGACATTATTATCAAAGGCATAGCGACAAGCTTCCCGTAGAGCAGCAGAGGAGGTGTAGTTGCCTACGCTCAAGTTGATGACATCTGCTCCGTTATCGGTTGCCCAATAAATCCCGTGAGCAATGTCTACAGCTGATCCCGAGCCGTCTGCGCCAATGGCTTTAACCGGCATGATCTTACTATTCCAGGACATCCCGGCAATGCCATCTCTGTTATTCGTTTTAGCTGCTATGACACCAGATACGTGGGTTCCATGACCATTATCATCCTGAGGTTTGTTACTGCCATCCAAAACGTTATAGCCTTTGACCAGCTTTCCAGCAAATTCTGGATGCTTCATATCCACACCTGTATCGACGACTGCTACGATAACATCACTGCTACCTTCGCTGACATCCCAGCTTTTCTCCATGCCGATTAGAGGAAGATTCCATTGGTATTCCTTGTAATACGGATCGTTTGGCTTCACGTTCGGGAGTAAGAGGTAATTTGGCTCTGCAAATACGGAGTCAGGATGTTCAGCCAGTTTTTTCATGAGCTGCTTGGTAGTCATGCTCTTTGATTTGATGATGAGAAATTTGTCAAAGTCGCGCTTGATCTTGGCATCCAAAGAGGAAACAAGCTGATCAATTTTTTCTTGCTTGGGACGAGGGGAAAAGCGCACGACGACTTCATTCTCTACATAATGACTGCGGTCACGTTGGTTATGATGAAGCGTTTGGATATGACTTTTTTTCTCCAGGTCACGACGAACGTCTTTTACCTGTTCAATGTAGTTAATCCGTGGAATTCTCGCCTGAACGGATGTCACGCGGGGATGAGGTTCGCGCATTTCCTGTTCTGCATGCTGATTCATCCGATACGGGACAACTACGAGACCGACCAAGGCAATAGCGGCAACAAAAGGCCAGACGCGCAAAAAAACTCACTCCCTCCAGTGCTGTTATCTATATCGTGCACATGAAGGGAGTGTTTATGAAGGAAATAGCTTACAGTTTAACGTGACTAGATTAAACCAAGCTTTGCTAAACCATGTTGGATGCCATTGTCGTTTACGTGGCGCGTAATCATATTGGCGAACGGCTTCAATTCTTCATGAGCATTCCCCATCGCTACTCCCATGCCAACATAGGAGAGCATCTCTTTATCATTCAATCCGTCTCCAAAGGCAACAGCATCCGCTGGAGTCAGTCCAAAATGTTTTAAGACGGCTTCAATTCCTTTTGCTTTGGAGCCGTTCGGGGGCAAAATATCCATGCAGTGTTCATGCCAACGAATATAAGAGACGTCATGGAATTCACCCGTGTATCTCGATTCATCTGCGCCACAGTAGAGAAATGCTTGATAAATCGGCGTTTCCTCCCAGTAGCGATGGCGATACGCTGGGTATTCCAGTCCCAACCAATCAAAAGACTCAATGATATGTGGGTGGTCCATCGCATTGGCATAGAAGTGATCTGCACTCAAAAATACCATCGGATGGGAATGACCCTCAGCGATTTGTTCGAGCTTTGCCAATGTATCTGTAGCAATTGGCGTGTGATGGATAATCTTCCCTTCACTCTGCACATACGACCCGTTAAAGCCCACGAATGTCTCAATGCCCAGTTGCTTAGCGATTGGCATCAAATGATAAGGAGCTCGGCCGGTTGCGATTGCGACATGGACACCGTTTTGTTTTAATGTTTGTACGGCGTCCACGGTTGTTTGTGGAATAATGTGATCGGTGTTCAGTAAGGTTCCGTCAATGTCAAAAAAGACGATTTGATAAGCCACTTCTTATCCGCTCCTCTCCACGTTCTCTCTCTCGTTGTTTTCTCTCTATAAAAGGTTTTGCACAAAAAAATAGGAAAAGGAATGCCGACTGGGACACTCCTTTTCATTTCGCTATTAGAATACTGCTACTTCTGTCTCGCTGTCAAATACATGACATTTGGCAAGATCCATCGCTAGTTTTACCTTCATCTTTGGTTTTAGCGCTTCACGAGAATCCACGCGCGCCACCATCTGGGTATTCCCGATATTGTGGAAATAGACGTACAATTCGGAGCCCATGTTTTCTACGACTTCAACTTCTGCTTCCAGTGTGCTCTCAAATGGATTTGCTTCCATAAAAGAAGCGTCGCTGTAAATATCCTCCGGACGGATTCCAAAAATAACCTGCTTATTTACATAACCTTTTTCCCGTAAAGTCTTGGCTTTATCTTCTGGGAAGCGTACATGAATATTTTGCGCATCAAAATAGAGTGCTCCGTCTTTCTCGGAAAGATTCCCTTTCACGAAGTTCATCGCAGGGGAGCCGATGAAGCTCGCGACAAACAGATTGACTGGATGATTGTAGATTTCAGTCGGGGTTGCCACCTGTTGGATAAGACCGTCCTTCATGACGACGATTCGGTCTCCCATGGTCATGGCTTCCGTTTGATCGTGCGTCACATAAATGATCGTGGTATTCAAGCGTTGATGCAGTTTCAAAATTTCCGTGCGCATTTGTACACGTAGCTTTGCATCGAGGTTGGACAACGGTTCATCCATCAAAAATACTTGCGGCTCACGCACGATCGCACGACCCAGTGCGACACGCTGTCTTTGCCCCCCGGATAGCGCTTTTGGCTTCCGGTCTAGCAAATGCGAAATATCGAGGATTCGCGCTGCATCTTGAATGCGCTTATCAATATCGGATTTGGAGAATTTGCGCAATTTCAGGCCGAAAGCCATATTTTCGTATACATTCATATGCGGATAGAGTGCATAGCTTTGAAACACCATGGCGATGTCGCGATCTTTGGGAGCTACATCGTTGACGCGGCGATCGCCTATGTATAAATCACCTTCCGAAATCTCTTCCAGACCTGCAATCATGCGCAGCGTGGTAGATTTTCCACAACCAGATGGTCCGACGAGAACGAGGAATTCGCGATCTTGAATTTCCAAGTGAAAATCGTCAACTGCTGTAACGTTGTTTCCATATCGTTTATAAATGTGGGAAAGACTTACCTTAGCCATGAAAAAGGCACCTCCTCGGGATTGTGAAGAGAGAAAATTCTTGGATGACTATAAGGGTAGGGTACCAATTCACTTGCAGGTTGGATATGGACAGTATATACAAAATGTTTTGTTAATTTTGACGAAAGAGAAGGTAGAGCTGCAGCAAGACGGCATCAGGAAACAATCGCGGGTCTAATCCGGTTTGTTCCGTCAGCTTGTCCAATCGATACAACAGTGTATTCCGGTGAAGGAAAAGCTGTCGTGCGGTATCGCTTACATTCAATTGTCTGGCGAACAACGTATCTAATGTTTCCAGTTGTTCATCTGTCATGTGCGGAACAGTTATGACAGCAGACAGCTCGTTTGCGAGAGCGGCTGCTATTTCTTTGGGGAGAGAAGCTGCCCATCGTTCTAGCGGATAAGACCAATCTCCAGCGACCATCATTTGTGGCCGATAGGCTTGAAGGGCACGAGCTAGTGATAATTGCCGTAAAAGAGTGTCGCCCAATGCAAGTGGACTCGTGATTGGCGATCCGACAACAAGCCGAACAGGTTCCATCCATTCCATCGAAATCAGATCATGTAGGCCGGATGCCCACTCCAAAAGCTCTGGGGCCGTTTTTTGATGATCGAGTATGGAGACAGGGACGACGAGAAGGGCATGTGTTTGTGTTAACGGAATGAAATCGGGTACGCCTTCAAAAAAATCATGCAGCAAGGGCTGCAAAAAATCCCATTCGCCCTTTCGATCCGGTCTGCATCGCTCTAATAAAAAGGAGACGCGCGCTTCTTTCCACGGCCATTTTGCTTCCAGCTGAGCAGGGATGGCAACAGGGGAGCCGGAGACCATGCTTGAAAGCCAATTGGCTATCTGTTTTGGGAGGGAAAGCGTCGCTGGTTCATCCACATGAGGAAAAATCAGATCCAACAACGCTCGGGCTGAAGCATGCCAAGATGCCGTTTCGATAAGGATCAATGTCATCAAATCATTGCTCGAATGGACGGCAACTTGCTCCCAGCCTTTTTGTCCCCAATCCTGCTGGGCTCGCGCTGCTTCTGTTTGTGAGACTTGTACATATTTGATAGGTAAATTCGTCGCTTGTCGGATGTGCTCGACATCTCTCTTCCAATTTTCCACAAGGTGACCCCCATCTCGACACGAAAGTAAGACTATTATACCTTAGTCGAGGGCGAGCACGGCAGCGGTTTCTTGAAGAGCCGAAGCTGGCGCGGCTATCTCGTCAAATGGAGTATCACTGCCCAGTACATGCAAGGTGATCTCGGGACGGGAACGCAGACGGATGTTTACCCCTGTTTGCCCCAAGCCCTCACTGATGTAAAAGGGGCGACCATCCATCTCGTGAAGACCTTTCACGATATTTAGCTTCGGCAGTTTCCCCATCTTTACGAGATGAAAGGGACGAGGCCAATGGATCTGTCCTCCGTGAAAATGCCCTGACACCAAATAATCGTAAGCATACTCCTTCATGTGCAAAACTATATTAGGATCATGAGTCAAGACGAGCCTTGCTCCTGTCTCGGGAACACCGAAGAAAGACTTGGCGAGGTTGCTATGGCGCGTGCTGAAATCATCTACACCGATAAGGTGCAGGGGCTGCCCGTTGTGATAGATCGTTTCATTTTCGTTGACAAGAACACGACAGCCAATTCGTTCCAACTCTGATTTTAACTGTGCAAGCTTGAAAGGGGTAAGCACGTAGTCGTGATTGCCAAAAACTACATAAGTTCCGAGTGTCGGCTGTAATTGCTGAAGACATTGCACAAAAGCAACTGCCTTCGGAATGTTTTTGTCGCGGTCGAGCAAGTCTCCGGTAATCGCAATCAGGTCTACCTGACGCTGCGAAAAGTCATCGACAATGCGCTGGGGCAGTACAGATAAGTTTTCCATGTGCAAATCAGACAAATGCAAGATCGAAATCGGCTCAAAATCAAGCGGTTGTTGAAGGTGCCGGGATTTTTGCAAGGGTATTGCTACTTCCTTTATTTGAACATCGAATGTATTGCGATAGGCCCGAAAAAGCAACAAAGCGATAGCGCCAAGTAAAAGAAACCAGATCATCAAGGTCAGCCATCTCCTTTGTGGTAAGAATACTGTCCATTATACAAGAAAAAGTTCGCAATCGAATAAGTAGGTTCTGGCAGGAGGAATTACGCAAAAAATGTAGAAATATTATGAATGTTGCGTAGTGAGAAAAACGATGTAGAGTGGGAGAGTGAAGACATGAACGTTGAGAAAATTCCAGCAACGGAAGGCCCTTATAATCTGAAAAATTATGACGAAACATATGCGAATTTTGATTGGGCAGATGTGGAGAAGCAATTCTCTTGGTATGAAACCGGGAAAGTGAACATGGTGTATGAAGCCATTGATCGACATCTCGCTACTGATCGGAAAGACAAAATTGCTTTGATGTACAGCAATGCGACGAGAGACGAGACCTATACTTTCGTGCAATTAAGCGAATTATCCAATAAATTTGGGAATGTTTTGCGGAATTTGGGCATTGTAAAAGGAGACCGCGTTTTCGTCTTTATGCCGCGTTCGCCGGAGCTTTATGTAAGCGTTTTAGGCACAATCAAGGTTGGCGCAATTGTAGGACCGCTGTTCGAAGCGTTCATGGAAGCGGCTGTGCGTGATCGCTTGGAAAATAGCGAAGCCGTTGCGATCGTTACGACACCTGCACTATTGCCACGCATACCCGTTAACGACCTGCCTGCCTTAAAACACGTAATTGTTGTAGGTGCAGAAGAGGAGCTAAAAGAAGGTCACATCCGCTTTGAAAAAGCGATGGAAGAAGCCTCCACCGAGCTGGAAATCGAATGGGTTGATCGTGAGGATGGAATGATCCTTCATTACACCTCAGGCTCAACGGGCAAGCCAAAGGGTGTTCTGCATGTTCACAATGCCATGATCCAGCACTACCAAACTGGGAAATGGATTCTCGACTTGCAAGAGGATGATATTTATTGGTGCACAGCCGATCCTGGCTGGGTAACGGGTACTTCTTATGGCATTTTTTCACCTTGGTTGAATGGAGCAACGATTGTCGTACGTGGCGGACGTTTCACTCCGGAAGACTGGTATAAAGTCATTGAGAAGAACAAAGTATCGATCTGGTTCAGTGCTCCGACTACGTTCCGTATGTTCATGGGGGCAGGGGATGAACTCGTCAAGCAATTTGACTTATCCAGTCTGCGTCACGTCCTGAGCGTTGGAGAACCGCTCAATCCGGAAGTCGTTCACTGGGGCATGCGGGTGTTTAATCAACGCATTCATGACAACTGGTGGATGACGGAAACAGGTGCTCAGTTGATTTCTAACTATCGCTGTATGGCGATCAAGCCTGGATCGATGGGTAAACCGTTCCCAGGTATATACGCAGCGATTATTGACGACCGTGGAAATGAGCTGCCACCGAATCGAATGGGGAATCTGGCAATCCGTACAGGTTGGCCAGCTATGATGAGACAAATCTGGAACAACCCAGCGAAGTACGAAGAATACTTCAGCATCCCAGGCTGGTATGTATCCGGGGATTCTGCATACAAGGATGAAGAAGGCTACTTCTGGTTCCAAGGCCGTATTGATGATGTGATCAATACTTCCGGTGAGCGAGTCGGTCCGTTTGAAGTCGAGAGCAAGCTCGTGGAGCATCCAGCAGTAGCCGAAGCGGGCGTCATTGGTAAACCAGATCCGGTTCGTGGTGAAATTATCAAAGCATTCATCGCGCTGCGGGCTGGGTATGAGCCAAGTGAAGCGTTGATGGAAGAAATTCGCAAGTTTGTGAAAGAGGGACTGGCTGCACATGCTGCTCCTCGTGAAATCGAATTCCGCGACAAGTTGCCAAAAACGCGTTCCGGAAAAATCATGCGCCGCGTCTTGAAAGCGTGGGAATTAGGTCTACCAACTGGTGACCTGTCTACGATGGAAGATTAATCACAAGAAAAGCCATCTCTCGAAAATGCCGGGAGATGGTTTTCTTTTTTTAGGAATGGCTATGTTGTTTATGATCATGCGGATGGTCATGGTCATGGTCGTGATTGTGCTCATGGTTATGCTCATGGTTATGATCGTGATCGTGCGAATCGGATGTTGCCTGGCAATGTAAGTCACCATGTCGAGTAGAGGAGTTCTCAATCTGGATGGTAGCGTGTGTAATGCCGAAATCTTTTTCCAAAAGGACCAGTGTGTCATTTAACACAGGGTAGCTGGGCAAATCGTCCTCGACAACCAGATGGCATGTCAGGGAATCAAATCCGGAAGTAACCGTCCAAATGTGCAGGTCATGCACTTTGATAACTCCAGGCAGTTGACTGAGTGACTCTTCCACTTTTGTTGTATCCAGGCGTGAAGGGGCGCCTTCCAGCAAAATATTGACGGATTCTTTCGTTACACGCCATGCGCTCAGCATGATCAGGACTGCCACGACGATACTGATGATCGGGTCGGCAATGTACCAGCCAAAAGCCCACATCAGGATACCACCAACGATTGCCCCGACAGAACCGAGAAGATCGCCGAGAACGTGGAGATAGGCACTGCGTACATTGACGTTGTTTTTGGTATCGCCACGCATGAGTACCATGGCTGCAGCAATATTCGCCAAGAGTCCGACTATGGCGATGATGATCATGGAGCCACTGGCAACCTCAGGCGGATTCCACATGCGTTGGAACCCTTCCCAGAAAATGAACAAGGAAATCAGTACAAGTGTCACACCATTGGTCAGTGCAGCCAAGATTTCAAAACGTTTCAACCCGAATGTTCTCTTTGCAGAAGGTGGTCGTGCAGCGAAATGAACAGCGATCAAGCTCAATAGAAGTGCTAATGCATCGCTCAACATATGCCCAGCATCAGAGAGCAGCGCCAAACTATTGGTGAGGAAGCCCCCGATGGTTTCTACAACCAGAAATATAGCAATGATGAGGAAAGAAATGAGAAGAGCTCGTTTACTGGCTCCTTTTCCATGGTGATGGTGATCGTGTCCATCTCCATGATCGTGATGGTGAAAGCCCATGATAGAATCCTCCTTCTAGAAAATAATTTATAAATGTTCCACTAGATAAAGGGCGTCTTTTCCTACGCCGCCCATAAGCGCTGACGCCCTCGTATGCTGCCATGGAAGTCCAAGAAAGGATAGGCCAGGCACTTTTGTGATACCCCGAAGATGAATGGGTCTGCCTTTCGAATCAAGCACATCTGGAATACTAAGCCAATCGTAGTTTGGTCGAAAGCCAGTGGCCCACAATACGTTATTGACTGTTGCCTCTGTTCCATCTGCAAAATAAACGGTACGCCCATTAACCTGTACGGTTCGAGAAACCAACCGCAATGCTCCTGAGCGAGAGAGCTCGCGTACCTGGTTTTTGTAGCCGAATATCGGATCGGGAGAACTGCGCATTTTCTTGCCGATCCAAGTGGAGTGGGGAGCATCGAGTAATCCAAATGTCTTCATGTAATCAAATATAGGTTTGCCAAAAATGAAGTTTGGCAAATAAGAGCGTGATTCTCCCTGTGAAAAAATAACGGGTCGATGAGCGGCGAGCTCTACCGCAATCTGTGCCCCAGAGTTGCCGCTGCCAACGACAAGGACCGGGCCGTCGATAAGCTGGCTCTCATTCTTGTACTGCGAAGTGTGCAGTTGATGAACGGTGTGGTCCAAGCTGTTCGCAATATCTGGGATAAACGGCGTATGAAATGGCCCTGTTGCAATGACGACTTGCTTCGCGTGGAGCAGACGGTCTTGTGTCCGTACTTGGAAGCGGAAACCAATTTTGCTGAGCTCCATAACAGTCGCACCAAGCATGACAGGCAATTCGAAATGTTTGGCGTACAATTCTAGGTAGTCTGCCGCTTCATCCTTGTTTGGGAGCGTATTCTGCTCTCCGGGAAACGTAAGACCAGGTAGTTGATTATGTTTACGTGGTGTAAAAAGCACCAGCGAATCGTAGCGTTGCCGCCAACTGTCCCCGATCCGTTGGTTTTGCTCCACGATGACAAAACGGCGATTTTTACGCTTGAGTGCATATCCGAGAGCAAGTCCTGCCTGCCCTCCGCCAATTACGATGACGTCATAGTCGTTCATGATTCGGGCCTTCTTTCTGGTAATTGATTACCTAAATCATACCATACTCATTATTATATTCAAGTAATTGTTTGAGTGTTTTTTGAAAATCAGCAAAAAAGGCCGCCACTATTAGTGACGGACCTGTTTAAAAGCCAGTGGATTTACGGTTTTGATTGCCTCAATTCGGCAGCATGCTCAATACCACACATGATTAAATGGCGGACATGATCGTCATCGAGTGAGTAATAGACGAGCTTGCCACTTTTGCGGTATCGGGCGAGACCCATGTTTTTTAACAAGCGCAGATGGTGAGAGGTATTGGGGATCGAACTATTGATGGTTGCTGCGACATCACAAACACATAGTTCTCCTTCAAGTGCCAGCGCGTAAATAATTTTTGCTCGCGTATCGTCTGCGAGAGCCTTGAAGAGAGGGGCGACACCATCCGTTTCCGTCATTCTAGGCCGAAGCCTGTTTACTTTTTCTTCATCGATCGTCTGGACTTCACAAACCTCTAGATCAGTGGGAATGCGCTGAATGTCTTCGCTCACTTCATTCACCCCGAACCGTACGATTTTTCACCATTATAAGACGGATACAGGGGGAAGGGAAGGCTGGACAACCTGTTGATTTTGTAAAAAAAATAAAGGACAAGAAGGAAAAATAGGTGTCTGCATATAAATAGGAATGATACCTATTTACAAAATGAGAGGAGAGAACTCCCGCTTGATTCTGAAGATTCGCCAATTTTTAGTTGAAATAATCGGGGCGCTTCTGCTTGGTCTAGGTGTCGTTTGGTTAACGATGGGAAGTGACAGCGGCTTGTTTTCCGGTTGGAGCATAAAGTGGTCCCCTTTATGGCTTGATGTGAAAACCTTTTTCCTTAGTATTTGGCTGGAAGCAATTCCGTTTGTCCTCTTGGGTGTATTCTTTTCGGCATTTATCCAGACGTTTGTGACAGAAGAGCAGGTGAGGCGTTGGACACCGAAGCATCCACTCGTGGCCCTGCCATTTGCCGGGTTGCTTGGATTTTTGTTCCCTGTCTGTGAATGTGCCATTATCCCTGTGGTTCGTCGCTTGATCCAAAAAGGGATGCCGCTGTCAGTCGGGATTGTTTTCTTATTGGCGGGACCGATTGTGAATCCCGTTGTTTTGTCATCGACCTATGTCGCTTTCGCCCGTCAGCCGGAAATGGCTCTCTACCGGGGCGTTGCGGGATTCGTTGTTGCGCTCATAGTGGGCATGCTTGTCTTCTTGTTTGTCAAAAAAAATCCGATACGGCTCGGCATGGAATCGCAAATCAGTCATGAAGCCGATCATGTAAAAGCGACGAGTGGAAAGCTGTCCTCGACATTTGCGCACGCAGTGGACGAATTTTTTGACATGGGAAAATATTTGTTGTTTGGTGCGTTTATCAGTGCACTTTTACAGGTGTACATCAGCCGGGATACGCTCATGGACATCGGTCAAACGCCCCTCACCTCCCATTTTGTCATGATGGGGATGGCGTATTTGTTTTCGCTTTGCTCAGAGGCGGATGCGTTTATTGCTGCCTCCTTTTCCAATACGTTTTCAAGCAGCTCGTTGCTTGCGTTTCTGGTTTTCGGTCCCATGCTCGATTTAAAAACGACGTTGATGCTATTTGGAACGTTTCGCTTTGGTTTTGTTGTCAAGCTGGTCGTAGCTATTACGCTTTTGGTGATTGGCGTCACTATGCTTATGCCGATGTAAGGAGGAGAATATGGATCCGAATAAATTGAAGCGTCATCACATCATGCGTAGTTTGATTTTGGCGGGCATTACAGCGTTGTTGGCCTATTTGATCCTGTCGGAAGCACTCAGTCACTATCTCGCACCCCGATTGCACATGTTCAGCTATGTCACGCTCGCCATTCTGGCTCTGTTGACAATGGTCAGCATACGGCAAATTTTTGTTGGCAGTAGCGTTTACGATTGCGATTGTGAGGAGCAGCACAAAGTACCACGTACACCTATGGGCTCCTTTTTGGTTTATGGATTGTTTGTGCTACCCATCGTAATGGGATTTTTCATGCCGGATAAAATTCTTGGCAGTGATGTAGCGGAAAAGCGGGGGATCACGCTACTCAGCAATGATGTACGAAAGCTGGCGGATGTAACGGCGAATGCGAATGTGAATGCAACAGAGAATGTGAAGCAGACAGCAGGAGTCAAAGAAGATGCCGAGCCAAGTATAAAACCACAGCCAGAGGCTACCAATCAAGTAGCAATACCCCCGTTGCAAGCAACAGACGACGAGCAATTGCGGCAGCGATTCTCGAACGTGGGATTTGGTGACTTTTACACGGATATAGCCGTCTTTTTACATAAACAACCAGTGATTGAACTGAATGACAAAATGTTCTTGGACGGACTCACCACGATGGAGCTATATGCAAAAGAATTTGCTGGAAAAGAGCTTGAGACGATGGGATTTGTATATCGACAGCCTGATTTTACAAAGCAGCAGTTTGTCGTAGCGAGGTTCTCCGTCACCTGCTGTACAGCAGATTCCAGTGTCTATGGGGTTCTGGTGGAAAAGGAGGACGCGGACAAATGGAAAAAAGATAGCTGGGTAAAAGTACGCGGAAAGCTAGAGCTGCGTCAGGTAGAAGGATATGACATGCTTGTTCTCAAAGCCTCTCAGGTTGAAGCCGTCTCCGCTCCCAAAGATCCTTATGTGTATTACAGCTTTGAATCAACTCCAGAAAGTTAAAAGCGGGGGAAACAAAATGATCGTGCGACTAGATTTACAGGATGAACAAACGGTACAAAAACTTTGGAACATGCAGAAAAGAGCGTATCGTGTAGAGGCGGAGTTAATTGGAACAGAAGATATTCCCCCTCTGCGAGAATCAGTAGAACAACTGAGGGCATGTGGGGAAACGTTTTATGGCTACATAGAGGGAGACGAGCTGGCAGGGGCTGTTTCTTTTATGATCGAGGGGGAAACGTTGGATATTCACCGAATCATTGTCGATCCTATTCATTTTCGTAAGGGAATCGCGAGTCAATTGCTAGCCTCTGTCCACGAGCATGGTTGCAGCAGGATCGTCGTAGCAACTGGTTCCTTGAATGAACCGGCTGTTCGATTGTATGAAAGACATGGATTTACCTTGACGGATAAAAAAGAAGTGAAGCTCGGTCTTTGGCTATCTTTTTTCGAGAAAACGATTCGACGATAAGGAGAGAGGTTGGGAGGGTTTACGTTGATATCGATTAGGAAGGAAATCAAGTGGCAGCAGCGTTTGCTCAAGGCCACGACAATGGCTTCCTTGTTGGCTTTGGTCCTCGGTGGATCTGGGAGTGGCTGGTGGATGCCAGAACGGGTAGGGGCGCAGTCTCCTGCGGTGGGGAAGATAGACGACTTCACAGCCAAGCCTATAGCAGATGGCAGTAAAGGCTCGTACGACCTGAAGTTTGAGATGTCGCCGGAAGGAAAGTTTACCGCTGAGGCCAAGATCATCGTTGAAAATCGTTCCAAGGACGAATGGGATCAGCTGATCTTTTATTTCCTGCCTAATGCATTTACAAAAGAGAACAAACCTCCATTCTTCGAGGACGCAGCCGAAGTGAAAATTCGTGACGTCAAACTGGATGGTGTGAAAGTGAAGTATCAGCTGACGGGTGATACGCTTGCCATCCCACTTGCCGAAAAGCTTGCGTCAAATGAGAATCGAGAGGTAACCGTAAAATATGCGTTTACCGTTCCGCGAAAAGGACTGCGTTTTGACCGTACGGAAAATGGCTTTCATTTGGCGCAAGCATATCCGATGCTAGCTACCTACCAGGGGAAAGACGGATGGAATAAGAAGCCGTACTCGCTTCGAGGCGAATCGTATCATACGAGCCATGCGGATTTTTCTATTTCGTACCGCTTGCCGAAAGGGTATACGGTCATCAGCTCGTCTGATCAGGATAAGGCATCGAGCAGTCAGAGCGGTAATATAAATGTGAAAAATACGAAGGAAGTATTCATCGCAGTTGTAAAAGGAATGCGTAGTATAAGCAAAACGGTCAAGGGTGTCGAGCTTCGGGTATGGGGAAAGGAAGCAGACAAGGAAGCGATGACAGTCGCCCTGCAAGCTGCGGAAAAATCGTTTGAACAATTCACGGATAAATTGGGGCCGTATCCCCATAAACAACTCGATATCCTGTTGGATGAAACCGCAAGTATGGAATATCCTGGCGTGGTGACGGTCGGACACATGGGGAGTGTGGACCCGGATTTAAGTCACACCGTGGTGCACGAGATTGCCCATCAATGGTTCTATGGAGTGGTCTCGAATGATCCGTTCCATCACGCCTGGTTGGACGAAGGAATAACAGAGCTTGCCACGACGCTCTATTTTTACGATGTTGAGAAAAAAGGGGATGCCAGCTTTTATTTTGCTGAACAAGCTGACGCGACCCAATCGGTTTCCAATCTGCCGCTGGATGAGTTTGGCAAGGGACCAATCGTGGGTCCGGTGTACGGTCAGCCTGTAAAAGAGCTATGGAAGCTGATTACAACATATGGCGATGCGACGGATGGCTGGGAGTTTTTGCAAACGTATTATCAGACGTACGCCTACAAACAGGTGGATACGCCTGAGTTTGTTCGTTTTGCCACAGCGTATTTTCCAATGAATGAACAGTACTTCGTGAAATGGCTGCGTTTATAGTACGCCCCTTTACACAAAACAACCCGGATAACGGCACTTTTTTCAAGTGTCAGTTTCCGGGTTTTCCTTCTTTTTAAGGCGTACGCTTATTTGGTATCATCTGTTTCTTTCTGTTGGTCTTCATAAAACCAAAGAGGATCATCGCAATCCTCATCGCCATTGTAATTGATTAAAATTTCTTCACCCGCTTGAATGTCCGTATACGCATAAAAGTCAAACGTGTGGTTGTCGAAGTTAATCTCGTACGTGGCATTTGGCGTGTAGGAATGATTAAATAGCATGCCATACCCTAACAAGAAGGCTGTGTGATTAGCACCGTACTCAAATGCATAATCCGCGAGCAAGGTTTTCTCGATATGCTCATGCTCTTCGTTCAAATAGGGCAGCACGGGCGCTTCATGAATCAGGTCGCCTTTTCTGATATCTTGCGTTGCAAATACACCTCTATTTAATTCTCCATTGCTAAGTTTGGAGGTCTTGACTTCGATCATGCGGATCACCTGCATTTCTTATGTCTGTGGAAAACGTATCTTTCTAAGGATGACAGTTGATCGAGCAGAAAGCAATGTTTTTTATTTGATAACCAAATGATGGCGAACCGCATAAGCAGCGAGCTGGACGCGATTAGCCAATTGCAGCTTCTCGAGAATGTTTTTCAGGTGGTTTTTCACAGTGTTTTCTGCGATGATCAGCGCTTCGCTTATTTCCCGATTCGTTTTTCCGGCTCCCACATACATGACGATCTCTCGCTCTCGCGGGGTCAGAACAGCTGGTACCATTTCATCCGTCGCCTCTTCTTGACGGAAGCGGTACATGAGCCGGGTTGCCATTTCGCGGGTCAACTCACTGTCCTCGCCGAGCAAGGCATGCAAGTAGTTAATCCAGTCGTCAGGCTCTAAATTTTTCAGCAAGTAACCTTGGGCACCGAATTGAATGGCCGTGATCAGGTCAGCAACGTCATCGGAGACGCTGAGAATGACGACCTTGATGTGCGGGTATGCTTTCTTGACTTCGCGGGTCGCTTCGAGTCCGCTCCATTTCGGCATGTTGATGTCCATGAGCACAAGGTCCGGTTGTATTTGTCCGCATAAGAGAAAGGCTTCCTCGCCATTTTGTGCTTCTCCGATGACTTCAAAAGAGGGATCGGGATCAAGCAGGCTGCGAATGGCCATACGAGCCATCGGGTGGTCGTCGGCGATCAATACACGGTAAGCGTTCATAGTGTTTTTCCTCCTGAATGAGAAGATAAGCGGATGATCGTACCGCCTGCCGGTCGTAACTGAATGTCGATGGATGCGTTCAACTGGCGTGCTCGCTCGCGCATCATGGACAGACCGTATTTTTTCGTATCGGGAGAAGGGTTAGAAATCCCAATGCCATCGTCCTCAACCGAGAGAACCCAGCCAGTTGGTTCAGCTGTCGTGAGGTGAATCCACGAATGCTTAGCCTGAGAATGCTTGCGAATGTTTGCAAAAGCTTCCTGGATGATCCCGAACAGTTGCACCTCTGCGGTGGGAGTAAAAAAGCCGTCTTTGACATGTAATTCGCTTGCAACGTCGATTCCAGATAAAGCGCTCCATTGCGCCAGCCATTTCTCAAGGCGCTGATCCAGACTGCCTTCTTCTGGCAATGAGCGCAAGTTAAAGATGGCTTGCCGCACATGATTGTCGATGGCAGATACAGCGATCCGTGCATCGTCCAAGTGTCCCTGCTTCAGCTTTACGTTGAGGAAGAACAGAGATTGGGCAATCCCGTCGTGTAATTCGCGGGCAAGGCGTTCCCGCTCTTCATAAACAGCGCGACGAGCTTGTTCCTCGATAATTCGTGCATTCATTTGTTTAAGGGTGTGAAACATCCAGGTAGCGAATAAAAAAGAGAGAAGGAGCGTCAAGAGGGTAATGTACACATTTCCGGCTTCCATAGACATATAGGGCAGCAGAAAGTCGTGACGGATGAATTCAAAACCCCCGATGATGATGGTTGGAATCAAAAAGGTCAACCAATAAAAAATCCGATAGGACATGCAGATGCCTCCTAGCATGACTGTTGGCAAACATTCCTTTAGTATACCGAATGGGACGAGCGGATGGTATACTCAGGTGAGAAAAGGTGGAGAGCAGGAGGGAATATCATGAGCACGATTGCGAAAGCATTGACGATAGCGGGTTCAGATAGCGGTGGGGGAGCTGGGATTCAGGCAGATCTGAAAACCTTTCATCAACACGGTGTGTACGGAATGAGTGCGATCACAGCAATCACTGCACAAAATACATTGGGCGTAGCAGGTGTGTATCCATTGCCGACAGAGGCAGTTGCCCAGCAAATGCATGAGGTGCTGCGTGATCTTGGCGCTGACGCGGCGAAAACGGGCATGCTGTTCAACGCTGATATCATTCGTGCTGTTGCGGAAGAGCTCAAAGCATTTGGCCTGAAAAAGCTGGTGGTAGACCCGGTGATGATCGCCAAGGGAGGGTCAAAGCTCCTGCTGGATGAGGCGATCGTTGCATTGAAAACAGAGTTGTTGCCGCTGGCGGAAGTCGTCACACCAAACTTGCCGGAAGCAGAATGCTTGACTGGCATGAGAATCGAGACGACAGACGAGATGCGCGAAGCGGCAAAAGCGATACATGCGTTAGGCGCCCGCAATGTCCTGATGAAGGGTGGACATATGCAAGGGGACGTTGTCGTTGATATTTTATTCGATGGTACCGCCTTCCATGAAATATCCCATGAGCGTATTCATACACGCCATACGCACGGCACAGGTTGTACGTTCTCAGCGGCTCTTACAGCAGAGTTAGCCAAAAATACACCGCTCATCACTGCGGTTGAAAAAGCAAATCGCTTTATCTTCGAAGCTATTAAGACTGCTCCGCAATTGGGTGGCGGGCATGGGCCGACCAATCACTGGGCGGTTGTAGATTGATTTGACGTATCAAAAAATGAATGCCCCACAGCGATGCCGTACAAACAATCGCTGATGGGGCATTTTTTATTTAACTCTTACAGAAAAAGTACCTTGAAGTCGTTCAGGATAGCTGGACAGAGGAAAGGAATAAGAAGTAGGCGTACCTTTGTTTGTTTTTCGCTTGAATAGCATGGAATATTCTTGAATGGATTCATCATCTGTGGAGGAGGAGATTTCTTGCACAGAACCATATTCATTTCCTAGGTCGTCAGTTAGCTCATACCCTAAGGAGATATAAGAGTGTTTATCTTGTGGCGGAACCTTCAAGGAAAAGTCCATGCCAACGACATCATCAACTTGACGCAGTGCCATTAATGTTAGTCGATCATTCGGCACTTTTGTTAATGTGCCTGCCTTCGCGTCGATTACGATTTGCAATTTATCTTTGTCTATGGCACGAATACCATCGGCTTTGAGAATAAGCTTTTCGGGCTCAACGAAATAAATACTTTCCAGATGGTATACTCTCCCATTCTCACCGTTGTCCCGAACAGGAACGCCATTTCCCCAAAAAGCAAATGTTTCTCCTTTTTCATCTTCGAGCCTCAGCTTATCAAAAGCAAATATGTGCTTGTGGTTAGCTGGATCAAAGCGAATGCTCACTTCAGTCTGAGTAGGAAAGACTGCGATTTGTTCAATCGTGAAGCGTTGATCGTCGATCATGACTTCCTTCATCACGGGGTACACTTTTTTGTCAAAGGTCTTAAATTTGTTTTTATCTACAGCAAAGTCGATCAAGAGAGGAGTCTGTTGTTCGAGATTATTGATTGCAAGTGAGACTTTTGCAGTCATTGCATCGGGTATTTCAGTGGCTTCATTGATGACAATATCAATACGATCCTGAATCACAGGCTCTTCTCTCCCCATGCTTGACCAAGATACACCATGCTCCCATTCCTTTCCCGTTTGGTCTAATAACTCGATCTTGTGCAGGGCTACTTCTTTATCAGTAAATGGGTGCTTTATAGTATAGAAGAGAACCATCCGTTTATCGTCGGCCAAAACTTGATCGATGGTAAACGTCACATCTTCTACTGAACCACTGGCGCCAATATTTTGGACAAGATTATGTTCTGCTGCCTTTTGTAAGCCTTTGTCATCCCGAAGAAACTCAACGATTTTCTCCATCCCAGGAATCGAGCTGACATAGGCGGCAACAGCAGGTGAAAGTCGAACGGAAAAAATAAACACGAAAAGGAACAAACAAGCAACCAGACTAGACCCCACGCGTATCCACCGATTGCGGCTCCGATTTTGACGCAACTCTTTTGCTTGTTCCATTCCTCTGCGAATGTATTGATCAATCTCAGCGGGAACCATGAATGGACTCGCATTGGTTTTATCATTTTCACTCATAAAGCTCACCAGCCTTTCCCGAGATCTTTGCGAAGAGCACCTAGAGCCTTGTGCAGCCATGTTTTGATGGTGCCTTCCGGATGACCGAGTACCTCTGCAATATCGCGTATCGTCCGATCTTCAAAATATTTCAACATAATGATGTGGCGATAATTTGGACGGAGACGAGCGAGAGCCTCTTCGATTTGAATACGCTCGACATTTTGGTCGTCCATGGGGAGACTTGCACGACTTTCGACGTCATCTTCCATCGGACTCAAGATAATCCGTTTTCGATGCTTTTGCTCATCCAGACAAATATGAATAAGGATGCGGGTCAGCCATGTACGAAAATACGCAGTCTGTTTCAATCGTGCAAGCTTGAGATAGGAACGGCACGTCGCTTCCTGAATGGCCTCTAATGCATCTGTCTCGTTACGAAGAAAGGCGTAGGCGATTTTATACAGTTGATCCTTATGAAGGCTGACGAGTTGAAAAAAGGCATCATCATCCCCATTTTTTGCGCGCGAAACGAGCTGTTCCAGATTCACTTTTTCCCCCTCCTCTACCATTAGACGGTGCAGGGGCAAAAACGGTTTTCCTAAAATGTCAGCAACTTTCTTTTGTTTGAACCAATCCCCCGTCCACTGCTTACTGTAAAAGAAAGAAGTGTGTAAGGATGGGGTGCAGGTGTATGTGGATCAAATGGGTTACGATTCATGAATCGTATGGCCTCCCACGGATTGCTCAGGAATGTCGGCGTTATTTAGAAATGAAAGGAATTCGAGTCAGGCTTTTGTCCAAACAGACCAAAAAAGCAGGACATGTCTATACATTGCAAGTGCCGCTAGCTCAACAGGAGCAAGCAAAGGTGCTGCTACGCGATTTTAAAAACACCCTGAAATAACGGGGCACAGCCATACTTCTCCTTACGTCCAGTCGAATGGCACGGGCATACTAGGTGAGGGAGGGATGAAGGCATGGGAACGACCCTTTTGGAAAGACCTGAAAAGACGGAGCAAAAAGGCAGCAAGCTGTTTGTTCCGGATTATATTTTCGTGGAGCCACATGCATTGAATTATCCACTTGGGAAAGAACTGTATCAACGTTTTCAAGCAGAAGGGATTCCGATGCAGATGACGACCAGTCATAATCAGGTTCGTGGCATCCCTGGGGATACAGAAGTGGAGAAATATCGCAATGCGAAGCGGACGTTGGTCATTGGTGTACGCAAAACATTGAAGTTCGAGACTTCCAAGCCTTCCGCCGAATATGCCATTCCACTGGCTACGGGATGTGCTGCCCACTGTCATTATTGCTATTTGAACACCAATATCGGGACAAAGCCGTATGTTCGAGTGTACGTCAATACAGATGAAATTCTGGCGCAGGCTGAGAAGTATATCCAGGAACGCCCGGGTGAGATCACTCGTTTTGAGGCAGCCTGTACATCCGATCCGGTTAGCATTGAGCATCTAACGGGCAATTTGAAACGAGCGATTGAGTTTATGGGCCAGCAGGAGTTTGGGCGGTTGCGCTTCGTGACCAAGTTTCACCACGTGGATTCCTTGCTGGATGCCAAGCACAACAAGCATACCCGGTTTCGCTTCAGCATGAATGCCGACTATGTCATCAAAAATTTTGAGCCAGGTACCTCCAGCTTTCATCAGCGACTAGAGGCTGCAGGGAAGGTAGCCAAGGCCGGTTATCCGCTCGGCTTTATTTTAGCGCCTTTATATTGGTTTGAGGGATGGGAAGCAGGGTATACCGATTTACTGGAAAGACTGCGTTCGCAGTTGGTTCCCGAAGCGATGGAGGATTTGACGTTCGAGCTGATCCAGCACCGCTTTACCAAGATTGCTAAAAGCTTGATCCTCCAGCGCTATCCGAAAACGAAGCTTGAGATGAAGGAAGAAGAGCGCAAGTACAAATGGGGGAAATACGGGAAAGGGAAGTACGTCTATCCCGACATCCAAGCAAAGGCTTTGCAGGCCCATTTGGAAAGTGAAATTGCCCGACTGTTTCCACAGGCTCGCGTTGAATATTTTACGTAAGAACCAGACTGCTCTTGATGAAGAGCAGTTTTTCTTTTAGAAAGAGGAGTACCAAATGATACCAAACGACACAATGCGAATGTTTTCGACAAACGCTTACATACGTGCTAGAATATGGAGTGCTCTCATTTTCTTGAAAAGGATCGAAGCATACATGAAGTCCATATTGATTACCGTTGAGGGACCTATTGGTATTGGGAAAACCTCTTTATCGCGGGAACTAAGCCGTGCCTGCAACTTGCAGCTACTGGAAGAGATCGTGTACGAAAACCCATTCCTGGGTAAATTTTATGAAAATATTGCCGAATGGAGCTTTCAACTCGAAATGTTTTTCCTCTGCAATCGTTACAAGCAGTTGCAGGATATACATTCACAGTTCCTGAATCAAGGTATCTCCGTTGTTTCTGATTACAATATTTTCAAAAATACGATTTTTGCCAAACGGACGTTACAAGGAAATAACCTACCAAAGTACCTTAAAATTTATGATATCCTAACAGAGGATTTGCCTCAGGCCCATTTAGTGATCTACATGACAGCTTCGATTGAAACCGTGATGAAGCGGATTGCGATGCGCGATCGCGAAATGGAGCGCAGCATGGATGTCACCTATATGGAGAACCTGATTGCGGATTACAACGAGTTTATGGACGCGTTTGAAAAGCATCATCCGGATACTCCTGTCATCAAATTCGATTGTGACGATTTGGATTTCGTACATAGACCAGAAGATTTGAAGTATGTACTGGATCGAATTGCATCACGGATTCAAGCGCTGATGGGACAAGAAGGATAGGAAACAAGGGAAAAGTAAGCATGGGGATAAGGAGTTGCGTACATGTCGAGGTTTCAAAACAGCACGCTTCGTGAAAAATACGGGATACCAAACAACGCAGTGATTACGATCGGCGGGACAGTAGGGGTAGGAAAATCCACCTTTACACATGCCTTGGCAGATCAGCTCGGATTTCGTGTATCTGTAGAGAAGGTTGACAATAACCCGTATTTGGGCCGTTACTATAATGATTTATCGCGTTGGGGTTTCCATTTGCAAATATTCTTTTTGGCGGAACGCTTCAAGGAACAAAAACGGATGTTTGATTATGGCGGCGGTTTTGTCCAAGATCGCTCCATCTATGAGGATACCGGGATTTTTGCCCGTATGCTGTACGAGCAAGGCAACATGACAGAAGAAGATTACCGCACTTATACAGAGCTTTTTGAAGCGATGGTCATGACGCCTTACTTCCCGCATCCAGATATTTTGATCTACTTAGAGGGAAGCTTCGATGATATTATTGGTCGCGTAAAAGAGCGCGGGCGTCCGATGGAGCAACAAACGCCGGTGGATTACTGGCAAGATTTGTTTAGCCGCTATGATAGCTGGATTGCTTCCTTTACTTCCTGTCCGATTTTGCGGGTCAATATTAACGAATACGACGTTGTGGATGACCCATCTTCGGTAGAGAGCATTATTGCGCGGGCTGCTGAAAAAATTCGGCTTGGACGAGCTACCCGCTTTTCATCATAAAGATCCTATGCCATAACAGAGCACCCCTGCATTTTGCCAGTAAAAGGCGGAAGCAGGGGTGCTTTGCTTTTATTTGTAGCGATATCCTTCTAAGAGAAGGGTCATCGCTGCTGAAATTTCCTCAAGGGACTTCTCATGATCAGGCGTCTCCGAAATCCAGAGCACAGCTTCGTTCATCGCACCAGACAGCAAATGCGTCAGAGCATCGATCGAAACGGGACGTAGGTACCCTTGCTCCTGCATCGTTTGAAGCTGCTCTCTGAGATGCCGCATGGAGTTTTCCTCGTCCATTCGGCGCCACTTTTCCCACCCGATGACAGAAGGGCCATCGATAAGCAAAATCCGCTTGTTCCGTTGTTCGACGGCCGAGGAGACAAAGGCCAAGCAACCCAAGATCAATTGTTGCCAAGGCTCCTCACTTTTCGCAGCTTCCGCTTCTACGCGCTCTCCGATTTCTTGTTGGACAGAAGCCAGTACTGCCTCAAATAATCCTTCTTTGCTCCCAAAGTTATGGTACAGTGCGCCACGGGTCACCCCGGCTTGCTTCACGATGTCTTCCATGGCCGCATCCGCGTAGCCTTTTTTGGAGAACATCTCTCTTGCCACTTCGATCAGCTTTTGCATCGTCTGCTGTTTTTGCTCGGCTTTGGACATCTTCATGGGATACGATCTCCTTACTTATTTCATGCCAGATTAGACAGGGTCAACATAACTGTCAGCAAATGCTTCGGAAGGCGGGATTACCTTTATGATATCAAGTAAAATGCCATTCGGATCGAATGTAATAAAATGCCGCTGACCAAAATCCTCATCTCGAATGTCGAGATGGAGAGGAAGACCTGCTTTCACAATAAGCCTCTCGTATTCAGCGTCAACATCATCGACTTCGAAATTAAGGATAAGACCACCGTCTACAGGCTTTCGGAATCCTTGTGGAATTGTGTCATGAGAAGGATTTAAGATGGCGAGCTCAAAAGCTGGAGTGCTACTCTGATTCTGCATGCTCACATACCAGTCTGCTTCGAAAACAATATCAAATCCAAAGTGCTCTCGATAAAACTTCGAGCTAGTCTCAACTTGTTCTGTCAAGATGACAGGATAAAAGCTGTTCACTTTCATTCTGGGTCTCTCCCTCACGATTGGATGAGGTTAATTTAACATACATACAGTATGTATGTAAAGTGATTTCGCTTTTTTCAACAAAGAGTTTCCTACACTTTGCCACACGCAAATCGGCTACGGATAAACCCCGCTGTGGTATAATAAGAACATCTTGGAATTAAAGGGGCTCAGACATGGCTGAAGAATGGTTTGAACGCAGCTTTCGCGAAGATTATGTGCTTGTGTATCGTCATAGGGACGATTCGGCCGCAGATGGAGAGATCGCTAATCTGTTGGAAAGATTGCCGGTAAAGGACACAGGACGCGTACTTGATCTTTGCTGCGGGAGCGGGCGTCATTCGCGTGCGCTGGCTCGCCGGGGGTATGAAGTAGTTGGTGTGGATTTGTCGCCTGTTCTTTTACAGTTGGCTGAGGAACAAAACACCTATCCACAGCTAAGTTTTGCCCGCTGTGATATGCGCGACATTCCGTTTCACGAAGAATTTGATATCGTGGTGAATTTGTTTACCAGCTTTGGGTATTTCTCCACAGATGAAGAAAATGCTAACGTTATTCGCAACATGGCACAAGCACTCAAAACAAAAGGTGAAGTGGTCATCGACTTCTTAAATGCAGCGTACGTCATCGATAACCTCGTGCCGCACTCTACCAAGGAAGTCAGTGGGATGTTGATTAAAGAAGAACGCTGGGTCCAAGATGGATTTGTGAAAAAGCGGATACTGATTTCCGACGAGTCATCGAATGAACCGCGTGAGTATATGGAGCAGGTTCGCTTGTTTTCTGCCGAGCAAATGATTGCGATGCTAACAGAAGCGGGATTCGAAAAAATCCAAGTATTTGGAAACTATCTGTTTGAAGAATATGTAGCGCATGAATCACCTCGTATGATTTTTTATGCCGTGAAGCAATAGGGTGCGGATAACCTGTACGTCTCGTGAATATGATGGTGTAACAACCATTTATCGGGTAAAAGGGGGCATTGCTACAATGAGCAAGCTGTCTTTGGAACAGGTCAAATTGTATCTGAGCAAGGTACCTGGCTGGAAGCTGGTAGAAGACCGAATGGCGTTATCACGCACGTACCACTGTCGTGACTTTTCCACTGCAATCAGTTTCGTCAACCGTGTGGCAGAGATGCTTGAGCATGACAATCAGCACGTGGAAATTCATCTGGTAGGTGGCACAGTCACGTTTACGTTAGCCACCCGCGAGGCAAAAGGTTTAACCGGCAAAGATTTTGCATTAGCCCAGACGATTAGCAAAGTAAGCTGACAGGCAAAAGAGAAATAGCCGCTTCCCACAGCGAAGCGGTGTTTCTTTTTGGCTTTTTAAGTGTTACTTTGTTATGATGGGCAGTATGAACCATTTCGGAGGGATTACAAGATGGACATTCAACAACATGAGCAATTGATTCAAGTGTTGGCGGAGTATAAGAATCAAAAGGCTTCCGTGACTTTTACCCAATGGGATACCGATAGGGAAGAAGAGGAAGAGGTAACCCAATTTCAAGCTCAGCTTCTGGAAACCAAGCTGACTGACAATGAATTTGAAGAAAAAGATCTCCTGCTCTTGTTTACGACAGAAGAGGGCGAAGAAATGGAAATCCTGATGGAGATTCCGGGTGATGAAGTAGATTTGGCAAGCTATGAGGAAGGCCATTTGCGAATTTTTGGAACAGAAGCGGAGATTGTTTTGCAAAAATGAAAACGAAACGAGCTTTTCGTTATGTAGGCACGCCTGATCCCATGTCTGATAAAGAGGCGTACCACTGCGAAAAATATATAAAGAAACACAAGCATTCCTTGGTGAGAGCAGGACAATATTTGGTTGATGTATCAGCCCTCCATGCTTTGTTTCACTTGGACTGTTGGAATTGCAGGACCGTTCATCGTGAAACCTGCTGTGAGGGTGGACAACCTTACGCTGTAGAAGAATGGCAGATTCCCATCATGGAGGGGGAAATCCCCTCTATCTCTGCTGGACTAAAGGATGAGGCTGAACGGAATCAGTGGCTTCTTCATGGGGTTTGGGATCGCAATGAGCCTCGAGGAACCATTCGCATGCGACATGGCAATTGTCTTTTTTATCAAGAAAACAATGGGCGTTACGGCTGTGCGATCCATGCTTATGCGGAACAGGCTGGTCGTGAAGTTGAGCCGCTCAAGCCATATAGCTGTCAACTGTATCCAATCGACTTGATTGATACAGGGGAAGGGATCCTGCTAACTGCGGTTACTAACGAAACGTCATCCTTTTCCAGATGGGGTACAGATTATTTGGAGCAGTTTTACTGTGCCAGTCCGGCCCGCCGAAAGCTTGCTACGCATATAGACGACAAGCTGTTTGCACTAGACGGCTATCGGCCAGCCTATGAGTGGAATCTGCCTTTGTTACGTTATATTTTGCAAGATGAGGCAGAGAGAATCGAAGGCATACTTGGGAGCAGCTATCAATTGGAACGTTGAATGCCTTGTGATATGATGATGTATGCATCAAGTAGATTGATAAAGGAGCAACAGCGATGAACGTCAAGACAACTCAAGAATCTCGTACAATTCAGGCATCACTGGTTCAGCCATCTGATACGAATTACCATGGTACTATTTTTGGTGGTACGATGATGGCTTATATAGATGAGGTAGCTGCGATCGCTGCGATGCGACATTCGCGTCGCCCTGTTGTGACAGCATCGATTGACTCGATTGATTTTCTTGCTCCCGTCAAAATGGGACATTCCATTTGCCTCGAAGCATTTGTTTCGTCAACGGGCAAAACGTCCATGGAGATTTTCGTCAAAGTCGTCTCGGAAAATCTCCAGACCGGCAAGCGTATTTTGACCGCGACATCTTTTCTCACCTTTGTTGCCTTAGATGAGGAAGGGAATCCGACTGAGGTGCCAGCTATTGTCCCTGAAACAGAGGAAGAAGAGCGATTGATGGCCACTGCGGACGAGCGGAAGAAAATGCGCAAAGAACGAAAAGGGAATCTGCAAGATTTTGTGAGCCAATTGAACATCGAGAAAAGCATATAATTTTTTTAGTCTTCACCCTGAGCGAACATTCGTTCAGGGAATTCTCGTTTATTTATGAGGAGGAGGAATCGGGCAATGAAGTACCGCAGATTAGGAAAAACGGATCTGAACGTATCCGTAATCGGTGTAGGTACCTGGCAATTTGGCGGGGAGTGGGGACTGGATTTCTCCCAAGAAGCTGTTGACCAGATTCTCGACAAAGCAAAAGATCTCGGCATCAACTTGATTGATACAGCGGAATGCTACGGAGATCATCTGTCCGAACAGCTTATCGGGGGATATTTGAAAAAAAACCGCCGGGAAGACTGGATTGTGGCGACGAAATTCGGGCATCATTTTCACGACAAATTTTCTCGAACCAATCATTATGGAGCGGCTGAAGTTCAGCAGCAATTGGAAAAATCGCTACAAGCTTTACAGACCGACTATATTGACTTGTACCAATTCCACTCGGGACCTGACGAAGCATTTGACAATGATGACTTGTGGACCTACCTCGACAAGCAGGTGCAGGCAGGAACGATCCGCCATCTCGGCCTCTCGATTGCGAAAAATGATAACATGCATCAAACATCTGCTGCTACTTCGGTAAATGCAAAAGCCATCCAGGTAGTTTACAATCGTCTGGATCAAAAGCCGGAAGAAGGTGTATTTGCTTCTTGCCAGCAGCAAGACCTGGGTGTATTGGCTCGCGTTCCGTTGGCGAGTGGTTATTTGAGCGGAAAGTATAAGCCGGGTTCTGTATTCGCTGGAAACGATGTGCGACATCGACACGATCAGGAGCATGTCAACAAGCTGTTGCTCCAAGTAGAAGAAATCAAGAAAAATGAAGTTCCAGAAGGAATGGATATGGCGCAGTGGGCACTGGCGTGGTGCCTCAAGCATCCGGCTGTCACGACCGTGATCCCAGGTAGCAAAAGCCCAGCGCAGGTAGAGGCAAATGCCAAAGCGGCTGACTATGTGAGCGATGAGCATCCACAAGCGATGTCGAAATAAAAAGGATACGTGCCATGACAACTTCCAAAAAAACGGTTAGAACTTGCGCGAATGGTCATTCATACAGGAAAAGCACGGATTGTCCGACTTGTCCAATCTGTGAGAAGGAACGCCAACCGGACACTGGCTTTCTTTCTTTGCTCTCGGCACCAGCGAGAAGAGCATTGGAACACAATGGGCTCACGTCTTTAGAACAGCTCGCAAGCTACAGTGAAAAGGAGATCCTGAAATTTCATGGGATGGGGCCAGCATCTATGCCGAAACTTCGGACTGCATTGAAGGAAAAGGGATTGTCATTCAAGAACGAATGAGTAAGGCACATCGAATAAAAAAAGGAGGAGCCGCGAGAGACAGCGACTTCTCCTTTTTCTTTTAATCCAAAAAGCGGGATCTGATCTGCGGGGTAGGAAGCATGCATTGCTCTGCTTTACCCATCCACCGATAGCGATTTCTCGCGACCCAATCATAAATCGGATTGCGGACAGGCCTTGGGATGAGCCGAGCTACATTTGATAGCAGAGGCCATCCACCTTGAAGCTTGCGACCAACGTGCAAGATCGCATCCGATTTTGTATATAGCTGTCCGTTGGCGATAAAGACCACGGATGACATGTCTTTTTCCTGATAGTTGTAATGAGACAAAATTTCCTGCGCTCTCTGTGACTGCAAGGAAGCAAAATGAATGTGTCCATGCGGATCACGCTTCAAAATAAACTGCACAGCACCGTGGCACAGATGACAAACCCCATCAAACAGTAACAGGTACGCAGGATGGTCCACTTCTCTGCCTGCTTTCATGAGACAGCCCTCCATACTTCAAGTGGTTTGGTCGAAATGCTTATCCTTAGCTCCATCATAACAGAGAAAAACAATGGTTCCTATACATGAACGATTATTCCTTCACAAACGCGAGTGTCCCTTGGTGGATCAACTCTTCTGCCTTGACGAGGTCAGGGTGCATTTCGCGGTCTTCATGCAGGCGGGGAATCACCCGGCGCAACTGCTCATAGGCTCTTGCTGTACCTGTTCCGAGATCTCCCGAACCAAAATCGATAGCTTGAGCTGCTGCCAAATATTCGATAGCAAGCACCTTGGTGACGTTTGATACGATCGTGCGAAGCTTGCGAGCAGAAGTCGTACCCATGCTGACATGGTCCTCCTGATTGGCAGATGACGGGATCGAATCGACTGATGCCGGATGGCAGAGCACTTTGTTTTCAGAAACAATGGAAGCGGCAACATATTGCGTAATCATAAATCCAGAATGGAGTCCGCCATTTTCGGTTAAGAATCCGGGAAGGCCACTTAGCTGTGGATTGACGAGACGTTCTGTGCGTCTTTCGGAAATATTTGCCAGCTCAGCCATCGCAATGGCAAGAAAATCAGCTGCGAATGCCATTGGCTGACCGTGGAAATTCCCGCCGGAGATGACATCGCCTGTTTCTGTGAAAAGAATAGGGTTATCGGTAACGCTATTGCATTCGCGTGTAACCGTAGTCCATACATACTCAAGCGTATCACGAGTTGCACCGTGCACTTGCGGGAGGCAACGAAGGCTGTATGGATCTTGGACGCGTAGCTCACCCTGTCCAGTAGTTCGTTTGCTGCCGGATAAGTGCTGGAGCAAACGCTTTGCTGATTCCTGCTGTCCTGGATGCGGGCGGACGAGATGGAGCTGGGGATCGAAGGCTTTTGGAATTCCACGCAGCGCTTCAATCGTCATCGCCGCAATCAATTCCGCGCTTTCAAGTAGAACTCGCGAATCATACAAGGCGAGGCAAAGCTGTGCGGTCATTGCCTGTGTACCGTTAATCAGAGCCAGACCTTCTTTTGCCTCGAGTCGAATAGGGGAGAGGCCCACTTCGCTCAGTGCATCTTTACCGGATAGCCGCTTGCCATTGACGAGCGCTTCACCTTTGCCGAGCATGACCAGTACCATATGAGCAAGAGGTGCCAGGTCGCCGCTTGCACCAAGGGAACCTTGTTGAGGAATAATCGGATGAACCCCGCGATTGCATAGTTCTACTAGCTGAAGCAATGTTTCTTCCCGAATTCCCGAATACCCCTTTGCCAACGCATTGATGCGCAATGCCATCATCGCACGGACAACTTCAACGGCATAAGGGTCGCCCATCCCGCAGGCATGACTCATAATTAAATTTTCTTGCAGCTTGCTTACGTCCTCATCGTGGATCATGACATCGGAAAATTTTCCGAAGCCAGTAGTGATTCCGTATACGACTTCCTGCTGTGATACCATTCTCTCCACCATGGCACGTGAAGCACGAACACGATGCAATGCTTCTTCAGTTAATTGGATGTGGGTGGCGCTTCTTGCAATGGAAACAACATCTTCGATACGCAATTGATCCCCATCTACTTTTACAACGTTTACTTGCTGATTCATCTGTAATTTCCTCCTTTAGCAGAGCAGAGAACGAAAAGAGCGAGGGGTTAGGATACTATCTCCTAACCCCTCGCTCGAGAGCATGTATGTGATTGGATAAAAACGTGTAAGCCTGCATTCGTCGCGGCATACGTTCTTCCTCACTTTCGTTCATGTGCAACTGTCTGATTATTTTAGCTATTGCTATCATTGTATCAAATGCCTACGTGCAGTCAAGATGATCTTGTCACGGCGGCTTCCCTAGAGAGTAAAAAACGGGCTTAGTCCAATTTTTTAAACTGGGCGAGAGTCGTCTCTTGAGTTGGATAAATGTCATACCATGTACTGTGTTAGTTCATCCGAAAGGACGTGTAGAATTCCGTGGAAAAGCGACGTAAGATGCCGCCTATGCCTACCGCACTCCCAAGGCGTCCTAAAGAAATGCCGAAACCGCCTTCTTCAGCGATGCCATTACCGTCTCCATCGATGCCGTCACCTATGAAGCCTTCTCCTGAAAAGCCCAAGTCGGAAAGTCCAATCAATCCGAATCATTCTATTCCTGCGCGCCCAATGCCGCAAAAACCGATCATGCCTGCTCCCAATCTGGCTAACCCAAACGTACCAAACGTGATGCCGCCAAATCGGATACCAGCGAATCCGATGCCACCTAATAAACCGTCCAATCCAATGCCACCAAATCTCAAACCGAATCCAATGCCCATGCCACCGAACCGGATTCCGGCAAATCCGATGCCTAACGCTTCACCAAATGTAAGGCCAAATGAGAGCCCAAACATGAGGCCAAATGTCAGACCCAATGTGCGACCAAATGAGAGTCCAAACATGCGGCCAAATGTGCGACCGAATGAGAGTCCAAACATGAGACCAAATGTCAGACCGAACGTAAGGCCAAACGAAAGTCCAAACATGAGACCAAATGTCGGACCGAATGTAAGACCGAATGTACGACCAAATGTCAGACCGAATGTGCGGCCGAATGAAAGTCCAAATATGATGCCAAATCTAAGACCGAATATCAGACCGAATGTAAGGCCAAATGCTCGACCGAATGAAAACATAGGAAGGGAGCTGGAGTTGTACCTGTTCAAATTCCAGTTCCATATGGATCGGATGGATTATTTCCGCCACAAATGCGAGGAGCATCGTGAAAATCGCCGCAAATACATGGACTACCGCAAACATTACAAGCATCATGAACGAAGAATGCATCATTATCATGACCGTTGCCAATTATGGAATGACGGTAGCAGTTCATTTGGGCGAGGTTCATCATCTTCATCCTCGGGTGGCAGTAGCTCCTCCTCCGGATACCATTATCGACATAGACGGGATCATAGACGAGGACGTGGGTGTGACTGCGGATGTTCATTTTGAAGCGTATGAGGAAGGACGCCAGCTAATTAAGCGGCGTCCTTTTCCATACTCAATTCGTAAATGCTTCAACAGCGACTCCTTTTTTCTTTAACTCGCGTCTTAAAGTAAGGAGGGCATCATCTTTGTTTTTACATTCCAAGATGATGTCCACATTGTAATCCGCTAGCGCACTGACAAATGTAAGGAACGCCTCTGGATCAATATCGTCAGCATGAGCGCGAAAGTCATTTGCTGACTTAGGTGAGGACATGTGCATCTTCGGTGTGCGTTCTCCCCAGGTTTGAATAATTCGTGGAAGGTATTCCGTCCAAACCTCGCCATCAGAATGGCAGTTGTGGTGGTGAATATCGAGCACCATCGGCACACCGATCTGTTCGCACAGCTCCAGAACCTCGCGCATGGTAAAAGAAGTGTCATCGTTTTCCACGACTAAACGACGTTTCACGTTTTCAGGAAGCTGCTCGAAGTTGGATGCAAAACGAGCAAGAGAAGAGGCTTTATCTTCGTATACCCCTCCCACATGTGTCACCAAGACGGAATTATCGTCAAGTCCCAGTAAATCAAACACTTTTGCATGGTAGGAAAAATCGGCAATGGTCGCTTCCAGCACAGAAGGCTTGTCACTATTCAATATGCTGTAATGTCCGGGATGAGCTGTCAAACGAATGCCATGATTGCGGATATAATTCCCAGCCTTTTGGAAGTCCCATGCGAATTCCTTTGCCCAATCCCATTCAGCTGCTACCGGATGAGTAGCCAGTGGAACAAATTCAGAAGGAAGCCGATACAAAAAGATCTGATTTTCTACATTATAAGCAAGTAAATCCATTAAATTGAAAAAGTTTGCCTGCATAACTTGCCGCAGCTTTTTTAATCGAGCTGGGGGATCTAATTTATTTACTTGGGCAACCGTCGTTTTTTTGTTTGGATTGTTTTTCGTCTTTACACTGATGCAGGCATAGCCCATACGGATCAAGGAAATCTCCCTCCTTTGCAGCAGCATTCTGTTGTAGTATCTCCAAAACGGGAACGTCGTCGACTTCTTGCCAGGGAATTATAAAACGGATAAGATGGGAGAATGTCACAGGCACGCCTACAACCTTTCCGTAAAAATGCAGACGTTCCTCGTGAGTAGACTTCGGTAAAGGGTTTTGAAGGAGAATGCAATGAATAGTCTTGACCAATCCTATAGTATGACTCTGGTTTTTCTCTCCTATTTTATTTCAGCAATGGCGTCATACACAGCATTAGATCTAGGCGCACGTCTCCATTATGCAAAAGGCAGGGGACGTGTGTTTTGGTTATGTGCTGGAGCCGTCTCCATGGGGCTTGGTATTTGGGCTATGCATTTTGTTGCCATGCTTGCTTTGCATCTGCCGATTGCTGTCGAGTATGATCACTTGATTGTATTTTTCTCGATTGTTTTGGCCGTGTTATCATCAGCGCTTACATTATGGATCGTGAGCGAACAGTCCATGTCCAAGACGAGGGTGGTAACAGGATCAGTTGTCATTGGAACTGGTATTGCAGGAATGCATTATACAGGGATGGCAGCGATGATGATGAACGCCGTTATTCTGTACGATTGGCTATGGTTTACTGTATCCATTTTCGTGGCGATCTTGTTTTCGATGGTTGCGTTGATTCTTACGTTTCAATTGCGTTCGGTGGACCCAGTAGAAGGTCTCTGGCGTAAAATTTTTGCAGGGCTGTTGATGGGGGCAAGCATTACCGGCATGCATTACACTGGAATGTACGCCACCACATTCGTCGCTCACGAGCACATGACAATCGCAGTGATCCCGTATGATGATTCGGGGCTGATCGCTACCATGATTGGCATTGTCAGCGTGTTGATTCTAGTCGTGACCTTGGCTTCTGTATACGTGGACAAGCAATTCGCAGGGAAGACCTTGCGCGTTCTAGAAAGTGACCAGCGCTATAAATCGCTATTTGAGCACAATTACGACGGAGTAATCTTTTACTCGATCGATGGGACGCAAAGTGTCATGAATCCTGCGGCGATGCGATTGACAAAGGAGCAGAGCTTGCCACTCAAAAAATTAATGACGATGTGTACTACTACAGTTGCCGAGCTCATATCGACCCATTTTGCAAATGCCGTGCAAGGTGACGCGCGCAACTGCGATATTACCTTGACGACGCGCGAGGGCTGTCAGATTCATCTGAACATGACTCATACCCCCGTATTTGTCGATCAGCAGATTACGGGGGTCTTTATGATTGTGAGAGACATCACCAATAAGAAGGAATACGAGGCAAAAATCAATTATCTCGCTTTTCACGATTCGTTGACGGGTTTGCCGAATCGCCGTTTTGTCGAACAGCAACTGGATCAGGTGATCATGGAGGCACAAAAAACAGATCAGCAAGTTTACGTGCTGTTTCTGGATCTCGACCATTTCAAACTGGTAAACGATTCCTTGGGGCATGATTTTGGTGACCTGTTACTTCAGGAAGCGTCCTTACGTTTGCGGGAATGTGTAGGAAAAAAAGGAACGGTGTACAGGCTCGGCGGAGACGAATTCATGGTGATTCTGACAGATGTCACGGAAAGAGAAGTATCTTCCATGGCGAATGAAATCAACGAGACGATTGAACAGGCATTTTTTATCCATGGGTACGAGTTGTACATAACGACGAGTATCGGGATTTCTCGCTATCCAGAGGATGGGCAAGACAGAAGTGTCTTGATGCGGAACGCAGATGCGGCGATGTATGTAGCCAAAGACAAAGGGAAGAACAGCTTCCACCTGTACGTACCGAATCTGGAGCAAGCAGTGAATGACAAAATGAATATTCAAAATGAATTGAATCGTGCTTTGGCCAGGCAAGAATTTTTATTGCATTACCAGCCACAGGTAAGTGCCAAATCAGGCGCAATCGTTGGCGTAGAAGCACTGATTCGGTGGGATCATCCTGAACGAGGCTTACTTTTGCCAGACCAGTTCATCTCGGTAGCAGAAGAAACCGGGTTGATCGTACCGATTGGAGAATGGGTGCTGCGGACGGCCTGCAAGCAGAACAAGCAATGGCAAGATCAGGGACTCATGCCGCTTCGGGTAGCCGTCAATCTATCTGCACGACAATTCCTCAAACAAGATTTTACCCAGATGATCGCTGAGATTCTGCACCAGACTAGGTTAGCACCGGAATACTTGGAGCTTGAAATCACAGAAAGCAGCATGATTGACGTCCACCGTGCCACACAGGCACTTAAGGAACTGAAGCAATTAGGCGTGCACGTTGCGATTGACGATTTTGGAACGGGCTACAGTTCTCTCTACTATCTGAAAGAATTCCCGTTGAATCGTTTGAAAATAGATCGCTCGTTTGTGCGCGACATGATCGAACAGCCTTCCAATCAGGCCATTGTGTCCACGATTATTTCCATGGCGCATCATTTGCAACTGCATGTGATCGCAGAAGGGGTCGAGACAAAGGAGGAGCTTGCGTTTTTGCAGGAGCATCTGTGTGAAGAAGTGCAAGGCTATTTATTTAGCAGACCGTTACCGAGTGAAGACGTAGCATTTTATTTGCAAGCCCAAAAAGGCGTTAGTTAAACAAGAGGAGCAGCTCTCATGAGTTGCTCTTTTGTTTTGCTTCTGCCAGCCGAATGAGGTGGTATAGCTGTCAAATTGGCACGTAAAATGTACTATTCCTGCTAACTTGTCTAGGAATTGCATCTAGGACGAAATGAGGGAGAGAATGCTAGCTCTAGGTGTCATCTTATTGCTGTTGACCATTGGAGTTGCGATTGCCATTGGGTATCGGGCAAACGAAAGCGTCAGGCACTTTGATGAAAGCGCGCATGAAAGTTTTATCGGTTCCCAAGCAGAGAGGGAGGGATAACGAAATGCAGCAGGAAAAAGAACAGCAATTGCTCGAGGACAGGAGACACCTGAACAAGTTTGGTTATGCGCAGGAATTACTGAGGGATATGGGTGGCTTTTCGAACTTTGCGATCTCATTTTCGATTATCTCTATTTTGACAGGCGCAGTATCCTTGTATGGGCACGGATTACTGTATGGCGGTTCTGGCATGATGGGCTTCGGATGGACCTTGGTCGCGCTATTCGTCATCCTGATAGCAGCATCGATGTCTGAGCTCGCATCTGCGATCCCTACAGCCGGAGCATTGTATCATTGGGCAGCTATTTTAGGCAGCAAACGGTGGGGCTGGTACACAGCGTGGATCAATCTCATCGGCCAAATCGGGATTGTCGCAGGTATTGACTATTCGTTCTCTTTGTTTGCGGACCCGCTGCTCGCGAGTGCGTTTGGCTATACCTCAACGGAAACGACTACGTTAATCCTGTTCGGGATTACACTCCTTTTGCACGGTACATTTAACCACATTGGAATTCGACTTGTTGCCCGGTTAAATGATTTCTCTGCTTGGTACCATATTGGCGTCGTCGTCATACTCGTCGGAAGTCTCGTTTTTTTCTCCCGTCATGATCTGCAACCGCTTGATTACCTCTTCCAAGTCGGTCAAACCTTTTCAGACAAACCGTACGCGATTGCTTTTTTGATTGGGTTGTTACAGGCGCAGTGGACATTTACTGGGTATGATGCATCGGCGCATACAATCGAAGAAACGATTAATCCACGGGTTCGTGCTGCTTGGGGGATTTATACGTCTGTGGCCTTTTCCTTTATTTTTGGATTTATCATGCTTGCTTTTGTCACTTTATCCATCAAAAACGCAGCGGCTGCCAGTGAAGCGGAAAATGCATTTATTTATGTGATTAGCGAAGCATTAGGCGGCACATTTGGTTCCGTTGTGCTGTGGCTCGTCACCTTTGCGATGTGGTTCTGTGGCTTGGCATCGATTACTTCCTTTTCGCGAATGTTGTATGCGTTTTCGCGTGACAAAGGAATGCCGTGGAGCCATCAGTGGGCAGAAATTTCGACCAAATACCGAACGCCGGCAAAAGCAATTTGGCTGGTTATCATTCTTTCCTTTGCGCTTGCCTTGTTCGATTACATCGTGAAAAGCATCAATCCGAACACGTCGTATACGACTTTGGCATTTCTGACGGCGGTAAGTGTCGTTGGGTTATATGTCGCTTACGGGATTCCGTTGTACCTCAAGCTCCGGGCTGAATCGCGGGGACTTTTTCAGTGGAAGCATTACGGTCCTTGGCATCTGGGGAACTGGAGTAAACCCATTAATGTGTTGAGCCTCATTTGGATCGTCTTCATCTCGATAATGATGGTGATTCCGCCGAATCAAACAGCTGGGTATGCCTTGATCGCCATGTTTTTGGTGCTTCTGATCATGGATTTGGCTTATTACCGGAAGCATTTCAGGGGCCCGCAAGCTGCGCTGGGCAATTCAGAGGAAGACATAAAACGTCAGGAAGCAAAATTTCGCGACTCCTAATGGAAAAGAAGCTCTGGCTCACGGAATGTGAAGGGCCACCCTTATGTCAGTATTGGCATAGGGGTTTTTTTCGTGAAGGACGGTTTTGCATAACGAATGGCAGAGGACGAAAAGCTATCAGTAGGAAGGAAATAGCAATACAGATGGGAGGTAGGCGATGAAAAGGATGAGATGGCTGCTACTAACAATGGGAATCGTGCTGATGGCTCAAGCAACGAGCTTGGTTCCACTGGTGAGTGGGTATGACAAATATGTGCGTGAAGGAAACTCCTCGAATCGGTATGAAGTCGCGGGTATTACAAATGCAGGCGCATTCGAAGCCTTTTTTGAAAAACTTCAAGAAGCGGTCAAAAATAGTGACAAGACAGAAGTAGCCAAGCATGTCAGGTATCCTCTGCGAGTGAACAAAGACGGAAAAAGTCAGTTTATCCGAGATGAACAGCAATTTTTGGAAGAGTACAATCGAATCATGACTGAGAAGGTAAAGGAAGCGTTTTTACAGCAAAAGGTAACCGATACGTTTGTCAATGATCAAGGCGTGATGGTAGGGAATGGAGAAATCTGGCTGGGGCAATTTTCGAATCGCTTTGTCGTTTTTGCAATAAATGTGGAATAGGACAAGAGCTTTTCTCTAGAAAAGCTCCCACTCTAGTAGCATAAATCTTTTTATTGTTACAAATAGTATATTTTACATGGACATTATCGGTGGAAAATTCTAAAATAACAAATAAATAGACAGCTACAAATGTGGATTCGACAGCCTCGTCCTTGTGGAATGGACATTTGTTATTTTCATCGTTCCGTGATAGAATTCACAAAACGATATTTTTTTTAGCTAAACTTAACTGACTCGGGAAATGTTAAGGGATAAGGCAAAAAGAGGAGTGATTGTGTGAGTTTGGAAACGAAGAAATGGGCGGATGAAGTAGCTGAGCAGGTAATCTCATGGCGACGATATCTCCATCAGCATCCAGAATTGTCGTTTGAAGAGGAAAAGACGTCTCAATTTATTTACGAAACGTTGGAATCTTTCGGGAATTTGGAGCTTTCGCGGCCAACCAAAACGAGCGTGGTCGCTCGACTGATCGGATCACAGCCAGGAAAAGTTCTTGGCATTCGCGCTGACATTGATGCTCTCCCGATCCATGAAGAAAATGATGTGCCATATGCATCAGGAAAAGCTGGCGTGATGCACGCGTGCGGACATGACGGTCATACAGCGATGCTGTTGGGAGCCGCAAAAATTTTGTCCCAGTACAAGGATAAAATCAAAGGTGAGGTTCGGTTCTTCTTCCAGCATGCCGAGGAGCTGCCGCCGGGTGGGGCTGCTGAAATCGTAAGAGCTGGTGCAGCGGACGGACTGGATTCGATCATCGGTATTCATTTGGCATCGTACATGCCTGTAGGGAAATTTGGTGTACTTTATGGGGCACTTACTTCATCGACAGATCGCTTCGATATCAAGATTCAAGGAAAAGGTGGACACTCCTCGCAACCGGAGGCATCTGTTGACCCGATCGTCATTGGGGCACAGGTTATTACTGGCCTACAACAAATTGTATCCCGCAACGTCAGTGCGTTGGACAAGGTCGTTATTTCGGTGACGATGCTGAATGCAGGGACAGCTTATAACATCATTCCAGATTCGATGACGCTGACGGGCTCCACACGCTGCTTCGATGCACAGATTCGCCAAAATATTCCGATGTGGATTGAACGAATTGTCAAAGGAATTACCGAAGCGCATGGAGCAAGTTATGAATTCACGTTCTCGCACGGCTACACATCCGTTGTCAACGACAAGCAGGTGACGAAGCTGATGGAGGATACGATCCGCGAGCGTTGGGGAGAAGAAGAGATTATTTACATTGATCCTTTGATGCCGGGTGAAGATTTCTCTGAGTATTTGAAAAAAGCTCCTGGCTGTTTTATTCAATTGGGTGCTGGCAATCCGGATAAAGGCTTCACGTATCCGCACCATCATCCTCGCTTTGATTTTGATGAGGATGCAATGGTACGCGGCGTGGAATTGTTTGTTCGGGCAGCTCAAAAAGTCGTCATGGAGTAGAGCGAGATAGAATGAGGGGGATGTTGTATGGCAGAGGCACGCGTCAATGAGTACAAGCTGCATTTTCTCGTACTTATTCTCGTCGCATTGACAGAATTTATCGGGACAAAAAAAATCAGTATTGGCATCGGGGTTATCGCTCTGTTTCCGATGCTTTACGCGCTCGTTTTAGGCGGGGCAATCAGTTGGCCTAAGTTTAAATTCTTGAGTGAAAAAGAAATGAACGTCGCAGCCAATATTTTGGGTGTTTCGTTTTTGATCTTTATTGCGAAGCTGGGAGCCAATATCGGTCCTGAGCTTCCTAAGCTTCTCGGCTCTGGTGTATCCTTGGTTGTACAAGAGATGGGACACATTGTAGGGACAATTGCACTTGGTCTGCCCATCGCATTGTGGCTGGGTCTGAAGCGTGAAGCAATTGGGGCGACTTATTCTCTGGACCGCGAACCAAACTTGGCGATCATTGTAGAAAAGTTTGGAGGAAACTCTGCCGAAGCTCGCGGCGCGCTGGGCGTCTATATTTGCGGAACCTTGTTTGGTGCCATTTATATGTCGATTCTTGCAAGTATTTTAGGAAGCAGCGGGTTGTTTCACCCGATTTCACTGGCGATGGGAGCCGCAGTTGGTTCTGGTAGTATGATGGCAGCAGCTACAGGCTCATTGGCTGTTATTTTCCCGGAAGCGCAAAAAGACATTGCCTTTTATTCTGGAGCGGCAAATTTGATGATGAGTATCGTCGGAACGTACGTATGTATCTTCTTCTCCTTGCCGGTTACACAAAAGCTGTATGCATGGCTTGAGCCTATCATTGGACGTAAAAGCGCTTCTTCTGCAGCAGAAGGGGGGAGAAAAAGCGCATGAATCAAATCTTGACGATTTTTATCATCGGCTTCATTGCTCTCATCGGTAACTGGATCGGTTATAAAGTACCAATCATGGATTCTTTGCCAGGTATTTTGCTCTTGGCGGTCATTACGCTGATTGGAATGGGCTTCACGCGCATCCTGCCGTTCAAATCTCCCGTCATTGTATGGATTTCTTTGTTTGCGATGCTTGCGACATCCCCGTTTTTCCCAGGGAATGAATATACGGCTGCTGCGATTGCCAAGATCAATCTGCTCGCATTGGCCACACCGATTCTCGCCTATGCAGGTCTGTCACTCGGAAAAGATGTTCATCTATTCAAACAGCTTAGCTGGCGTATCGTAGTCGTGTCTCTCGTCGTCTTTACTGGCACGTTCCTCTTCGCTACGTTGTTTGCGGAGATTGTCTTCAAGATTCAAGGTAAATTTTAACGAAACTGTTTTTGGGTTAGGGCCTCCGTGTGCTTCCATATGCCATGGAGGTTCTTTTCACATAAAACTGTGAGAGTCAGGAGTGGAGAGAGTATGGTCATTGATGTAAGAAAGGTTACCTGGCAAAGAGATGAAACAACCATTCTGCGAGACATTGCCTGGCAAGTACAAGACAAGGAGCATTGGTGTTTAGTCGGGTTAAATGGCTCTGGTAAAACCAGTCTGTTGAAAATCATTTGTGGTTATGTATGGCCGACAAAGGGGGAGGTCAGTGTATTAGGCAACCTTTATGGAACCGTCGACTTGCGCGAGGTGCGTAAATCAATCGGCTGGGTAAGCACAGCGTTGATGGCACAGCTTCATGAGCATGAAACTGCACTCCGTGTCGTCTTGAGTGGACGGGAGGCAACCATCGGCTTGTATTCCGTTCCTGAAGAGGCGGATGTAGAGAAAGCGTCGGATTTACTCGATACATTTGGATGCCGTGCACTGAAAAACAGACCTTTTGCGGCTTTATCGCAAGGGGAGAGACAAAAAGTACTGATTGCTCGCGCATTGATGGCTTCCCCTCGCTTACTCATCCTAGACGAGCCTTGCACTGGGCTGGACCTCCTTTCAAGAGAACAGCTGTTGGCCATGATTGAACAAATTGCCAAGCAGCCTAACGGACCCACTCTCATTTATGTCACCCATCACATCGAAGAAATTTTGCCTTGCTTCACGCATACTTTGCTGCTAAAAGCGGGGGAAGTTGACCAGGCTGGAAAAACCGATGAGGTCCTAACGGCGGAACGTCTGACAAGCTTTTTCGGCGTACCTGTTCACATTCAACGCTCGCAAGGAAGATCTTGGGTCAGCTTAGGGGAAGAGGCGACCGTGTGATTATGTAGTGCGTTGGATAAGTTTGGGCACGAGTCAGCACGGTTGTGCATGATTGTGTATAATAACAATAAGAAATTGTATCTGGGAGGAGAGGAGAGATGGAGGCATGAACAATGTGATTGCACCAATCACAGACTCCACCTGGGCGATCATCACCTATGAGGAAGCGTGGAATAGCTACGTGAACAGCTATGTGATCAAACAAGGGAATGCCTTTGTATTGATTGATTCTCACCAGCGCAAGCAACGCTCATTTTTTCAACAGGCGTTGGAAGAGATCGGGGTCAAGCCAGATCGAACGGAATATGTCTACTTCACTCATCGACATGCTGATCATATTGGAAATGCCGATATGTTCCCTTCTCGTAACAATTGGATTCACCTCGACGATTATTACGAACTGGATGATTTTTCACAGACGCTATTCGGCCATACGTTTACAGGTAGTGGGGGGGATCTGCCGTCCCTGCGTTTCCGACAGCTTTCTTTTCATACAGAAGGCTCCGTTGCCTTTTTTGATCCCCAGTCGAAAATATGCTTTGTTGGCGATCATTTATGCTTTGAAAACACAGAACTCGGCCAAATCGTTGGTGGAGAAGTGGACTGCCGGGCAGCTTATCAAGAACAATTGAAGCAATGGGTAGCGCGTGAACCAGAGCGAGCGGCGGAGTTTACGGGGGGCTTGGAGATTTTGCAGGATTGGCCCATTGAGTATTTAGCTACTGGTCATGGCCCCATTCTTCATGGCGAAATCAAGGAGTTTTTGCAAGAGCTGATTGCGATTGCTCGTCCGTAACGAAAAAAGACTTGTGCGCCGCGCATTGACGGCTAGCACAAGTCTTTTTGCATTACTTGCTGGAAGGTGTTGTATCTTCTTCATCCACTTGTTTTTCGCTTTCCAAATCTTTATCCATGATTTGGACGTTATGCTTTTTATACAATTCTTCGATCCATTTATCCATATTATTTCGTTTGTTTCTGGATTTTACTTTTTCGATTACTTTCGGGCGAGCTTCTTCAAATGTTCCCTCGAACTTATCTTTGTTTTTCTCATAGTATTCTTTGATTTGTTCTTCAGTGATCGGGTTATCCTTCTCGAACAGCTTGTCCCGCAACATAACAGAGCGCACGCCTTCACGGAGCTCTTGCTCAGTCATTTGCTTATCCTTCAAATACTGTTGGAATCTTTCTGGTGATCCCATTTTTTCTTTAACTGGGTTCACACGTGCATCGAGTTCTTGATCGGTTACAGTTATTCCTCGTGCAGCGCCTTCCTGTTTGTACAGCTCCAAGGTGATGATATCAGCCATGACACGCTTACCGGCATCTTTTTTCAATTTGTCGTACATTTGCTCTTGCGTAATTGTCACATTACCGATTTTGGCAACAGGGTTATCTGCAGAGAATGCAGAATCTTTTCCAGGTGTACAGCCCGCTACAGCGAGACCGAGTACAAGTGCTGAGGCAGCAAGTATAGATACATTGAATTTTTTCATGAAAAATACCTCGCTTTCTTGATAGTAATACGACTGTGCGTAGAGCAGCGTTACGGGAAGCGGAAAATAAAAACCGCACACATAAAGCAATGTGCGGTCGTCAATCAATTAGCTGGCTTGTGTAGAGGCTTTTTTCCACTCTTCCAAGCGTTTTTCCAGTACGGAGTGATTCAGATGCACAAGACTAGCTGATTTGTCCATCAATTGTTTCAGATAGGAAAGGGCTCGCTCATAATTTCCTTTGGCAGCTTCAATCTCTGCCAAGCAGAAGAGCTTCCAGTCTTTTGCCGATCGTTTGCTTGCGATTAGCTGGTAAGCTTCTATCGCACTCTCCACTTCACCCAGGCGGGCGTGCGAGCAGGCAATAAGCGCTAAGGAATCAGTCATTCCCTGATCACGCTGGTAAATACGAAACGCCACTTCCAATGATTCGTTGTATCGTTCGGAGGAATAGTAAACGATCGCCAGGTTGTAAAACAAGTAGTGAATCATCGCTTGATTGAATAACGTTGGTCGTTCCTTGCAGACGTTGATTCCTTGAACGATATATTTTTCGGCCATTTCATAATTGCCAAGCATGATCTCATGGGTTGATTTATCCAGCATAGCGACAGCACGGGAACGGTTCTTCCGATAGGAAGCCTCCAGCCAGCGCAATCGAATATTCAAACGGCGTTTGAACAGATTGGCCATGTACTGAAAGCGGAAGGGCCAGTGCAGGCGAATAAACATAACCAACAGCACAGCCGCAATCCCTGCCAGCGTTGATGTCAAATTAAAACTCAAATACTCCACGTAGTGACACCCTCTCTATATACGCTGCATCTATTAACCCATCTTAGCACAGAACCTGTCCGCATGACAGAGCATTACCGCTATTTCGCCAATGGCAAGATATTCTCCTTTTTGGATGCAGAGAGCTGCTGCGTTTTGACGTAATCGTCTGAAACGGTATAGAGTGTGTCGCCAATCGTGAGAATCCGCTTAATGTTACTGGAGCTGTCGTACCAGCCTTCGCCTGCTTTCGCAACATCTTCCTTCGACAGATGGGTGATCTGATCTCTCAGCTGAAACCCTTTTTGTAGATCAAGCTGATAGACGTAGGCACCTTGGAAAGTAAAGTGGCCATACTCGCGCATATCGTTTTTGGCTTTTTGTTCAGCCGTACGTTCGTGGACGGATACAGGAAAGGCGAGCAGATTTTTTTCTTTGGAGAACAGCAGAGCCTTGTGATTGCGCAACAGCTCGGAATCCGTTCCTCTGTCCCCGATCACAGTCTTGAACTTTTCCTTCGGTTTCGTTACATCACTGACGTCAAAGAGGGCAACTTTCATCCCTTGGTAGTACGCCCAGTCTTTATCTGATTCTGCGTCTTTGCCAAAACCGATGATATGGTTTTCATCATACGGGTGTAAATAGTCGCTGTAACCTGGAATTTTCAGGGCACCTAGTACGCTTGGTGCAGAAGGCTTCTTCAGATCGAGAACGAACAGCGGGTCGACTTTTTTGAAGGTGACCATGTAGGCACGATCTCCCATGAAACGGACCGAATAAATGCGTTCTCCTGGAGCGATGCCTTCCAGCTTCCCAAATACCTCAAGTTTATTGTTCAGCACATACAAGTTGTTTTTGGACGTAAGCTCATCGTCCCGCCACATGTTCCCGCTCGTGGTGGCGATTCGGAAATAACCGTCGTTTTCATCCATGGAAAACTGGTTCAGAATGCGTCCAGGCACCGACCCTTTTCCTGTAAATCGAATGGCACCCTTATTCATGGCAAATCGATAAATGGTTGTATCTGACTCAAGGGGAGGGGCAATCAAAGGAGCTGTCACTCCTTTTTGCTTAACGGCTACTGGCTGGGCATTGTTCTGCGTGACGGCTACATACAGATTTTTGGTGGATGCATAGATGTTCTCACCAGCACCAAGGTACGTATTCAGTGACATCTTTTGTTTCGAATCATCCAGATTCACGCCAATGACGATCAAATACTCTGGACGAAAGTGATCCGGGAAGTAACGAATCTCGCTGTAGGGAATGGTTTGGTATTGGTTATGATGGGCGCTGTCTTTATATGTTGGGCCTGGCACTTCTGCTTTCTCTTGCATGATACGATACGCATCCATGTAATGGTTGGCTGTCACGTACAAGCTCGCGCCGATTTTGCGGGACGACATGTACTGGCCTTCCAGCTCCAGTTGACGAATGAGCCGCGGTTGTTTTTTGTCCGTAATATCGTAGATCATGGTTTTCACGGACTGCATGCTTTGGAAACGGGGGATGCCTCTTTTGGAAGCGATACCAGGAGGATAGGAGATGTTCTCATCCGCTTGCCCGATAACGATGAGTCTGCGATCGTCTACGTACATTTCTTGTGGTACGAATTTTCCATTGTCATAGCTGATACGGCTTGCGACCTTCATTTCGGTCGCTGGATACGCTTTAATGATGCGCACTTCATTTTGCGTGGATTGATAAAGATAAGTTCCATCTGATTTGACGATATCTGCTTCATCGACGCCCTGCACTTGTGTGTTCGTTGTGGAAAAATCACCGCGAGCAGCGCCGCCGGAAGTGTCCGCTACTTTGTTGGCTGTGCTAGGTGCGGCTACTGGCATAGCGGCAGTCGTTTCCAAGGTGCCGTAATGATAGCTATCCAAGTCAGATGATTGGATGAGCTTTTTTAGCTCCGCATAGGAACCGACTACTGGCAACTCTTCTGTAGTTGCTGCGGCTTGAACGGTTGGCTCCGCAATTGTACCTGTCGTGAACAGGAAGGGTATAGCGGTCACCACCATCACAGAGGCGAGAAGCCCGGCAAATGTTCTTTTCATTTTAATCCCCCTCATATCTGCTTCTTGCCAAAATTTGCTGTCGGTAATAAGACGACGCACGTTTACGGAATGTTTCACACACTCTTTGGGCAGCAATCTACGGACAGGTGGGGGAGCGTGTGCTATAATAATAGGCGGTTTATGCTACCATTTACACCACTACGTCAAAAGGGGCGTCATAGATGGAAAACTTGAAGAAAAGCATTCTGGAACTCATCACGGATACTTCTACGAATCTACCACCAGACGTGCGTCGTGCCGTCAATGCAGCTAAAGTGAAAGAGGATCTTGGCACACGTGCAGCGCTGTCTTTGTCTACAATTGCGCAAAACGTCGTCATGGCAGAAGAAAATGTTTCTCCGATCTGCCAAGATACGGGGATGCCTACATTCGAAGTGAAAACTCCGGTTGGAGTCAACCAGTTGATTATTAAACAAGCCATCAAAGAAATGATTGCAGAAGCAACCAAAACGGGTAAGCTGCGTTCCAACTCCGTAGATTCCTTGACAGGTACAAACACAGGGGACAATCTCGGACCAGGTACTCCTGTCATTCACTTTGAGCAATGGGAAGAGAATGAAATCGAAATCAAGCTGATTCTCAAAGGCGGCGGCTGTGAGAACAAAAACATCCAGTACTCCCTGCCTTGTGAGCTTGAAGGCCTGGGCAAAGTGGGCCGCAACCTGGATGGTATTCGCAAGTGCATTCTGCATGCGGTATATCAAGCGCAAGGACAAGGCTGTAGTGCCGGCTTCATCGGCGTAGGAATCGGTGGCGATCGCACCTCCGGTTATGCACTGGCGAAGCATCAATTGTTCCGCAAAGTGGACGATGTGAATCCAATTGCTGATCTGGCTGCTTTGGAAGACTACATTATGGAAACAGCGAACCAACTCGGAATCGGAACCATGGGCTTTGGTGGTAACTCGACTCTCTTGGGCTGTAAAATCGGTGTGGAAAACCGCCTGCCAGCGAGCTTTTTCGTATCCGTTGCGTACAACTGCTGGGCATTCCGCCGTCAAGGTGTTCGCCTGAATCCGGAGACTGGTGAAATCCTCCGTTACCTCTATAAAGACGAAGAAGTGGCGATGGACTTGTCCCCTGTAGCAGCTACGGACGATGCGGGCGAAAAGCGCAGAGAGGTTGTTCTGCAAGCGCCAATCTCTGAAGAACAAATCCGCAGCCTGCGAGTGGGCGATGTGGTCATTATCAATGGTGAAATGCACACAGGACGCGACGCCCTGCATAGCTACCTGATGGATCATGACTGTCCAGTGGACTTGAACGGTGGCATCATCTACCACTGCGGTCCAGTCATGCTGAAGGACGAAGCAGGCGAGTGGCATGTAAAAGCGGCTGGCCCGACTACCTCCATTCGCGAGGAGCCGTACCAAGGCGAAATCATCAAGAAATTTGGAATCCGTGCCGTTATCGGAAAAGGCGGAATGGGTGCGAAAACCCTGAAAGCATTGAACGAGCATGGCGCTGTGTACTTAAATGCGATTGGTGGAGCAGCTCAGTATTATGCAGAATGCTTGGAAAAAGTAGAAGGTGTCGATTTCATGGAATTCGGTATTCCAGAAGCGATGTGGCACCTGCGCGTAAAAGGCTTCGCAGCAATCGTCACCATGGATTCCCATGGCAACAGCTTGCACGCGGATGTGGAAAAGTCTTCTGCTGAGAAATTGGCTCAGTTTGCTGCACCTGTATTTAAATAAGGAATGTAACACGAAAGCCTCTGGCGCACTTCACGTGCTGTCGGAGGCTTTTTTTTTTCAAACTAGACGAGGGAGGAGAAGGAAATAGTCGGATAGATGATGAACTTTCGAGGAACTAACCACGATTGCGGACAGATGGATTTTCATTTTTGACAGGGGGGACAGAAATGAAATGGTTGATTGCTGATCGCGTCATTATCGGAGATGGGGAGCATGTAATTGAACAAGGCGCTGTCGGGGTTGATGAGCGAGGAAAGATTGTAGCAGTGGGGACAGAATCGGAGCTTACTAATTCCATATCGGAAGGAGAGGTAAAGCGGTACAGCGGATGCTCCATTTTGCCAGGCTTGATCGATTTACATGTTCACATCGGGTATTGGTGGAGCAAACCAGACTCCGCTGAGTATCGCAACAACGACGGACTCGTGGCTTTACTGGCGACAGCGAATTTGAAAGAGGCACTTTCCTTGGGGGTTACGACGATCCGTGATGTGGCAGCACCGGATGGATTGTGCAGTACGCTGAAGCTGGCAGCAAAGAACGGCTTCATTGTTTCCCCTCGTCTTTTTCAGGTAAACCAAGGGATTATTATGACCGGGGGGCACGGCTGGCAATTAGAGGGTGCCCTGCGAGAAGCAAATGGTCCGTGGGACGTGCGGACAGCCGTACGTGAACAAGTAAGAGCAGGAGCAGACTGGATCAAGCTCATGACGAGCCATCGTACACCAACGCCGGAGTTCACACAAGAGGAGCTGGATGCGGCGGTTGATGAATCTCATCGCTTGGGACGAAAATGCTGTGTACATGCCTCGCTTCAACCGGCGATCCAGATGGCGATTGATGCGGGATTTGATACGATCGAGCATGCGACGTTTATGACCGTTGAACAAGCAGAGCAGATGAAAGAAAAAGGACTGGTATGGGTACCGACTATGGTTACCTTCTTCCAGATTGCTGATTATTACAAGCATATTTGGAATGAGCAGCAACAGGCGAATCAAGGCATCTTGAGCGAAGAGATTATCGAGCAGGGAGCCTTTTTCATCGAATCAGAAAAGGCGTATCGCGAGAACTTCGTACAATTGATGAATACAGGCGTAAAAATCGCTACGGGTACGGATATCGTATTGGAAGGCTATCCAATTACGCCTGTGGCAGAGGAAATCAAGCTGATGGTGGAGCTGGGGATGGAGCCAATTCGGGCGATCCAGGCTGCTACTCAAAACGCAGCTGAGGTGCTGGACCAAGGAAGTAAGATTGGGACGTTAGCGCCAGGTTATTTTGCAGATTTGCTTGTGGTAAAAGGTGATCCATTACAAGAGATAGAGGAATTGAAGCAAGTAGAGGAAGTGTTTCTTGAGGGTGTTTCTGTCTATTCAAAGTGTTGATGGGACTGAGCCTTGCTCTTTCAGGTTTGTAACGGCGTTTGTACTGGGTGTTTGACTATTTTCAGCCAAAATGGGTATTGGTTTATTGCGCGTGTACCAGGGCGGGCATAGGTTAATAGCGAATGATCACAGAAAAAAGGAGTGAGATTCGTGAACTATGTAGTCCGTTCGGGAGATACGCTAAACAGCATTGCGGCTCGTTTTGGTGTATCCGTTCAGGAATTGATCCGTGTGAATAATGTCGCCTATCCCTACTACATTTACGTTGGTCAAAATTTGTACATCCCAATTACGCCCACACCGGCTCCTGGTGGGGATGTCGAGCGTCGTCTGAATCGACTGGAGAATCGAGTAGATGCGCTGCGTGAAGACTTTCGCAGGCTGGATAATCGAGTAGATCGGTTGGAGAACCGTGTCACTCGTCTGGAGCGGGCCACTACGCCGACACAACCTCCGCGCCCGCGTCCGACCGCTACGCCTCGTCCACGCTAAGCAGCTGGATAGAGGGCCAAATAATTTTCCACATTTGGCAATTTCCTCTTCGCTTGATCCTGCATAAAGTGATACGAGAGGATTAAGAGGAGGTGCGGCCATGCTAGGGTTAAATGGAAAAAACGTCCGGCACCATTTCATGGGCGTCTATGGAAAAGTGGTGCAGATTCGGGAACTAGTGGATGTGATCGACCAAGTTTTTGACTCTGTAAACAAAGTGGGCGACATAGGTAAGGCGATGCTTGGACCTCGTAAGGCAAGTGCCAAAAAGCTCGACAAGCTGAGATGAATGGCAAAACAAAAAAACCGCGTCCGTAATGGAGGCGGTTTTTATTTATAATTCATTCGTGATTCCTAGGGGCAGACTCTATCATCAGAATAACTCATCGGAAAGAAAAAGTCTACTCTTTTTCTAAAAATTCCCTTATATTTTTGGAGCTGTTATCAACTACTTCAAAAAGGGGAGTGCGATGGAGATGGAAAAGGAAAAGCGTCGCGTAGGCTTAGTCACGGGTGGAGTGCTGATGGGGTTAGTCTTGTCAGCGTTGGATCAGACGATTGTCTCAACTGCCATGCCGACAATTACGAAAGGGCTGGGAGGTCTATCTCTTTATAGCTGGGTGTTCGCGATTTATATGCTCACATCGACCACGAGCATGCCCATCTATGGGAAAATGGCGGACTTGTTTGGAGCGAGAAAAATGTATTTGATCGGGTTGTTTGTGTTTCTCTTAGGATCTCTCCTGTGCGGCATGGCGAATTCCATGACGGGTCTTATTGTAGCGAGAGGTGTTCAAGGTTTGGGAGCTGGGGCATTAATGCCGGTTGCATTCATCATTGTGGGTGAACTGTATCCACCCGAAAAGAGAGGCAAATTTCAAGGACTTTTCGGAGCTGTCTTTGCCATGACGAGTATAATCGGTCCCTCGTTGGGAGGAATGATCGTGGAGCATCTGCCATGGGGATGGATCTTCTTTATCAACCTTCCTATTGGAATCGCTGCCTTTTTGATCATTGCGCTAGCCTTTCGTGAACAGCGGCACTACGATAAGAAGTCAGTCATCGACTGGTACGGGGCGATTAGCTTGAGTGCAGCCATCATTCTCATCCTGCTGTCCCTTGTCATGGAGGGGAGGGAATACAAGATCGGATTAGGGGGAGCAGGTACCTTATTTCTCGGCTTGTTCATCTGGATTGAAACCAAAGCAAAGGAGCCCCTGCTTCCGCTCTCCCTCTTTCGCATTCCGGCCATTGGATATGGCAATCTCGCAGGATTCTTTGTGAGTGCCGCTTTGTTCGGTGCAATCGCATATGTCCCTCTGTTCGTCCAAGGGGTACGCGGTGCGAGTCCCTCAGAGGCTGGATTCCTTTTAGTCCCACTCATGCTGTCCGCAGCGATTTCTTCGACGATTGGGGGAAGATGGATGGCAAAAGCTTCATTTCGGGCGATTCTGATTCCCAGCCTACTCATCATGGCGACAGGCTTCTTCCTTCTAAGCACCATGGATGGAGAGACAACGAACGCACAGCTCGTTATCTACATGATTGTCACAGGTCTAGGCATGGGGGCAATCTATCCGGCACTCGGTACAGCAGCACACAGCGCTGTCAAACCGGAAGATCGGGGTGTTGCCATGTCGACATCGCAATTATTTCGTTCCATTGGGGGGACGATTGGAGTGAGTGTGTTTGGGAGCATCGTAGAATGGCGGATGCGGGGAGGACTGGTGTTTAGTGAAGCTTTGCACGACGTCTTTATCACTGGTTTGATTCTGATTGGAATCAGTTTGATAGCCAGTGTTCGACTTGGCAATACTCGATTACTCGACAAAGAACCCCGCCATTCGCATTCAACAAATAGCGGGGTTCCCAAACAATAGAATTACGGTTTTTTATTCATACCTTCCATTGCCATCCGAACCATCTCTTTGACCATACTGCCGCCCAAACGTCCTCCGATTCGACCGGCATCGTGAGAGGTTAACTGCCCATTGTAGCCGGGCTGCAATGGGACATGAATTTCTTCTGCGACCTCGAATTTGGCCTGCGCAGGATCAGCAACGTGTGCAACCTGCGCTTTTAGGGCGTCTAGCCCTTTTCTCGCCTCGGGGACGAGAGGGCGTTTGCGTCTGCTCATGGTAGATCACCTCACGCCCTAGTGTGCCCAATTAGACGAGTGCTTTTCGCAGAGTAAAATCAGTCTCCTGATAGTAAGTATTAGCAACGAGCAGGTTCGGTCCTGCACATCCAGCAGCAGGGCAGAAGCAATTGATCTTCTGATTCAGCGTGTGTTCTTGCCATTTTTCAAACATCGACTGGAGCTGATCGGTTTGAATATTGCCCAATGGCTCTACATCCCCGAAATCGGTCACGATGACATCACCGGTGAAAATGTTGATGTTTAGACGATTCCGACCATCTGGATCATTGCGAGTCGTCACATTTTTCGCAGAGCGCAGTCTGCTGATCAATTCCCTGTCTGCTGCTTCAGAACTACAAGCAAAAAACGGAAGCGTCCCGAAAAGCATCCACAAATCTTCATTACGTACATCGAGCATCCGATGAATGGCTTGACGGAGCTCATCGAGCGAAAGGACATCCAGATCACGGGCAAAATCACTCGCATACATCGGGTGTACCTCATGTCGCTTGCTGCCCATCTCCTGAATTTGACGGTGGAGGGTATCGAGCTTTGTCCATGTGCGATGATTCAGCATCGTTTCGGCTGAGACAAATACACCTGCTTCCGAGAGCTTGCGTGCATTTTCCATCATCTCTTGAAATTGTGCTTCCGCTCTTTTCATTGAAACCGGCTGCCGTGCTTTTGCGTAAACAATATCATGGAATTCTTCGGGAGTAGACCAGTTCCATGAAATATGCATAACATCGATGTAAGGCAGGATCAACTCATACCGAGAAAACGGCATGGACATGTTGGAGTTGATTTGCGTCCGCAGCCCACGATCTGCAGCATATTGTAGAATAGGTGCGATCACAGTTTTCACGGTGCGCTCGCTGTACATCGGTTCTCCGCCTGTTATACTGAGAGTAAGCAGATCTTTTGCTTCATCGAGACGACGGAGTATGAGATCAACAGGAAGAGCGGGATCGTCTTTGTATCGCAATGTATCACCAACCGCGCAATGCTCACAGCGGAGATTGCACAGATTCGTTACAGTAAACTCGACGCTGGTAAGTTTATAGGCGGGGGGTGTCGCATTGAACAACGGCTCCCATGGATCGTGTAAAGGTGTTAATGGTGTAGTTGGAACCATGCGGATCAATTGTGAAACCTCCTTCATTCTGCGTACAACTCAACCTATTATAACGACATTAGGGCGGAAGGAGAATAGCTAACGAGATGATTATGGGGATGTCTTTTGGACGCGGTGTGCTTTTTCATGATCGAAATGTGCTGGCTTGCGCGGAAGTAAAAGACGGCGTGATTCATATGTGGGCGGAAAAAATCACATTGAAAACGATAGGGAAGCTCTGGTATCGAATCTTTTTCTCCTTCCCGTGGTACTATCAATTGTTTCATCTCCTGCTTGCTGGTTATGTACTAGCAGCGATCGTGAAGCCAGACTGGGCCATCCTCGATCCGATGTGGGTAGCTGTATACATCGCAGGCTTTCACTTCGTTTTTCCGAAAAAGATGAAAAAATTTCACGGTGCAGAACATAAAGTGTTTAGCTATGGAGGGAAGAAGTCACTAGCAGCACTGAATGAGATTCAACGGGCAAATATCGTGAATGACGGTTGCTCGACGAATCTGGTCGTGTGGTTTTTTACAGGATTCATCTTGTCTGTATTCTTTTTACCTTTAGAATGGAGCGTCGCATGCGGGGTAGCAGGACTGCTTGTTGGCATGCTCGGTGATCGCTACGTGCGTAAATATTTCGGTTTTCTTTACAGGCTGTCGGCTTTCTTTCAAAAATACAGCACGACCAAAGAACCGGATCAGCTTCATTTAGAGACAGCGATCCGCTCGTATATGCTATTTGAGCACATTCGTGAGGTAGATCGATTGCAGAATGCTTCGTAAGGAAAAAGCGGTGTTAATCGGCTTGGATCGCCAATCATAAAAAACAGGGAGGATAGAAGGTGCTTATGCGCCCTCGACCTCCCTTTTCTTTTTCCTACTCCCGTTCGAGCGGGCTTTCTTCCAGTTGGCGATACATCTTTCCTTTATCCACATACGATTGGCGAATGCGTACGAATTCTTTCAAGTCTGCCTCGTTGAGTTCACGTTTTACTTCTGCTGGGTTGCCGACAACAAGCGAGCGAGGTGGCACCTTCATGCCAGGAGGAACGAGTGCACCCGCAGCAACCATCGCTTCTTCTCCAATTTCCGCACGATCCAACACGATCGCACCCATTCCAATCAATGCGCCGCGACGTACCACGCAGCTATGTAAAACGGCGTTATGTCCAACGGTCACCTCGTCTTCAAGGATCAGCGGGTTGTTCGGGCTTTGGTGCAGGGTGCTGTTGTCTTGGACACTGACGCGTTTTCCAATGACGGTCGGAGCGATGTCCCCGCGGATCACAGTGTTGTACCAAATAGAAGAATCCTCGCCGATTTCGACATCGCCAGAAACGACAGAGCCTTTTGCCAAGAAAACGGTAGGGTGAATCTTCGGTTTGATGTTTTCAAATGATAAGAGCAGCATAGTTACCTCCTAATCAATGAGTAAGCGAGCAATCTGTTTGCATCGGGCGCGGATGGAAAATAGAGAAGCGGCCAGTTGCAGGATCGCAGTCGATGACTGTCCCGGAAAGCTGGTCTATCTCATGTGTTTGATAAAAGAAACGAATTCCACTTATTTCTTGGGTGACATCATGTTTGTCCGCTTCCGTAATGGCGATGCTATATGTATAGCTGCCACAACCCGTCGTAGTCGGGACGAGTCTGATTCCGAGCTGTTCTGCATCCGATTCTTCCGCGATCATTTGTGCAAGACGTACCGCCGCAATTGGAGTAATGGTTATCATCGTCATACCTCCTTGTAGCCATTTCTATTGTACTACAAATGGCCCTTCCAAATCCTGCTTGTTGACCATGTAGGAGGCATGTGATAGAGTAAATGTTACTGATTCTGATGTGCAGGAAATGTGGGTAGTCGCTGCCGCAATCGTTTCGACGATTGGCGGTAGAGGAAAGTCCAGGCTCGCCCAGGCTGAGATGCCTGGAGTGTTCGTACCTGGTGCAAGCCAGGGCAGTGAGGTGTTGAGCCTTGCTGACGGCGTGGAAAGGGCTCTCTCTGAGGCCCGAGTACGCTGAAAGTGCCACAGAAACGTAGCTTTTCTGGCGACAGAAAAGATGGAACGCGGTAAACCCTGCGAGCGAGAAACCCAAATTAGGTAGGGGAACCGTCCTGAAGGAATCAAACGGAAAGGACGGATGGTATCTTCGGATGCCATAGATAGATGGCTACCGCTCTTGGTGCGAGGGATTGCCCCGCTTGAAGCACGGGAGAGACAGAACCTGGCTTATAGCATTTCCTGCTGGAATGAAAACGTAAAACCACCTGAGACCTCAGGTGGTTTTTTTACGTTCTGCGAAATATCGTGAACCCGCTACCTATCCATGTTTGAGGAGCAGTGGAATGATTTACCCGAACAAGCTTTGAAACTTTTTCGGAAATCGTGTCGTCTAAAAAGAGCGTTCAGCCGAAGAAAACAGTTCTACTGTGGACTATTCCATCATTTCTTCAAATGGGAGAGTCTGCTGGAGAGAAAGAACTGATAAACGGTTACAGTGATGGAGGGGTTTATTTTGAAAAAAGAAAAGAATCGAGCAACCAAGGATTTTAAAAAATTAGTAGCGACTGCGGTTCTGGCAGGATCGCTTGCGTTGCCGGGTACCGGATGGGCTGCTACGGCACTGCCATTCTCCGACATCGGAGGAAACGTGAACAAAGACGCGATTCTGAAATTGAACTATGCGGGTGTTCTGAAGGGTTATACAGATGGTACTTTCAGACCGTATAAAGAAGTGACGAGAGCGGAGTTCGCCAAAGTTGCGGTGCTGGCACTGGGGTACACAGACGCGCAAGCAAAGCTCCTGCAAGGAAAGACCGCATTTAAAGATCTGCCATCAGATCACTGGGCAACAGGGTACATTAATCTTGCGGTATCCCAAGGCATCATCAAGGGATATCCAGATGGAACCTTCAAACCGAACAACAACGTAAAAATCGCGGAAGCGTTGACTGTTTACGTACAAGGCTTGAAGATTGACGTTCGTCCATCAGCCTCAAGCGAGTGGTACATCCCATACTTGCTGGAAGCGGACAGAGCAGGTATTTACGATGCAAAGGAAACACCGACAGCGGCAGCTCCGCGTGATATCGTCGCGAAGTACACGGATCGCTTTATGGAAACGCCTGTATACGCAAACGGCGCGTACTACGACAAAGATGGTAACGCAAAAGGAACCAATCAGAAGCTGCAAGTAGTGAAGGGCGCAGTTGCTTCGTATGACAAGTCTGGCAAAAAGCTGAAGCTAGTCGGACAAAACAAAGAAATCGAATTGGCTGATTCCGCGCAAGTATACGGCAATCTGATCGTAGGCGCGCAAGTCGAATACATTACGAAAAATGGCCGAGTGGCTTTCCTCACCGTTGTTACTTCTGACTCCGAAATCGTGGAAGGAATCGTGAAGACTGGCCTTAATTTTACAACGGCTGTAGGCGATGAAAAGAAATTCAAGGCAATCGTCAATGGAAGAGAAGTTGTTTTGGAAGTAGAAGATGGCGTAAATGTAAGCCGCTCTCACATCGGCCAAAAGTTTGTGGCAGTGGTTGGTGACAATGGCAAAATCAAGTCCATCACGATCAGCGACAACACGACAAAAGGAATCGTGGAAAAAGTATCTTCCGTGAGCGGTTCCAACTCGAAGAAAGAGCTGAGAGTAGACGGCACGACCTACACGCTGGATTCCAAAGCAACGATCAAAGGTAAGGCGCATCCAGAGGCAAAAGCAACGAGTGCTTCGTTCTCTGACATCGAAAAAGATGACTTGGTCGAGCTGACACTCAATGTGGACGGCAAAGTATCTGAGCTTGTTTACACGAAGCTGAGCTTCACAGATACGATCACCGTTGATACAGACAAAAACCTGGTTCGCGTTGGCGGCGTCAATTACGAGGTGCATGAAGATACAGAGTTGTTCGTAGACGAAGACGAAGTAGATGAGCTGGATGAGTTGACGAGCGGCAAAATTGCAGTGCTTACGTTTGACAAAAATGGAAACCTGGTGAAAGTAGAGCAGGGTGTAGGGGCAGCTACGAACAAACAGATCTCAGACACAACTGCGTATGCCTCAGGAAAACTGGCAACTGTGAAAATCGACGGGAAAACCTACGATATCTTGACAAACGCGAAGCTGACTGTCGATGGCAACTCCGTATCTCCAACGACGATTAAAAACGATCAGTTTAATGACCACCGCATCCTTACGTGGAAATACAATGTTGGAACGAATGACATTGTGGAGCTGACTTTGGAAAAGCAAACCGTAAAAGGATACGTGACGAAAAAATCCGGTTCCAAAATTACCGTGAACGGGAAAGTGTATGAGCTCTTGTCCGGGGTTACGATTGACAGCGATGCAGCATCCAACGACAACGAGTACACGCTGACACTCAACAACGCTGGCAAAGTAAAAGCCATTACAGGTGCGCCTAAGAAAGTAAGCGGCGTGGTTGACTCAGTTGAGGTCCGTAACGATAACGGCAAGGTGACTTCCGCAAAAGTAGAGGTTAACGGCAAGACGTACGATGTAACGGATGAGGACGCGATTGAAGATGTCGATCAATTTGAGTACGTGACATTGACTCTGGATCGTGACGGCGATGTCATTGCTGCTTCCGTCAGTGGAAAACTGGCGAAGGAAAACGTACGTTTCGTCGGAATTGAATCCCGCGTAAACAAAGACAAATACGTATTTTTCGATGACGTATCGACGAGCTTGAAGCTGACAGAAGACGCGAAGATCAAATACTACAACGGTAAGGACATGAAAGAAAGCGAGCTTTCCTCCAAGGACAAAGTGGATTTGTGGACAAATGATCAAGGTCTTGTCTATGCCATTGTCGTAGCAAAACGATAAGAAAATAGAAAAAGGCGATCTCTTCCTCCATTCGAGGAGAAGGGGTCGCCTTTTCAGTTGTTGGCATAGGCTTTAAAAAGTATTTAATTGAAAACGGTTTTCAATGAAAAGAAGATATGATATATTATTTTTGTTTCGTGCAAAACAAAAATAGGAGTGATTTTAATGCAGGTCGATTATGAAGTAATTATTGTTGGTGGTGGACCAGTTGGCATGATGGTGGCTGGAGAGCTGGCATTGGCTAAAGTGAAGGTATGCGTACTTGAGCGCTTAAAGGAAACGACCCCGTATTCACGGGCGCTCACGATACATCCGCGCACACTGGAAATCCTGGATATGCGCGGGTTGAAGGCGAAATTACTCGAGAGAGGAAAGCCGATTTCGACGACGCATTTTGCTGCGCTTGATACACGCTTGGATTTTTCAGTCTTGGATTCTTCCTCCAACTACACCCTGATTATTCCCCAACATGACACGGAGAAGGTACTAGAGGAGTGGGCGGAAAGTCTAGGGGTAGAAATACGGAGGGAAGAGGAGGTAGTGGCCGTACACCAAGATCAGCATGGGGCTGAGGTTGAGACTTCCGGGCCCAATGGAAAGGCTGTGCTGACAGCAAGCTATGTGGTCGGTGCAGATGGCGCTGGCAGCATTGTCCGCAAGCAGGCAGGCATTCCGTTTGTCGGTAAGAATGCGACCTTTACGGCTATGCAAGGGGATGTTGTTTTGAAAAATCCGCCGGAATCAGGAGCTCCTTCCTACTTTAATGAACAAGGCTTGGTCATGATTGTACCCTTGCCAAAAGGGATGCATCGGGTGGTACTGATCGATACGGAGCGAATGGCTGTACCAAAGGAAGAGCCCGTTTCCTTGGAGGAACTGCGCACTAGTTTGCTGCGTATTCTTGGAGACGATTTTGGAATTGCCGATCCGTTTTGGATGACTCGTTTTGGCAATACGACCTTGCAAGCTCAGCGTTATCGAGAAGGGCGGATTTTCCTGGCGGGAGATGCGGCGCATATTCATTTTCCAGCCGGAGGACAGGGGATGAACGTTGGCTTGCAAGAGGCAATTAACCTGGGCTGGAAGCTGGCGGCCCATTTAAAAGGCTGGGCACCGGATTGGCTGTTGGACAGCTATCATACGGAGCGTTTCCCCATCAATACCGCATTACTTACGAATACACAGATGCAATCACTGCTATTCGGTAGTTCGGAATTCTCCCCATCCGTTATCGCTTTGAGGAATATGGTGTCCGACCTGCTGCAAATACCCGAGGCAAATTATCGGTTGGCTACCCAAATCTCTGCGTTCAATGTCCAGTATGAACTGGTTGGGGAGATGCCGTCGCATGTATTGAACGGTCGACGTTTTACAGAGTTGAATCTGTGCCTGGAGAACGGTGAGTGCCAGAATTCGTACGAGCTTTTTCATTCTGGCTCCTTCCTCTTGCTACATTTGGGCTCGGATGAACGATTGGATGAAGCTCTCGATTCGTCGAAATATAAACATATCCATGTAGTTCGTGCTTCGCTTGCAAAGGGAGCTGCTGATTGGCATGACGTGCATACAGCGTTGATTCGACCGGATGGATATGTCGCGTGGGCTGTTTCCCAAGAGGAGTCTAATCCGCTGGAAGCTATTCGGAAAGGAATCTCCTACTGGTGCGGACATGATTGATTGAAAACAAAATTGTTTTGTGCAAAACAAAATGAAATTGTTTTTCTCGAAACAATCAGTATATAATGGAGGGGAGATGAGATGGTAATCTAGGAGACATGATATGCAAAGCACAGAACTTTCCAAGCAGCGGATCATACAGCTTTACATACAGCTAGTCACGCAGCAAGAGCTGCGAGAAAGCAAATTGACTGCGCGAATGGCAGAAGAGATGCAGAAGCTGGAATCCGAGATGGGGATGAAGCTAAACCTTACCCTATCCGAAATTCATTTCATTGCCTGTATTGGGGATCATGGTCCCATCAATGTCACCACGATTTCGGAAAAAGTCAATTTAACGAAAGGGTCCATAACACGGATCAGCAAAAAGCTATGGAAGCTTGATTTAATTAAAAGGCAACAGCTGGTTGATAATAAGAAAGAAGTGTACTATCGGCTAACCGCAAAGGGACAAAAGCTGCATAAGATTCATCACCAGTTGCATCAGGACATTGAACAGCGTTTTAAGAGCTTTCTGGATAAATACACACCGGAGCAATTAGCATTTTCCCGCGAATTGCTGGAGGACTTGCTGAATTGGGATTTCTAAGAACGGAAACAAAGGGGCGCCATCGACTGATGGTGTCCTATGTCTGTGAACAGAACTTTCGATAAGTAAAAAGCCGAATTACCCCACGGAACTGACCCCCGTTTGTAGGACAGGGATCAAAACACCTTACA
>NZ_JABSVA010000015.1:0-63569 GCF_013284365.1 Brevibacillus sp. RS1.1
ATCAAACTCTCCAATAAAGTTTGTTACTGGTTCAAAGCTGGCAAATCGTTTAATGATAGACTCATTAACGCTTTCGCTGTTCAGTTTTCAAGGAGCAATTTCCTGTCCTCAGTGTTCATCGTTATTTGTGATGGCGTCTTAAGGACAAGAACTAATCTATCACGTGACCTATCTTTGAGTCAATATGTTTTTTAAAAAAGATTTTAAGTATAATGCTCCTCCCCGAGTTTTCTGCGTCTGACATACTTGGATAACTCATTGGGAGAAGCGATTCTTGCGTACATGCGAAACATGATCGAGTACCTCTCCTCCATGGCCCGCTTCACTAGATGATCAATTCGTTTATCGCTAAAATCAAGGAGCATCTCTTCCAGCTCACGTTTTAACAAGTATTCAAGTTCCTGTACTTCTTTCGTATTAAACAAAAACCCTAGCAACGATATCGCCCTCCGCCTTACGAGTCTCTCCTCTATCCTTTCCATCAAAATTCAGCCCTATTCAAAATAAAAAGCCCTCCGTTTAGGAAGGCTTCAATTTGTTTGCAAATCTGAATTATTTCAGTAAGTTCAATTGCTGCAGTTGTTGGCCCACCGTTTCCTTGAGAAGGGTTGGAGTTATCGTGCTCTCCACAATGGCAGCGACGAATAACAAAACGACCACAGTAAGAACCGCTAATGGAAATTGCTTGAGTGTATCGTACCAGTCATTTTTCAATCTTGCCAGCTTTTGCGGTTGGATTAGAACTCCCACTGAGCGTAAACTCAGCACCCCTAAACGAATACCCACTCCTGCTGCAAACAGGATAGCTGGGAGCTCAAAAATTCCATGTGGCAAAATTCCTGCACTAAAAATAAGCCATGGACTTACTCCGACGCCGCTGTATTTGAAAAAGATAAATCCAAGCAGCACTCCATTCGTGAGCATTCCAATTATAGGAAATAACGCAAACAATATTCCTAGCGCCATCATCATCAATGCACTAAAAACATTATTGGAAAAAATCGTCCAGAATACCGCTAAAGGTCCGCCGCCGTTATCCTTTATCCGTTCAGCAATTTCCTTCAATTGACCCATCATTTTACCGACCATCTCTTCAACGAGCGGTGCTTGAAAATACCCAATCAAGGCCCCACCCAAAAATAGTAAGCATGCGGCGAAGAAATAGTTTCGGTTATCAAGCCATAAATGCCGCAATCGATTGCCCATGCACCACACCCCTTTACTGCCTCATAATTCACTATATGCATTGTACCTCAACAATAGCCAACAGGCCAAAGAATATCCTTGTCTTCCCTGCATAAACTGTTATCGGACAAAGGAGGTACTATCCATGAAATTCATTTACGTGATCAGCGCGAAACGATTAAAGCAAATCTTAATTATTGTCGTGGCCATCGTGCTAACAGCCGGATTTGGTTATGCGGAACGCGATTCAATTGCTGCCTTTGCTGAAGGTGCCAGCACGCAAGCCCCCCAAGCTATTTATAAGGTCGACACCAAAGAAAAGAGAATCGCCCTTACCTTTGATATCAGCTGGGGAGAGACACGAGCATTACCTATACTGGATGTGCTGAAAGAAAAAAAGGTAAACAAAGCGACCTTTTTCCTCTCCTCTCCTTGGAGTCAACGACATCCGGACATCTTGAAACGAATCAAAGAGGATGGTCTAGAAATTGGTTCGCACGGTCACAAGCATGATAACTACACCAAATACTCCGATGAAGAAATTCGCTCCCAAATGGGCAAAGCGGACTCCATTTTAACTGAAATGACTGGAAAAAAACCAACGCTCATTCGGATGCCCAATGGTGATTTTGACAAACGAGTGCTGGAAATCGCGAATCGTATGGGGTATTCCGTCATCCAATGGGATACGGACTCAAAAGATTGGACCAATCCGGGAACAGATGTGATCATCAATAATGTATTATCCAAAGCTCATCCAGGCGACATCGTCCTGATGCACGCGAGCGATTCTGCAAAAGATACACATCTTGCCCTCCCAGTGATCATTGATCAACTTCGCAAGGATGGCTATGAATTCGTTACAGTATCTGAACTCATTTCGGGTACAAGTGTAGAAAGCAAAGAAGTTCACTAAAACCAAAAAAGCTGACCTTCATTGGGTCAGCTTTCTCTTTTTACCAGACGATGCAATTGCATGACTTGCCAGACGTTACAAAACAATAGTGGGACTAGCATGGACAGTGTTGCACGCACATTATCTTCCTTCAATGCTGGAATCCATTCCAGTGCCGTAACAACAAACATAAAGAAGGTCGTCGGTATCCATGCAGATTTATTGGTCAGACTTACTTTTCCATATGCGGTAACAATAGCAACAATCAATAATAGCGTTGGCTCAATAAAGTATAGGCCAAATCCTTTTCCTTCACCGAAGGACGTATAGCGAAGATAAATCATATCGAAAAAGACAAACAAAATAAGAAATACTTGGACGCTTTTCCATAGGGAAGCGGTTTTGAATATTGTTTTGGCGAAATAATTAATCGTCATATACGCAAAAAAACCCATCTGAGCCACAATGCTAATGGTCATTCCATACAGTAGGTACATGAACAAGCCGACAAAAAAGTTACCGGTGCTTCCTCCAAGCAGCTTGTCCAGATCAAAAATAAGGGCAACCAGGATCCCACCTAATCCCCCAAGCAAGAGTGTGGTAATAAAAAGCCATCCATACTTACGCAAACTCACCAAGTATTCCCTCCCATCCACATCGAATATGATTGTACCAATGGATACAAGAAAATACTAGCGTAAGAACAAAACAAAATGCACACGTTACTTGTAGGCAGAGTAAAGAAGGAGGTGTCCACCCCATGAGAAAAAAGACGATGTCTTTTTGGTTAACCGCTCTTGTCTGTCTGGTTCTTACCAGTTGCGGGGGTGGCGGACAAGCGCAAAGTTCGTCTCAGCCTGATTATAAAAGCGTCAAAGACATGGTGCTGGACATATTGCAGACGGACGAAGCGAAGCAATCTGTAGGGAAAATGATGAAGGATGATAAGTTCAAACAAAACCTGATGCTGGACGAGTCGACAGTGCGGACAACTTTGATTCAAAGCATGACGAATCCCAATAACACGCACATCAAAGAAGCGTTTAAAGACCCTAAGTTCGCAAGCGCCATGGCAAAATCAATGAAAAACGAACAAAAAACGCTAATGAAGGACCTAATGAAGGACCCTGAATACCAAAAAGAGCTCATAAGCGTAATGAAAGACCCTGAGTTTGAGAAAAATTTGATGGACCTGATGAAAAGCTCTGCTTATCGACAGCAAACCATGCAAGTGATGAAGGATTCCTTGCAAAGTCCTTTGTTCCAGGCTGAACTCATGAAGATCATGACCAAAGTATCCGAGGACCTGACAAAGCCAAAGGAACTGAAGCCGAAGAAAAAAGGAAAAGGAAAAGAAGGTAAAGGTGGAGGTTCCGGCGGAGGTTCTTCTGGCGGAGGCAGCGGTAAATCTTCTTAAAACGAAAAGGTGAGCTCTATTGTAGAGCCCACCTTTTTCATCTTCTTGGATCTTACTGTTTGACGGCTTCCCCGCATTTTTCTATGACACGTTTGGCCATATCGATGTAAAGCTGACCAATTTCGGTCTTTCCTCCATAGATGGATGGGGAATAATCAGGTTCAGATGGATGATTATCCGGTTGTCCCAGCGGAATTTGAGCGAGCAGCTCACATGTCAATGTCTCGGCAAGCTTAGCTCCTCCACCACGCCCGAATACGTATTCTTTCGAACCATCCTTTGCTTCGTACCATGCCATATTTTCTACAATACCGAGGATTTCATGACCGGTCCGCTTTGCCATAGCGCCTGCCCGTGCTGCTACAAACGCCGCGGTAGCATGAGGAGTCGTTACCACAATCTCCATGCTTTGCGGAATCATGGTGTGCACGTCAAGAGCCATGTCCCCCGTTCCTGGAGGCAAATCCAGCAAGAGGTAGTCCAATTCTTCGCCCCAGTGTACTTCCGTGAAAAAGTTACGCAGCATTTTCCCCAACATAGGGCCACGCCAAATGATCGGAGAGTTGTCCTCCACAAAAAAACCCATGGACATAACTTTTACGTTTTGCTTTTCAACAGGCAGAATGGTTTCGCCAATCACGGTTGGACGTTGTTCAATATTCATCATATCGGGCACGCTAAAGCCGTAAATGTCTGCGTCGATAATGCCCACTTTTTTTCCTAAACGCGCGAGCGCAACAGCCAGGTTCACTGTCACCGTCGATTTTCCGACGCCACCTTTTCCGGAAGTGACCGCGATAAAGGTCGTATTCGAATCCTTCGCCAAGATCGGATTTAAGACGGGAGCTTGTCCCGGTGTCATGTTATGTGTTTGCCCACCTTGGTTCTTACGTAATTGGGCAGACAGAGCCGCACGTTCCTCATCTGTCATTGAACCGAATTGCAGGTGGACTTCTTCGGCTCCTAACGCTTTCACAGCTGCGATGACATCATCCTCGATCTTGGCTTTGAGCGGACAACCCGAAATCGTCAGAACGACCGTGAGACTTACTGTCTTGCCTTCAATATGGATATCCCGAATCATGTTGAGCTCGACCAAGCTACGATTAATTTCGGGGTCTTTTACATCGCGTAGTGCTTCGAGAACCTGTTCTCTGGTCAACATTCTGGTTCACCTCATCTATGATCTTTTCAAACATTTCCATGCTGGTATAACAACAGCGTATGCGCGTTCATTATAGCATATTCGGGCGGGCGGAACACGACCACCGCCCTCTTAAGGTGTAATTGGCGCTTTTTCTCCCGAGTACTGACGCAGTATCCCTTGATAAATGGCATTTGCCATAGCCTTTTGGTATTCAACGCTCTGAAGTCGCTTTGCCTCCTCCGTATTGCTGACAAAGCCTACTTCTACCAAAACGGCCGGGCAGTTAACTTCCCGAATCAAAAACACATTGTTCGTCTTACTCGGAACCCGATCTGTATGACCGATCACCCGTTTGATTTCATCTTGTATCAAATAAGAAACTTCTGCACTCTTTTTGAAGCTAGGGGAATAAAAAGTCTGTGCTCCTGACCATTTCGGAGAAGGGATGGAATTAACGTGTATGCTGACCAAAAAATCCGGTGTACTATCATTGACCAGCCTTACTCGGTTTCGAATATCCTCAGATTTTCGTTTGCGTGCCTGCGCCGCATCTGGACTCGCCAAATCCTTGTCTTCCTCCCTCGTCATAACAACAAACGCTCCTGACTGCTGAAGGAAATCCCGCAAGTACATGCTAATGGCCAAAGTCACTTCTTTCTCAACTACATCCCCGGCTTTGGAAACGGCACCGCCGTCTATTCCCCCATGCCCAGGGTCAATGGCTATGACCGTTCCCGTCAGCGGCAGCGACCATGCCTGCCAGGAAGAACGATCAGGCGCTTCGTAGGTGAACAACAGCATAAGCACGGCAAAAGCTAATATCCAGCCTACTCCTTTTCGTGTCACAGTGTATCGTCCCCTTTGTCCCATTCTCGTTCCATCATATGGACAAACATGGACAAATATACCCGTTTGTGAAAAGGAAAAACCCCCTGCCTGCGAACAGACAAGGGGGTTGTATCGAACAGCAATTAGCGCTTGGAGAACTGAGGTGCGCGACGAGCTGCTTTCAAGCCGTATTTCTTACGCTCTTTCATACGAGGGTCGCGAGTCAGGAAGCCAGCGCGTTTCAGAGCGCCGCGCAGTTCCGGATCTGCTTTCAGCAGAGCGCGAGCAACACCGTGACGGATTGCACCAGCTTGACCAGTGGTTCCGCCGCCGTTTACGTTAACCAATACATCGTAACGACCAAGAGTTTCAGTCAGAACGAGTGGTTGTTTTACGATCAATTTCAGTGTTTCCAAACCAAAGTAAGTATCCATTTCACGCTTGTTGATCACGATGCGACCTTCACCTGGAACCAGGCGAACGCGTGCAACGGAGTGCTTACGACGACCTGTACCGTAGTATTGTACTTGTGCCACGTATATTTCCTCCCTTTACCTTAACCGCGAATTTGCCAAACTTCTGGTTTTTGTGCTGCGTGTGGATGCTCAGTTCCAGCGTATACTTTCAGCTTGGTGAACATTTGACGTCCCAGGCTGTTTTTAGGCAGCATGCCTTTTACCGCCAGTTCGAACATACGATCTGGTCGCTTGTTCAGCATTGCGCCAGCAGTGGTCTTTTTCAAACCACCTGGATACAGGGAGTGAGTGTAGTAAATTTTGTCGTTCAGTTTGTTACCAGTCAATTTCACTTTGTCAGCGTTGATTACAATTACGAAATCGCCAGCGTCAACGTGAGGAGTGAATTCTGGTTTCAATTTTCCGCGCAGGATAGAAGCTACTTCGCTCGCCAGACGACCCAGCGTTTGGCCTTCAGCGTCAACGATGTACCATTTACGCTCAACTTCGAGCGGTTTCGCCATATATGTGGTACGCATTTTTGTCCCTCCTAAATATCTTACCTAACACATTTCCATCTACTTATAACCAAAACAACCGAAACTTGCAATGGAAGATAATTGCTGTTACGGGTGAGCAACTCTTCCAGGTGTTCCATGTAATCACGATCTTGTTTCAATCCCGGGGCTAGAGTGGGGCTAGGCGGGGTTAAAATACCAAGGAATATCGTACTACATAGACGCCCCATAGTCAAGTGCTGCTCGTTCGTCTAATAGTTGGAAATCTGAAAACTAGTAGACAACTTCCCACATGGTCAGACCCTTGGCTGGTGCTGTCTTACCTGCCTTTTCCCGATCACATGCGGCGAGGATTTCCCTCAGTTCAGCAGGGTTTCTTTTTCCTTGCCCTACTTCAACCAAAGTCCCCACAATAATTCGAACCATGTTGTACAAAAAACCGTTGCCTCGGCATGTCACCCAAACCTCGTCTCCGATTTTTTCCACGGAGAGCCCGTACACAGTCCGAACCTTGTCCTCGACGTATGTCTTTGCCGAGCAAAAGGAAGTAAAATCATGTTCACCCACCAAATAATGAGCAGCCTGCTGCATTGCGTCTACATCTAACGGAAACCGGACATGGTCGGCGTAACGATGCCGGAATACATCTGCCACTGGATTGTTGTCGATACAATATCGATATTCTTTTACTTGCACGTCAAAACGCGCATGAAAAGAGGCATCGACCTCTTCGACTGTCCGAATGACAATAGAATCAGGCAATTGATTGTTCAACACAAACCGCCATTTATCCATCGGAATGTTGCTGGACGTGTCAAAGTGAATCACTTGACCGCGTGCATGAACACCCGCATCTGTCCGGCCTGAACCGAAGACTTGGATATCCTCTCCGGTAACCCGATTCAATGCGGCTTCAATTTCCCCCTGGACCGTTACTTGATCTGGCTGTACCTGAAAACCGCTGAAGTCAGTTCCGTCATATGCCAATACACATCGCAGTCGCTTCATGTACGCCACCATCCAATCACGATTACCAAGATCACACTCACAACAGCTACGATTCCATCACGCCAAGTGAACGTCAGCTTATTCAGCCTCGTTCTCCCCACTCCCCCGCGATAGCCACGCGCTTCCATCGCCAAAGCCAGTTCTTCAGCACGCCGAAACGCACTGACGAACAATGGGATAGCGATCGGAATCAGGTTCTTGGCTCTACGTACGAGACTTCCACTGGTGAAATTGGCTCCTCTGGCGGTCTGCGCCTTGATGATTTTATCCGTTTCTTCCATCAGGGTCGGAATGAACCGGAGTGCAATAGACATCATCAGGGCTATATCATGAACCGGTATGCCGATCTTCCCTAGTGGTCCTAGTAAACGCTCCAAACCTTCCGTCAAATCGATTGGAGAGGTTGTCAGTGTTAGTAGGGAGCTAATGAGAATCAAAAGTCCCAACCGCAAAGAAATGAAGATCGCCTGGCGAACTCCCTGTTCTTCTACTGTAAACCATCCCCACTGAAAGTAAACCGTTCCGCCTTTTGTGATAAAAATATGCAAGACTACGGTAAACAAAATCAGGATCCAGACAGGTTTTAAGCTTTTTAATATATAGGACAAGGAAAGCCTAGAAAGAAGTGCAGCATACAAGGTAAAACCAATGAGTATGGCGTACGTAACTGTATTGTTAGCCAGAAAAATCAAGGTAGCAAAAAGAATGATGAAGAGAAGCTTGCTTCGCGGATCTGCACGATGTAAAAAAGATTGCCCTGGTACGTATTGACCAATTGCGATATTCTGCAGCATGCCTAGCCCTCCTTTGGTACGGACAGTCGTTCCAGCAGATGGGCAATCAGCTCTTCCTCCCGATAAAGGGAGCTCGGCAGACTAGCCTTGTCCGGCAGCATTTGATTCATTTGCGATACGAGAGCCACCGTTTCCGGTACATCCAAAGACAGCTCTCGGAGACGATCCACATGCATGAATACTTCCTCCGGCTTCCCCTGCAAAGCTACTTGACCTTGTGCCATCACAAGCAAATAGTCTGCATAGCGGGCTGCCTCTTCCATGCTGTGCGTAACCAATAGTGTCGTGAGGTTTTGTTCCCGATGAATCCGGTAGATCCCTTCAAGAATCGTGACTCGTCCCGCAGGATCAAGACCCGCAGTTGGTTCATCCAATACCAGAACCTTCGGCTGCATGGCAAGAACACCAGCCAAAGCAACACGTCGCATTTGTCCGCCGCTCAAATGAAATGGCGAACGATCCTTGATCGTGGCATAATCCAGGCCAACAATTTCAAGGGACTCCTTTATGCGCGCTTCCACCATTTCCGTTGGCAAGTCAAAATTGAACGGTCCAAAAGCAACATCCTTCGCAACCGTTTCTTCAAACAACTGATGTTCAGGATATTGAAAGACGAGCCCAATATCGCGCCTCTGAGCATGGGGTAATCGTCGCTTTGGAGTAATGACCGCATCACCCAGGGTAATCTGCCCTGAACTAGGCATCAGCAACCCGTTCAAGTGCTGAATCAGCGTTGACTTACCTGAGCCCGTGTGGCCAATAATTCCGACAAACGAACCGGATGGAATCGTCAGCGAAATATTGTGTAAGGCAACTCGCTCGAACGGTGTTCCCTTTGCGTAGATATGGCTTACTTGGTCAAAAGTAATTTGCATACGTGCTCCACCAGCTCCTCTTGATGCAGGACAAACGGTAAATCAATCCCTTTGGACTGAAGTGCGTGTCGCAGTCGTACGGCAAATGGCACATCCAGTCCCACCTGTTTCAAACGATCTACCTCATTAAACACTTCACTCGGCTTACCTTCCATCAGGACTTCACCCGCATTCATGACGATGACCTTATCCGAATAGATGGCTTCTTCCGGAAAGTGGGTAATGTTTATGATCGTAAGTCCCTCATCACGGTTCAGTTGACGAGCCAGGTTCAGCACTTCCATTCTCCCTTGTGGATCAAGCATCGCTGTCGCTTCATCCAAAATGATGACAGAAGGACGCATCGCCATAATCCCTGCAATCGCCACTCGTTGCTTTTGACCACCAGACAGACGATGTGGTTGTGCCTGTAAATAAGACTCCATCCCTACAGAAACGAGCGCCTCATCAATACGATCTCGCATCTCTTTGGGGTCCACACCCATGTTCTCTAGGCCAAAGGCGACATCATCTTCCACAGTGGCCCCAACAATCTGATTGTCCGGATTCTGAAAGACCATGCCAACATGTCGTCGAATTTCCCAAAGCTGCTCCCCATTTTTCGTATCCATTCCACTGATAAGTACTGTGCCGCCTTCTGGAAGCAACAGAGCATTCATCAGCTTTGCCATCGTTGATTTGCCGGAACCGTTGTGACCCAATACGGATACAAAGGAACCTTTTTGAATGGTAAGCTCAACACTTTGTAATACCGGAACCCGTTGGCCATCCTCACCATCGTAGGTATAAGAAACATCTCGCAATGCCAGCAGGTTATCTTCATTCATGAGGCATTCACAACCTCCCCAACCTTCACAGGGAACTGACTAGCAGGATTTCGAAGAGAAAGGAAAAAAGGGTTGAATCAGAGTCCAGCCTATGACCAGATCTGCCCCCACCCTTTTCGCGGTAATCTACCAGGCTTACAACCTGAGTAAATGACCAGTTTACATGTATTAAACGAATTCGATGTACGCCATTGGAGCAGCGTCGCCACGGCGAGGGCCGGCTTTCAGGATACGAGTGTATCCACCGTTGCGCTCTTTGAAGCGAGGAGCGATTTCATCGAACAGTTTTTGAACAGCATCGCGGCCTTCAGCATTCGCAACTTCTTTACGAACGAAAGCAGCAACTTGACGGCGAGCATGCAGATCGCCACGTTTAGCGAGCGTGATCATTTTTTCAGCGATTGGGCGCAATTCTTTCGCCTTCATCTCTGTAGTTTCGATGCGCTCGTTGATGATCAGGTCTGTTACCAAGTCGCGGAACAGCGCTTTACGAGCTGAGCTACGACGACCCAATTTACGTTGTGCCATGTGGTTTACCTCCCTCTTAATCGAGAGAACAAAAGTTTGCTTCTTGGTTTGCTACTCTAGTCGTCGCTGCGCAGGGACAGGCCCAGTTCAGCTAACTTTTCTTGAACTTCTTCAAGAGATTTGCGCCCCAGATTGCGTACTTTCATCATGTCCTCTTCGGTCTTCTGCGTCAGCTCTTGCACGGTATTAATACCGGCACGCTTCAAGCAGTTGTAGGAACGAACAGAAAGATCGAGCTCTTCGATAGTCATCTCCAAGACTTTCTCTTTCTTGTCCTCTTCCTTCTCTACCATGATTTCTGCATCCTTCGCCTCGTCAGTCAGACCGACGAACAGGTTCAGGTGCTCCGTCATGATTTTTGCGCCGAGACTCACGGCTTCTTCCGGACTGATGCTACCGTTAGTCCAAACCTCAAGTGTTAACTTGTCATAGTTGGTCATTTGCCCTACACGGGTATTTTCCACTTGATAGTTAACGCGCTTGATCGGCGTGTAGATCGAATCAATCGGAATCACACCAATAGGCAGATCCTCAGATTTGTTTCCATCAGATTGAACATAACCACGACCACGTCCAGCTGTCATGCGGATATGCAGACGACCGCCATTGGCCAACGTTGCAATATGAAGATCAGGGTTTAAGACCTCCACATCACTGTCAGCACGGATATCTCCCGCTTTGACAACGCCTTCGCCTTCTGCATCGATCTCGATTACTTTTTCTTCATCGGAATGGATCTTCAGCGCCAAGCCTTTGATGTTCAGGATGATCTCGGTTACATCTTCAACGACGCCTTCAACCGTAGAGAATTCGTGAAGAACCCCATCGATTTGAACAGTACGAACTGCCGCGCCTGGCAAGGACGAAAGAAGAATTCGTCTCAGCGAGTTGCCAAGGGTAGTTCCGTATCCGCGCTCTAGAGGTTCTACAACAAACTTTCCATACGAGTTGTCGTCGCTAACTTCCACAACCTCGATTTTTGGTTTTTCTATTTCTATCATTAAACAAACCCTCCTTCAAAACGTCGAAATCCTTGGGTGGGCCGCATACGTGCCCACTCAGGAATTTCCCCGGCGGTTTACCGTTTGCGTGCATGACAAGCTATAAATCAGAATTTACCATTCTAGTATGGACATGTTCTGAACGATATAAACCAGTTACACGCGGCGACGTTTTGGTGGACGGCAACCGTTGTGCGGAATTGGCGTCACGTCTTTAATCATGTTCACTTCAAGACCAGTTGCTTGCAGGGAACGGATCGCAGCTTCACGACCTGCACCTGGGCCTTTTACCGATACTTCAAGGGAACGCATGCCGTGTTCCATAGCAACGCGTGCAGCCGCTTCAGCAGCCATTTGCGCAGCAAATGGAGTGCTTTTACGGGAGCCTTTGAAGCCGAGGGAACCAGCACTGGACCAAGAGATCGCGTTACCGTGTGGATCCGTGATTGTGACGATCGTATTGTTGAAAGTAGAACGGATGTGTGCTACGCCGACTTCAACATTCTTACGGTCACGACGACGGGTACGTGTTGCTGTAGCTTGTTTTCTTTTCGCCATGTCAGATTACCCTCCTTTACTTCTTCTTGTTTGCTACTGTACGGCGTGGACCTTTACGCGTACGAGCATTTGTTTTAGAACGTTGACCGCGAACTGGAAGTCCACGACGATGGCGGATGCCACGGAAGCAACCGATTTCCATCAGACGCTTGATGTTGAGGGAGATCTCACGACGGAGGTCACCTTCTACCTTCACAGTTTTGTCGATGTACTCACGAAGTTTGTTCACTTCATCTTCTGTCAGATCGCGAACACGAGTGTTCATATCTACGCCAGTAGCGGACAGAATTTTTTGAGACGTGGGGCGGCCAATACCAAAAATGTAGGTAAGAGCAACTTCAACGCGTTTTTCGCGCGGCAAGTCTACGCCTGCAATACGTGCCATGTGTCAAAAGCACCTCCTTGTTTACCCTTGTTTTTGCTTATGCTTCGGATTTTCACAAATAACCATTACGTTACCTTTGCGACGGATAACCTTGCATTTCTCGCAGATCGGTTTAACCGAAGGTCTCACTTTCATGGTTCTTGCCTCCCTTTTCTAGGGGTTTTGCTTACTATTTATAGCGGTACGTAATACGTCCGCGGGTTAAGTCGTACGGCGACAGTTCAACAGTTACTTTATCCCCCGGCAGGATACGGATAAAGTGCATGCGGATTTTTCCAGAGACGTGAGCAAGGACTTTATGTCCATTCTCTAATTCTACTCGAAACATAGCATTTGGCAAAGGTTCGATTACCGTACCTTCCACCTCAATTACATCATCTTTTGCCATGGTAAACTCTCCTTTCTTCTGCTCTTCAGTCGGACCATGAGTTTTGCGAAATGATCACACAACGAACTTATCGTCGACACGTTGGACGACAATCCCGAATCGTTCGGAACTACCGTTTTTATGTCCGTGTAAAAATCTCATAGCCATCTTCCGTAATCGCGATGGTGTGTTCAAAATGAGCACAAGTTTTCCGATCCACTGTTACTACCGTCCAATTGTCCTCCAATGTGCGGACATAACGTTCGCCGGCATTTACCATTGGCTCAATTGCCAACACCATGCCTGGTTTTAACCGTGGTCCTCGATCAGGAGGGCCGTAGTTAGGAACCTGCGGATCTTCGTGCAAGTTTTGCCCGATCCCATGCCCCACATACTCGCGAACGAGTGTGAAGTCGGCAGCTTCTGCATGAACCTGAATCGCATGAGAGATATCGGATAAGCGTCCACCTGGAACAGCTTTTTCAAGCCCCTTGTACAAGGACTCTTCCGTTACTCTGAGTAGCTTCTGGTTTTCTGTTGAAATCTTACCGACCGGATACGTCCAAGCGGAGTCGCCATGATAACCCTGAAACTGGGCACCAATGTCGATACTGATAATGTCTCCTTCTTGTAACGCCCGTTTACCTGGGATCCCGTGTACGAGTTCTTCATTGACTGAAGCACAGATACTTCCTGGAAAGCCACCATAGCCTTTAAACGATGGAATTGCTCCCATGCTTCGAATAAAGGTCTCGGCAATTTCGTCTAGCTGCTTCGTCGTGACACCAGGCTTGATCGCCTTGGCCAGTTCTTGATGGGTGAGTGCGACGATACGACCAGCTTCGCGCATAACCTCAAGTTCTGCTTTCGACTTTAGGATAATCATTCGCAATTACCCTCGCAACAAAGACTTAATTTCCGCAAACACTACCTGGATATCTTGTTCTCCATCGATATCTCGCAGAAGTTCCTGTGCGGAGTAGTAGTCGATAAGTGGCTGTGTTTGAGCGATATTCACGTCAAGGCGTTGTGTTACCACTTCGATCTTGTCGTCTTCACGCTGATACAGCTTACCACCGTCTTTATCACATACGCCAGCCTCTTTTGGAGGATTGAACATCGTGTGATAGCTAGCACCGCAAACAGGGCAGATCCAGCGACCGGTCAGACGTTCAATCAATTGCTCGCGTTGAACGTTGATGTTAATTACATGGTCAATTTCGCGTCCCAGCTCTTTTACTGTAGCTGTCAACGCTTCCGCCTGAGGAACTGTGCGCGGAAAACCATCTAAGAGGAATCCCTTAGCGCAGTCATCCATCGAAAGGCGCTCCCGCACAATACCAATGACAACCTCGTCTGGGACGAGATGACCTTTATCCATGTAGGATTTTGCCTCTAGTCCGAGCGGCGTTTCGTTTTTGACCGCAGCTCGGAACATGTCGCCAGTCGAAATGTGCGGGATGTCAAACTCTTTTACGATACGTTCTGCCTGTGTCCCTTTACCGGCTCCAGGCAGTCCCATCAGAATTATATTCACGTCCATTCCCTCCGTCCCATCAAAAAAGCTACTGAAGCTTTTCTGTAAACATCTAAGTCATTACTTGATAAACCCTTGGTAGTGGCGTTTGATCATTTGACTTTCAATCTGCTTCATTGTATCCAAGCTTACCCCAACCACGATCAACAGCGATGTACCACCGATGTAAATGGATTGTGGCAAGTTTGCAAGACTACCGAAGAAGAATGGCAATATCGCAATAATCATCAAGAACAAAGCGCCCGCCAATGTTAACCGGTTTAATGTACGAGTAATGAATACCTCAGTGTTTTTACCAGGTCGGATACCAGGAATGTAACCGCCATTTTTTCTCATGTTTTCTGCCATTTGTACAGGGTTGATCTGTACGAATGTGTAGAAGTAGGTGAATCCGAGAATCAAGATAGCGTAAAGCGTCATTCCTAATGGTTTGTTGACTTGGAAGTTCTGATAAATCCAGTTAGCAAATCCTTGTCCAGATGCATCCACCCAGAACTGAGCAATCGTTGACGGGAACATTACCAGCGATACCGCAAAGATAACAGGAATAACACCAGCAGAGTTGATTTTCAGTGGAATGTGGGTAGATTGACCACCGTACATTTTGCGTCCAACCACTCGTTTCGCATATTGCACTGGAATCTTACGAAGGCCTTGCTGCATAAAGATAACCCCGACAATGATGGCGAGGATCACCAATAGGATAAGCAGAACTTTGACGACGCTGAAGAATACGTTTTGAGATGGGTCAGCGAACTGTGTTGTGTAAATCGTCGTAATCCCTTGCGGAATGTTAGCGACGATCCCACCAACGATCAGGATCGAAATCCCGTTACCGATACCCTTCTCCGTAATCTGTTCCCCCATCCACATCATGAATGCAGTCCCAGCTGTCAAAGTCAACGCAATGAGTGCATAGCTGCTAACCGACGTGTCGTTTAGTAAACCAGGCGCCATATTGTTGAATCCAATCGTCATCCCTACAGACTGAATCAAACCAAGGATAATTGTAGCGTAACGGGTAACGGTGGCAATCTTGCGACGACCAACTTCCCCTTCACGAGCCCATTGCGTAAGCTTAGGCACAACATCCATGGACATCAGCTGCATGATAATCGATGCCGTAATGTACGGCATGATACCCATGGCAAAAATCGAGAAGTTATGCAGTGCACCACCTGAGAAGGTGTTCAACAAGCCCAGTAATTGGTTTGTATTCTGCTGAAACAACGCGACATTTACGTTAGGAACTGGCACATAGCTTCCGATCCGGAAAACGACCAGCATCATGAGCGTAAAAAGGATTTTGCGACGAAGGTCGCTAATTTTGAAAATGTTAGTTAAGGACGCTAACATTAGATCACCTCGGTTGTTCCACCGACTTGTGCGATCTTCTCAGCAGCAGCTCCGGAGAACTTGTGAGCTTTTACAGTCAGCTTCACAGTCAGTTCACCGTTAGCAAGAACCTTAACACCGTCGCGCAGCGCGCTGATAACACCAGTTTCTTTCAACAGCTCAGGTGTTACTACAGTGCCCTCTTCGAAACGGTTCAGCGCGTCCAAGCTAACAATCGCAAATTCTTTGCGGCTGATGTTAGTGAAACCACGCTTAGGCAGACGACGGTACAATGGGTTTTGACCACCCTCGAAACCAGGGCGTACGCCGCCACCGGAACGAGCGTTTTGACCTTTGTGACCTTTACCAGCAGTTTTGCCAGTACCGCTACCAATACCGCGACCGATGCGCTTACGAGTGTGACGGGATCCTTCTGCAGGTTGCAGTTCATGCAATTTCATACGTTGCACCTCCTAACTAATTGAGATGTTCAATTAAGCTTCTACTTCTTTCACTTCTACCAAGTGCTTCACTTTGAAAACCATTCCACGAATTGCAGGATTATCTTCCTTCACTACAGTGGAGTTGATTTTGCGAAGACCCAGAGCTTTTACAGTGTCTTGCTGATCTACAGTACGACCGATCAGGCTGCGTTTGAGGGTGATTTGCAATTTTGCCATGTTCATTCCCTCCTTATTAACCCAACAACTCGTCAACAGTCTTACCGCGCAATTTCGCGACATCTTCCGCTGTTTTCAGACGACCGAGGCCTTCCAGCGTAGCGTTGACCATGTTGATAGGATTGTTGGAACCAAGAGACTTACTCAAAATATCGCCTACACCAGCCAGTTCGAGTACGGCACGAACAGGTCCACCAGCGATAACACCTGTACCAGGGGCAGCAGGCTTGATGAGAACCTTACCAGCGCCGAATTGGCACAGTACTTGGTGCGGAACAGTTGTTCCTCTCATCGGTACACGGATCAATTTTTTCTTAGCATCGTCAATCGCTTTGCGAATGGCGTCTGGAACTTCTTGAGCTTTACCCATACCAGCACCTACGTGGCCGTTACGGTCTCCCACAACAACCAAGGCGCTGAAGCTCATACGACGTCCACCTTTAACCGTTTTTGCTACACGGTTAACTGCGACTACTTTTTCTTCGAGCTCTAATTTGCTAGGGTCGATACGCATTCCTTACCCTCCTTGTTGTTAGAATTGCAGACCAGCTTCACGAGCTGCTTCTGCCAGTGCTTTAATACGTCCATGATAGATGTAACCACCGCGGTCAAAAATCACTTCAGTCGCACCTTTTTCTTGTGCACGCTTAGCGATCAGTGTGCCAACAGCTGTAGCAGCTTCCACGTTTGCGCCATTATTCAGGCCCAGCTCTTTATCCAAAGAAGATGCAGATACCAGTGTTACGCCAGTTGCATCGTCGATCAATTGAGCGTAGATGTGCTTAGAAGAACGGAATACGTTCAGACGTGGGCGAATGGTAGAACCAATCACACGTTTGCGGATTCGCAGGTGACGTTTTTTCCGAGCTTTGTTTTTATCAGCTTTCGTAAACATTAAGCGGCCTCCTTTCTCATGAAGCTAGAAGCTTATTTACCTTTTTTACCTTCTTTACGACGAACAACTTCATTGCTGTACTTGATACCTTTACCTTTGTATGGCTCAGGTTTACGCAGAGAACGGATTTCAGCAGCAATTTGGCCTACGCGCTCTTTGTTGATACCTTTTACCACCAAAGTGGTTTGGTTTGGTACATCAATTTCGATACCCTCTTCTGGAGTAACTTCCACTGGGTGGGAGAAACCAAGAGAGAGAGTAACACCGTTGCCGGACTTAGCAGCACGGTAACCTACACCGACCAGTTCCAGGGTACGAGTGAAGCCTTCAGATACGCCAGTTACCATGTTGGATACCAGCGCACGAGTCGTACCATGCAGGGAACGGTGAAGTTTGTTATCGCTTGGACGCTCAACGATTACTTCGTTTTCAGCGATGTTGATTTTGATATCTTCATGGAAGCTACGAACGAGTTGACCCTTAGGGCCTTTTACCGTCAGCTCAGTACCGTTCAGAGTGAGGGTAACGCCTGCAGGGACCACGATCGGTTTTCTACCGACACGAGACATGTGGTGCACCTCCTGTGCTATTTACAATCTGTTAATTACCAAATGTATGCGAGAACCTCTCCACCTACGTGAGCTTGACGAGCTTGCTTGTCAGTCATTACACCAGTGGATGTAGAGATGATCGCGCAACCGAGACCACCCAAAACCTTAGGTACTTCATTGTTCTTTGCATAAACACGAAGTCCTGGCTTGGAGATACGTTTCAGACCTGTGATAACACGCTCGTTGCCTGCACCATATTTCAGGAATACGCGGATGATTCCTTGTTTGTTGTCTTCAACAAACTCCGCATCGCGGATGAAGCCTTCTTCTTTCAGAATGCGCGCGATTTCCTTCTTGATGGTGGACGCCGGGATTTCCACTTTCTCGTGGCGAACCATGTTGGCGTTACGAATTCGTGTCAACATATCTGCGATTGGATCAGTCATAACCATGAGAGAAAACCTCCTTCCCGTTTCAAATTACCAGCTTGCTTTTTTCACGCCTGGAATTTGACCTTTATAAGCAAGTTCACGGAAGCAAATACGGCAGAGTTTAAATTTGCGCAATACGGAGTGAGGACGTCCGCAACGCTCGCAACGTGTGTACGCGCGTACTGCAAACTTCGGCTCCCGCTGTTGCTTGATGATCATTGATTTCTTTGCCACATTCTTCCCTCCTTACGAGTGGGTTTATTTACGGAATGGCATACCCATTTGAGTCAGCAACTCACGAGCTTCCTCATCCGTTTTCGCGGAAGTAACAATAACGATGTCCATACCACGAACTTTATCAATTTTATCGTACTCGATCTCAGGGAAGATCAGTTGTTCCTTCAGACCAAGTGTGTAGTTACCGCGACCGTCAAAAGCCTTGGAAGAAATTCCACGGAAGTCACGAACACGTGGGAGAGATACGTTCATCAATTTGTCGAGGAAGTGGTACATACGCTCGCCGCGCAGAGTAACCTTCGCACCGATCGGCATACCTTCACGCAATTTGAAACCCGCGATGGATTTCTTAGCCTTTGTTACTACAGGCTTTTGACCAGCGATGATTTGCAGGTCTTCAATTGCAGTATCCAAGGACTTAGCGTTCGCTACCGCTTCGCCAACACCCATATTGATGATGATCTTTTCTACTTTCGGCACTTGCATGATGGAAGTGTAGTTGAACTTGCTCATCAAGCTAGGTACGATTTCGCTCGTATACTTTTCTTTCAATCTTGTTGCCATCTAGGATATCCTCCTTTCCAACCTGACTACTTGTCGAGTACTTCGCCAGACTTTTTCGCGTACCGAACTTTCTTGCCGTTATCCAAAACTTTGTAACCGATGCGAGTAGCTTTTCCGGACTTCGGATCGATCAAAGATACGTTGGATACGTGAATAGCTGCTTCTTGAGTCACAATGCCACCTTGCGGGTTAGCTTGGGACGGACGGCTATGTTTCTTCACGAGGTTGATACCTTCAACCAGAACGCGTTCTTTCTTTGGATAAGCAGCGAGAACGCGACCTTTTTTGCCTTTATCTTTGCCCGCATTTACGATAACAGTGTCGCCTTTTTTAACGTGCATCGCTTGGTGCACCTCCTATCGAACAAACTGCCTGAGTTTTGCCGTTCAATTAGATAACCTCTGGAGCCAGAGAGATGATCTTCATGAAATCCTTATCGCGGAGCTCACGAGCCACAGGTCCAAAGATACGAGTACCACGTGGGGATTGATCGTCTTTGATAACTACAGCTGCATTTTCATCGAAACGGATGTAAGAACCATCGTTACGACGAACGCCACTTACTGTGCGTACTACTACCGCTTTAACTACTTGACCTTTCTTGACAACGCCGCCGGGTGTAGCGGATTTTACGGAGCACACGATAACATCACCGATGTTCGCCGTTTTACGACCGGAACCACCCAGAACCTTGATGCACATGAGTTCCTTTGCACCGGAGTTGTCAGCAACAGCCAATCTCGTCTGAGTTTGGATCATTTACTGTTCCTCCTTTCGGAATTAATATCCGAAAATCTGACTTATACGATTACTGCCTCTTCGACGATACGTACCAAACGGAAACGCTTGTCTTTAGACAATGGACGAGTTTCCATGATTTCTACGATGTCGCCCACTTTTGCCGTGTTGTTCTCGTCGTGAGCCTTGAACTTTTTCGAGAATTTCATGCGTTTGCCGTACAAAGGATGTGTCTTGTAAGTTTCAACAAGAACAACAATGGTTTTATCCATTTTGTCGGAAACAACGCGACCTACAACTGTTCGACGCATATTGCGATCTGCGGTCATCGTTCAAACCTCCTTCCTATAATTAGCCGATTCCCAATTCTCTCTGGCGCAGGACGGTTTTCGCACGAGCAATATCCTTACGCACTTGTTTAATACGAGATGTGGTTTCGAGTTGACCCGTAGCCAGCTGGAAACGAAGGTTGAACAACTCTTCTTTCAAAGAAGTAACGTTTTGTTCGATCTCGGCAGTGGTCAAATTACGGTACTCATTAGCCTTCATGTGCGTCACCACCCACTTCTTCACGCTTCACGAACTTGCACTTGATTGGCAGTTTGTGCATAGCCAGACGCATAGCTTCGCGAGCGACTTCTTCAGGAACACCAGCAAGCTCGAACATGATCTTGCCTGGCTTCACTACCGCTACCCATTTCTCAGGAGAACCTTTACCGGAACCCATGCGGACTTCGAGCGGTTTTTGTGTTACTGGTTTATCTGGGAAAATTTTGATCCAAACTTTACCACCACGTTTGATGTAACGAGTCATCGCGATACGAGCTGCCTCGATCTGACGGTTAGTTACCCAAGATGGTTCCATTGCTTGCAATCCGTATTCACCGAACGCAACAGTAGTACCGCCTTTTGCGTTACCAGCCATTTTCCCGCGGTGTTGTTTACGGTGTTTCACGCGTTTTGGCGTCAACATGATTACTTGCCTCCTTCCTCAGTAGCGACGTTCTTTCTCGCTGGAAGGACTTCTCCACGATAGATCCACACTTTAACACCGATGCGACCATAAGTGGTATGTGCTTCAGCAGTACCGTAGTCGATGTCAGCGCGCAATGTGTGAAGTGGAACAGTACCTTCGCTGTAACCTTCAGAACGTGCGATGTCCGCGCCGCCAAGACGACCGCTTACCAAGGTTTTGATACCTTTAGCACCAGAGCGCAGCGTACGAGTGATCGATTGCTTTTGCGCACGGCGGAAAGAAATGCGGTTTTCCAATTGGCGTGCAATATTTTCAGCTACCAGAGTAGCATCCAGATCCGGACGTTTGATTTCGTTGATATTGATATGAACGCGTTTGCCAGTCAGATCAGTCAGGGTTTTGCGCAGAGTTTCAACCTCTGAACCACCTTTACCAATTACCATACCAGGCTTAGCGGTGTGAATCGTAACGTTCACGCGATTAGCTGCGCGCTCGATTTCGATCGTGGATACAGCAGCATCTTTCAGACGCCCTTTTACATACTTGCGGATTTTCAAGTCTTCGTGCAACAGAGTTGCGAAGTCCTTGTCAGCGTACCATTTGGACTCCCAGTCACGAATGACACCGATCCGAAGACCTACCGGGCTTACCTTTTGACCCACACGTAATCCCTCCTTATTTCTCGTTTAGTACCACTGTGATGTGGCTCGTGCGTTTATGGATGCGGCTAGCGCGACCCATAGCGCGCGGACGGAAACGCTTCAACGTAGGACCTTGGTCTACGAAGACTTTACCCACTACGAGGCTGTTTGGATCCATCTCATAGTTGTGCTCAGCGTTTGCAATAGCCGACTTCAGGAGTTTTTCAACAACTGGAGAAGCTGCCTTTGGCGTGTGTTTCAAGATCGCCAAAGCTTCACCTACTTGCTTGCCTCTGATCAAGTCTACCACCAGGCGGACTTTACGAGACGCGATGCGAATGTTGCGTGCAACTGCTTTTGCTTCCATCTTTGTACCTCCTCTCTGTCAAGAGAAAATTAGCGCTTCTTGGACTTCTTGTCGTTGTCGACGTGACCCTTGAAGGTACGAGTTGGTGCGAATTCACCCAATTTATGACCAACCATGTCTTCCGATACGTATACTGGTACATGTTTGCGACCATCGTAAACTGCAAACGTGTGTCCTACGAAATCAGGGAAGATGGTGGAACGGCGAGACCAAGTTTTGATCACGCGTTTCTCGTTCTTTTCATTTTGCTCGTCAACTTTTTTCATCAAGTGGTCATCCACGAAAGGACCCTTTTTTAAACTACGTCCCATTAGTGAACCTCCCTTCGCCAAAGGCGTTCGGTTATAGTATCAGCCTACCTTACTTCTTGCGGCGGCGGATGATGTATTGGTCGGACTTGTTCTTCTTCTTACGAGTCTTGAGACCCAGGGTTGGTTTACCCCAAGGAGTAACAGGAGCCTTACGACCGATTGGAGCGCGACCTTCACCACCACCGTGTGGGTGATCGTTAGGGTTCATTACGCTACCGCGAACAGTTGGACGGATACCCAACCAGCGGGAACGTCCTGCTTTACCGATGTTCAGCAGTTCGTGATCCAGGTTACCTACTTGACCGATAGTAGCGCGGCATACGTTGTGGATGCGGCGAGTTTCACCGGAAGACAGGCGAACGATTACGAACTCACCATCACGACCAAGCAATTGAGCAGATGTACCAGCAGCGCGCACCAATTGGCCGCCTTTACCAGGTTTCAGCTCGATGTTGTGGATGGTAGTACCTACCGGGATTTTCTCCATTGGCAGTGCGTTACCGATTTTGATGTCGGCATCTGCTCCGGATACGATCTGGTCGCCCACTTTCAGGTTGTGTGGAGCGATAATGTAACGCTTTTCACCGTCTGCATAGTTGATCAGCGCGATGTTAGCGGAACGGTTTGGATCGTATTCAATGGTTGCTACGCGACCAATGATACCATCTTTGTTACGTTTGAAGTCGATAATACGGTATTTACGTTTATGACCGCCACCTTGATGACGAACGGTAATTCTACCTTGGTTGTTGCGACCAGCTTTTTTGCTGAGAGGCGCCAACAAGGATTTTTCGGGAGTCGACGTGGTGATCTCCTCGAAAGTAGAAACCGTCATTTGGCGACGACCAGGAGAAGTCGGTTTAAACTTTTTGATACCCATGTTAATACCCTCCTTTTCGGTAGTCGTCGAGGTTATACTCCCTCGTAGAAGGCCAATTCTTTGCTGTCATCAGTCAGCTTAACGATTGCTTTCTTCCACTCGGACGTGTAACCGGAGTATTTTCCGTAGCGTTTTGGTTTCGCAGGTACACGAACTGTGTTAACTGCTTCTACTTTTACGCCAAATACTTTTTCAACAGCTTGTTTGATTTCTGTCTTGTTAGCTTTGAGAGGTACTTCGAAAACGTACTTCTTCTCAGCCATCATATCAGTGGTGCGCTCGGTAATGACAGGGCGTTTAAGGACATCATGAAGGCTCTTCATTATGCGAGCACCTCCTCTACTTTCGCAACCGCTTCTTTCGTCACGATTACTTTGTCATGCGCTACCAGATCAAGAACGTTAATGCCTGCAGCATCTACGATTTTTGTACCTGGGATATTGCGGGAAGCGAGCGCTACGTTTTGGTCGTACTCGGAAGTAACGATCAGAACTTTGCGATCTACTTTCAAGCTGCTCAGAACAGCTGTCATTTCCTTAGTTTTTGGAGCTGTGAAGTTCAAAGCTTCCAATACCAGGAGTTCGTTGTTTTGTACTTTCGTGGAAAGTGCAGATTTCAGAGCCAAACGGCGAACTTTACGGTTCAGTTTGTAACCGTATTTGCGCGGAGTTGGACCGAATACAACACCGCCACCTTTCCATTGCGGAGAGCGAATGGAACCTTGGCGTGCACGACCTGTACCTTTTTGGCGCCATGGCTTGCGGCCACCACCACGTACTTCAGAACGGTTCTTTACATCATGTGTACCTTGGCGTTGGGATGCTTGTTGCATCACGATCGCATCGTACAGAACTGCGCTGTTAGGCTCAATACCAAATACGCTGTCTGCCAGATCGATTTCGCCAACTTGAGAACCGGTTTGGTTATAAAGAGCTACTTTCGGCATGTCAGTTCCTCCTTTCCTTACTAGTTCTTCTTGACTGCCGTGGATACCAGTACGCAGCTGTTTTTCGGACCAGGCACGGAGCCTTTTACGAGAACCAGGTTACGTTCTGTATCTACTTTAATTACTTCCAGGTTTTGAATGGTAACGTTGTCGCCACCCATTTGACCTGGCAGTGTTTGACCTTTAAATACGCGGTTCGGAGCTACAGCACCCATGGAACCTGGACCGCGATGGTAACGCGAACCGTGAGCCATAGGACCGCGGGATTGATTGTGACGTTTGATCGCACCTTGGAAACCTTTACCCTTGGATACGCCAGCTACGTCCACCATTTCTCCCTCGGCAAAAATGTCAGCCTTCAACTCTTGACCAACCTCGTAATCAGCGAGGTTAACTCCGCGAATTTCGCGAATGAAGCGCTTAGGAGCAGTGTTAGCTTTCGCTGCATGTCCTTTTTCCGGCTTGTTAGCGCGCTGTTCTTTTTTGTCTTCGAAGCCGATTTGAATCGCTTCATAACCGTCAGTCTCAACGTCTTTCTTCTGAAGAACTACGTTGGAACCAACCTCGATGACCGTTACAGCAGTCGCTGTTCCGTTTGGACCAAAAACTTGAGTCATACCAAGTTTTTTCCCTAAGATTCCTTTGGTCATTTGTGCCACCTCCTGTGCTTATTTCAGTAAAACGCTTTTTATGTTGTATCAAGTCCCCATCGATGCGCAGGGGTGCCATTTTAAGGGTTTGTTGCTTGGTGTAACACGCTTATCAAGACAACGTCTGCGCGTGTATCGCTTTTTGGGACCTTACAGTTTAATCTCGATATCCACACCAGATGGCAGATCCAGACGCATCAAAGCATCTACTGTTTGTGGTGTTGGGTTCAAGATGTCGATCAAACGTTTGTGTGTACGCATCTCGAATTGCTCGCGAGAATCTTTGTACTTATGAACCGCACGCAGGATCGTGTAAACTGCTTTCTCCGTTGGGAGTGGAATTGGACCGGATACGTTAGCACCGGAACGCTTCGCAGTGTCTACAATTTTTTCTGCGGACTGATCCAGGATTTTGTGATCATACGCCTTCAAACGAATACGAATCTTTTGCTTTGCCATTGAAGTCCCTCCTTTTTCGCCCATTTTTTAAACAGACATTTCTCCGTGGAAATATCCTGCACCCCGGTCATGGCAAAGGGGCCGGGTGTGTCAGCAACCTCCCACATCATCGCAAGTCCATGACCAACATTCAATATTGTACTAAAAAGATTTGGGCAACGCAAGTTTTTTCTTGGGTTTCCGTATATTTTTTTGTACAGGGTGTGCCTACTGAATGGCTCACCTTGACCATCATACAGATTTCAAGGAAGAAAGGCAAGCGGGATTACCTGCCAACCTGCCAAGTCATCTATCTATAATAGAAGGATGACGTTATACTTAGGATTGTAATCGTTATGAAATGGAGGTTTTCCTCAATGTCTGATGTGAATCAAACCCCTTATGAAATCATTGGCGGGGCAGATACTTTGACCCGTCTTGTCGATACCTTTTACGATCTGGTAAAACAGCATCCCGATATTAACGACCTCTTCCCTGAAGATTTAACCCACGTGAAGGAGCGTCAATATCAGTTTTTGACGCAGTTTCTCGGTGGTCCAAGCCTTTATTCGGACGCCCATGGTCATCCGATGCTGCGAGCACGACACATGCCTTTCCCCATTGGACCTGTACAGGCAGAGGCTTGGCTATCTTGTATGGATAAAGCCATGAACCTGACTGGACTAGAGGGCGAAATTCGGAAGCAAATCTTTGATCGCTTGCGTTTAACTGCTCACCATATGGTCAATAAGTGGGCTCAATAAGAAAAAGCGTAGGACAATTTACCGTCCTACGCTTTTGTTGTTATATCAGAGGGTGCTGCAGCACAGGTAGCTTTCGGTCTCACCAAGCTACGCGATCCCAAGTATACACCCCCTACAATCATGCACAGTGCAAGTAGGTGTACGAGTTGAAGGCTTTCTCCCAGGAATATCGCCGCAAATACCAAACTGGCCATTGGCATTCCATTTAGGAATACAGCTGTTCGACTCGCCCCGAGCTGACGTATCCCATAATTCCAGCCGACTGAGCCGAGCGCAGTTGACAGCGCACCTGAAGCAAAAATCACAAGCCACTGGAAGGAGGAAACGTCCAAAGAAAAATAATAGGAAGCTGGTTGAACAGTCAATGCGACTCCCCACAAGAAGATGACCCCAAACGTTTGCGATAAAGCCGTAATTAAGAGTACTGGTACACCTCTTACGACCAACTTTCGAATGAGTAAACCACCCGTTACATACATGAGCATGGAGAAAAACATAATGGCATCTCCCCAGCCATTCATATGAAGGCCACCGTGCTGAGAGATGACGACAATCAACACTCCTGCAAACCCCATTCCAATGCCAAGCCCTTTTTTCAAAGACATGCCTTCCCCTAAGAATAACATCGCCAAGAGAGCAGTTGCCAACGGATTTAATCCAAGTATAAGCGATGCATTTCCTGCTGTCGTGTATTGAACACCTGCTGCAAGCGTTATTTGATGAAGTGCGATAGAACTAGCTCCGACTCCAGCTAACAAGAACCAATCCGTTTTGCTAAATCGCAAACTCTTTCTGTATAAGAAAATGAGTGGTGATAAACAGATTCCACCAACAGTCATGCGTATAGCCGCGACATATAATGGAGGAAACGTGGTTAAATACTTGACCATGACGACATTCAAGCCCCACAGCGTGACAACACCCGCAAGCATAAGAAACAATAATCGCTCATTATTTTTCATCTCTACTATCCCCCATCCAATCCTGATGGTATTGTAGCATATTGCTACGAGAGCCAAATTGAATGATTTTGATGGGAGTTATTTAAAAGTTCGATAAATGCACATAAAAAAACCCGACAACCAAAGTTGTCGGGTTTTGTGTATCCGTATATCTTACGCGTCGATAGAAGCTACAACGCCAGCGCCTACTGTACGGCCACCTTCGCGGATCGCGAAGCGAGTACCTTGTTCCATCGCTACTGGAGCGATCAGTTCTACAGTGAACTCAGTGTTGTCGCCAGGCATGATCATTTCAACGCCTTCTGGCAGTTGGATGATACCTGTTACGTCAGTTGTACGGAAGTAGAATTGTGGACGGTAGTTAGCAAAGAAAGGAGTGTGACGTCCGCCTTCTTCTTTGGACAGAACGTAAACTTCTGCTTTGAACTTAGTGTAAGGCTTAACGGAACCTGGTTTCGCCAAGCATTGTCCACGCTCGATGTCGTTACGGTCTACACCGCGCAGCAGAGCACCGATGTTGTCACCAGCTTGAGCTTGATCCAGCAATTTGCGGAACATCTCAACACCAGTTACAGTTGTGTTTTTAGTTTCTTCAGCCAGACCAATGATTTCTACTTGGTCACCAACTTTAACGATACCGCGCTCTACACGACCAGTAGCAACAGTACCACGACCAGTGATCGTGAACACGTCCTCTACAGGCATCAGGAACGGCTTGTCAGTTGCACGCTCAGGAGTTGGGATGTAGCTGTCAACAGCTTCCATCAGTTCGCCAATTTTCTTAGCCCACTCACCAGTTGGGTTATCCAAAGCTTCTTTAGCAGAACCTTTGATTACTGGAGTGTCGTCACCTGGGAACTCATATTGAGACAACAGGTCACGGATTTCCATTTCAACCAGTTCCAACAACTCTTCATCGTCTACCATGTCGCATTTGTTCATGAATACTACGATGTAAGGTACGCCTACTTGTTTGGAGAGCAGGATGTGCTCGCGAGTTTGTGGCATAGGGCCATCAGCTGCGGATACAACCAGGATTGCGCCGTCCATTTGAGCAGCACCAGTAATCATGTTTTTCACATAGTCCGCGTGACCAGGGCAGTCAACGTGAGCATAGTGACGGTTTTCAGTTTCATACTCAACGTGAGCAGTGTTGATAGTGATACCGCGCTCTTTTTCTTCTGGAGCAGCGTCGATAGATGCATAGTTCATTGCTTGTGCTTGACCTGTTTGTGCCAAAACGGTTGTGATAGCAGCAGTCAGGGTAGTTTTACCATGGTCAACGTGACCGATGGTACCAATGTTAACGTGTGGTTTATTACGCTCGAATTTCGCTTTTGCCATGAGAGAAAAGCCTCCTTATAGATAAGGGTTTTATGGTTTGAAGAAAGGTTTACCTTACGAATGGTTGTCCCTTCCATATTGTAAACCTTTCTGATTGCAAGATAAAGCTGTAACCTGTAATTATTCGCCTTTAGATTTCTTGATGATCTCTTCAGCGATAAATTTAGGTACTTCTTCGTAGTGGTCGATCACCATGGAGTAAACGCCACGGCCTTGGGTACGGGAACGAAGAATTGTGGAGTAACCAAACATCTCGGACAGTGGTACCATTGCACGGATTACTTGTGCATTTGCACGAGCTTCCATACCTTCGATACGACCGCGGCGGGAGTTCAGGTCGCCCATAACGTCGCCCATGTACTCTTCTGGCATTGTAACTTCTACTTTCATGATTGGCTCGAGCAGTACAGCGCCACATTTTTTCGCAGCTTCCTTCAATGCGAGGGAACCTGCTACTTTAAATGCCATCTCGTTGGAGTCAACATCATGGTAGCTACCGTCTACGATAGTAGCTTTGATATCAACCAGCGGGAAGCCGGCGATAACACCATTTTTCATGGACTCTTCGATACCCGCTTGAACAGCAGGGATGTATTCGCGTGGTACTACACCACCAACGATTTTGTTTTCGAATTGGAAGCCTTGACCAGCTTCGAGTGGAGCGAATTCCACCCAAACGTGACCGTATTGACCACGACCACCGGACTGACGAACGAATTTACCTTCCACTTTTGCTGCGTTACGGAATGTTTCACGGTAAGCAACCTGTGGAGCACCTACGTTCGACTCGACTTTAAATTCGCGTTTCAGACGGTCTACGATAATCTCCAGGTGAAGCTCACCCATACCGGAGATGATTGTTTGACCAGTCTCTTCATCCGTGCGAGTTCTGAACGTTGGATCCTCTTCAGCAAGCTTGGACAGGCCGATACCCATCTTGTCTTGGTCTGCTTTGGATTTTGGTTCGATCGCAACAGAAATAACTGGCTCTGGGAAGTCCATAGACTCAAGGATTACTGGAGCCTTTTCATCACACAGAGTATCACCAGTTGTTGTATCTTTCAAACCTACAGCTGCAGCAATGTCCCCGGAGTAAACCGTTGTGATCTCTTCACGGTGGTTTGCGTGCATTTGCAGGATACGGCCTACGCGCTCACGTTTACCCTTGGTAGAGTTGAGAACGTAAGAACCGGAGTTCAGTACACCGGAGTATACGCGGAAGAAAGTCAAACGACCAACATACGGGTCAGTCATGATCTTGAACGCAAGAGCAGAGAACGGACCGTTGTCGTCAGCTGGACGATCAACTTCATCTTCAGTATCTGGCAATGTACCTTTAATTGCAGGGATATCTACTGGAGACGGCAGGTAAGCAACTACGTTGTCCAGCATAGGCTGAACACCTTTGTTCTTATAAGAAGAACCGCACATTACCGGCGTCAGTTTGCAGTCGATAGTACCCTTACGCAGAGCAGCACGGATTTCGTCGTTGGTCAGCTCTTCGCCTTCCAAGTACTTCATCATGAGCTCTTCGTCTTGTTCTGCAGCTGCCTCAACCATCGCCATACGAAGTTCTTCGCAACGAGCGAGCAGGTCAGCAGGGATTTCAGCGGAGTCAGAAGTTTTACCCAAGTCATCAGTATATACGATTGCCTTCATTTCAATCAGGTCAACCATACCTTTGAATTGATCTTCTGCACCGATTGGATATTGGATCGCTACTGGATTTGCACCCAGGCGAGATTTGATCTGACCCAAGCACATATCAAAGTTAGCACCCATGATATCCATTTTGTTGATGTAGCACATGCGTGGTACGCCATAGCGGTCAGCTTGGCGCCATACGGTTTCGGTTTGCGGCTCAACGCCACCTTTTGCGTCAAAAACGGTTACAGCACCGTCAAGAACGCGGAGGGAGCGCTCAACTTCAACAGTGAAGTCTACGTGGCCTGGCGTATCGATAATGTTGATTCGATGGCCATTCCATTGAGCAGTAGTAGCAGCCGAAGTGATCGTGATACCACGCTCTTGCTCTTGTTCCATCCAGTCCATGGTTGCTGCACCTTCGTGCACCTCACCAATTTTATGAACGCGACCAGTGTAGAACAGAATACGCTCAGTAGTCGTCGTCTTACCAGCATCGATGTGAGCCATGATACCGATATTACGCGTATTCGGCAAAGAGAACTCGCGAGCCATTAGGTATGCTCCTTCCATACTCGAGTTTGAGAATAAACGGGTATCCAATACGGACACCCGATTCAATTCCTACCAGCGATAGTGAGCAAACGCTTTGTTCGCTTCAGCCATCTTGTGCGTGTCTTCACGCTTTTTAACTGCTGCACCGGTGTTGTTAGCAGCGTCCATGATCTCGTTAGCAAGACGTTGTTCCATGGTTTTCTCTCCACGGTTACGGGAGTAGTTAACCATCCAACGCAGGCCAAGAGTGGTACGGCGCTCCGGTTTTACTTCGATTGGTACTTGGTAGTTAGCACCACCTACACGGCGAGCTTTAACTTCCAGTACTGGCATTACGTTTTTCAGTGCTTCTTCAAACACTTCCATCGGGTTGCGACCTGTGCGCTCCTGGATGATGTCAAATGCGTTGTAGAGAATGTTCTGAGCTACACCACGCTTACCATCCAACATCAGGCGGTTAATCAAGCGAGTAACCAACTTGCTGTTGTGAATAGGATCAGGCAGCACGTCACGACGGGTTACAGGACCTTTACGAGGCATCGTATTCCCTCCTTCTTTTCGTTATAAATTCACGCCACTTCACAGGCGTTTTTTTATTACTTCTTCGCTGCTGCTTGACCTGGCTTCGGACGCTTAGTACCGTATTTGGAACGACCTTGTTTACGGTTGTTCACACCAGCAGTGTCAAGAGCACCACGAACGATATGGTAGCGTACCCCTGGCAAGTCTTTTACACGACCGCCGCGCACCAGCACGACGCTATGCTCTTGCAGGTTGTGGCCAATACCACCGATGTAAGCTGTTACCTCGATTCCGTTAGTCAAACGCACACGAGCGTATTTACGCAACGCGGAGTTCGGTTTTTTCGGAGTCATGGTACCTACACGAGTGCAAACACCACGTTTTTGAGGAGAGCTTTGGTTAGTTTGGCTTTTCTTGAAGCTGTTGTACCCCTTTTGAAGAGCTGGGGACTTCGACTTCACTACCTTATCCTCGCGACCTTTACGCACCAATTGGTTAATTGTAGGCATGATGTTACCTCCCTTCTTAATACCCAATCTTCAAGACCACAGATCCAGGTGAGTCATTTTTAGGTCAAATAGAAAGTCCTTGTCCATCATTACGCAACGTGTAAGCCACGGACAAAAACATCGTTAACCACTTTTTTTAATCGCAGCAGTAGCCGCTCCCACTTCAATTCCGCACGCTTTGCCTAAGCGATACATGGAATCTACATGGATGACTGGAACACCCTTCTCTTTGCAAAGGAGCTCGACTTTTTGGGTCAAACGCTTATCTGCATCAACAGCGATATACACTGCTTCTACCTGTTGGCTTTCAACAGCTTTGATCGTCTGCTTAATGCCGATTGTCAAGTCCTTGGCCCGCTCGACTTTTTCATAAGACATGATTCTCATATCCTCCAAAGTACAGATGTCAGGCACACTTGAATATAATATCAGGTGGGCTAGTTATTGTCAACGCCCTTTTGATATTTTTTATTTAGGAAAGCGCCCACCAATCGGTGATGGGCGCTTTTCCCGCCATTACTCTACAGAAACTGCTTCTTGCTCAGCTTTCGCTGCTTCCAGCTCTGCTTCGTAATCTACTTGACTAGCAACTTTTACATTGCGGTAACGTGACATACCGGTACCTGCTGGAACCAGCTTCCCGATAATAACGTTCTCTTTCAAACCTAGCAAGCGATCGACTTTTCCTTTGATTGCTGCATCGGTAAGAACACGAGTCGTTTCCTGGAAGGATGCTGCCGACAGGAAGGAGTCGGTTTCGAGGGATGCTTTGGTGATCCCCAAAAGAACCGGACGACCCACTGCTGGATTTCTGCCTTCCATGAGAACTTTTGCGTTCGCTTGCTCAAATTCAGGAACCTCAACATAGGAACCTGGCAAGAGGTCTGTATCTCCGCTGTCGATAACGCGCAGTTTGCGCAGCATCTGACGAATCATAACCTCTACGTGCTTGTCGTTAATTTCTACCCCTTGCATACGGTAAACTTTTTGTACCTCTTGCAAGATGTAGTTCGAAACGCCGCGCATACCGCGAACTTTGAGCATTTCTTTCGGGTCTACGGAACCCTCTGTGAGCTCGTCACCAGCATTCAGCTTGACACCAACAGAAACCTTGATGCGCGAGCCATACGGTGCTGCATACACTTTGTTCTCCGCTTCTCCACGTACTTCGATCTCGCGACGATCTTTCCCTTCGCGAATATCAATAACTTCACCATCGATTTCGGAGATGACTGCTTGCCCTTTCGGATTGCGCGCCTCAAACAACTCTTGAATACGCGGCAAACCTTGGGTAATATCGTCTCCCGCAACCCCACCGGTATGGAAGGTACGCATGGTCAGCTGGGTACCCGGCTCACCAATGGATTGTGCAGCGATAATACCGACTGCTTCTCCCACTTCCACCTCGGCTCCTGTAGCCAGGTTGCGTCCGTAGCACAGTTTGCAGACACCGTGGCTGGTGCGGCAAGCAAGTACGTTACGGATGTAAACGTCAGTGATTCCAACTTTTTCGATATACTCGGCAACCTCTTCAGAGATCTCCTCATTGCGGTGCACGATGATTTCTTTTGTCTCAGGGTGGCGTAAAGTCTCGAAGCAAGTACGTCCTGTCAGACGGTCAGATAGCTTCTCGATTTCTTCTTTACCATCCTTGATCGCTGTTACACGGATACCTTTATCTGTTCCACAATCGGTTTCGCGTACAATCACGTCTTGAGCAACGTCCACCAGACGACGAGTCAGGTAACCCGAGTCCGCTGTACGCAAGGCCGTATCGGCGAGACCTTTACGCGCACCGTGCGTAGAGATAAAGTACTCCAATACCGTCAGACCTTCACGGAAGTTGGATTTAATCGGCAACTCGATGATTCGACCGGATGGGTTCGCCATCAGACCGCGCATACCAGCCAGCTGAGTGATCTGGGATACGTTACCACGGGCACCGGAGTTCGCCATCATGAAGATCGCGTTAAACTTATCCATGGACTTCATCAAAACTTCTGTTACCTCATCCTTCGCTTTGGACCAGATGGAAATAACGCGGTCATAGCGCTCGTCCTCGGTGATCAAACCGCGACGGAATTGCGTCATAACAGTTGCTACCTTCTCATCTGCAGCGTCAAGGATGTCTTTTTTCTTTCCTGGTACCGCGATGTCCGCTACGGCAATCGTGATACCTGCTTTCGTCGAGTACGTGAAGCCCAGTTCCTTGATTCTGTCGAGAATCATGGACGTTTTCATCGTACCGAAGCGGCGGAAGCACTCGGAAATAATGGTACCTAGGAAGCCTTTTTTTACAGCCCCTGGATCAGGGAGGTTCTTAATGAACTCAGAAACATTCGTACCTTTATCAAAAATAAAGCACTCATCTGGAACCATCGTTTGCAGGTTAGCTCGAGTTGGCGCATTAATGAACGGCAAATCAGCAGGGAAAATCTCGTTGAAAATCACTTTCCCAACTGTCGTTACGATCAGTGCGTTCTCTTGACGCTCAGTAAAGCTGATTTTGTTCAGGCGTTTCGCTGGCAGAACGATACGCGTATGCAAGCTGATAAAGCCTTGCTGATAAGCGGCAATCGCATCGTGAGGATCGCGATAAATCGTACCCTCGCCTTTGTCGCCTTCGCGCTCTAGCGTCAGGTAGTAAGAACCAAGCACCATATCCTGGGATGGTGTTACTACAGGTTTACCGTCTTTCGGGTTCAAGATGTTCTGCGCTGCCAGCATGAGGATACGGGCTTCTGCCTGTGCTTCAGCAGACAACGGAACGTGAACCGCCATTTGGTCACCGTCGAAGTCCGCGTTGTACGCTGTACAAACGAGCGGATGCAGACGGATCGCACGGCCTTCAACCAGAACTGGTTCGAACGCCTGGATACCCAAACGGTGCAAGGTGGGGGCACGGTTCAACAGTACCGGGTGCTCACGAATAACGTCCTCGAGAACGTCCCATACCTCTGGCTGAACGCGCTCAACCTTGCGCTTTGCGCTCTTGATGTTGTGAGCGAGGCCTTTGGAAACCAGCTCTTTCATCACGAACGGCTTGAAGAGCTCCAGTGCCATTTCTTTAGGCAAACCGCACTGATACATCTTCAGGTTAGGTCCTACAACGATAACGGAACGACCGGAGTAGTCAACACGCTTACCGAGCAGGTTTTGACGGAAACGACCTTGTTTACCTTTCAGCATGTGGCTGAGAGATTTCAAAGGACGGTTACCTGGTCCTGTTACCGGACGTCCACGACGACCGTTGTCGATGAGCGCGTCTACTGCTTCCTGCAGCATGCGTTTCTCGTTTTGTACGATAATGTCAGGCGCACCCAGTTCGAGCAGGCGCTTCAGACGGTTATTACGGTTGATTACACGGCGGTACAGGTCATTCAGGTCGGAAGTGGCAAAACGTCCACCATCCAACTGAACCATTGGACGAAGCTCTGGCGGGATAACCGGTAATACGTCGAGAACCATCCAATCCGGGTGGTTACCGGAGTTGCGGAATGCCTCGAGCACTTCCAGACGCTTGATCGCACGGTTGCGACGCTGGCCTTGTGCCGTTTTCAAATCTTCTTTTAACGTTTCCACGTCTTTATCCAAATCGATTTCTGCAAGCAGGCGTTTGATCGCTTCTGCTCCCATCATCGCTTGGAAGGAGTGGCCGTATTTCTCACGATAATTGCGATACTCTTTTTCGGAGAGCAATTGCTTTTTATCGAGAGGAGTGTCACCTGGATCGGTAACTACGTAAGAAGCAAAGTAGATTACTTCCTCCAGGGAACGAGGGGACATGTCGAGCACCAAGCCCATACGGCTTGGAATCCCTTTGAAGTACCAGATGTGAGAAACTGGGGCAGCCAGTTCAATGTGCCCCATACGCTCACGCCGTACTTTGGCGCGGGTTACTTCCACGCCACAACGGTCGCACACTACACCTTTATAACGAACACGCTTGTATTTACCGCAATGGCATTCCCAGTCCTTGGTTGGTCCAAAGATGCGTTCACAGAACAAGCCGTCTTTTTCCGGTTTCAGTGTGCGGTAGTTGATCGTCTCTGGCTTCTTCACTTCCCCGAAAGACCACGAACGGATCTTATCGGGGGAAGCCAAGCCGATCTTCATATATTCGAAGTTGTTCACGTCAATCACAGGGCGTTACCTCCCTTGGTACCGGAATCTTACTCTTCGTTCAAGCTTCCGCCTTCGAGAACGAGGTTCAGTTTTTCACCGTTACCTTCATCCTCATCTTCCATTTCACGCATTTCAATCTCCTGCTCGTCACCGGACAGAATTTTCACGTCCATACCCAAGCTCTGCAGTTCCTTGATCAATACCTTGAAGGACTCTGGAACACCTGGTTCTGGAACGTTTTCGCCCTTAACGATCGCTTCGTACGTTTTCACGCGGCCCACGACGTCATCCGACTTGACAGTAAGAATTTCTTGCAAGGTGTAGGCAGCACCGTATGCTTCCAATGCCCAAACCTCCATCTCCCCGAAACGCTGTCCACCGAATTGAGCTTTACCACCCAATGGCTGCTGCGTAACAAGAGAGTAAGGACCAGTAGAACGAGCATGGATTTTATCGTCAACCAAGTGAGCCAGTTTCAGCATGTATACACAACCAACTGTTACACGGCGATCAAACGGTTCACCAGTACGACCATCAAACAAGATCGTTTTTCCGTCACGATCCAGACCTGCTTCTTCCAACGTTTCGAATACTTCTGCCTGACGTGCACCGTCGAATACCGGCGTTGCTACGTGGATACCCAGAAGCTTCGCTGCCATACCCAAGTGAGTCTCCAATACCTGACCGATGTTCATACGCGAAGGTACGCCCAACGGGTTAAGTACGATCTCTACTGGAGAACCATCTGGCAGGAACGGCATATCTTCTTCCGCCATGATGCGGGCGATAACCCCTTTGTTACCATGTCGACCGGCCATTTTGTCACCCACGGAGATTTTCCGTTTTTGGGCGATGTAAACGCGAACGAGTTGGTTTACGCCTGGTGGCAATTCGTCGCCATTCTCACGCGTAAATACTTTTACGTCTACGATGATACCGGAACCACCATGCGGTACGCGCAGGGATGTATCACGAACTTCACGAGCTTTTTCACCGAAGATGGCATGCAGGAGGCGTTCTTCTGCTGTCAGCTCAGTAACCCCTTTAGGTGTAACCTTACCAACGAGAATGTCGCCGTCCTGAATCTCCGCACCAACACGGATGATACCGCGTTCGTCCAGGTTTTTCAGAGCATCTTCCCCGACGTTTGGAATATCGCGAGTGATTTCCTCTGGACCCAGCTTGGTGTCGCGAGCTTCGGACTCGTATTCTTCAATATGAATAGACGTATACACGTCATCTTTTACAAGTTTTTCACTTAGAAGAATCGCGTCTTCGTAGTTGTATCCTTCCCACGTCATAAACGCAACGATTACGTTACGACCGAGAGCCAATTCACCTTTTTCAGTGGATGGGCCGTCCCCAACGATATCGCCTTTTTCAATCCAGTCTCCAGTGCTTACAATTGGACGCTGGTTGATGCAGGTACCTTGGTTGGAACGGATAAACTTGTGCATTTTGTATTTATCGAGATCGCCAGCAACTTTTCTGCCGTCGATTTCTTGGTAACGACGAATCCAGATTTCGCGAGCCGTTACGCGCTCAACTTGACCCGGATGCTTGGCAACGATCGCCACACCGGAGTCTTGCGCTGCTTTATGTTCCATACCCGTACCGACAAACGGTGCTTGTGGAATCAAAAGCGGAACGGCCTGCCGCTGCATGTTTGAACCCATCAGTGCGCGGTTGGCGTCATCGTTCTCGAGGAACGGAATCAGCGCTGTCGCAACGGATACAACCTGCTTCGGCGATACGTCCATGAAGTCTACCTTGTCGCGCGGTACGCTCAAGATCTCACCTTTACGACGGCAGATTACCATGTCGTTTACGAAACGACCATCTTCATCAAGTGGCTGATTCGCCTGTGCCACGTTGAACACGTCTTCCTCATCAGCAGTCAAGTAGCTGATATCAGTCAACACGAAGCCTGTTTCTGGATCTACTTTACGACGCGGCGTTTCGATGAATCCGTAATCGTTAATGCGTGCAAAGGACGACAGGGAGTTGATCAAACCAATGTTTGGTCCCTCTGGCGTCTCAATTGGACACATACGACCGTAGTGGGAATGGTGAACGTCGCGCACTTCGAAGCCCGCGCGCTCACGCGTCAAACCACCAGGTCCGAGTGCGGACAAACGGCGTTTGTGCGTCAGCTCAGCCAATGGATTCGTTTGATCCATGAACTGGGACAACTGCGAGCTACCAAAGAACTCCTTCAGCGAGGCAATCACTGGACGGATGTTAATGAGAGCTTGCGGTGTAATTTGGTTTTGATCCTGGATGGACATGCGCTCACGAACCACACGCTCCATACGGGACAGACCAATACGGAACTGGTTCTGCAACAGTTCACCTACGGAACGCAGACGACGGTTACCCAAGTGGTCGATATCATCTGTGGAGCCTACACTGTGCAGCAGGTTCATGAAATAGTTGATCGCCGATACGATGTCCGCCGGCGTAATATGTTTGAAGGACTTATCTACATTTCCGTTTCCGATTACTTTGATGATCTTGCCATCTTCGATCGGAGAAAAAATATTGATAGATTGTAGATGGATTGCTTCATCTTCCAGAACGCCGCCATGCGTGCGAACGTCGATAAATCCGATGCTGCCTTCCAGAGCTGGCACAATACGTTCCAACACACGACGGTCAATCATTTGACCTGCTTCGGCAAAAATTTCACCTGTTGTCGTATCGATCAACGTTTCAGCCAGACGTTGGTTGTACAGACGGTTTTTCAAATGAAGCTTTTTGTTCATTTTATAGCGACCAACAGAAGCCAAATCATAGCGCTTAGGGTCGAAGAAACGAGAGATCAAGAGGCTCTTCGCATTTTCGACTGTTGGTGGCTCACCCGGACGAAGACGCTCGTAGATTTCGATGAGCGCTTTTTCCGTAGAATCCGTATTGTCTTTTTCCAGCGTGTTCTTGATGTATTCATCTTCACCCAGCAAGTTGAGAATCTCAATGTCGGAACCAAAGCCCAACGCACGCAAAAGAACCGTTACCGGGATTTTTCGCGTACGGTCGATGCGGACATAAATAACGTCCTTCGCATCGGTCTCCAGCTCCAGCCAAGCACCCCGGTTCGGGATTACTGTAGCTGTAAACGTCTGCTTGCCGTTTTTGTCCACTTTGGTGTTGTAATATACACTGGGGGAACGAACAAGCTGGCTGACAATTACGCGCTCAGCACCATTAATAATGAAGGTTCCCGTTTCAGTCATGAGCGGGAAATCCCCCATGAATACTTCTTGTTCCTTCACTTCACCCGTCTCTTTGTTCAACAAACGTACCTTCACACGCAGAGGCGCCGCATAGGTGACGTCACGTTCTTTCGACTCGTCAACATCGTACTTCGGCTCTCCCAAGCTGTAGTCGATAAACTCCAGCACGAGATTACCTGTGAAGTCCTGGATTGGCGAAATGTCTTGGAACATCTCACGGAGCCCCTCATCAAGGAACCATTGGTAGGACTTTTGTTGAATCTCGATGAGATTTGGAAGGCCCAGCACTTCGTTAATACGTGAATACGTACGACGCTGGCGGTGTCGGCCACTTTGAATCACTTTACCTGCCAACTTATTCACCCCTCAGGTTGTGTTTTCACACATAGAAACTCGGCATTCGGCAACTTCTTTCAGTCGCATTCGAATGCCTAAAAATAAAAATGGGTTAAAGCAGCTTCAACCATTTTTAACCCAGAGAAACTCTATTTTAAAAGAATTCCCATGTTTTCACCCAAACATTCCTATCTTAGGAAAAAAGTAGAAACGCTTGATGGACAGGGAATTGCTGAAAAATAGACATTTATCCCATATTGACATTTTATAATACTATCACATTCAATTATTCACGTCAAGAAAACTTTTCTAATGATTTCTTCTTGCTTATTTGATAGCCCTGAATATGTGATAGCCTTTTTCCCGATCTACCTCTATTACTTCGCGGTACACTTCCTGCAGCTTCTTTAATGCAGATGGGGCGCCTTGCTTCTTCTGAATGACAACCCACATTTCTCCACCTTCTACCAACAGGTCGTATCCCTCAACAAAAATGCGATGAACGATTTCCTTACCCGCACGAATCGGCGGATTGGTTAGAATGACATCAAACTGCTCGCCTTGCACGCCGCTGTAGACATCACTCACTCGAACCTCAACATTTTTTATTCCATTTGCTTCTGCATTACGACGAGCCAGGTTAACCGCACGCTCGTTCACGTCGATCATCGTCACCCGACCATGATCAGCAAGCTTGGCAGCCGTCAATCCCATCGGACCATACCCGCATCCCACATCGAGTACACGTGCATGACTGTTAATTTCCATGTTCTCGATGAGCAATACACTTCCAAAGTCAATCCGGTCTCGGGAAAAAACGCCAGCATCCGTTATGAAACGAAATTCATTACCACGGAGCTTGAACGTAAATTGCTGTTCATCATGTGCAGCGCCCGGTTGATTGGTATAGTAATGGTCTGCCACGTGTGATTCACCCTTCCTCATCGTTTAAGAAAACCTCTAACATCAAAAGCTTACAGAAAATCCCCCTGCCGCAGGCAAGGGGATATCCTAAAGGAAGCTAACTTACTTTACTTCTACTTGTGCGCCAGCTTCTTCGAGTTTTGCTTTGAGGGCTTCTGCTTCGTCTTTGGAAACGCCCTCTTTGAGTGTTTTTGGAGCGTTGTCTACCAGGTCTTTTGCTTCTTTCAGACCCAAGCCAGTCAGCTCGCGAACAACTTTGATTACGTTGATTTTGGAAGCGCCGCCGCTTACCAGGTTAACAGTGAACTCAGTTTGCTCAGCAGCAGCTTCTGCTCCGCCACCAGCAACTACAGCTACAGGAGCAGCAGCAGTTACACCGAATTCTTCTTCAATTGCTTTTACCAGATCGTTCAGTTCGAGAACGGACATGCCTTTAATGGCTTCCAAGATTTGGTCTTTAGACATTTGTAAATCCTCCATTCAAGGAATAGTATTTGTAAAACATTAACCGATCAGACGATTACGCGCCTTGACCTTCTTTTTGTTCTGCCACTGCTTTGACTGCCAGTGCAACGTTGCGCATTGGAGCTTGCAGGACGGAAAGAAGCATGGACAAGAGACCTTCGCGGTTCGGCAGGGAAGCCAGAGCTTTAATTTGCTCAGCATCAACTACTTTACCCTCGATAACGCCACCCTTGATTTCCAGCTTGTCGTTTTTCTTAGCGAATTCAGCGATAACTTTCGCTGGAGCGATGATATCGTCTTTGGAGAACGCCAGAGCGTTTGGTCCAGTCAGATATTGATCCAGTTCAGTCAGGCTTTCCTTCTCAGTAGCCAAACGAGTCAGGGAGTTTTTCAACACCTGGAACTCAACACCAGCTTCACGCAATTGCTTACGGAGCTCAGTTACTTGTGCTACTGTCAGACCGCGGTAGTCAGCTACCACTGTAGTTTGGCTTTCGCGAAGCTTAGCTGCGATTTCGTTGATCGCTTGTACCTTTTCTTCACGAATAACGGTTGGACGAATTTCTGCCATTGATTACACCTCCCGTGCTCTAATCCTAGAAAATGAAGAATGCCCTCGCAGACTCACGAGGGCATAATGCTATATCGTCAAAGGAAAACAGCGTTTCCTCATTCGTACATTACACGCCTCGGAGGGGTATTAAGCGTTACTCTCACAAGCACCGCACCTTCTGTCTACGGCATATTCTTTTCATCAACAGGGACTATCTTAACAACTCCCGTAAAGGAAGTCAAGTGTCATTATTTTACAGCTACACGTACGCCAGGGCCCATAGTGGAGCTCAGGGTTACGTTTCTCATGTAAACACCTTTAGCAGCAGCTGGTTTCGCACGGTTCAGTGCTTCAGTCAGAGCAGCCAGGTTTTCTACCAGTTTGTCAGCATCGAAGGATGCTTTTCCGATAGGAGCGTGGATGTTACCCGCTTTGTCTACACGATACTCAATTTTACCTGCTTTGATTTCGTTAACCGCTTTTGTTACATCGAAAGTAACTGTACCGGTCTTAGGGTTTGGCATCAGGCCTTTTGGACCGAGTACACGACCCAATTTACCTACTTCACCCATCATATCAGGAGTAGCTACTACAACGTCAAAGTCGAACCAGCCACCTTGAATTTTTGCGATCATGTCTGCATCGCCTACGAAGTCTGCGCCAGCTGCTTCCGCATCTTTTGCTTTTTCGCCTTTTGCGAATACGAGAACACGTTGTACTTTACCAGTACCATGTGGCAATACAACTGCGCCACGAATTTGTTGGTCAGCACGCTTAGGATCTACGCCCAAACGGAAAGCTACTTCAACAGTTTCGTCGAATTTAGCTGTAGCTGCTTTTTTAACCAGCTCAACGCCTTCAACTACTTCGTATACTTTGTTTTTATCAACGAGCTTTACAGCATCTTGATATTTCTTACCTTTTTTCGCCATGATTAAATCTCCCTTCAATGTGGTCGTAGCGGTTGATCCTCCCACAGACAGGGGGGCACAACGTCTGTGCCCCCTTGCACTCAAGACAATTAGTCTTCGATTACGATACCCATAGAACGAGCTGTACCTTCTACCATGCGCATAGCCGCTTCAACGGATGCAGCATTCAGGTCAGGACGCTTCAGTTCTGCGATTTCACGAACTTTATCACGCTTCAGCGTAGCAACCTTTGTTTTGTTTGGTACGCCAGAACCGGACTCAATACCAGCAGCTTTCTTCAACAGAACTGCAGCTGGAGGAGTTTTTGTGATAAAAGTGAAAGAACGGTCTTCAAACACGGTGATTTCCACCGGAATGATCATACCTACTTCGCTTTCAGTGCGAGCATTGAATTCTTTACAGAATCCCATGATGTTTACACCAGCTTGACCGAGAGCCGGACCTACTGGAGGTGCAGGATTCGCTTTACCTGCTGGGATTTGTAATTTAATTACGCGGATAACCTTCTTAGCCACGTAACACACCTCCTTACTTCACATGTGGTTATTACGGGGGAATGCCCCCTCCCACCGTTTTTTGAAAGTCTGTATGTAACAGACTTTCGATCTATAGTGAGAGTGCAAGAAACCCCAAATTAGTTTTGTGGGATTGTTAAAACAAAATGAAATGTACCACATAGCGCGATACTTTTCAAGTTGAATCCTAATCCAATTGTTGAACTTGTGTAAAGTCTAGCTCTACCGGTGTTTCGCGACCGAAGATGTCCACCAACACGCGAACCTTCTGCCTGTCCGGGTAAATCTCGATAATCTCCCCGGTGCGATTGGAAAACGGACCATCTGTGACGCGCACCATATCGCGGAGAGCAAAATCGACTCTGATCTTGGGAATTTCGATTCCCATTTGCTTGAGAATCGTATCGGCCTCTTCAGGACGCAGCGCTGTCGGTTTAGAGCCAGCACCCGTGGATCCGACAAAGCCGGTAACCCCAGGGGTGTTGCGCACGACATACCAAGAGTCGTCCGTCATCACCATTTCAACAAGGACGTATCCAGGAAACACTTTTTTCGTGACGGTGCGCTTTTTACCATCCTTGGTTTCCACCTCTTCTTCAGTGGGAACAAGAACGCGAAAGATCTTGTCTTCCATGCCCATCGACTCGAGTCGCTTCTCCAGATTTGTTTTTACCTTGTTTTCGTAACCTGAGTACGTATGAAGTACATACCATGCTTTTTCCATATCCAACAGGACGATAACCGTCCGTCCCTCCTAAGACTTGCATAATTACGTTCCTAGAATCAAATCGATCAAGCGCGAGATACCCAAATCAACGACGAAGAAGAATATTGCCAGGAGCACAACCGTGACGAGAACAACGAGCGTATAGGTCGTCAATTCTTTACGGTTGGGCCAACGGACTTTCTTTAGCTCGGACATTACGTCACTAAAAAAACCACCGGTACGGCGAAAACTGGCTCCAATTCGTGATAAAAAACCCACTTTGCCACCCCCTGACTTCGTCGCATCAACCATTACTTCGTCTCGCGATGAAGGGTTTGCTTCTTGTCACGGGAGCAATACTTTTTCAGTTCAACACGTTCAGTAGTGGTGCGCTTGTTCTTTGTGGAGATATAGTTACGCTCGCCACACTCGGTGCACGCCAACGTGATGTTTACTCGCATTTATTGCCACCTCCATCTCATTTCAAACCTGCTATTAGTTAAAAGTACCCCGATGATAAATAGTACGGGAAAACCGCTACTTTTTCCAGACCATTTCATTCACCTAAGTAACCATAGAACAGAGAGATAAGAGTCTATGGCTACCTAAATAAATTTATCATACCGAAATACTCATGTCAAACAAAATGACTTGACAAGAGATAGTCCTTTTGCTTCCAAAATAAAAAGAGAGATTCTCTATAGATGAATCTCTCTTCCTTCCAAATAGCGCTCTAGCTTGCGCTTTACTCGCTGCAATGCATTATCAATAGACTTGACGTGACGCTTCAGCTCGACGGCAATCTGCTGATAGGATCGCCCATCCAAATAGAGCATGAGAACCTGACGCTCCAAGTCACTCAAAATTTCACTCATTTTGCCCTCGATATCATCGAACTCTTCCCGATTGATAAACAATTCCTCTGGATCGGTCACTTTTGTTCCCGAGATCACATCGAGGAGTGTGCGGTCAGAATCTTCATCGTAGATAGGCTTGTCCAGTGAGACGTAAGAATTGAGCGGGATGTGCTTTTGGCGTGTCGCTGTCTTGATCGCGGTAATGATCTGACGGGTAATACATAGCTCTGCAAATGCCTTGAACGACGTGAGCTTGTCTCCTCGGAAGTCGCGAATAGACTTGTACAGTCCGATCATCCCTTCCTGCACGATGTCTTCGCGGTCAGCCCCAATAAGAAAATAGGATCTCGCTTTGGCACGAACGAAGTTCTTGTATTTGTTGATCAAATACTCCAAAGCTTCGGCGTCATTATCGCGAACCAGGTCGACTACTTCTTCGTCGGTCATTAGTTCATATTGGGCATGTTTTAACTCCTTGAGGTCAACACTCACAAATGATCCCTCCGCCAACCGGTTTCTCCAATAGATAGCGCTATTATACATGATGCCGTAAAAAAGCGTCAACCGAATCCAAGTTATTCCCTTCTCCATTTTTCGAATATTTTCGCTATTTCATCATTCAGCGTAATCCGCGTGGAGAAGCGTTCTTCTTGCGTTTTTTCGACTTGTTTCTTGATTTCCTTGCCCGCATTTTCCATATCGAGCAACAACTCCCGCGCTGATTTGCGCAAAGCCCCCTGCCCAAATATGACACGTTGAGAGGTATAGTCAGAAGTTGCTACATAAATTTGTCGATTTTTATTGTGAAATTGGGAGACTAATTGCTCAATTTTCTCGTCTGCCGTCTCCTTTTTTTTCGTGAAATAAACTTCAACCTGGAAGTCTTCCATTTGACGGCCAATACCAGGTACGTTGTACGCATCAAAGACAATGATGACCTTCACACCAGTGTAGCTCTGGTATTCAGCCATTTTTGCGATTAATTGATCACGCGCCTCGTCCATCCGCTCTTGATCCTTCAGCAGGCGCAGATCGGGCCAGGCGCCGATGATATTGTATCCATCTACGATCAACAGCTGCTTGGCTTTTCGTTTCGACATGTCATTTCACCCGCGTCGGAATTGGACTCCTGGAGCGATAGACTTCATACATCAACAAGGCAGCTGCTACAGAAGCATTGAGAGAGGTAACATTGCCCGCCATCGGAAGGCTGTACAGAAAATCACAGTTTTCCCGGACGAGACGACTCATGCCTTTTCCTTCGCTGCCAATGACAATTGCAAGCGGCATCGTATAATCACCCTGGCGGAAATCTTGCTTGGCACTCGCGTCTGTTCCCGCGATCCAAACACCGCGTTCTTTGAGCTCTTCCATGGTACGAACCAAGTTCGTCACTCGTGCTACCGGTACGTAGTTGATTGCCCCTGCCGAAGCTTTTGCCACTGTTGCTGTAAGACTGACTGAACGTCGTTTTGGAATGATGACACCATGAGCCCCGACTGCATCGGCTGTCCGCATGATGGAACCGAGGTTATGCGGATCCTCCAGCTCGTCCAGCAGCAAAATAAACGGCGCCTCGTTTTTCTCCTCTGCCCGCTTCAAAATATCGTCTACTTCTACGTAATCGTAAGCAGCAACAGAAGCCACTACACCCTGGTGGTTGTCCGTCGAAACAAGCTGATCCAGCTTTTTGCGGTTCGCTGTCGTCACAATGACACCCTGTTCTTTTGCCAAGGCAAAGACAGGTCCCATCAGATTTTTATTCGTTCCCTCTGCAACCCAAATCTTATTGATCGTACGGCCTGATCGCAAAGCCTCGATGACGGGGTTTTTCCCCAGAATCCATTCTTCACTCATTTCAAGATTCTCCTTCCACTATGGCAAAAGCCTGCTGCACAATTTCAGCGATCCGCTCTTCTTTTCCACTCAAGTACAGGTACCCGATCAATGCTTCAAAAGCCGTTGCATGACGGTAGTCGATAATATCGGCGTTTTTGGCACTGGAGCCGGATTTGGCATTCCGCCCCCGCTTCACTACATTCAATTCTTCCTCCGGCAATGTGGGCATTAACGTCAACAACACATTGGCCTGTGCTTTCGCTGAAACATAGCGGTTGGCCGCCTTGTGGAGCTGGTTTGGTTTAACCAGCCCCTTGGCGATCAAATGATACCTGACACAATGCGAATAGGTAGCATCCCCGAGGAAGGCAAGCACGAGTGGATTTGTCAGATTAGGATCTCGGGTCAGTTCTTCTTTTTGCATTTATTTTCTTCGGCCCCTTATTTTCGACGCCAGCGAACACCTTGTGGCGTGTCCTCAAGCACGATTCCTTTTGCAGCGAGCAGATCGCGGATTTCGTCAGAACGCGCAAAGTTTCTTGCTTTGCGAGCTTCTGTGCGCTCTTCGATCAACGCATCAATCTCACTATCCAACAGCTCCTGCTCTTCTGCAATGTCAAGACCAAGAACCTCCGTCAACTCCACCAACAAATCCATGTATGCACGAACTTCGGTTTCGCCTACATTTTGATGACGCAAATAAAGGTTGGCTTCCTTCACCACATCAAAAATAACGGTAATAGCATTCGCTGTATTGATATCATCATCCATCTCGGCAATGAAGCGCTCTCGAAGCTCTCCAATGATTCGTGCCTGCTCCTGTGCCTGATCATTCGGCTCTTCTGCTCGGGCGGTATCCAGACGATGGGAAAGATTCGTATACGCCGTCGTGATTCGATCCAAACCATTGGCCGCTTGTTCGATCAACTCTTCGCTAAAATTGATCGGGTTGCGATAGTGTCCCTGAAGCATAAAGAAGCGAATTAATTGACCGCCGAATTTCTCCGAAAGATCGCGTGCAAGCAAGAAATTCCCGAGGGATTTTGACATTTTTTCGTTATCGATATTTAGCATGCCGTTGTGCAGCCAGTAGCGAGCAAAAACTTTACCCGTAAAGCACTCCGACTGGGCAATTTCGTTCTCGTGGTGAGGGAACACAAGGTCTGTTCCGCCCGCATGAATATCGATTTCCTCCCCTAAAAACTTCAGGGCCATTGCCGAGCACTCAATATGCCACCCCGGTCTTCCTTCGCCCCACGGACTATCCCAAGTAACTTCTCTAGTCTTGGCCGCTTTCCAAAGCACAAAGTCCAGGGGATGTTCCTTTTTCTCGTTGATTTCTACACGAGCACCTGCCTGCAAATCATCCAACGGTTGATGCGAAAGCTTTCCGTATTCCTGAAAACGCCCCGTGCGGAAATAGACGTCACCTTCACTCTCGTAGGCAAAGCCTTTTTCAATCAGCCCTTGCACGAATTCAATGATCTCCGGAATGGTCTGCATCACTCGCGGTTGAATATCTGGAGGCGATACGTTCAGTGATTTCAGATCAGCATTGTACGCATCTGTGTATCGATCCGCCACTTCTTTGACGGTGACACCTTCCTGATTCGCCACACGAATCAGTTTGTCATCTACGTCCGTAATGTTTTGCACGAATGTCACTTCGTAGCCACGATATTTCAAGTAACGACGCAGTGTATCAAATACAATGGCAGGGCGCGCATTTCCAATGTGAATGTAATTGTACACGGTCGGGCCGCACACGTACATTTTTACCTTTCCTGGCTCCAATGTGTGAAACGGTTCCTTTCGCCGCGTCATCGTGTTAGTTAGCTGAATGCCCATCGTTCTTTTTATCCTCCCTCAAAAGCTCCAATTCTTTGCGTAATTGATCAATTTCCTTTTGCATCATACGAATCGTATCCGCTACCGGGTCTGGCATGTTTACATGGTCCAGATCGTTTTTGACCCGCTTGCCATCCTGGATCACGATACGCCCCTTGATTCCTACTACGGTCGAGTTCGGCGGTACCTCTTGCAAAACAACGGCACCAGCCCCTATCTTTGAATTATCGCCAATTTTGAAGGAGCCCAACACCTTTGCTCCCGTTGCAATAATGACATCATTGCCGATCGTAGGGTGACGCTTTCCTTTTTCTTTACCTGTTCCCCCGAGTGTAACCCCTTGATAAATCGTTACATTGTCTCCGATTTCGCACGTCTCTCCGATCACAACACCCATGCCATGGTCAATAAACAGGCCGCGGCCAATTGTCGCGCCCGGGTGAATCTCAATTCCCGTGAAAAAGCGGGATAGTTGAGAGACAATTCGGGCGAGTGTACACAGCTCAGCTTTCCAGAGCCTGTGGGCAATCCGGTGCCCCCATATCGCGTGCAATCCGGAATAGGTCATGACGACTTCCAGCGTACTGCGCGCAGCCGGGTCTCGTTCAAAAACAGCATGAATGTCATCTCTCATCTGTGCTAACATTTTTGGGTGGCACCTCCTGCCTGATTTACCTGCCGAGTGTTCAACTTCCTCTAAAATAAAAAAACGTCCCTATCCCCTCCAATTCGAAGGGACAGAGACGGGTTTACCGTGGTTCCACTCTGCTTAGATCGTCTTGGCTGCAAAGACATAACAAACAACCTCGAACGATCTCGCTCATATCCCGATAACGGCGGGAGGCCGATGACGCCTACTGATATCTTTTCAAAAAGATAGGTTCAGCTCATTGCTCACAGGGGCATTTCCATACAGGACACATCAGATGGCTCTCACCTATCCATCCTCTCTGTAGATGTGCAGACTGTTGTACTTCTCCTGATCGTCGCATTCCTTATTTATAAAAGATAGCCAGCCAATACTTACTGACCGTTTGCAATTACTTGTTGTGCACGTGCAATCACCTTGTCGCGTCCAAGCAGATACAACGTCTCTGCCAAATCACGACCATGCGCCTGGCCAGTTGCTCCTACGCGAACCGGCATAAACAACGCCTTGCCTTTGTGACCCGTTTCCTTTTGCACGTCCTTGAGTACCGCTTTAATAACATCCACATTATATGCATCCTGGGCAGAAAGGTGTTTCACAAAGGAAGCAAGTACTTCCGGCAATTGCGGTTCTTTCAGCACCAGAGTTGCTTCTTCATCGTACACCACTTCGTCGAGGAAGAAAAGGGCTGCCAACGGAACGATTTGCGCACAGTAGGACATTTGCTCTTGGTACAGACCTACGATACTGCGAACCCATTCGCGCTTCTCAGCAGACAAAGTCTCTTCGATGAAGCCAGCTTTTTGCAGATGCGGGATACACATGTCTGTAATCATATCCAGCGGTTGACGCTTCAAATAGAAGTTGTTCATCCAGTTCATCTTCGTTGCATCAAACACAGCTGGAGACTTGTTCACGCGATCCATTGAGAACAGCTTGATCAGATCTTCCATTAAGAAAATCTCTTCTTCGCCACCTGGAGACCATCCCAAGAGAACAAGGAAGTTCACGATTGCTTCTGGCAAGAAGCCCAGGTCACGGTACTGTTCAATGAACTGAAGAATGCTCTCATCGCGCTTGGACATCTTTTTGCCATCTTGGTTGAGGATCAGTGCCAAGTGAGCAAAGTCAGGCGCTTCCCACCCAAACGCTTCGTAAATCATCAATTGACGAGGCGTGTTGGACAGATGCTCTTCTCCACGAATGACGTGGCTAATTTTCATCAAATAGTCGTCCACTACAACAGCGAAGTTGTATGTAGGAATCCCATCCGGTCGGCAAATAACGAAATCGCCCATCTCGTTGGAGTTGAATGTTACCTGGCCGCGAATCAGGTCGTTCACGACATATTCGCGATCATCCTGAACGAGGAAGTGAATGGATGGCACTCGACCTTCTGCTTCGTACTGAGCCCGCTGCTCGTCCGTTACATGGCGGTGCTTTTCCAGAATGCGTGGTGTTTCTCCACGCGCGAGCTGTTCTTCACGTTCTGCATCCAGCTCTTCTTTTGTCGCGTAGCAGTAGTATGCTTTGCCTTCTGCTAGCAGTTGATCGATATATTTCCGATAAATGTCCAGGCGCTCTGTTTGACGGTACGGTCCATATGGTCCCCCAACGTCTGTACCTTCTTCCCATGTTACGCCGAGCCATTTCAGGTTTTTCATTTGCTCTTCGTCCGCATTTTCCTTATTGCGCGTTTGGTCCGTATCTTCAATCCGAACGATGAACGAACCACCGTGATGTTTCGCAAAAAGATAATTAAAGAGCGCTGTTCGCGCACCGCCGATGTGTAAATGCCCCGTAGGACTCGGCGCGTAACGAGTGCGAATTTCTTTCGCCATTGGTAGCACCATCCTTATGAATGTAAAAGGCTATAACCTTGACCTAAGTAAAAACGTATCTAAGGCTTTATGTTACACCTTGCCCCTCTACTTGACAAGCAAGCATACCGCCTGCGCAGCGATTCCTTCCCCTCTGCCTGTAAAACCGAGTTTCTCGGATGTCGTCGCCTTCACATTCACTTGCGAGAGATCGTCTGCCTCCAGCACGCGTGCAATGACTTCACACATTTGCGGAATGTACGGTGCCATTTTCGGCGCTTGAGCAATGATCGTTGCATCTACGTTACCTAATCGGTAGCCGCGCTCCCGAACCAACTTCCATACATGCTCCAGCAGCTTTACGCTATCGGCATCCTTAAAAGCCGGGTCTGTATCCGGAAAATGACGGCCAATATCCCCCTCACCAATCGCTCCAAGAATCGCGTCACTAATCGCATGGAGGAGAACATCCGCGTCAGAATGCCCTAGCAAGCCTTTTTCATACGGGATGGTGACGCCTCCAATAATGCATGGGCGCCCCTCTACTAATTGATGCACGTCAAAACCTTGTCCAATACGCATGAGCTACTCTCCCTTTCGTTTCCGCAATATCTCTTCACCAAACCACAGATCGTCTGGCGTCGTAATCTTAATGTTCTCATAGCTTCCCTGCATAATCGATACCGGATGACCCAGCCACTCAACCAGCATCGCATCATCCGTACCCAGCTTCCCTGCTTCCCCTGCTGCCTGATGTGCCTCTCGCAGTAAAGACATACGAAAAGCTTGTGGGGTTTGAACCGCCCACAAGCTTTCCCGTGCCGGGGTTGACTCTACAAGTCCATTTACCCCCACCACTTTAATCGTATCTTTGACAGGTACTGCCATGATCGTTGCCTGATCTTGTTGCACCTGTTTGATCATGTCACTGATCTGTTTGCGAGTGACGAAAGGACGGGCAGCATCGTGAACCAGTACGTAATCGCAATTTGCGGATAGGGAAGCCAAGCCATTTCTCACACTGTCCTGTCGCTCTGCTCCACCCATAGTAACCACAACCGTCAGCTTTTCAGCCGAGATCAAGGTCATTACTTCTGCGTGGTCTGCTTCACTCACCACCAGCACGACTTCATCAATGTCGGGATGAGTAGCAAATAGACGTACCGTATGAGCCAGGATCGGCTCGCCCGCAAGCGGTAACCACAACTTGTTCCGTTGCCCACCCATTCGTTTACCCGAACCGGCTGCAACGATCACGACACCCGTACTCACTGATTCATCCCTCTCCTGTTGTCTTTTCTATAACGCTCGTTCCAGCAACTTTGGTTTGGCGAAGATCATTCGTCCTGCTGAAGTTTGTAGCACACTCGTTACGAGAACATCGACGTCGTTTCCGATGTATTCTCGTCCGCCCTCTACAACAATCATCGTGCCATCGTCCAGGTAAGCGACACCCTGACCGTGCTCTTTCCCATCCTTGATGACTTGGACGTTCATCTCTTCTCCAGGTAAAACTACGGGCTTGACTGCATTCGCTAAATCATTGATGTTCAATACCGCAACACCTTGCAGCTCACATACCTTGTTCAGGTTGAAGTCGTTTGTTACGACCTTTCCGTTAATGAGCTTTGCGAGCTTGATCAGCTTGCTGTCCACCTCGGATACTTCTTCAAAATCGCCTTCCCAAATCTGAACCTTTACCTTCATTTCTTTTTGAATCTTGTTCAAGATATCCAGACCCCGACGACCGCGGTTTCTCTTCAGTACATCGGAGGAATCGGCGATATGCTGCAACTCCTCTAACACAAATCCCGGAATGACCAGAACCCCTTCCAGAAAGCCGGTACGGCAAATATCTGCGATGCGTCCGTCAATAATGACACTGGTATCGAGGATTTTATTTTCCAGGTTAACGGTAGTTGTTGCGCTATCCTTTTTCTTATCCTTACGTCCAATCGAAAATACCGACATAATCTCGTCCCGCTTGCGAAACCCTACCTGGAAGCCCAAATAACCGAGCAACCCGGAAACAATTAACGGCAAAAGATCTCCTACAAATGGAATCGGAATTTTACTGATGGGCAGGAATAATAAGAATGCAACAATAAGACCACTAATCAACCCCATCGCTCCGAACATCACATCGACAACCGGCATTTTGACGAGTGTCTCTTCACCCCATCGAACGATGCGCAGAACATAATCCACAACCCAATTCGCTAAAAAGAAAAACAAGATGGCACCTAGTACAGCCCCAATATATTGCGATCCGGCTACTACACCAAAGTTTAACAGTGGGTCGAGCAACGAGAACAATTCGTCACCAAATCGATACCCCAATCCGGCACCAATCAAAACAAAAATGAATTTTCCTACTCGGCGTAACATGCCTTCACCTCCTTTTACTAATATAGACAGAAGCCCAAGAGTAAAAACCTATTTTTTTCCAAATCATTATAATGCTTCATCTTACTTTCCCTCACTATAGCAAAAAAGATTTTGCCATGTCAAATAGCCAAAAATTTTAACATAGTTGTCATTTTCTCGTCAACCCGGGAACACTAGTTTCCTTCGATGTTAAATTGACAGGGAGCTGACTCCCTTCTTATAATGTCAGTATCGTAATGAGAGAAAATTATGACGATACCAACAGCCTAAAGCAGAGGTGAACCAGATGGACAATCGAAGCATAGACGACTTTCAAACGCAAGTATCCGAGCTTTTGATCAGACATCGTAGCGTACTGGACGTCATGTCCAAAGTTCAGGAAACGGCATCCCGCATTAACCGTTCACTGACAAAAGCCATCACCGAATGCGGCTGTGTCGAAGTGGTTGCCAAAAAACAGACATACGATTCAAACAAGAACCTGGAGGACAACAAGTCCCATTTGGACACCCACTTTAACGGACCGCTGTGCGAGCATTGTCGCGATGTAGTTACTGCTGAGCTTGGCAAGAACCTCTTTTACCTCACTGCCTTGTGCAATATTACTGACATTAAGCTAGAAGATGTCCTTCAGAAGGAATCCAACCGATTAAATACTTTGGGTGTCTTCAATCTGTCTTAAAAGTCCGCTACTCGTATTACGAATGAACCCTAAAAAAAGTTGCATACAAAAAAGAAAAACCCGCACATTGAAGTGTGGGTTTTTTTATGCCAAAACTATTCAAACGGAACGGATTCTTCCTCTTTGTTTTTACGCTTACGTAATTTTTTGACGAGAAAGTCAACGTTTTTTTTTATTCCGTACAGTGCATAAAAAGCAAGTGGCAAGAAGACAATTTTTGGAAACTGCTGCGGATACTTAATCGCTACAATAACCACAATCGCGATGATAATGGGTGTGATCCAGTAAGCAGACTTTGGAATCCCCACTTTTTTAAAGTTAGGATACTTGACCTTTGATACCATCAAAAAGGCAAGCAGCAACATACTTACGGCAAGCAATACCGGAGTGAATACTTGGTGATAGAGTGCGAGCGTAGCCAGTACGCCCCCCGCTGCCGTAATCGGCAAACCGATGAAATACCCCGGAACCCCGGCCTGTACGTTAAAACGCGCCAAACGAAGCGCACCACAGATCGGAAAAATGGCTGTAATGAGAATCCCAAGCAAATCAAAGTGTTGCAAGACGACAACATACATAATGAACGCCGGCGCAATCCCAAAAGTAATAACGTCAGAAAGGGAATCCAATTCCTTCCCGAACTCACTTTGGGCGTTCAACATACGAGCTACACGTCCATCCAGCCCGTCTGCCAGCATACCAATGATCACTGTGATCGCTGCATATTCGACGTATTGATCGCCTCGAAACGCAAGAATAATTGCTAAAACTCCCAGAAACAAGTTGCTTACGGTTAGTATGTTCGGTAACGATTTCACGAACATAGACTACCTCCTGATTTCTTTTGCGTAAGGAGCAGGTTATCCTGTTGACCTTGTTATTATCCAAGTCCCTTAGGCAAATGCTGAATACAAATAATGCCTTTATCCTATTCTACTTTAAATGTGCCTGTCAATGAACACTTGTTCTTGAATCCGTTTCAATCCCTCTTTAATCGCTCTCGCTCGAACCTCACCAATGCCTTCCACTTCGTCTAATTCCTGAATCGTTGCCATCATGATTCGTGGCAGATGATGAAAATGCTCTACCAGATTCGAGATGATTGTAACGGGCAGACGCCTGATCTTGTACAGGATCCGATAACCTCTAGGGGAAACGGATTCATCGAGCATACTGGCATTGGAGGAATACCCCAGCGTTCGCAAAAAAGAAGTGAGCTCCAGCATTTCCTCCGAGTTCAATTTTTTCATGTCCCGCAGTACAAGATCAGGTGAATAGGATGGATCTCGGGAATAATCCCGAATAAGCATATGGGCCTCTTCCTCAATGTTTGAAACCAGCTCCTCCAACTGCATACTGACGAGCCTTCCTTCTACCCCTAGCTCACATATGTACTTGGAGACCTCTGTCTTAATACGTAACACCATCTCAATCCGTTGCAAAACCGAGGCAACCTCATGCAAAGTAACGAGCTCCTCAAATTCTAACGCACCGAGATTCGTCAAAGTTTGATCAAGGACGGCCTTGTATTTCTCAAGGGTAGATACAGCTTGATTCGCCTTGGCCAGAATGACGCTGATTTCGCTTAAGACATACCGGAAACTCCCCTGATACAGCGTGATCACATTGCGACGCTGAGAGATAGCAATGACCAGATGATTCGTTTGAATGGCCGTACGTTGTGCTGTACGATGCCGTGTGCCCGTCTCGCTCGTGGGGATTGAGGAGGGTGGGAAGATTTGCGTATTCGCGTACAGGATGCGTTTTGCGTCTTCACTTACTATAATCGCCCCATCCATCTTCGCTAATTCATACAAATGGGCAGGAGAAAAATCACAATTGATGGAAAAACCGCCATCGACAATCGACTTCATCTCCGGACCGCACCCAATAACGATCAAGCCCCCTGTTTTGGCCCGTAAAACATTTTCCAACCCTTCACGAAGCTGTGTGCCGGGTGCCACGAGACGAAGCACATCACCGATTTGCGGAGTTCTTTTGATGTTCCCCTGCATGCCCACTCCTACCTCCTTATCACCTCGTTCAACGCATCGGCGATATTGCTCACACCAATTACTTGAATATCTGCTGGCGCATCCAGCCCGCGGATGTTTTTCTCCGGTATGATGACACGCTTAAAGCCTAATTTATGGGCTTCTCGTACTCGTTGCTCAATACGGGAGACACCGCGCACCTCACCAGTCAAGCCAATTTCTCCGATAACGACATCATGCGGATTGGTAGCGTGGTCACGGAAACTGCTTGCAATGCTTACGGCAATCGCCAAATCAACCGCTGGCTCATCCAATCTGACCCCACCTGCTACGTTTACATAAGCATCCTGATTTTGCAGCATCATGCCCATGCGCTTTTCCAACACTGCCATGATCATCGCCACACGCTGATGATCGACCCCTGTTGCCGTTCTCCGTGGGGTTACAAAGCTGGTCGGGGCAACGAGAGCTTGCAGCTCAACCAAAACGGGACGTGTGCCCTCCATACTGGCTACGACTGTGGAACCCGCAACACCAAATGGACGCTCTGCCAAAAATATCTCGGATGGATTCGCCACTTCCTCCAGACCGCGATCCTTCATCTCGAAAATACCGATTTCGTTTGTCGAACCAAAACGGTTTTTGACGGCACGCAAAATTCGAAACGTATTGTGACGCTCCCCTTCAAAATAGAGAACAGCATCCACCATGTGCTCAAGCATACGCGGACCGGCGATGGAGCCTTCCTTGGTTACGTGACCGACGATGAAGGTACCAATCCCTTTCCCTTTTGCAATCCGCATCAATTGGGCTGTTGCCTCCCGCACTTGTGCGACACTCCCCGCAGCTGATTGGATCGTCGGGTGAAACACGGTCTGGATCGAGTCAATAATCAGAACATCCGGGTCTACTTGATTAATATGCTGTTCGATCAAATCCAAATCATTTTCTGCCAATACAAACATCGGCGGCGTTTGCAAATGGAGTCGATCCGCGCGAATTTTGATTTGTTTTGCCGACTCCTCTCCAGATACATAGAGAACCTTCGCCCCTTGATGAGCCAAGGCAAAAGAAGTCTGCAAAAGCAATGTCGATTTCCCGATTCCAGGGTCTCCCCCAACCAAAATGAGTGAACCCGGAACAAGTCCTCCACCAAGAACACGATTCAATTCTCCGATCGTCGTATCCATGCGTGGGTCTTCTTCACTGGCTACCTGGGTCAGTGGAATAGCAGATTGACGCTGGCCGCCACTCATCCCTTCGTGACGATGTGCAGTTTTTACCGTCACTTCCTCTACCAGGGTGTTCCAACTGCTGCATCCCGGGCATTTCCCCATCCATTTTGGCGATTCATAGCCACATTCTTGACACGCGTATTTCGTTTTATACTTTGACATAATCGCACCCTCACTTGGATTTCTTTCTCTACTTTTATCATAATTACGCACCCAAAAAAAGAATACCTCCCGAATCAGGAGGCATTCTATTACGTTTCAACCCAGCTTATGATTTCGTTTTTTCAAGGCGCTTGACTACCAGCTTGCCTTCTTCCGCTTCGATATTGACGGTATCGCCTTTACTGATTGTGCCCTTGAGCAATTCCTCGGACAAATTATCCTCGATGTGGCGCTGGATAGCTCGACGCAGAGGACGCGCACCGTAGGCCGGATCAAAGCCTTCTTTTGCCAATACTTTCTTGGCTTCTTCGGTCAATTGGAAATCAATGTCCTGCTCTTTCAAACGTTTACGCAGCTCATCTGTCATGAGAGTTACGATTTGCTCGATATGCTCTTGCTCCAAGGAGTGGAACACGATGACTTCGTCGATACGGTTCAAGAACTCAGGACGGAAGCTCTTCTTCAGCTCATCCATGACTTTGTCCTTCATATCCTGATACTTTCTTTCCGAATCGTTGGTCGTGAAGCCGAGCGTTGTATTTTTCTTGATCATGCTGGCTCCGACGTTGGAAGTCATGATGACAACCGTATTGCGGAAGTCGACGGTACGTCCCTTGGAGTCTGTCAGACGACCATCATCCAGAACTTGTAGCAGGATGTTGAATACGTCTGGGTGAGCCTTCTCGATTTCGTCCAGCAAAATGACGGAGTAAGGCTTGCGGCGCACTTTTTCGGTCAGCTGACCGCCCTCGTCAAAGCCTACGTAGCCTGGAGGGGCACCTACCAGACGAGCGGTGGAATGCTTCTCCATGTACTCGGACATATCCACGCGGATCATGGCATCCTCGTCACCGAAAAGCGTCTCTGCCACGGCACGAGCCAATTCAGTTTTACCCACACCGGTAGGCCCCAGGAAGATAAACGAGCCGATTGGGCGTTTTGGGTCTTTCAAACCAGCACGGGCACGGCGGATCGCACGTGAAATGGATTTGACTGCTTCATCTTGACCAATGACACGATCGTGCAAAATCTCTTCCATCTTCAGCAAGCGCTCTGTTTCTTCTTCCTTCAGCTTTAACACAGGAATACCCGTCCAGCTCGCCACTACTTGTGCGATGTCTTCTGGTGTAACCTCCATGTTCAGCTGGCCTTGACGTTCTTTCCAGTCTTTTTTCGTTTTATCCAGTTCTTCACGCAGTTTTTGCTCCTGATCGCGAAGTGCTGCTGCTTCCTCGAACTCTTGTGATTGTACAGCAGCGTCTTTTTCCTTGCGCACCTCTTCCAGACGTCCCTCCAGCTCTTTGAGGTTTGGCGGAACGGTAAAGGATTGCAAGCGGACTTTGGATGCCGCCTCGTCGACCAAGTCGATGGCCTTGTCAGGCAGGAAGCGTTCCGTAATATAGCGGTCAGACAGCTTTACTGCCTGCTCGATTGCTTCATCTGTAATTTTGACACGGTGGTGGGCTTCATAACGATCACGAAGGCCATGTAGGATACGAATGGCATCCTCCGCTGTCGGTTCATCAACCTGAATCGGTTGGAAACGACGCTCCAGTGCCGCGTCTTTTTCGATGTACTTGCGATATTCATCCAGCGTTGTAGCACCTACGCACTGTAGCTCACCACGTGCCAGCGCAGGCTTCAAAATGTTGGAGGCGTCAATTGCCCCTTCTGCTCCACCAGCACCAATCAGCGTGTGCAGCTCATCAATAAACAGGATGATGTTTCCTGCTTGGCGAATTTCGTCCATGATTTTTTTCAGACGATCTTCGAACTCACCGCGATATTTGGTTCCCGCAACAACAGTTCCCATATCGAGGGTCATGACGCGCTTATCACGAAGGGTTTCCGGAATTTCGTTGTTCACGATTTTTTGGGCAAGACCTTCTGCGATAGCTGTTTTCCCGACACCAGGCTCCCCAATTAAAACAGGGTTGTTCTTGGTGCGTCTGCTAAGTACTTGGATCACACGCTCGATTTCTTTTTGGCGACCGATAACCGGGTCCAGACCGCCGTCACGAGCGATTGCAGTCAGATCCCTTGCCAAGCCGTCCAACGTCGGCGTATTCGCCGCTGGATTCCCTCCAGACGGTTGATGAGATGCCATCATTTCCGAGCTGCCCAGCAGCTGGAGTACCTGTTGACGTGCCTTGTTCAGGCTAACGCCCAAATTGTTCATGATTCTCGCAGCAATACCTTCTCCTTCACGGATCAAGCCAAGCAGAATATGTTCAGTCCCCACATAGGTATGACCCAGCTTGCGGGCTTCGTCCATCGACAGTTCAATGACCTTTTTGGCGCGAGGTGTATAGTTTGGTGTGTAATTACTACCGGACTGCTCTGTTCCTCGCCCGATTAACGACTCCACTTCGCTCTGGATTTTATCGAGGCCAAGCCCAAGTGATTGCAGTGCCTTCGCCGCAATTCCTTCGCCTTCTCGAATGAGTCCCAGCAGCACATGCTCTGTCCCAATATCTTTGTGTCCGAGACGAACCGCCTCTTCCAGGGCAAGCGCCAGTACTTTTTGTGCGCGTTCTGTAAAACGTCCAAACATCATATCGTACACCTCCGTATAACCGTGTTTTTTCTCTGTATGGTTAACAATTGCGTGATACCATTACGATTACTCTTGTGATTCTACTACGCGTAGACGTTCGCGGATCAGCCTTGCCCTTCTTTCGTCGCGTTGGTCCGGAGTGAGCTTTTGACCAGCGTGGTGTTGTAAAAAACCTGGCTGTGTCGTGACCAACAGTTCGTTTAAGACGAGCGGAGATACATTAGGAATGATGCCTAGATCAATCCCCAGACGTACATCTGACAGACGCTGAGCCGCTTCCTTGGACTCTACCGTGCGGGCATACATCAAGATGCCATACGACCGAAAAATCCGATCCTCCAAAGAAACCCGGGTGTGCTCCAGCAAGTAAGTGCGTGCCACACGCTCTTGCTCAATAATCTGTCTGGCCACACCGTAGAGATTGGAAAGGATATCCGACTCAGACATCCCCAGTGTGACCTGATTGGATAACTGAAAAAGATTCCCTAGAGCTTCGCTGCCCTCTCCGTAAATTCCTCTAACGACCAGACCAACTTGATTAATCGCCTGTAAAATTCTGCTGATCTGCTGCGTCATCACCAGAGCGGGCAGGTGCAGCATCACGGATGCACGAATTCCCGTACCCACATTGGTTGGGCAGCTTGTAAGATATCCTCGAGTTTCGTCGAACGCGTAGTTCAAGCTTTTCTCAAAAATGTCGTCTATCTTCGTACCTATTTCCCATGCCTCGTTCAAACGAAACCCGGGTAATAGTACCTGTATTCGAATGTGGTCTTCTTCATTAACCATAATGCTGACAGACTCATCTTCCCGAAGCAATACGGCACCTTTACGGGATTCCTCTGCCAAATGAGGGCTAATCAGATGCTTTTCTACGAGCACCCGTTTTTCTAACGGGTTAATTTGATCCATATGGATGACCTGAAGCTGATGCCGTTTGCGCATTGCCTCCGAATCGCTTACTTCCGTTACCTTTCTGACGACTTCCTCGGCCTGCGAGTCCGTTGCCAATAACGGAAAGGGGTGCTGGCGCAGGTTACGGGCGATACGCAGCCGTGTACTAATGACAATGTCGGAATCAGGACCTTCTCCTTTCATCCAATTGCTCCACGGGTTTTGCATAAACTGCTTTTGGGACATAACCAGCTAACCTCCCTTGCTACGATTGGGCCATTTTTTGTTCCAATGCTCGAATTCGATCACGCATTTCTGCTGCCTTCTCGAACTCTTCACTGGCGACATGACTTTGCAGCGCTTGCTTTAGTTGCTCCAGCTCTTTACGGATCTTCAGTTTGCCACCGGTACGCTCTGGTACTTTTCCACTATGCTGTGTGTTTCCATGAATCCGGCGGAAAAGTGGGTCCAGTCGATCCCCCAAAAAGGTGTAGCAATCACTACAGCCAAATCGGCCGCTTTTACTAAATTGAGCATATGTGAGTCCACATGTTTCGCATTGAAGCGGCTTATTCGTTGCCGTTTCGCGTCCATTCTTTTGCATGGGATCAAATTTTAAAAGTCCTGACAGGAGATTGTTGATGCTGAAGTTGTGAAAGCCGGTAAAGACGTCCCCTTTTTCATGAGCACATTGCTCGCAAATATGGTATTCGGTTTTTTCGCCATTGACGATTTTCGTCAAATGAAGTGTCGCCGGTCGTTTTCCGCATTCCTCACAGTTCATAACATCATACCTCCTTTTACTTCAACAAGATTGCCGCGATCATCTGCTTTAAAATATTTGCCCGCAAACGATCCCGCAATTCAGCTTCTAGAGTCAAAACGTTTCGCGAGGTAGCGATTTTCATCAAGGTGGCTTCTCTAATGTTGACTAACCCTTCCTCTAATAGTCTTTCTACGATCGCATTTCCCACACTCTGACTGATGCTCTCTCCAATCAGTTCTTCTGTTAGCAATTCCTGCAAGCGTGCTTTGCTGACAATCTGCACCTTGCGTATGCGAATATACCCGCCGCCCCCGCGCTTACTCTCTACGAGGTATCCTTTTTGAACGGTAAAGCGCGTATTGATGACGTAATTGATCTGAGACGGCACACATTGAAAATGGTCGGCAAGCTCACTACGCTGAATCTCGATCGATCCATTGGGACTGTTAGTAAGGATGCTTTTCAAGTGATGTTCAATGATGTCCGAGATGTTTCGCAAGTCATCGCCTCCTATTCCTATGTGTATGTTCTTATGAGGTTACCTATTGACTTTGACTATCTTTGACGTTAATTATAATGGGTTTAGTGCGTGCCCGCAAGTGTCCCTTACACATTCTAGTGTGGGCAAAAGAGGGTCGCTTGAAACTTGGACATGATCAACAAAAAAACCACTCCCTGAGGAATGGTTTATGCTTGTTCTTGCTTATTGGTGTCGATTGCTGGCAAATGATTCAGTAGCTGAGAGAAGCTGGTGATAATAACATCTGCCCCATCAAGCTCGCCTGGTTTCGCAAAACCAAAGTCGCATCCAATGGTAAATAAACCGTTTGTCTTGCCTGCTTCCACGTCGGAGTGACGATCTCCTACCATGATGGCCTGCCCAATTTTGTAATCAGACAACAATTTTGCAACCAGGTCATTTTTGGAATGCGTGCGGAAACGACCAGCCGAGTACAGGTCTGTCATCAACGGCTTTAACTCGTATGCCTGACAAATGGCATCGATGTACTCTTCCTGCCCATTGCTTGCTACAAATAAAGCAAATCCTTTTTCATGCAGCTTTTCTAAGGTTGATTTTACATCCGGATATAGCTCGGTCACTCGTTCTTTGAGTAACTGGATTTCGTTGTCTAGCAAGAAAGCATCTGCTGACCGAATGGCTTCTTCACTCGCACCCGGCAGTAATTTATCCCAGATCTGCTCGATCGTCATTCCCAGTACATTGATCAGTTCACGTTCGTCAGGGGTTTCCCCTTGCCATAGCCCTTTTTGACGAAGCTGGTCAAACGTTCGAATAAAAGCGGGGGTCGACAGCTTTTCTGTTTGCAGTAACGTGCCATCCATATCAAATAATATCGCGAATGGTACAGTCATGGGTTCCTCCATTTTGTCTGGCTAGGCAGCTATTCTACTTTTCCTGGCAACATATTCATATCATCCATGATAAACTCAGTAATTCGTTGTGCAGCATCTGGCTTCGAGATTTTTTGTCCCATTCTACGCATATATTCCACCTTGGACGGGCTATGCAATAGTTCATCGATAAAGTAAATCAACTGCTCGGATAGATTCGCGTGTACCGCACATCCATTATTGAGCAAAAAGTGGCTATTCCTCTCTTCCTGTCCAGGCAGAGGGTTGTAAACAATCATGGGTACCCGTTTACTCATTACTTCAGCTGATGTAAGTCCGCCTGATTTGGTGACAATTAAATCAGCCGTTTCCAGGTATTCGTGAAAGTTATTGATGAATTTTAGCGGAACGACTTCATGCCGATACGTACGATTTGTCACCTTATTGTATAGCTTGTCGTTTGTCCCTGTTAACACAAAGGTTTTCAGGGGAATGTTAATCTCTTCTAGCCCATCTAATACCTTTTCCATCGAGCCGAGACCCAATCCGCCCCCCGAAAGAATAATGCTCTTTTGTTCAGGAGCGAGACCAAGCTTTTGACGAATCAATTCGGGTTCCAATGGCAAGCTGAATTTCTTCATGATAGGAATGCCCATCGGAATGAATTTTTGATGATCCTGTCGATAAACGTCTAACAGGTAATACAGCTGTTCATGACCGATGAAGTAATAATTGATATGGTGATTAATCCATGAAGGATGGATGGTATAGTCCGTAATGATCGTATAGATTGGTTCCTTCCAATCATTTCTTCCCTTCAGTACGGAGAGCATACAGCTTGCAAACGGATGCGTAGCAATAAAGGCATCAGGCTGTACACTGTTGATCAGCTTTTTCAGTTTATTTGCCAATAACTTATTCATCAGCACATTCATATCGAAGAAACGGGTTTTTTCTGTATTATGATAAATTCTGCCCCACATCTTGGGTGACAACCTCAACAGATTCATATAGCTTTCCAGCAAAATCTTGTGAAAGGTGGGGCTAATATACTCCAACGTATCGATGATCATTGATGTGCAACCACTCTCAGCCAAGCTTTCTTGCATGGCCCGCGCTGCCTGGTTGTGTCCGTTACCGATGGAAGCGGAAAAGATTAGAATTTTTTTCATGAACGATTCTCCTTCATAACCTCGCCTACTCCAACGCCTGGATCAGGTACCTTCTCATGTTAGTCTACCCCAAGACCCGTCTGCAAGAGGGAACTTGTCGGTCATTCGGCCTAACTTATCGACAAAATAATCGCGAGTTTGACTTCTTTCTGCAAGATACGTTAAAACAAAAAACCTCCTTACCCATTCTGGGGTAAAGAGGTTGGTTTCATTCCCTGAAAACTGAATACGCATGATTGCTAAGAGGGTGTGGATAAGTCCTCGACCGATTAGTATTCGTCAGCTCCACGCGTTACCGC
>NZ_JABSVA010000016.1:0-61075 GCF_013284365.1 Brevibacillus sp. RS1.1
TATAAGTGCCAGCTTTTTCATATCTAGGAGTCCCCTCCAGCTTGGACTTCTGCCTGGTAATTGGTGCTCTTTCCTGTACCAATAGTGTTTTTCTAATCCTGAAACTTCAAATCTCTATTTTTGTCTCCAAAAACTCAAGGTATTTTGGGTCATCTTCCATAAAGATCGCAATCCCGGCACCCATGTAAGCCCGGGTCAGCTCGTCTGCCGCTTTTTCAAGGTTTTCCTGTTCGTAATACACTTGCCCTAACCGAAGATGGATGTAAGGATTCCCCAGCCCCTCCGGACACTGTACAGCATTAAAGAAACACTTGAATGCCTTATCGTAATTCTTCATTTGAAAATGGACATCCCCAATAGCCACATATATCCACGTTGCGGCCTCCCATTCTCGATGATTTTCCGGCAATAATCGGAGAGCCGCGACGTACTTATTCTTGCCCTCCTCAAGATTGCCTGCTCTCACCAAATCATCGCCTTGTTTACACAGCACGGTAATTTCGGCATGGGTGGAATCTGAAAGTTGCATTGTCGATCTCTCCTATCCTTCTGCGATTTGACGCCGCCGTAGGTATTCGCCTCTTTACCAGCCACGCACTATTGTTTTTTGACTTTCATCAAAAATGATTGCGCTTGGTATTTCCGCCAAATAGTCTATCGCCCAAATGATATGATTCGTGAATTCCCGTCCTTCATCAGGCGAGAATACGAAACGAATGCGTTCGGCACAGTCTTTGATTTCAGGCGGACAATCCTTGGTGACGCTCGCAATGTAATTTACATCTTCAGCTACACTACGGCCAGTTTCAAAATGAGCTGTAAAATTCCATCCCGGCCAACGGAGAATCAAGTATTTCTCTTTCGTAAACGGATTTGCTGATGCTCCCATTTCCAGTCCATTCTTTGTTTCAAAATCAAAGTAGGCGCTTAACTCAGAAGCAAGACGCTCATGGGAGTAAGGATTGGACGACTTCGCAAGGTAGGCATGTATTACGAACATAATATCTCCCCAATCGTACTGGATTTTCTCAACCGCCAATCCAATTCTGAAATTCTTGAGCAAGTTCATTTCGGTTCAATCGGGCAATCCAATCACATTCCAGTGCATTTGTGTCATCCGATACAGTAAAGACCAATACTCCCGATTCGCTCATATCGGAGAAAAAACCTTCCTTTTTCAGTACTTCAAGTGCAGCCACGCAACACTCATAAACCTTCTCTTTATAGTCCCTGTGTCTTTCCGCCGACTGCATACTCATCACTTCGTTATACAATAGATTGGATATATCTTTAAAACATTCAGCACCTTCAAATTCATGATCCCATTCCCCTGGACTCCAGCGATAATAAATCGCATCATCAGGGTCTTCAGCAATCATTTTATTCAAGTGATCGGTCGAGTTTACCGCCGGACATACGGTGATTGCATCCAAGTCGGAATACAAGGCGTAACCGCAAAAGCTTTGTCCTGCATATTTGTTTCTTACTTGCTCGAATGCAGCCCTCGCAGCCGCCTCGATTTTTAATTGCAGCACTTGAAAATCCATGTTCTCTCCTTTGTCCTACTTTAGTCGAGCCTGTAACGACAGGATTGGAGGAGACTTCCCCCCTCCGGCTTCGAGGCAATTCTCGCGGTTAAAGCCAAAAATTTCGCCGTTACTGTGGTATGGTTTAGCCTAACGGTGCCAGCTCATCTGCGATCATTTTTGCCTTTTCCGCAAGCTCTCTCATATCATCGGCCGGAACAAGCTCGGCTAATTCGTAAGCCAGCGGATCACGGGAAAACTTGTACAACTCATCCCGAAGCAGGTTTCTTTTTTCTTCGGAGGCATCTATATAAAGTTTGCGCGACTCCTTATCCTCATCCAAATCATGCAAATCGACATAGCCTGATTTTTGAGATTCCAACACAATAGCTGAAAGATCGATAAGAGCTGAGCAGGCAATATCAAGTTCTGCTCGAAACGTACCGTTAGCATTTTTGATATCAAATCCAATACTTCCGCCGCTTTTCAAGTCTCCCTCGGAAAGCAGAACATCCAGACCCAAGTCCTTTAAAATCTGATCTAGCGTCACATTCGTTGAGCCCAATTGTTCCAAATAGTCGACTAATGCCAGCGAATCATCGGAACCGCCAATTAAATCTCCCCACCATTTGCTTATGTACATGTTCTTCTCCCACTTTCTTTTCAGCATGGTAATTATGCAAATAAGATCGTTTCACTCAAAACCGTACTTATCATTGCCGCTTTCACCGAACCACCGTCAGGCTATCCCCGCCCCCGCCGCCTTTAGCAGACGAATGATCAGCTCCTTGTGCGGTCCCTGCGCCTTGCGAGCCAATACAGCCAGCTTCTCCACCTTGCCCCAGATCGGGTACAGTACCCGATCGGCCTCGTCATCTGACAGAGTCTCGATTTGCTGTACGAATAACGACAGCTTGTCTTCGCTTTCCAGCTCCGGCTGAATCTTCAGCTTTAGCGAATCGTGGGAGCGCAGTAGGCAGGCGATCAAGGTGGGAGTCGAGCGCTCCGTTATGCCATAGGTTTCGGCGAAAACGGCTGTGAACTTGTCATGGACCAGCTGATGCTCATCATCCACTAGGTCCATGTACGCTTCAACAAGCGGAAAATATCGCTCGGACGAAAGCCCCAGCCCGAACACAGCATAGCTGCCCGGCATTACGCTTTTTTCGCTTTCCGTATCCTCGTACCATTCAAACTCTTCCATCGCCTCACGAGCGTATTCCTCCAATAAAGGATGCAGCTCGGGATAAGCTAGAGCATTTGCAAAAAAACGGTGCGTGTCCGATTTGGCTAACCCCTTGATGGGCAAATACTCCTTCACGCTAGATTTCAACTTGATTTTGTAGCTTTTCGGGAAGTCTTTTCGGAGCAGGGAGAGAATAAACGAAATCGCCCGCTCGTACGCCCCGGCTTCTTCCTTGCGAATAACGATTGTGAAAAGGGAAAAAACATCATTAGCCTTGCATTCGACCAATTCATGGCGCAAAAGGACGTCTTCTTTCGAGAAGCTGTCACTGCCATCCTTTAGCATACGCGCGGCTTTACCGCTGCCAAGCTGCTTCGCCAGCTCCAGAAAAGTCTGACCCTTGTTTTTGTTGAAGTCCGGCTCGTAACGAATAATCATTACCGCTCCGTACAACAAAAGGTCGATAGGCTGATTCGGCTCATCCTTATCCTCAAAAACAGCATCCGGCTTGATCACATACTCATTGTTCCTGTATTCAGAACGGGTGACATCATAGTAACGCGGCAAAAATACATTCTCGACCCAGTCGGTCAAAGCCCTAATGATATCTCTTCGATGCTCCGCGAGAGCCTCAACCTTTTCTTTATTCAACTCCTGAATCCGGTCAAATAAAGCTATCGTCTTTGCGGCTTGCAGTTCGGGGAACAAATGCGGATCAAGCAAATGACGCGCCAAAAAGAAGGTTTCCAGCCTGTTTGTCGGGTTAGAGCCCTTCTCCAGTTTTTCCTCCATATAGGACTGAATTCGCTCCAGAAGCTGCCGCTTTTTCTCTTCATACACAGTATCCAGCACCGTTAATTCCACAAGCCCGTCCGTCGTTGCGAAGGTTCCTTGGAAGGTAAAACGGTAGTTGATCAACGGCGACGTTTCCAGCTTGTCCAGCCTCTCCCTTACGATTTCCACCAGCAGGGGCTGAACCTCATGCAATATCTGCTCCCGTGTAAAGGGTGAAGCTTTCATCGATTTTTTGCCTGCGGCACTTCCCGTAGATTTCGAGGTTTCAATCCTAGTCCTGCCCGGTCGATAATCCAGTGTGACAAAGTTAAAGATGCCTACTTGCAGCGTGGTGCGTAAGACTACTTCTTCTGTGTCCTTTCGATTCTCCTGTTCGTCAAACCATTTATGTATCGCCGTTTTCATCTCTTCCAGCGCTTCTTTTTGTAGTTCGTTCATTGTCTCCCGCCTTTTCGCGTGTTCCATCTTAGCTCAATATAATCATACTATGGAAATGGGAAAGGTTGTTGGAATTGTATACGCCTTCCTGGCGTTGACTACAGCTTAATCCTTAGTCCGTTCCTTTATTAAATAAATCTAATTTAAACAATATTCTATATTTTAAACGAATACGATTATCTAATCTTTATTCACAACCAATTATCATTTTAAAAATGGGCAGAGGAAATATCTCCTCTGCCCAATCGGTTATTGTTTAAATTGGTTAAATGCTTTGAGTAATTTCATTGTTGCCTCATAATCTAATTTTTCTCCCTCATACTCACATCTATAAAGCCCTTGAAGATTAGAGGGGAGCTTTACACCCTTTTGGACTAACAAAATAAAGTTTTGCCCATAAAAAGCCATTGCTGCGCCAATTTCAATAAGAACATTGTCATTTATCTTAATATGTTTACTACCTTGAGAATCAAGAAACTCTCCCTCACTGTGAACATTAATAATCCCAGCAAAACAAGAGCGCATGTCATCAAGTACTTTATCCGGTACTGGTTTAGATAGAGTTTCATTTTCAACTGACACGACAGGATCATACTTTCCAAATTTAATAATTTCTTTAAGTTGTTCAACAACATCTTTATTTTTTCCATGGGATATAAAGACCTTGGTATTTAATGCTTTCGTCGCATCTTCTTTCGTGGTTTGAACAACAGGCGTAGAAACCTTTCTAGCAAATTGCTCATATAATAACTCTTCTGACGGTTCTTCTCGTACAACTAAAGAGTCATCATGCGATGCTACTTCTTTTGAGATTCTTTTACTATCTCCAAGGTTTGGGGTCAAATTAATATAAGTACCTACTTTTGTTTCCTGAAAGCACCCAGCAAATTTCCCATTTTCAATTATTAATTCATAGGTATTACTTGCTTTTTCTTTTGGTACCCCCATGCCAACAAGTACATTTTCAGCTATTGATTTTAGAGGTAATTTTGCATTATTGTACTTTTCAAAAAAGGCACTCAAATACTTAGGCTGTACAACAGCCTCCAAAAGTGCCGACTCAGTCTCTCCTTCATCCTCAGGTGCAACAATAGATTTGCCAAGGGGAGTAAGTTTAATTTCTTTAGCGTTATATCCACCTTCTGTCAATCCATATGCTACAGAAGCTCCTGAGAGATACTTCCAGTTACTACTTGTTGGTGATAATTCAAGAGCCAAAGCCACTTGTAACGGCTGAGCACTTTTCCCAGCAAATTGATCCCACAATACATTTGCAACTTGGAGGGCCTTCTCTAACCCACACCAAGGTAGATCTTTTTGAGGAATAATAGTTCTTTTTTCTGCAGCATTTCCTTCCTTCAAACTCACTTAACATACGCCCCTTTTTCAGATTATAGATTCAAAAAAAGATTGAACCACCTCATCTGTAGATTTAACAGGGGTGCTATTATCTCATGTGAGGATTACTAAATATTATATCACAACAGAATATAATATATGATTACAAAGGAAACATAGAATTCGTTGCCGTTACTTATGATAAGGCTCACCGAAACGTATCTAACGGTCAATATTCAAAAAAAGTGGTCAATATCATGACCACTTTTTTATCTGGTATATTAACTATCTTGCATTTTTAATTGAATCCTTCATCAACTTACTTATCGTTGGTAAATCAGCAGGAGCCCATTCCAACTTCATCAAATCTTCCTTGCCAACCCACTCCAGCTTTTCATGCTCTTTGGGGACCGGAGTACCTGTGATTACTTTAGCGAAATAAGTAATCAATCGAACCCCTACCGTCGGGTATTCATAGACGTCATCCGTGATAAACTCTCCTACCTCAATATCACATTCGAGTTCTTCACGAATCTCACGAACAAGTGTCTCTTCCGGGGTTTCCCCTTGTTCAATTTTCCCCCCAGGAAACTCCCACATACCAGGTAGGGACATTTGTTGCGAACGAAGCGCGCAAAGTATTTTCCCTTCCTCATTCGTAATAACCGCTCCTACAACATCTACTTGCTTCATGATGGTCTCCTTTCTATTACCGAACAAAATCGAGAAAAATATCGTACGGTAGTTGTTGCTCCAGTTTCCATGTGATGTTCATTGGATTATCGCCATGGCTTTTCACATATTCTAATTCACCTACATACATAAAGGGCAACGTTTTTCCGTGCATGCTTTCAAATTTACGGACAAATAAATGAATATGAATGCCTCTTTCACGATGGTGCATATAATCTTTTCCACGCTCTGATGCATGAGAGGTTTGATTCGCGCTTTGCCAGTGAAAGTGATTCTGATCAATAAAGTAATCGTGATAGTTGAGATGCTCCTCAGTATCTTCGTCTTTATCTAGCGTGACAAAGTACAAATAGTGGTTGTTCACTTTACTAATCCCCTCACGCCATGACCCTTCCTTAGCAGGAGACTGGAAAAGATACATCAGTTCATTTCTCGTATAGTTTTGGTATAACTGGACTTGGTGATTCGAATGGAAGTAAGACTGGACTTGGAACGTTCTACGGAATTCAGTTAGACCGTATTCCACTCGATTATTTATGTACTCTTTGTAGCAATCCTGTAGCCAGGTACTTTTAATTAACTCGTCCATGACAAAGGTATCGTTTCGTAAAGAGCCAAAAGACCATTTCTGCTTCTTATATGGTTCCGTTAGTTTTTGCATAGAACGGCATATATACCCTTGATGTTTAAGTGGATCTAACGTCGTTCCGAATTTTTCCCCAAGGAATGAAATAACTTCTGGAATCCCCACTTCTTCATGCGTTATCGCTAATGACAGGACAGCTAGTTCGTATGGCCATTTTACAGGAAACATTTGCTCTAAACGTTGCACAATTTCTAATTCTAAAGGGTTTGGAAGTAGAGCCTCGTCCCATTCATTACAATCATCGAATTTCTTTTTTGTTTCCACCCATGAACCATATTTCTGAATAAAGAAATGGAGACCAGGTGCCACAGATGAATAAAGGAAATCATCGATTTCAGGCGATCTCCCTAATTCCTTTTTAAACTCTGTATATAGATTTGCCAGCATTTGATTTTGATCCATTCGTATACTCAGGATTTTCTCCAATATCTGCTGACGTGTAATTTCTTCTAAATCAACAAAGCATCCATCTGGGAGATTGGCAAACTCTGTTTGAATGGCTACCCTCAAAGAATCCCTATCAAATGCCCGATGATTTGTTTGTCCTGCCAATGCAAGTGGAATGATAAATGATTTTTGGTAATTCCCGATGAAGTCTAGAATCGTAACATATTCTTTTCCTTCCCATTTCCGCAACCCTCGCCCCAATTGCTGGATAAAGATTGTGGGGGATTCTGTAGGTCTTAAGAAAAGCACCAGATTAAGGGAAGGGATATCGATGCCCTCGTTGAAGATGTTGACGGTAAAGATAAATTCGAGCGAATCCTGATCTTCTTCTAATCGGCGAATCATTTCTCTTCGGAATGTAGGGTCGTCTTCTCCTGTAAGAAACGTTGCTGAATACCCTCTTAGGTTAAACTCTTCTGCCATAAATCTCGCATGTTCAATCGAAGCACAGAATCCAAGCGCTCGTCGTTTTCCCCCATCATGACCAAACTTCTCGATCATTTCCAGTACATAGTCTACCCGTTCATGAGTCTTCAAAGCACTTACCAGTGATTCCTCTACAAATTGCCCATTTCTCGTATTTACATTTTCATAATCGACAGTATTGTCAAATAGCCCAAAATAATGGAATGGTGCTAATAGCTCCTCTACTAGAGCCTGATGAAGACGAATTTCATAGACTACATTTTGGTCACACAAGGCAAGTACATCCTTGCCATCCATACGTTCTGGTGTCGCGGTCAGTCCTAATAGAAACTTTGGCTTAAAATACTCAATGATCTTTTTGTATGTATCTGCTTCTGCATGATGGAACTCGTCAACAATAACATAGTCAAAATAAGTCGGAGAAAATTTCGTAAGCACTTCTTCTCGATGCAATGATTGTACAGTGCTGAACAGAAAAGGTTTATCCCACTCTTTCATTGTCCCTGTGACTTTTCCCATAAAGTCGTCCGATCCAAATACTCTAGCAAATGTACTTTTTGCATTCTCAAGAAGTTCGTCTCTATGAGCAAGAAATAATAAGGTGCTGGCTTGTGATTGGTGCACATCAAAAGCTGAAAGATATGTTTTCCCCGTTCCTGTTGCTGCAATCACGATTCCTTTTGTATTTCCGCTTACTCTCGTTTCCTGTAGAGCTTCCAATGCTTTTATTTGCATAGCATTCGGATTCAACCTAGTGTACCTTGTAACCGAGTATGAAGAGTGTATATCTGCAACTTTCCATAGTTTTGATTGCTCGCTCTCCATTTGATATGGTTGTGGGCTTACTGGTTGGATATTAGCTGAACGAGTTTGCTGATAGATTTCTTCATATTGATTAATAAACTCCTCTGTCAGCGGAATTGCTCGTGAATCGTTCCACAAGTCTTCAAAGAGCTGTTTCGCATGCTGATAGATTGGTGTATGAGGTGCATCTGGTAATTTTACATTCCACTCGTAACCAGAGCTGATCGCCGCTTTAGAGAGATTCGAGGAACCTATCAGCACTGTATTTAGACTAGAAAGCCTTGAGAATAAGTAAGCTTTTGTATGAAATGAAGTTTTACCCGATTGGAACATTCGTACCTCGACATGCTCCATTTCCATTAACCTACGTAATGCTTTTGGTTCTGTGATTGACATGTAAGCGGATGTAATGATTCGAACTTTTTTGCCATTCTTGAGTAGCTCATCAAACGGGCGTAACAACAATTGTAATCCTGACCAGCGGATAAAGCTGACCATGAAGTCTGCTTGATCGGCCGTATTCAGCTCTGTTTTCAACGTCTTGAAAAAATTATTTGTTCCTTTTCCCTGATTCGTAATCAGTAGAGGGTTGGTGAAAAAAAGCTCTGGGTATATGTTGGGAAGCACACGTTCATCAGACCGATAATGAATGGTTGATAAAGGTGAGTGCAGGTTTATTTGAGAGTTAGTGTTAATTTTTTGATCAATCTCTTGGACAAGATTGATCATTTCCATGTAATTTTCGTTACTTGCAAGATCGTGAAGTGCTTGTCCGATCCGTCGTGCCATTAGTTGTGTTAAGGCATTGGCGTAATTTCTTGGATGGATCGGGGTTACTCGGTTATTTTCCGGGTACTCTTTGTTATTTCGGTATAGTTCTTCGAAAAAACCTTCTAGAAATGACATAAGAGGTGCTCCTTTTGTTGAGATCACCTCTTAGTTTACAACTTTTGGGGGATATTTTGGGTATTATTTATGAGACCGTTCAATGTATTTAGCACTTCATAAACCATCTCATTAGTTTAATGATTGAAATGGACCAAATATTGATAAATCATTGTTTTTCCTTGCCATTAGTCACTTAAAACTACCCAAGATTCATACAACCTGCCCCACAAAATATGACAACTATAGGTATTGGTACGTTGTGCAATATTGGTCTCCCTCAAAAAAACTTTCCATCACTTATGACAAGGCTCAGCTTAACGGGTCTATCGGCGAAATTAGTTACTATTACATTCTTCGGAAATTACAACAAACCCCAAATCAACAGCAGTTTCAAATCCTGTACAATAAATATTCAATTGCTTCCAATTTTAAACCAGCGTTGTCTATAACGGTCACGGCGATCCTTTGCGGACGGCACTTTCATTGAAAAAAAAGCGTTTCATCAGCTCTTTATCTGTCAACATCTTATTTATATCATTAATGCGGTCTAAGAGCTCAAAATTCCTCAACTCTCTCATAATATCTACTTGAACCAAGGGTGTGTAATCTTGCTCTTCTACCCAATCCAAAAACGCCTCACGAGACTTCGAGTTCGGAGCCCGGTCATGACAGTTCTTACACAGAATTAGATTACAATCTTGGAGAATCATATAACATAGCATTACCAGGAACATCTTGAAAAATAAAGCCAAATTTTTGTTGAGTCCAGATGAGAAATAGTCCTTTGCCTTGCCCACATTCAGGACAACTAATTGAGCTACTATCATGTTTATCTTTGTCCCAAGTGCAAATAATAAAATGCAAACTACAATTTAAGCATTTTATTTTCTTTTGAGTGTACGTTGATGTCGTTTGAACTAATTCACCTACTAGTCTCGACCCAGCGGTTGTTATTTCCAATTCATCTCCCTTGGATTCAATTAGTCCTTGTGATAATAATTCGATGATTGGTTTTGGGTATTGTCCTACAAATTTATCTTCTGGTGTAAAATGCTGATTTCCTATAATGATAATCGATGATCTCTCTGAAACTTTATTTATCTTTATACTCGATTCTTCACAAAGAGTAGCAGATAATAACTTAAGCGCTTCATCACTTAAGTCTTCTTTGTTGCTCGAGGTTCTTAAGGTTTCAGCCAGGATTGAAGAGACCGTTTCCAATTCATTTCTTGTCATTGATCTAGTTGCAGGGAGCTTTCCAACTGAAACCATTTCATATACATTATCTCTACACTTTATTAGCTCTTTTGTTGTGAACTTCCTTGTCATGTGAGGAATAGTATGAATATAGCCATGACATTGAATACACACTGGAATTAGATTATCAAAATCATCCGTTCCGCCATCACTTTTCTCTATAATATGATGAACTTGTATACTTAGGGGTAAAAACTGTCTACAAATACAACAATGTCTTGCTGATCTAGTTAATACCTCTACAATAACATCTTCATTAATTGACAAGTTGGGTACCCTCCTAGAAATCTAAACTAATTACCTATTCCTCATCATATCACGACATGGGAAATAAGAACTAAAAACCCTTGAAAATAAAGGTCTTAGATGCTCTGCATTCCACAAACTCACTCCCCCGCCATACCTACAACCCAATTTTCCGCCATCACTTATGATATGGCTCCCCCCGACTAATCCGAAACGCCCGATAAACCTGCTCAAGCAGTACCAACCGCACCAACTGATGCGGAAACGTCATCTTCGAAAACGACAACAACGCATCCGCCCGCTTCAACACCTGATCAGCCAACCCCAACGATCCGCCAATCACAAACGCCACCTGACTGCGTCCATGCAAAGCTAGCTTGTCCATCTCCGCAGACAGCTTCTCCGACGACCACATTTGCCCATCAATTGCCAGCGCAATCACATACTGATCCTGCTTGATCTGCGCCAGGATGCGCTCGCCTTCCTTGCGCTTCACCTGCTCCATCTCCGCCGCGCTCATCTCTTCCGGCGCCTTTTCATCATTGACCTCGATCACTTGCAGCTTGCAGTAAGCAGACAGACGCTTGCTATATTCATCAATGCCCTCACGCAAATATTTCTCCTTCAGCTTCCCTACTGTAATAATCGAAATCTGCATGATCCTACATTCCCTTCTCTTTCAAAAGCGCAATCTGCCCAGGCTCTCCACATTCCCGGCAACGCTTGTCTACTCCATCGCCCTCAATCGCCTTTGCCGCATACGTATCCGGCGCCGCCTCAAAATCATTTACGTAATCATCCAACTCCTGCTCCAAATGCTCCATGCAAGCAAACCGCACCGGATATTCCGCCAACAGCTCAACTTCTTTACCTTCTATTTGCAAGCTTTTCATCTTCATGTCCATATCAAATGCCTCTTTTCCGTTCATAATTGTCGCTTCCTATTCTACCCCAGAACCGCAACAAAACAAATGAATCAGGCAAAAAGACGTCGATTGAGTTTGCAATCATACTCCTTTATATTTTATAGACTTTGTTTTGAAAACCTCGACGGACAACTAAAGCTGTAGAGAGAAAAAAGAAGAAAACGGCGAAAGTCTTTGGGATACCATCCGAAGCGCAATGGAAAAAGGGAAACCTGCCTTTAGCGTCCACCTCTGAGACACTCCGTAGCTGCGCGACTTTGGACGCGGGTTTCACTTTTTCCATGGAGCTGGGCAGAACCGCCTCCCGGCAGGTATCCCAAGAACTTGAGCGTTTTCTTCTTTTTTCTCTCCTCCACCGAAAGCTCGACCGACCAACAAAAAAAGAGAGCACCGTATCAGCTCGGCGCTCTTAAGAAGGGATCTATTTAAAATAGATAGAGGGGGGAACTTAGATACTGCATATATGCAAACGGGACAAAATGCATCCCGGAATTGCCCGTCAACGTTTAATTCCTTCACATACCTGCCCGCAAAATGGCTTGGTCAGTACTTTTTACTGCTGTGGCGGAGCAGTCAGCTTCACTTTGGCAGTCTTCTGGATACCGTCACGATAGTACGTAACGTCCATCGTATCGCCCGGCTTTTTGTTCATCGTCAAATATTTCCGCAGCTGAGCACTGGTGGAAATGTTCTTGTCATCCAGCTTGATAATGACGTCGAATTGTCTCAAGCCCGCTTGACCCGCAGGAGAGAATTTGCCTACCTCCGTTTGGACGACAACGCCACTTTGCACTTGATCAGGCAGATTCAAGGTTTCTTTCCATTCGTAGCGTGGCACATTGGCCAAGTCGAGTGGCTGCACACCGAGGTAAGAACGTTGCAGCGTGCCTTTTTCCATCAGCTGGTCCACGATTACTTTGACATCATTGATCGGGAGGGCAAAACCTAACCCTTCGACACCTGTTTTGGAAATCTTCAAGGTGTTAATCCCGATGACCTGACCCTCGATGTTTACGAGGGCACCACCGCTGTTACCAGGGTTGATTGCTGCGTCTGTTTGAATGACGTCCAGCTCCCAGTCGTCCTGGCCATCTTCGTTAAAGTCCATGGGCATGGAGCGTTCTTTGGAACTGATGATACCTTGTGTAACGGTCCGGGAGAACTGCATACCCAATGGGTTCCCGATAGCAATGGCCGGTTCGCCCACCTGTAAGGTAGAGGAATCCCCAAACTCAGCTACGTCCGTAACCTTGGAGGCGTCGATTTCCAGTACAGCCAGATCGGCGTAACCATCGGCACCGACTACTTTCGCCGATACTTTTTCACCTGTTGGCAGGGCGACTTCCAGCTTTTGCGCTTTATCGATTACGTGGTAGTTGGTAACGATGTAGGCTTTTCCGCCTTTTTTCTGAAAGATGACACCAGAGCCTTGGCCCTGCTCTACATCCATCGAGTTCTGCATCCAACTGTTTCTGCGCTGACCAATGTTGATTACACCAACGATCGCATTTTCTACTTGTTTCACCGCCTCTACTGTACCCGATCCTACACTCACAGATACTGGCTTAGCAAACAGGCTAGAGGCGGAGGAGGCATTGCTGCTTATCGCATTTTCTGTTCCAGGCTTAACCATATTAATATATCCCGCATTGGAGAGAGTCGGCAGCGTGAGCAGGACGACCATCCCCCCAATTACCGCGGACGTTACCGACGTCACGACCATACGTCCAATGTTAGAACCGCGTTGTTTTTTTCGCTCCACGTGAGTGAAATCATCATAGAAACCCATGATTCATACCTCTCCTTTCTATCTTCTACCATTACTAGCTTTGCAGGTTTTTCATGCTCGTATACACAATGACATGCGCCGTATTTGGTTTGCATGGTTGATTCCGTTGATGTCTGTTCCTTTTGACACCCTTAGTATACGACCCGCTTTCGGCAAAATGGCGTGAGAATTATGGAAAGGTTGTGGAATACAAAAAAGCTCCCGGAATATTTCTCCGAGAGCACGGATATGATAGATTAAAAGCTTTTAGAAAGGATTGATAGACTTGAAAGAAGTCCACCTCATCGCCAAACTGGCTGATCTTCAGGAAGTAGACTACCACAATACGCTTGTCCTGCATGCCCTAATCGAGCTGCTCGTAGCCAAAGGACTGCTGACACATGACGAGCTGACTGCCAAAGTGAATGAGCTCGATACACAATTAACTTTCCATATCGATACGTATGCGGAGCTCACAGAGCGCATCGCCAGTCGTCAAGCAGGGATCAAACCGATCTTATAGCTCTTCCAGCTTGGTAGGTCGATCCGGGTACGTATCGCGCAGATGCACATCGTTACCAACAGACAGCCCCCGCTCCTCCAAGATGTTTTTGACCGTCAGTCGGGCCAGATCAATCATGTTGTTTTCCTTACTCAAGTGAGCGAGGTATACACGCTCTGCTCCACCTGTTAGACAATCGAGCAAAGCATCGCCCGCCGCTTCATTGGACAAGTGTCCGACATCACTCAAGATACGTCGCTTGATGCTCCATGGATACTGGGACATGCGCAGCAGCTCAACGTCATGATTGGACTCGAACACATACGCATCTGCTCCACGAATCGTCTCCTTGATTCGATCGCTGACATACCCCAGATCTGTTGCGACACTGAGCTTTTTCTTGCCATCATAAAAACAGAAGCCCATGGGCTCGGCGGCATCATGCGAGATTCCGAATGACTCGATGCCCAAATCCTCCAACTCTTTCTTTTCCCCCACAGAAAAGAAGCGTCGCTGATCTTCCTTGATCGTCCCGATTTGCCCATCCAGCTCCGACCATGTCTTTTCATTGGCGTAAATCGGCAATCCATATCGCCGCGCCATGACGCCGACTCCTTTAATATGGTCGACGTGCTCATGGGTAACGAGAATGGCGCTGAGCTCTGCTGGATTGACACCAATGGTCTCCAGTGCCGCTTCTGCTTGCTTTCCAGTAATCCCTACATCGATCAATACGGAAACACGGTCTGTTGCCACATAAATGGCGTTACCCGTACTCCCGCTTGCTAACACACTAAATCTCACCGAACATCCCTCTTCCCGTATCTATCCCAGGTTGTCTATCTATTCAGCGCTGCGTGACCATCGGACGCTCCAGAGCCCCTGTAATCGCGTTGACAAAATGCCATTTGCCATCGTGAACCACACGCCATACAGGCACCAGCGTCTGAATATCTGCATCGTAAGAACCGTAATAACCCAAGCTCACATTTTCAATCCGTTCCCCTGGTGTAATGATTTGCTTGTCCACCAGAGAGCGTAGGGCCGCATAACCAGAGATCACCTGTCGTTCCCCCTGTTGCTTGCGAAGGTGGAAAAAGGTCTGCCTGTAGCCAAGTACCGTTCCGTTGTCCAAATACATTTCTAACGGTGCAACGAATACTGGCATTTTATCATAGACCTGCCAATACAAAAGCCGCGCTTGATTCGATTGATACGGATCGGCTACGTATTGATCGGAATAAATCAACCTCGGCCCAATTTGACGCAAGAGCTCCTGAGGATTCAACTGACCACGAATCTGCATCGGTGGGTTCAGCTTGGCAGCTAACGCCATCTTTTCTACTGTTGCCTGAAGCTCTGATATCTCATGCAAGGAAATCGGATTAATCCCGACATACTCCGCATCCAAATTGGACATTGCTGGTGTATCCTGCGGCACTTCTGTATCCAATGTGATATTTTGCTGATTCAAGTACAGCTCTGTATTCCATTTCTCACTTTGTGCGACTTCCTTATCATTCCACAGGCTAATGCGCGTCACATACACCTGATACAGGAGAAACAAATCGAGGAGAAGAAAGGCCCAGATCAGAATCGTCTTGGTTCTACTCCAATCCATGCGCCTTCCCTCCTCCCTGCTTGGTGTGCGCAGAAATATACAGGCTCGCCTGATTCGCCAATTCCACAACCCAGATTGGCATCAAGTCCACGTTTCCCTCGCCTACTTTGGTATGGTAAGCCAAATAAGCGTTCGTGATTTTTTCTGTGTCCGCCAGTTTTTTGTCACGAATATATTGATACAGCTCCGGACCAGACATGATCGTCCACTCTTTATTGTCGATATACTTGTCCAAATCCAGCAGCGATCGGCTCATCGTCACAACCTGGCCTGCCTCCGAGGTCATTTGGATTGTATCGATTTGCTTGGCCTCCCCCTCACTAATCAAGGGATACGCCCCCACGTACTGGCGGAATGTGATCAAGTCTTTTTCATTGTAGCTCTTCTTGATTCGTTCAAAATGATACTCATCAAGCCAACCCAAGTGTTTATTCATGAAAGTAACGGCACTCTGCACTTTTTCTTCATCAGACAGCTGCTGATCACGCTGTTGATACGCCGGATCAGTAAACGTGAACGCCTGCTGTTCCGACCTCAATTGAATCGATCTGCTGCCATCTGTAAAAATAACCGTTTTGTCACGCTCCATAATCTGTCTGACGAGCGATTGATCGATAAAGTAAGACTCGATTAGTCTATCATTCGTAACAGGTACGTAGCTGTAGCGGAATTGCTGCATGCGCATCTGATTCTTGGGCAAATAGTAAGTGCTCCACATCAGCGCCGATCCTTCCAAATCTACGAAGCTTCGCTCTGGTTTGACGATTTTCATGATTTGCTCAGGCATTAAATCACCAGAAGCCAAATACGATTCTCGCAAATCCTTAGGGCTGATCGATGTTCGAGAACGCATCATGCGACCTTCCTCAGTCGACAAAAACAACGCGTAGACGACATCCTCGTCCTTCTCGTAATACAACCACAATCGGTCAATCCCTTTCATTCGGTTGTCAAACTCATCCCGAAAGGTTACCAGCCGACCTACAATTGACAAGGGAACCGTGCTCCGAAAGCGCACTTCCAACCCCATCTTTTCCCGGGCAATATCTTCCCATTTCTCATTGGAGATGGTGAGCGGAGAAAAATCGAGGAAGATCCATTTCGACATTTCTCGCACGATCAAACTGTAAGGAGCATCGGTTGCGGATGCTTTCGTATGGCGATCTTCCCCATAGTGAAAAACAACGGATTCCGGCGTAACGAGCTGTTCGAGTTGTTTTTCCTGAACAGGCTTAGACTGCGTGTACTCTGCCGGTTCAATAAATTGAAGGTTGGGTTGATTCGACCACAACATCGCTGTCAAAACAAAGCTGGCTAGCACTAGCAGATTGAGTAAGACGGTCTTGGCAGGCTCTAGCATCCGCTTCATCCCGTTTTTCCTCCTTGGGCAAATGGCACCCAGAACGTGACTGTCGTTCCCACGTTCCATTCACTCGTAATCTCGATATCTGCACCGTGTGCCTGTACTAATTCGCGGGCAATCGCCAATCCCAGACCTGTTCCACCCTGACCGCGCGAACGCGCCTTGTCTACGCGGTAGAAGCGCTCAAAGATTCGCTTCAGATCGCGGCTCGGAATGCCAATTCCTGTGTCGGTGATAGAGATTTGAACCCGCCTTTGCTTGTGGTTCTCTTTTGCCATGAGAACCACAGTGCCTCCTTGAGGCGTATATTTAATCGCATTGGACAAAAGATTATCCAATACTTGATTGATCGCATCCAGATCAATGTAAACCAGCGGAAGATTGCTCGGCATATCCAGACTGAGCTGAACCTCCTGTTGCTCACTGAACATGGAAAAACGATCAGCAGCGTAGTGAAGCAATCGATTGAGGTCCGCTTCCTTGCAATGCAGACGGACCCCTTGCGAATCAAAACGCGATAGCTGCAACAAATCGTTTACCAAGCGAATCATGCGCTCTGTCTCCGACGACGTAACCTTCAAGAAGCGTTGGGACAGCTCCGGCTCTTCTACTGCACCATCCAGGAGCGCTTCCACGTAGCTTTTAATGGTCGTCAGTGGTGTCCGCAGCTCATGCGATACATTCGCCACAAATTCACGGCGCTGCTGCTCCAGTCGCTGCTGATCCGTCACATCGGCTACGACAGCAATAATCCCGCCCATTTTTTTGCTATCGTGCTGCAAGGGCGTAAACGTCACACGCAGGATGACTTCTTCCTTATTCGGCAGCGTCATCTCAATGATAAGCGGTTCTTCCTGCGCGTAGAGCGACATCTCATCTTCTGGCGGCAGACCCAACAGATCGTACAAGGTGCGTCTCTTGAGAAGGACGTCAGCCATCGTCACCTGCAACATATCCTCTGCGGCTCGATTAAACAGGATGATCTGTCCATTTCGGTTAGCGGCAATAACACCGTCCGTCATGTTGCTCAAAATTCCTGCGAGCTTCTCACGCTCTTCCTCTTGCTGCAAGATGGCTTCCTGCAAACGCAAGGTCATATGATTAAAGGCCATACCGAGTTGGCCAATTTCATCATCGCTATAGATACGTACACTACTGTTAAAATCCCCGTCTGCCACCAATCGCGCCTGACGGGTCATCTCCTTCACAGGCTTGGTGATGGTGCGGGCCAATACGACCCCAAGCACCGCCGTAATGACCATCGCGATCATCGTACCTGTCCCCAAGATGCCGTTCATTTTACCAATCGTCGCATAAGTGCCTTCCATCGAAGCGACCATGTAGACCGCACCGTATACAATCTGATCGCCCTTAACAGGTAATGCCAATACTTTCACCCGCGCCCCCGTCTTCGGGTCGATCCGCATCGATTCACTGCGCGTCCCGAGCAAGGCAACCGTCACCTCAGGCTGCGAGGTTCGCTGTCCAATTGTACTTTTGTCCTCTGTCGTCGCAACCACCGTTCTTGTCTGATCGATGACCTGCACATTGGCTCCATTGATTTTTACCAGGTTGTTGATTAGGTTGTCGATGTACTGACGATTTTGTTCGGTGTTGGATTCCTTCCCGTCATGCGGGCGCAAATCGCTTTCCAGCAAACTCGCTAACAAACTGGCTTGTCCATTCAAGGCCTCGGAAAAGTTGTTGATGTAGTAACTCTCGACTTCCCGGGCAAAATACGCGCTAATAAATTGCATCGCAAGCAAAATCAACAGCATGTAAATGATGACCATTTTCCACTGAACAGTTTTGAACAGCCGCCTCATCCAGGCTGGCCTCCCATGCCGGGATTACGTAATGTATAGCCCAAACCACGCCGCGTGATAATGTACTTCGGCTGACTTGGATCATCCTCGATTTTTTCACGCAAACGACGGATGGTCACATCTACTGTCCGCACATCGCCAAAATAGTCAAATCCCCAGACCGACTGCAGGAGATGCTCTCTCGTCAATACTTGTCCTTGATGGCGAGCGAGGTACACCAGCAGCTCAAATTCACGGTGCGTCAGCTCTAATGCTTCTCCCACCTTTTCGACGGTATACGAGTTCAAATCTATTTCCAGCTCATGCACGCGTAGTACATGCTGGCTATCCTTCTCTTCCACTTTCGAGCGGTTACGGCGTAAATGGGCCTTTACACGGGCTACCAGCTCACGTGTACTAAATGGCTTCGTCACGTAATCGTCCGCGCCCAATTCCAGCCCGAGTACTTTATCCAATTCAGAGTCTTTGGCAGTCAGCATGATGATCGGAACATCATACGTTTGGCGAACGGTTCGGCATACGTCCATTCCGTCTCTGCCCGGAAGCATAACATCTAATAAAATCAGATCCGGTCGCTCATCCTTGACCACAACAAGTGCCTCATCACCATCGTAGGCACATACGACCTGATATCCTTCTTTTTCAAACGTGAATTTCAAAATATCTGCAATCGGTTTTTCATCGTCAACTACGAGGAGTTTAGCCATCCTGCGCCCTCCTTTTTCTGTAAGTACGTGTTCAACAGTCTTTTGTTTCCTCTCAAACTGCCTCTTCAAGGATTCCACTTCGATCGTCACTATTCCTCTACAATACACCATGTATGCCACGTAAAGAAGGGCTTGGCATTCAATCCCTGCCAGCAAAAAAAGGGCCCCTCCTAAGAGTTGCCCTTTCCTATCCATAAATTACTAGTCTATTTTAAGTAACGAATCGGGTTTTGATTTCGTCCATTCTGTAGAACCTCAAAATGCAGGTGGACGCCGGTCGATTGCCCAGTAGAACCCTTTACGCCGATTTTCTTTCCTTGGCTAACAACATCGCCGGCCTTCACATTAATAACACTCATGTGACCGTACAATGTCTTCATTCCATTGCCGTGGTCGATGATAACCGATTTTCCATAGTCACCATTCCAACCAGCGAATGTGACACGTCCATTGTCTGCCGCCATGACAGAACCAGCACCGGCAATATCAATCCCTTTATGCATGCTTCCCCAGCGTTGTCCGAAGCCGCTGCTGATATAACCGCTAGCAGGCCAGCTCAAACGACCTGTACCGCGCGATGGGATAACTTTTGTACCGCGCTCCATAATTTGGGTTACAGGCTGCACAGTTACATCTTGTTTGACGACTTTGCGATTAACGACTTGTCCATTTTCTTTCACAACTTCGTACTTAACTGTTTTACTGCCGTTTTTACCTTCTTGTACGACCTTCGTTTCGCCTTTAGGAACCTTGTCATTGTTTTTAATTTGGGTATTAAAAGCAATAACCTCTTGCTGATCTACTTCTTCTTTGACTTGTACAGTAACCAGTGGACGCACTGCGGTTACATTGATTTCTTGTCCTAATTTAAGGACGGTATTTTCCGTAACACCTGGGTTGTTCGCGTAAATATCTTTTGATGTAATGCCGTATTTCTTCGCGATGCAACCGATGCAATCGCCTTCTACGACCGTGTGCTTCATGTCCTTGAAGGTGCCTTTTACCAGCAACTCCTCGAGTTTTTCGGCAGACAAAATTTGAGATGCATCAACTGTTTCGGTTTGCATCTCTACGTTTTCTTTAAATGCGACTTCTTTTACCGGATTTGGTTTGACTGGGACCGTGGATGCTGCTGCTACAACAGCCTTATTCCCTGTCGTTGCAGGAACTCCGGAGTATTTTTGCTTCACTTCAGCGAGTACTTGATCAGCCGATTGCTGATCGGGCATGTAACCTACCACTTTGCCGTCAATCGTCAGCTTAACGCCCTGAACCTTGATATCCGCTACGGATGCCAGAGCTTGTACAGCAGCATCGTTATTGAACGGTGCCTTGAACTCACGCTCTTCTTCGAATGTGATGTAGTCAGCCAATTGCAAGTTGAGACCTGTTTTTGCCTTTTCCTCTTCCAGCTTTGCTACTGTCCAGTTATGTATCACATTTGGATCATTTACCACGCCAATCTCTTTGCCGTTTACACTGACATGGTAGACAGAATTGACATTGCTTGTGTAATAGTATTGTGCAGATGCTCCAGCAGCAATCGTCAAAACTAGACCTGCCGCAATTGAAAGCGACTGTTTTTTATGTGACTGGATGTAAGAGCTTGTACGTTTCATTGTACGTTTCGCCAGATCACTGCAATCCCGAACGATTCGTGATGACCGTTCCTGCAGCTTGGCCTTCCATTCCGACCAATGCATAACTTGTCCCTCCTGAAAACAGATACAACTTGCTCGTTCCATTTCCTGAAAATTTTTAATTTATCGACTAGGTCGTAAATCCCAAAATTTAGTTTCCATTTATCTGCCAAATTGCCTAAAGAAACCAACTATGTCGACTTTACCATAAGATTAACGACAACATCAAGTGTAAATTGCTGTCGAATAAAAAAATAGACATAGAGTCACTATATGTACAAACAATTGGTAGTATTTATCATATCTGGAGGCTGATATACGTGAAGGAACGTAACATTCTTGCAGGATTTCACACCGAAGATGATGCCCAAAAGGCAGAAAAAGCACTTCGACAAGCTGGTTTTTCCACCATTCAGATCGACAGAATCGGACAATTCCCTGGAGACGGAAATGAACAGATCCTGAATCCCATATCCGGAAATTTTCCCAGCTTGGGCAACCTTACACTGGCAGCTGACTTCCCAAGTGGCAGGGATGCAAGTGTCATGGCCGCAGTAGATCCAGACGCCAGCGGCATGGCTGATCGAGGCGATGACAATTTGAATCGCAGTGTCTTGTTAACGGCAGTCGTACCAGAGGAACAAGGTGATCTTGCGACTGAGATCATCCGATCATATGGAGGCATGATCTAAAATAAATATAGCCATCTTCCCTTAACTGACTAGGAAAGATGGCTTATTTCGTTATGAACATCTGTGACTCACACCTCTTGCATCGAGGTAACGTCTTTTAACGCAAGTCTGCGTATTTTTGTTTTCTCGGCGTCATTTGGTTGTTTGTATGTGGTGATAAAGCATAAGTAACCATTATTGAAATGAGTCATGGTTCCCTTGATGACGACGCCATTGATCATCTTTACCTGTACATTTTTGCCCAGCAGCTTCATGGCCTTTTGGTCAAATCCAAAACCCATCATCATGATCACCTCTCCATTTCTCCCTATGTCTAACCATATGCCCAGAGGGTGCCGTTTCGTGTCTGTCCCTTGCAAAAAAAGAAAGCTGCCGAATACTCGACAGCTTTCTCTTCTATTATATAGCCGATAGCTTATCCGTAAATGCCACGAACAACGACTGTTTGTTCACGATCTGGTCCTACGGAGAAGATCGACATTGGAATACCAGTCAGTTGCGTAATGCGCTCGATGTAGTGACGAGCGTTTTCTGGCAAGTCGTTCAGATTGCGAATGCCTGTGATATCCTCTGTCCAACCTGGCAGTTCCTCATAAACTGGCTCGCATTTCGCCAGCAGGTTGAGGTTCGCCGGGAACGACTCGATGATTTCTCCATTGTATTTGTACGCTGTGCAAATACGCAATGTCTCAATACCAGACAATGTATCCAGCTTGGTGATCGCCAAACCGGTGATACCGCTGACACGACGAGCATGACGAACGACAACACTGTCAAACCAGCCTACGCGGCGTGGACGACCTGTTGTTGTACCATATTCGAAACCAACCTCACGAATATGATCGCCGGTTGCATCATTCAGCTCAGTCAGGAACGGACCGTCACCTACACGCGTCGTGTAAGCTTTTGCCACCCCGATTACTTGGTGAATCTTGGTTGGTCCTACACCAGAACCGATAGTCACGCCACCCGCAATTGGGTTGGAGGACGTTACGTAAGGATACGTACCTTGGTCAATATCGAGCAATACGCCTTGTGCACCTTCAAACAATACGCGGTTGCCGCTATCAATGGAATCATTGAGGACAACAGATGTATCGGTTACGTAAGGACGAATGATTTCTGCCAGAGCCAAGTATTCATCCAAAATTTCTTTAAGCTCAAAGCCAGTTGTGTTGTACAGCTTCTCCAGCAGCATGTTTTTCTCTGCCAGGTTGCGCTCGAGCTTGCGAGCAAACTCATCGCGATCCAACAAATCAGCGATACGAATACCGATACGCGCAGCTTTATCCATGTAAGCAGGTCCGATACCTTTACGGGTCGTACCAATTTTGTTAGCACCGCGGCTATCTTCCTCTACGCCATCCAGCTTGATGTGGTATGGCAGGATCACATGCGCGCGATCACTGATTTTCAAATTGCTTGTAGAAAAACCGAAGCTGTGAATGTACTCCAGCTCTTTTACCAATGCTTTCGGATCGATTACCATACCGTTTCCGATTACGCAGGTCTTGTCACTATAAAAAATTCCGGATGGAATCAAATGCAGCTTATACTTGTTACCATCAAAAATAATGGTATGGCCTGCGTTGTTACCGCCTTGATAACGAGCCACTACCTCTGCACTTTCAGCTAGATAGTCTGTAATTTTACCTTTACCTTCATCGCCCCACTGGGTTCCGACGACAACGACTGTTGACATCGAAAAACACCTCCTGATATTATCATGTCTTTTCGGGCCTGAAACAATCTAAGTTTACTAAACGAGACTTCCTATGTCAACGCTAAATACGAACATTCATATAGTTAATTCTTAATATGTTCGGCAATTCAATATAGAAAAAAAAGCCGGAATTTCTCCGACTTTTTTTCCATTCCAACTATTAACCTGCTTGATTTCGAAAGCGATGATCCAAGTTAACGAATTTGTTGAATTCCTTCAGAAACGCCAACTCTACCGTTCCGGTCGGGCCGTTACGCTGTTTGGCGATAATGACTTCGATGACATTCTTGTTTTCTGATTCCTTGTCATAGTAGTCATCACGGTACAAGAAGGCAACGATATCGGCGTCCTGCTCAATCGACCCCGACTCACGGATATCGGACATCATCGGTCGCTTGTCCTGCCGTTGCTCTACACCACGGCTCAACTGCGACAGGGCGATAACCGGCACGTTCAGCTCACGCGCGATCCCTTTAAGCGTACGCGAGATCTCAGATACTTCCTGCTGACGGTTATCTCCTTTGCCTCGTCCATGAATCAGCTGAAGGTAATCAATCAGGATCAGGCCCAAGCCTCTCTCTGTCTGAAGTCGACGGCATTTTGCCCGGATGTCCTGTACAGTAACCCCTGGTGAATCATCGATGTAAATCGGCGCTTTCGCCAGCGTACCGATTGCCATCGTCAGCTTTTGCCAATCGTCTTCCTCCAGTGTACCGGAACGCATCCGGGACGCATCCAGATTGCCCTCCGCACAAATCATACGCTGAACCAGCTGAGAAGCACCCATCTCCAAGGAGAAGATGGCTACGGTCTCACCTGCACGGGCTGCTACGTTTTGCGCGAGATTCAAGGCAAAAGCCGTCTTCCCTACGGAAGGACGGGCCGCCAAGATAATCAGGTCACTGCGTTGCAATCCTGCTGTCATCTTGTCCAAATCAGTATATCCCGTAGAAATCCCGGTAATATCACCGCGTCGCTGACTCAAAAACTCAATCCGCTCATACGTTTCCAGAAGAGCATCCCGAATCGGTGTAAAACCGCCACTGTTGCGATTTTGGCCGATCTCCATGATGTACTTCTCCGCATCCGCGATGATCTGCGTGACATCATCCTCACGGGAGTAGCCGTCATTGGCAATCTTGGTAGCTGTATGAATCAATCGACGAAGCAGTGATTTTTCTTCTACAATTTTTGCGTAGTATTCGATGTTGGCAGCCGTTGGAACTGAACTGGCGATTTCCGTGAGATACGTAACCCCGCCGACTTCATCCAGCAGCTTGTGATCCTGTAGATCAGCTGTAACCGTAACCAGATCGACAGGTTCGCCTTTTTCATACAGGTCCACCATCGTTTGAAAGATGCGCTGATGCGCTGTCTTGTAAAAATCCTCCGGACGGAGAATCTCAATGGCCGTGATTAAAGCTTCCTTAGACAAGAACACGGCACCCAGTACCGATTGTTCCGCTTCCTTGTTCTGTGGCGGCACACGATCCAAAAACAGGTCGCTCACGTCACACCCCCCACAATTGAGACATTATTCTTCCACAACGTGTACTTTCAGAGTCACCGTTACTTCGTTGTGCAGTTTTACTTTGATTTGCGTCACGCCCAAAGCACGGATTGCATCCATTTCGAGCTTACGCTTGTCTACTTTGATTTTATACTGATCTTCAAGCGCTTGCGCTACTTGTTTGCTGGAAATTGCACCGAACAAGCGACCACCTTCGCCTGCTTTTCCTGTTACTTTCACTGTCAACTCTTCCAGCTTTTTGCCCAGCTCCTGAGCATCCAGCTTTTCTTGCTCCTTGCGCTTATCTTCGCTGCGCTTTTGAGCGTCGAGCGTTTTCACGTTGCTATCTGTCGCTTCTTTTACCAGCTTCTTTGGCAACAAGAAGTTGCGTACATAGCCCTCTGACAAATCCTTAACTTCGCCTTTTTTCCCTTGGCCTTTTACATCTTGAAGAAAAATGACTTTCATCATCGTTTCCCCCTTTATATTTTGGCCTATACGACCGAGTCAATCGCTTCTTTCAAACGACGTGTTGCTTCTTTAATTGATATGCCTTGAATTTGTGTCGCAGCACCAGTGAGGTGACCGCCTCCACCCAGCAGTTCCATGATGGACTGAACATTGATGTCGCCCAGAGAACGTCCACTGATCAAGATCGTATCGTCGGATCGCTCTGCAACAACAAACGACGCCTGGATACCTGACAAGGTGAGTAGCTGCTCAGCAGCTTGCGCCACCTGTACCTGCGTGTAATCCTCAGACGGATCGCCTATGGCAATCGCCATGTTGTCACGGTACGTTTCCGTATTCATAATGATTTTTGCTCGCTTGACATACTGTCCCAGATCTTCCTTCAACAGACGCTGGACAGCCGCGGTATCAGCCCCGTTACGGCGAAGGAAAGACGCCGCTTCGAAGGTCCGCGAACCTGTGCGGAAGGCAAAGCTTTTGGTATCCACCACAATCCCTGCTAACAGTGCCGTTGCAATCAGATTGTCGATATTCAATCGCTCGCTCTGATATTGCAAGAGCTCCGTAACAAGCTCGGCCGTCGAAGAAGCATACGGTTCCAGATACAAGAGTACTGGCTCAATGAACTCCTCCGAACGTCGATGGTGGTCGATCACCACAATTCGGCTGGTTTCCGTCAACAGCTTCGGCTCAATCACCAGCGATGGTCGATGCGTATCGACGACTACCAGCAATGTGCGACCGGAGATGAGTCGGATTGCCTGTTCTGGCGTAATAAAGGTCTCAGCCAACTCTTCATTGGCATAAATCTCTTTCATCAGACGCTCTACAGAATGATTGCCTTCATCCATGACAATATAAGCCGTTTTGTTGTGCAACTGCACAGCTTTCAATACACCAAGTGATGCCCCGATCGAATCCATGTCAGGCTGTTTATGCCCCATGACAATGACGTGCTCCGCCTCATGAATGAGGTCACGCAAAGCATGTGCAATAACACGAGCCCGGACACGTGTCCGCTTTTCCACCGCATTCGATTTCCCACCGTAGAAAGTGAGTTTGTTGCCAATCTTGACAGCGCACTGGTCGCCACCGCGCCCTAATGCGATATCCAAGCTTGATTGCGCCATTTGTCCCAGCTCAATGTAAGTGGTAGCGGCCGCTCCAACCCCGATACTGAGCGTAATCGGAATCTTGTTGTCAGCCGTCATCTCCCGTACTACATCGAGAATGTCAAATCGCGATTCTTCCAATTTATCAAGTGCTTCCCGTTCCATCAGAGCCAAAAACTTGTCGGCTGTGATTCGGCGAAGATATATGCCATGTTTGTTGGCCCACTCTGTAATCACACCAGCCACGCTTGTAGAGAGCAGCGTACGGCTCTGATCATCCATGACTTGTCCAACCTCGTCCAAATTGTCGAGGTGAATGATGGCAAGTGCAGCCTTTTCTCGATGGTAACGAGTCGTCAATTCTTTGAAATCCGTAATGTCCTTGAAATACAAAAGGCGCTCATCGGACCGAACAATGACTTCGTATACCCGCTCGTTATAAGTAAACTCCAGCCGTTTTTGCTCCGGCTTCCAAACCAGTTGGGGGAATACCTCTTGAAGGCTTTTCCCGATCATGGTTTCATCCCCGGACATATGCGTCATATACGGGTTTACCCACTCAATTGCCTTTTCCTCGTTGTATAAAAGAATTCCGATCGGCAGTTCCTGGATAACGCCTTCTCCCGCCTTCTTCACGCGATGGGTGACCGTCGCCAAGTAAAGGCGCAAGTCTCGTTGGAACCCCTTTTCTGCTTGAAGAGCGTAAAGAACCAAGCCAATCAAGCACACCATGCCGATCGCCCCGTACATCCAATGGAACAAGGTCAAAATCCCCAACAACAGCAAGCTAAAGCTGAGTGCCAGGACCATGTGCATCCCGTACCAACGCTTTAACAGGAACTTGGGCATTTCCTCAGCCCCTCTTCACTCTTGTTTCCAGTTTTTCACGCAAACGAATTCCTAGGTCAAATATCCCTACTAGACTAAGTATAGTACTTAGGGGTGGAAAAATAAATAGACAGACAACGAGCACAGGAGTCAGCCTCTTCCAGCCGTATAAATAGGCTGCAAACAGACAAAAACTCAAGCCCTGCAAAACAAAAATCGCATCCAGCATGACTTTCAGGTTCATCAAGGCGATTTCCCAAAACGTTCCCTGCATGCTTTCGGCAAACAACAAAAGACTGATCATCGCAATGAAGTAGTAATAAAGCAATGATCGTGGGAAGCTCCATTCCCGAATTGGCTTCAATGCTGGAATCGGTCTGCGCAGACGTCGTCCAATCAGACTCGCCAATCCATGAATAATGGCGGTCGATAAAAAGCTGAACATGACAAGACTCGTAGGCAAGACGATTTTGCCCAGTTCAAGAAGCTGATCAAACTGCTCTTTTGGCACCATTGCTGGACGTAGCTTAGCAACTTCTTGCGTGATGGCATTAAAATCAACGTTCATCCCGAATGCCATAAATGCCATCATGGAAACGACACCTAAAAAGGCAACGCCTGCCCCTGCCACAATCGCCGGAAGAGCCGTTCCTTTTCTCGCATAAAAAATCCCCATGACTGAACCCCAAACCGCACTTGAAAAAGCAAGTGTAGCCGCAAACGGACCCGTAATGATCCAGCCCAGAAACGTAAAGGCAAGGGAAATCCATACCATGTTACGTACTGTTCGATTTACTGCCAAAAGGATAAAAGGCAGAGGTATCAGGAAACTGACGAGTCCTCCCAGTATGGTATATGTACCGAGAAACAGCAGCACCAGTGCGATACCCAGCATAAGGGCATTTTCAGCCAAGTGTTTCGTTTTGGACGGCATGTCAGCACCTCATTATTCATGTCTCATGTACACTTTCCATAGAAAACTATGGAAAAAAGAGGGCCACGCAATTGTGCCCCCCTTTTTATAGCTTTTGCAACTTATTCAGCAGTGTAAGGCAACAGTGCTACTTGACGGGATCGCTTGATTGCGATTGTCAGTGCACGTTGATACTTCGCAGAAGTACCAGTTACACGACGTGGCAAGATTTTGCCGCGCTCGCTGATGAACTTTTTCAGCAAATCAATATCTTTATAATCGATGTGCTTGATTTTGTTCACTTTAAAGAAGCATACTTTACGACGCTTATTAGGACGTCCTTTGCGTGCCATGAGAGTCCCTCCCTCTTAGGAATGTGAAAGTTATACGATACTAGAACGGCAAGTCATCATCTGAAATGTTGATCGGCTTGCCTGCACTCGCGAAAGGATCACCAAACGGATCGTAGTCATTATTTCGTTGACCGGATGGTTTGTTACCGCCACCCATGCCTGGTCCTGGATCGTATCCTGGATTGTCTCCGCCGGATTCATTGCCTCGACCGCCCAAAAATTGAACGTTCTCCGCAACGACTTCCGTCACGTATACCTTTTTACCTTCTTTATTATCATAGGAGCGTGTTTGCATACGTCCTTCGATGGCTGCTTGTCTACCTTTACGCAAATAGCTTGCGCACAGGTCGGCAAGTTTTTGCCAAGCGACAATGTTAATGAAGTCCGTTTCTCTCTCTCCCGCTTGATTGGTGCGGGGACGATTAACGGCCACAGTAAAAGTGGCAACGGCAACGCCATTTGGCGTGTAGCGAAGTTCAGGATCTTTCGTCAGGTTGCCGATGAGAATGACTTTATTCATCTTGGTTCCCCCTCTGATCGCGACAATGATTACTTCTCATCACGAACAAACATAAAGCGGATTACATCGTCATTGATTTTCATCAGACGCTCAGCTTCCGCAACAGCATCGGAGTTCGCTTTGAAGTTCATCAAAACGTAGTAACCTTCACGGAACTTGTTGATCTCGTACGCAAGACGACGTTTACCCATTTCTTGAAGCTTAGAGATTTCGCCACCATAGTTAGTTACAACATCGCTGTAACGAGCTACATTGGATTTTACTTTCTCTTCTTCAAGGTCTGGACGCAATACATACATTACTTCGTATTGGCGCATACCTTTTCACCTCCTTATGGACTTTAGCGGCCCTGTTCGGGCAAGGAGCGAGTGCTAAAACGAAACGCACAAAACATGCACTCCATAAATACTCGCATTATCGTATTATAACAAACCGCCTAGTTCGAATCAAGAATTTCGTACTAAACATTGAAACGGAAATGCATAACATCTCCATCTGCCACTACGTACTCTTTCCCTTCAAGACGGTACTTCCCACGTTCTCTCGCTACTGCCACGGAACCAGCATCTACCAGATGATCATAAGCAATCACTTCCGCACGAATGAAGCCGCGCTCGAAATCGGTATGAATCACACCTGCCGCTCCTGGAGCCTTTGTACCCTGACGGATGGTCCATGCGCGAACTTCTTGTACACCTGCAGTGAAATAAGTTACTAATCCCAACAGTTTGTAAGCAGCACGAATCAAGCGATCGAGACCGGACTCAGTAAGACCGAGCTCTTCCAAGAACATCTCTTTGTCTTCACCCTCGAGTTCAGCGATTTCCGCCTCTACTTTCGCGCTGATGACAACCACTTCTGCACCTTCACTCGCTGCATGTTGGCGTACTGTCTGCACATGCGGGTTGTTGTCTGCATCGTTAATGCCGTCTTCCGCTACGTTGCACACGTACAGCATTGGCTTGATTGTCAGCAGATGCAAATCGCGAATCCATTTGCGCTCTTCGTCATCGAGTTCAACACTGCGAGCAGATTGACCCTCTTCAAATGCTGCTTTCAATTTTTCCAGCACGTCCAGCTCTTGCTTGGATTCTTTGTCGCCGGATTTCACTTTGCGTGCAATACGATCAATACGACGATCAACAGAGTCCAGGTCAGCAAAAATCAGCTCCAGGTTGATTGTCTCGATATCGCTCAAAGGATCGACACGACCTGCTACGTGCGTGATGTTCTCATCTTCAAAGCAACGAACAACATGGGCAATCGCGTCCACTTCACGGATGTGACCCAGGAACTGGTTGCCAAGTCCTTCACCTCTGCTCGCGCCTTTTACCAAGCCCGCAATGTCTACGAATTCAAACGCAGTTGGAACTACCTTGTTCGGTACAACGATTTGTGTCAGCTTTTCCAGACGCTCGTCTGGCACCTCCACGATCCCTACGTTCGGGTCAATCGTACAGAACGGGTAGTTAGCTGATTCAGCGCCCGCTTGTGTAATGGCATTAAACAATGTCGATTTTCCTACGTTAGGAAGACCTACAATCCCGCATGATGCACCCATCTATATACACTCCCTTATCATCATCCTGATATCCTTTTAAGTATATAGATTTGGTTTTCAGATTACAATTGTCTCCTTGTGGAAGCTTTTTTTTTACTTGCCTCATCCTGTCTCTTAATCATAGCTCCATGTGGTGGGACAAAAAAAGAAATGATAGACTAGACAAACAGAATCTGTTTGCTACGGTAAAAGGAAAGGTAACGAGGTGACTAAAAAATGAAGCTCTTACTCCTTGGTGCCACTGGTCGCGTAGGAAGCCATATCCTCGACTATGCATTAAAAGATGGGCATGAAATAACTGCTCTCGTTCGGTCCGCAGACAAGCTTCTTCATCTGGCTGCTGAAAATCTTCGTGTTCTGACTGGAAACGTCCTTGATCAAAAGGATGTTGCATCAGCCATGCGTGGAGTTGACGCGGTCATTAGCGCGCTCGGGACAGACAAGGCAACGACGTTATCCGAAGGAACTCCCTATATTATTGAAGCAATGAGGCGAGAAGGCGTTTCACGCATTATTACGGTGGGCACCGCCGGCATCTTGCAAAGCAGAGTTTCTCCTGACCTGCTCCGCTATCAATCCAGTGAGTCCAGACAAAAATTAACCCGTGCTGCCGAGGAACATCACAAGGCATACTCGCTCTTGGAACAGTCCGAGCTCGATTGGACTATTGTTTGCCCGACCTATTTGCCTGATGGCGAGTATACAGGCGCTTACCGGGTCGAGGCTCACCAGTTGCCTGTAGATGGGATGCAGATTTCCGTACCAGATACGGCGGAGTTTACGTATCAGCAGCTCTCTCGTTCCGAATACATTTGGGCGCGAGTAGGCATTGCCTATTGATACATACAAAAAAACAGGCTCCTCTCCGTAATGGAAGGGAGCCTGTTTTGCTTCTATTGCTTTTTTACTTCTCGTTTACCAGCTTTTCCAGCTCATTCAATGTCTCTTCAAAGATTTCCATCGCTTGCTCGATTGGCTGGGACGTGGACATGTCCACACCTGCTGCTTTCAGCACCTCGATAGGCGGAGCAGAGTTACCCGCTTCGAGGAAGTTTTTACGAACTCGATCCACAGCTGGCTGACCTTCATCCATGATTTGCTTCGCTAATGCTTGTGCAGCGGCAAAGCTCGTCGAGTATTGATAGACGTAGTATTTATAGTTGTAGAAATGGCTCACACGTGCCCATTCCATACCGATTTCCTCATCGGAAACCATGTCTTTTCCGTAGTACTTCTTGTTGATGTCGAGGTAGATCTTCTTGATCGCTTCCGCATTCAGAGATTCTCCCGCTTGCTCCTTCTCGTGAATCGCTCTCTCAAACTCCGCGAACTGCGTCTGACGGAACAACGTGGAACGGAAGTTTTCCAGATAGTGATTCAAGAGATACATCTTCTCTTCTTTCGTCTTCGCCTTCGCGTACATGCTCTTGAACAGCAGAGTTTCATTCATGGTAGAAGCCACTTCTGCCGTGAAGGTTGGGTAGTTAGACGAAATATAAGGTTGATTTTTGTTCGTATAATACGACTGCATGGCGTGTCCCATCTCATGAGCGATGGTGTACACATCATCGAGCGTACCTTGGTGGTTCAACAGTACATATGGATGGGTATCATAAGCACCCCATTGGTAGGCACCCGTGCGCTTGTCATCGGTGGAATAGACATCTACCCATCCGCCATCCAGGCCGTCAGACATTGCCTTCACATAGTCATCACCCATTACTCCCAAACCATTAACGACGATTTTCTTTCCTTCGTCGAAGGAAATATATTTGTCATCAGATGGAACGATCGGCACGTAAATGTCGTACATGTGCAATTCCTTCACGCCAAGCATTTTCTTTTTCAAAGAAATGTAGCGATGCAGCAATGGCAGATTATCATTCACCGTGTCAATCAGCTCATCATACACCTTCGTTGGTACGTTGTTCGGTGTTAGGCTTGCTTCCAGCGCAGAATCGTAATTGCGTACCGCTGCGTAGAAATTATCGCCCTTTACTTTGGCAGCCAATGTTGATGCAAACGAGTCTTGGAAATCGATCAGAGCCCCATAATAGGCCTTGAACGCTTCTCTGCGCACATTTTGATCTTTGCTTTCCATATAGGAAATGAAATTGGCACGAGTTAACTGAACTTCCTTGCCTGTCTCATCTTTGATTTTAGGGAACCTCACGTCTTTGGACAGCATGCTGTAAATGTTGGTCGGTGCACCTCCCAAAGGAGACGATTTCGCCAAGAGCTGCTCCATATCCGCAGAGAGTGAGTACGGCTTCGTTCTTAGCATGTCCTCGATAAACAGTTTGTAAGGCTCAAGCTCCTTTTTAGACAGCAAGCTCTTTATTTTACCATCGGGAATCGCAACGATTTCAGGCTGTACCCATGAAGTTTTTTCTGTGACAAGCGTGTTCATTTTCTCAGCGCGGTCTCCCAGCTTTTGCAGATCAGGATTCGCGGAGTTTACATCGAGAGACATGTTTGCGTACACGTATGCTTTGTCATTTAAGCGCATCAACTCAACATAGTCATCGAATGCTGCCTGCATCGCACCAGACGATGTACCCAGCTTGCCTTTGTGTTTTGTGAAAGCGCTTGCCAAAGATTCAACCTTTGCAACATCCTTTTCCCATTCCTTAACAGTCGGATAAATATCATCCAGCTTCCACTTGTACGCATCTGGAATCTCAGCGCGAGTTTGATAAGAAGGCTTTTCAGCAGCAAGAGCTACCGCCTGCGTGCTGTAAGGAATAAATGGTACGGATACTGTCGACAATGCAATGGCCAAAGCCGTAACTGATGCAAATACTTGCTTCTTCAAATCTCAATCGCCCCTTTTCTTCTATCTATTTTTGCCAAAATTATAAGTGTGTAATTATATTTTCACCTGCCAAATTCCTTCTTACTAATAAAAATTTTTAAAATATTCAATAATAACCGTCGATTTATCCAGAGAAAATCCCCTTTTGTGGATAAGTCTGTGGATAAGTATTTACTAACAACTTTTTGTCTCCTACATCGTTTGCAGACACTCCTTTTCTTCGTGAAAAGTTGTCCACATTTTCTGTGGATATGCTGTGCATAACTTATTTTTTTGGAACCAGGGCATCCGCCTATACCCCGTTGTGGGTTTCTACATAGCATGAGTATTGAAACTACGGTAGGAGGTGTTAGCAAGTGGGTATCTTTAACGGTTTCGACGATTTCGCGCTGATCTTGGTTCTGTTCATCCTTCTCGTTATCGTAGGTTGTGACTGCGACTAACCTACTCCGCTGCCATCCAGCCTATCTGAAGGTAAGCTTGCATCCTCAGCAGCCTTACCTTCTCTAATTCCCACATAGATCATAGCCAAGGCAATGCAGCCTAGGGATAATGATCAGTCATAACCTACGTACCATCACCGGGAGATACATTTGATCGTACAAAAGGAAAAAGGATGCGCCTCTAAATTGGCTGCATCCTTTTTTTTACCCACATGCTTGAATTACTTCGATCCGGTCTGAAAAGTTATCCACTGGGCTTGATTTAAATTACCTGCTGTATCCTTAACCAAGCCCGCAATGAGACTTACCTGATATCTCGTATGTGGCTGCCATTTTCCTTTTGGCTTCACAGACAACATCCGCTTACTTTTGTTCCATGTAATTGTGTGCGGAACGACAGTCCCTTTTTCATCTGTTACACGAACTAATGGCCCGGCCGTTTTGCTGGACAGGGCTCCACCATCAACCAAAATAATCTCTTCTGCAAACTGGAGTGTCACTTTATCCTGGAGCTTTACATTTTTAGCTCCGTGACCGGGCAATATGACTGCTTGTGGAGCGATATTATCCACAGGTTTTTTCGTTTGAAACGTGCTAGCCAGCTCTGGATTCAAATTGCCTCGCTGATCCTTCACTTTTTTGGCCAGCAAGCTAACTCGATAGGACGCCCCTGCTTCCAGATTTCCTTCCGGATCAATTGTCATGCTTCGATCTGTTTTGTTCCATTTCGCCGTAAAACGAACCTTCTTTTTTTTCGCGTCCGTGAGTGAAATAATCGAGAGACCAGACTTGTCGGAGAGCTCTTGCCCATTTTTTAACGAAACCGGCCCCGAAAACGTCAGTGTAATGATTTGATTCGGGTCTATTTCCGCCGATTTGTCAGCCGGGGATATTCTCACTCCCCATTCGTTTGCCGACTTTGCCCACACTCCCTGTGATGGAAGTAGGAAAAGCGCAAGCACTACTACCCATTGCAACCACCGAACACTCATCTTTTTCATCGAACCCCTCCCGTCTAAAACGACAAAGCCGCTCCGTGAAGCATATAAGTGCGTCGCTTCATCGTTTACAGGCATTGTAGAAAAAGACAGAGGGGTTGATCAAAGAAATATGGTTTATGCTTGCGGTTCTTCCTCCGCTCGAATCAGTATCTTTTTCAGCTTGCGTTCAAATTCTAGTCGTCCAATCATCACACTATGATCGCAACCCGTACATTTGATTCGCACATCCATGCCCATGCGTATGACCTTCCACGCATTCGTGCCACATGGATGCGGCTTTTTCATCTGTACGACATCCCCCAGTCCAAATTGCTTGCGTTCCATATCTCTTTCTCCTCTCTACACTGTTCCCTTTCCAGACACCGCGACGATTTTTGGATACGGAATTTGAATGCCTCGGTTGGTTAATTCCGTTCTGATCTTCGCACGCAAATTTCGATTGACTCCGTGATGTGTGTTCGGCTTACACTCAGCCGTAACCCGGATGATGACTTCAGAAGGCCCCAGTGCATGTACTCCCAAAATCTGTGGCTCAGCTACGATATCCGTCAATTCTGTCTGAGCCGATGCCAATACTTCTTTGAGCACAGACTCAACTTGATTCAGATCTTCTTCATATGCTACAGATACGTCGACAACCGCTAACGTATTTTGCAATGAAAAGTTGGTCACTTGATTAATCGTGCCGTTTGGAAAGATGTGTACCTCCCCCGTCCAGCTTCGCACCTTTGTAATGCGCAGACCAATCTCCTGCACCGTGCCTGTCAAGTTGTTGATCGTTACAACGTCTCCTACAGCAAATTGATCCTCAAAAATAATGAAAAATCCCGTAATAATATCACGCACGAGACTTTGCGCCCCGAAGCCAACTGCCAGCCCCAGTACCCCTGCGCTTACCAAAACGGGACGCAAATCAATGCCCAACAGCTGCAAGATCATGAGAATCGCCAAAAAGTAAATGCCGTACTGAACGATATGGTTGACGAGCACCCGCATTGTGTCCACTCGGCGTTGATCCATTTGAATCTTGCTTCCGTGGCGATGCTGGAACACTTTATTTACGCCCGATTGCACAACAGAAACGACGATTCGCGATAACAGGATGATCGCGACTATTTTCAGTACAGCCATCCCTATATTTACCCACATATCTGCATCTGTCATATACGCATGTACCTGGGCATAAATCCTTTCAAAGAAACCAGCTTGCTTCATTCCTCCCGCTCCTTCTGCTCCCCGCTTTCGTCCACCTCGCTATACTGGCCGAAAAACTGACGGAAGTATCCTCGTATTACCACCTGCTGTTCCATCATGATCGCTTTCGCTCGTAAGTAATCCGACAGTGGGAACTCAATGGAAAGGGCACAGCCTGCCGTTATTTCTTTTGGCGTTGGTCTTGTATCGATCTCAATATCTTCGTACTCCAGCAGCATTTCTGCCCGCAAGGCTTGCTGCGTGGAATCAAATGCGATCAGCACTGTCTCTCCTCCCATTTCACTCCCCCTCATCTCTTTCACACAAACTGCTATAGGCTCCTCTTATTTTACCTGTTCGCTTTCATGCATGCCAGCCTCGCTGAGTTTTCAAAACCTACGTAACTTTCCCATTAGCAGGTATAAAAATGTCATATCGGTACGATACTGTGAATACTTTTATATAACCTTTTACAGGTTGGTTTAAGCCAAGTCGGCAAGAGTGGGGGTTTTCATGAGCACATCCGATAATCGCAAGGATTATTCTTTGCCACCTTTTAAAGTGGAATACCGCAGTGAAAACGCAGACGAGCATCTTGCCGATCACCTTGCCCAGCGCTTTCGCTTAAATCGGTTCGATGACGACCTTGTCATTGTATGTATTGGGACAGACCGTTCAACTGGTGATGCTCTAGGCCCATTAGTAGGAACCAAGCTCATCGCGCAGTCACCTCGTTTTTTGCAAGTGTACGGAACGCTTGAGGATCCTGTACACGCCATGAATCTTAAGGAAAAGTTAGAGCTCATCCAGGCGAATCATCCGACAGCTACACTTATTGCCGTCGATGCCTGTTTAGGTCAATTTAGCCACGTCGGAAACATCAATGTGATGAATGGTCCACTAAAACCAGGGGCTGGTGTTAAAAAAGAGCTGCCTCCTGTTGGTTCCTTCCACATTACCGGGATTGTCAACGTAGGAGGATTCATGGAGTATTTTGTCCTTCAAAATACCCGCCTCTCCATCGTCATGAACATGGCAGATACCATAGCTTCCGGACTGGCAAAAGCCGTAACACTGGCTTCTACGCCTAGTCGATTCGATAGTGTCTTATATGATTGACCGTTTCTTTCTGCAAAAGGTTCCATCCCTCTTTAGAAAACTTGCTTTTTGATCTGTTCTCTCCCTCAACGGATGACAGGTCTATTTTTTTTTACGTGTAGGAAAATTTAAGTACTTCACCTTGTAAAGGCGACCATGAATTTTCTGGAACGCATAACAAGGTGCCTCAGCGTCAGCATCCGGCATTCCCGTCGGTATAACCTTCTACTAAAACGCGGTCGCTCCTCAATGAGATGACCTCGATACAGGTTATTTTACACACAAATCGTCAGGCACTTTTCGATCACTTGGGCACTGATCGGTGTTGGCGATACGCTTTCCCCATCTGCATGGACAGGTAGCTGTCCCGCTGTATGTATCGTTACATGCTTTCCCCTATAAAAGCGGACACCCGGATGATGACGGTGAGCTCCTGTGAATATTTTCGGAAAAGCAGCTAACAATCCGAGCCGACTCATACCACTTACTACGCAAATATCCGCAATTCCATCGTCCGCTATAGCATCGGGACAAATAAGCATTCCGCCTCCGTAATTCGGAATATTGGCAGCGACAACTAGCCAGACAGCCTCTAAACCAACCTCATGACCATCAACGTTCAGTACGATGTCACGTGGCTGATACGTACATACGACGCGAATCACCGATATAATGTAGGCGATTGCTCCTAACTTGCACCAATTCAGCCAAGCTTTGTACACAGCTTGATCCGTTACCTTTGCTACCTGTGCATCGAATCCTGCCCCGATTGAATTCGCAGCTACTTCCCCATTCAATAAAATCAAATCGATTCGCTTTTCCCCTTTTTCCGACAGAATTCGCTCTAATGCCTGTAACGGTTTCATCGGAATTCCATGTCCGCGAGCGAAATCATTCCCGGAACCAGCCGGCACCAATCCAAATCGACAATCTTGTTTCGAATCGTATATCCCATTTATCACGCCTCGGACAGTTCCATCCCCTCCGACAGCAATGATTGTTTTTACTCCCTCTTTTTGAATCAGCTCTTTTGATAATTTTTTGTCGTCCCCCTCTCCTGATGTCAACCTGACATGAAAAGGCGCTCCCAGACGTCGTAGCGTCGGCTCAATTTGCCTCCATACTTTCAACCCTGTGCCATTACCTGATACAGGATTGACGATAACACCCAACATAATCATTCTCTCCCCAACATGCTGCCGTACTCTACTGTCACGTCCCAATTATCCATCCTTGCTCGCAAATCAAGTTTTTGTATCATATTATCGCATGCTATTTTTATCGATGATAGTTGATTTTTCATAAAAAAGACTCCTCCCGAAGGAAGAGCCTCTGTGCCAACTATGAAAACAGCTTTGAAACCCAATCGATAAAGGGAACACCGACTGCTGCGATCACTAATGCTGGCATCATGTTGGCTACCCTGATCTGTTTGATCTCTAAAACGTTTAACCCAATGGCAATAATCATCAAGCCACCTACCGCCGTTACTTCTACCAGGATCGCATTCAGCATCGTTTCGCTCACCACACTGTAAATGCTTGTAGATAATAACGCAATCATGCCTTGATATAAAAACACGGGTACTGCCGAAAAGATGACACCGATTCCTAACGTTGATGCGAAAATGATCGCAGAGAATCCGTCTAGCATTGCTTTCATAAATAGTACTTCGTGGTTGTTACGCAAACCACTGTCCAATGAACCGAGTACAGCCATGGCTCCAATACAGTACACCAGCGTCCCCGTGATAAAACCAGTGGCGATACTGCCTTGACTCCCCCCAACTTTCCTCTCCAGCCAATGCCCCAGATTGTTTAAGCCTTTTTCAATCCCAATCCATTCACCTATTACTGTTCCTAGCACAATACTGATAATCACGAGTAAAAAGTTATCCGATCCCAGGCACATTTTAATACCCAATATGAATACGGCCAGAGCAATTCCTTGCATGACGGTTTGTCGCATCGACTCCGGAATTCGCTTCAACATTCTGCCTAACAATGCTCCTAAGATGATTGCTCCGGCGTTGACCAATGTTCCCAGCAAGATCACTTGCGCTGTCCCCCTACAGATGCCTTACCCTTACACAAACGCTGCTGCTATTTCCCGAACAGCGTTATGAAGCGCTTCTACATCTTTCTCTGAGTTGAAAATTCCAAAGCTAGCTCGAACAGCTCCACGTTGTTCTGTACCGGCAGTCTGGTGACCCAATGGCGTGCAATGAAAACCCGATCTGGTCGCAATCCCGTATTGTTGATCCAGGATAAACGATACCTCCGCTGCATCCACCTCTCCGATATTAAAAGCAACCACGCCCACACGTTCGATCTCAATCCCCGGTCCGTAGACATGTATACCCTCGATTTGCTGCAATCCAAGGATCGTTTGTTTCACCAATTCCCATTCGTGCTGACGAATGTTGTCCACACCTTTTTCCATGACAAAATCAACGCCTGCTTGCAGCCCTGCCAAACCAACCGTATTGAGTGTCCCGCTTTCGTATCGGTCTGGACGAGTTGTCGGTTGATCAATGGCTTCAGACTGACTGCCTGTCCCCCCATGAATCAAGGGCTCGAGATCAATATCACTACTTACGTACAAACCACCTGTACCTTGTGGACCGTAAAGCCCTTTGTGCCCAGGAAAAGCAAGCATATGAATATTCATTGCCTCTACATCGATAGGCAAAACACCAGCAGACTGAGAAGCATCCACCAAAAACGTAATTCCGTGCTCTTTTGCCAGTTTCCCCAGTTCGGCAACAGGCAGGATGACACCTGTCAGATTGGAAGCATGGCTCACAACGATTAACCGCGTTGAGGGCGTAATTGCCTTGGCAAAATCCTCTACATAGAATTGATGGTCTTCTCTTGGCTCTACAAAAGTAGCTTCTACTTGGTTGTTTTTGCGCATGAACTCGATGGGACGTCTTACCGAATTATGCTCTACAGACGAAGAAATAACATGATCGCCTGCTTGTAAGAACCCTTTTATCGCCTGATTAAGCGCTTGAGTGGCATTGAGATAAAAAAAGAGGTTATTCGGGTTTTGAATCCCAAACAACCGCGACACTTGCACCCGTGTCCGAAACACAGCTTTACTCGCTTTCATCGCCAGTGCATGTCCACCTCGGCCAGGATTTGCAGCAAAATCCTCGATGACCTCCGCCATCATTTCTTTGACTGCTGGTGGCTTCGGCCATGTAGAAGCTGCGTTATCCAAATAGATGATCGCCATGACTACCTCCTGGACTTACTTCTCTATATTCAACATTTCGATGATTCGCTCCAAGTCTTCCTGTGAATAGAAGTCAATTTCGATCTTGCCGCGCTTTGACCCTTTTTTAATCTTGACCGATGTCCCAAAACGGCTGCGTAGCCGTTCCTCCATCTCGATCAAAACTGGCTCGTTTTTCGCTGACTTTTTCTTTTTTGTTTCACGTGAAACATTGAGCTGCTTCACGATCTCTTCCAGCTGACGAACACTCAATCCTTTTTCCACCACGTCATTTGCAAGCTGTTGTTGTACTTTCTTATCCGTTACCCCAAGCAAAGCACGTGAATGCCCCATGGATAGTTCGGCTGCCGATACCATTTTTCGGATCTTCTCTGGCAGTTGCAGCAAACGAAGCATGTTGGCTACATGCGGTCGACTCTTCCCTATCTTTTGTGCAAGCTGTTCTTGCGTATAATCATGGTGGGAAATCAGCTTGTCATACGCCTCTGCCTCTTCGAGTGGATTCAGATTTTCCCGTTGTAAGTTCTCGATCAGGGCAATCTCCATTAATTGCTGATCTGTGTACGCTTTTACTACTACCGGAACCTCTTTTAACCCTGCTAGCTTTGCAGCGCGCAATCTTCTTTCACCAGCTACCAGCTCGTAACCTTTGATGCTTTTCCGAACAATTAGTGGTTGGATGATTCCATGCTCTTTGATCGACTGTGCCAGTTCCTCAATAGCTGATTGCTCGAATTCTTTCCGGGGCTGATAAGGGTTAGGACGAATCTCATTGATGGAAACCTCTTTTACCTGTTCCCCTTCTTCGATGAGATTGGAAGTAATAAGCGCATTCAGCCCTTTTCCCAATCCTCTACTCATACCCCTACCACTTCCTTCGCCAAATCAGTATAGACTTCCGCTCCTCGTGAGCGTGGATCGTACGTAATGATGGCTTGTCCGTGTGATGGTGCTTCACTCAAGCGTACATTTCGAGGAATAATTGTCTTGTATACTTTATCCTGAAAATATTTTTTCACTTCTTCAATCACTTGCAGACCGAGATTCGTACGTGCATCGAGCATCGTCAGCACGACGCCTTCGATGGCAAGCTGCGAATTCAAGTGTTTTTGGACCAAACGAATGGTGTTCAATAGTTGGCTTAATCCTTCTAGCGCATAGTATTCACACTGGATTGGAATCAAGACCGAATCAGATGCTGTCAAAGAATTTACGGTCAAAATCCCTAAGGATGGCGGGCAATCGATGATGACGTAATCGTACTTGTCCTTGACAACTTCCAGCGCCTTTTTCAGACGAACCTCACGAGAAATCGTAGGAACCAGCTCGATTTCCGCACCTGCCAGTTGAATGGTGGCAGGAATGATCATTAATCCTTCAATTTCAGTTGGCAAAGTCGCATCGACAGGGTTGATATCATTGATCAGGACATCATAAATGCAGTACTTAACATCTGCCTTATTTACCCCGATCCCACTGGTTGCATTTCCTTGGGGATCAATATCAACCAGCAGCACCTTTTTCCCCAATGCGGCCAAACAAGCGCTTAGATTGACGGACGTAGTCGTTTTCCCGACGCCGCCTTTCTGGTTCGCAACCGCAATGATTTTTCCCAACTTCTCCACCTCTTTTTTGTCGTGTAGGAAAGTTTGTGGCTCGACCAGTACACTCTCCAGTACGTCTTTCAAAGTCATCTTCTGTATCCTCATCTAGTTAGTCATTCGAGTCTATTTACGATTTGCTCGTATTCTTGTAAAACGATGATCTTTTATACAAATTCCTTCGTCCGTTGCCATTCAGTAACCTTTACATCGCCTGTACATGATAAGACGAAAAAAGCCCCTGCAAAGTCATCCTCATTGATTATCGAGTAAACCTGCAAGTATGCACAGGTTGGTACTCTCCATGTTATCAGATTTGCTGCTTGGTCGTACGCTGTTTTTTTTAGATAGTGAGACAAAAAAGCCTGATTTTTGCCCCGAAAATGCAGATTTACCTAGCCTTTTTGCAGGAAATTCATATTTCTGGAAATCAAATAGTACTAAAAGCCTCATTTTCCTATAAATAATCAGCATTTGCCCAAAAAGAAAGGCGACCTTGTCGCCATGTTTGTTACGATCATTTATTTCCTGTTTCCTTGTTTTTTGGAATGCGAATCGTGAATTGATAGAATTCATCATGATCTTCTTCTGCTGTTTCTACAGGTAGGCCTGTCTGGATCACCATATCGATCGATTGACGAACAGTATTAATCGCAATCCGCGTATCTCTTGAGAATGCTTTCCAGCGTGGCTTCGCATCTTTTTCCGATTTAGGGTTCTCGGCCAGTTCTAGAAGCTGCTTCACGCGCACTTCTGTCTGTTTCACATTCCATTCCCGCTCCAAAATCTCCAACAGGACTTTATTTTGTAATTCTGGATCTTTTAACGGAATCAGAGCCCTTGCATGACGCTCTGTTACTTGTCTGGACAACAAGGCATCTTGAATTCCTTGTGGTAAATGGAGCAAGCGCAGTTTGTTTGCGATCGTCGATTGTCCTTTACCCAAACGTTGAGCAAGACTCTCTTGCGTCAAATTGTGCAAATCAATCAGCTTTTGATATGCGACTGCCTCTTCAATAGCTGTCAAACCTTCTCGTTGCAAATTCTCAATCAATGCGATAGAGGCTGTTTGCGAGTCATTAAACTCTTTGACAATCGCAGGAATCCTCTCCATGCCCAATTTTCTAGTTGCGCGCAAACGTCGTTCCCCAGCAATCAATTCATAACGACCGTCGCGAACTCGCACGACAATCGGTTGAATGAGCCCATGAGTTCGTATCGTTTGACACAACTCATCAATTTTCTCGTCATCAAATACAGTACGAGGTTGATATGGATTCGGCACAATCTCCTCGACTGGTATTTGTTTGATTTCTTCGTTATCTGTCTTGTCCGTCAAGCCAAAAATCCGAGAAAATGAATCTTTAACTGCCATAGAAAAATCCCCCACTTCTACCCGTTCCATCCGTGCTATTTTAAAGTCTTTGAAGAGGTGTTCAAAAAGTCATTTTTGATCACGAAGTAATCCTGAAAGATTGCGCAAAAATGATACAAGCGTTCACTCTCGAAAGTCAGGTGCTCATGTAGCTCCCCTACATCCCGCGCCTCCTTCTTCAGCTTCTCGCCGCTTTCTTCGTGCTGAAAAGACAACTTTTTGAATACGTCCTAGAAACTGAAAAAGGTCCTGTCCAATCAACGACAGAATCTTCCTAGAAACATTTTGTTATCCCCTGCCAATCCATTGTCCGGATATGACAGATTGAATATGTTCTTTGATTGTTGCTGCTAAGGAAAAATGGCATATTGGCGTCGTAAGTGAGTTCAGTCCTACTCTTTTAACATAGGTCCTCCTCTTACATCGTTAAGGACAGCATGCATCTTCTTTTAAAAAAGCTTCACAAGCCCTATAGTACATACTGCTTAACAGACTCTTCTTGCCCATCCGATCGGTTTGTAAAATTGCCTTTGACCTAATCTTCTTTCCCTATACGCTTTCTTCAGGTTCATTTATATATATGTAATTCTGCAAGATTCGCCCAATTCCTGCTAACGAAAAACGTTTCACGTGAAACATCAATCGTGATCTTCCACATAAAAATCGTGATCGTCACGGTGCTTTGGCCTCTCATCACTTCCAATGCTCTCATCAGTAGGATGTGAAATCTTGGTGACAGAAAACATTCGAGGAAAAAGACTATGAAAGTCTAACGTCAGGTACGAAAAAATCGCAGCAACGATCACAGCGACAGCCATCCCTGCACTGAACCAAACCAATGATTGAAACAACCCACATCCCAGCTGCCGTCGTAAGGCCTTTTACCGTACCATTGAATTTAATAATAGCTCCAGCCCCAAAATCCCATTCCCGCTACGACTTGTGCAGTTACCCTCCCCGGATCACGATTTATGCCACTCGAAGAAAAACCGTAAAAAAACTTCTATCGAAGCCTATTCATAGAGGAGCGACCGCGTTTTTGCGGAATGTTTTACCGAGGTTATGCCAGATGCGGACGCTGAGGTACCTTGTTATGCGCTCCAGAAAGTTTAAACTTTCTTTCACGTTAAATAGAGGCTAGTCCAAAAAGAAACGAACCAAAACAAACGAGACTATACGCTCGAAAACCAGCACATCTTTGCCTACTCACATCCTTTATAAATCTCTCTCGCTCCCACCCCATGATGGCACCTGCTAGAAAAGCAAGAAAGAGCCGAAGCAATATGGTCGGGAGTTTCTTGCATAGTCAAATCCCCCTCTCACACGATGTCATTCTTTCGGAGGAGCTAGTACGAGTTGTAGACTCCATGATCCAAGAAACCTGAGCGACTACATACCTTCCATTTCATCAAAAACGAGCAATTTGATTTAAACACCTTTCCATACGAAAAAAGGCCGCAGCACGTGGCTACGACCTCACTTATGATTGACTCCTACACTAACGGCTTTTTCGCAGGAACTCCTGCCTTACGCGGATAGCTTTTCGGCGTCGCTTCTATTTTTTCCATGATGACGATATTGCGTTCTCCCGCTTCCTCTAGAAGCTGGAATGTCTCGACCTTTCTCGTCTTTCCACCAAGCGTCTTGATTGCCTTTTTCGCTTCAGCAAGCTCTGGAGTAATCTCCGCTCCCTTGAGAGCGACGAAGTGTCCTCCGACTTTTGCAAAAGGAAGGCAGAACTCCGATAACAGATTGAGTCTCGCAACAGCACGTGCGACTACGAGATCAAATTTCTCCCGATACATCGCTTCTTGCCCACGATCCTCGGCACGTCCATGTACGGGATTTACGTTCTCCAAGCCCAGTTCCTTTGCTACATGCTGCAAAAAGCTCATTCGCTTGTTCAAGGAATCAATGATCGTCATTTTCAGATGTGGGAAGCAAATTTTCAAAGGAATGCTTGGAAAGCCTGCGCCCCCACCGATATCTACAACTGATTGCACCTGGTCAAATGGAAAGTAAAAAGCCGGGGTAATCGAATCATAAAAATGCTTGTTGTACACTTGCCCCTCTTCGGTAATCCCGGTCAGGTTCATCTTCTCATTCCATTCCACCAGCAGGCGGAAAAAATGATCAAACTGCTCCTTCTGACGATCCGTCAAAGAAATCCCCTGGGCTGCAAGTACCTCGGCAAACTGTTCTTTCGTCATAGCTTTTCTCCTTACTCGGCTACTCCCACGCGTTTGTACTCCAAATATACCATCAACACGGAAATGTCTGCTGGAGTAACCCCTGCGATACGAGCCGCCTGCCCGATGTTCAACGGACGGATTTTGGTCATATTGTCGCGGGATTCCTTGGACAAACCGGAGATTTGGTGGTAATCAATATCCGTTGGGATGCGGCGCTCCTCCATTTTTTTCATCCGTTCAACCTGTTGCAATGACTTTTTGATGTAGCCATCGTATTTAATCTGGATTTCAACTTGTTCGGTCACATCCTCTGGAAGTGCTTCCGGTGCCGGGACCATTTGAGCAATGTGGCTGTAGTTGATTTCCGGACGACGTAGCAATTGAGCCAGCTCGATGACATCTGTCAGCTCAGGAGAGCCTGCGTTGCGCAAAACCTCTTGAACATGTGCCATTTCAGGACGTACGCGCGTGTTGGCCACACGTTCTTTTTCTTGCTCGATCAGCTCGCGTTTTTGGTTAAATCGATGGTAGCGCTCCTCGCTAATCAGACCAATTTCATGGCCGATATCGGTTAGGCGCAAGTCCGCATTGTCATGACGCAGCAGCAAGCGATATTCTGCGCGAGAAGTAAGCAAACGATAGGGCTCATGCGTTCCCTTCGTAACCAGATCGTCTATCAAGACACCGATGTACGCCTCATCCCGTCCCAAAATAACGGGCGGTTTCCCTTGAACGCGGCGTGCTGCGTTAATCCCTGCCATGAGACCTTGACCCGCTGCTTCTTCATAGCCAGAGGTACCATTGATTTGTCCTGCTGTGAACAAGCCAGGCAAGGTTTTGGTTTCCAAAGAAGGCCAGAGCTGCGTCGGCACGATCGAATCATACTCAATCGCATAGCCAGGGCGCATCATTTTGACTTCTTCCATTCCAGCCATGGAACGCAGCATGGAAAGCTGAACATCTTCCGGCAAGCTGGTCGACAAGCCTTGTACATACATTTCTTCGGTATTGCGCCCTTCTGGCTCCAAGAAAATTTGGTGACGCGGCTTATCGTTAAAACGGACTACTTTATCTTCAATTGAAGGGCAATAACGCGGGCCCGTTCCTTCGATCATTCCCGAATACATAGGGGCACGATGCAGATTACTATTGATGAGTCCATGCGTTTCTTCATTTGTATAGGTCAGCCAGCAAGGGAGCTGGTCCATGATAAATTCCGTTGTTTCATAAGAAAAAGCACGTGGAACCGGATCACCAGGCTGAATCTCCATTTTGGAGAAATCCACACTGCTGCTGTGAACACGCGGTGGCGTCCCCGTCTTGAAACGAGTCATTTCAAAACCGAGTTCCTTCAAATGATGTGCCAGACGAATAGACGGACGCATGTTGTTCGGTCCACTTTCGTATTGAAGATCCCCGAGGATGATCTTTCCGCGCAAATAGGTTCCGGTCGTCAATACAACGGATTTGGCCATGTATCGCGCCCCAGTTTGCGTGATAACCCCTTCACAAACTCCATCGTTCACGATCAGCTCTTCCACCATCGCTTGACGCAGGATCAAATTCGGAGTATTTTCAATCGTTTTCTTCATTTCATGCTGATACGCAAATTTGTCTGCTTGCGCCCGCAAGGCATGCACAGCAGGTCCTTTCCCTGTATTCAGCATACGCATTTGGATATGGGTTTTGTCGGTATTGCGTCCCATCTCTCCACCAAGCGCGTCCAATTCGCGTACAACGTGGCCTTTTGCAGGACCACCTACGGAAGGATTACATGGCATGTACGCCACAGCATCCAGGTTGATCGTCAACAGCAATGTACTACAGCCCATACGTGCAGCCGCCAATGCCGCTTCCGCACCGGCATGACCCGCACCAATGACAATGACGTCAAAAGAGCCCGCTTCATATGCAGGTACAACGTTCATTTTTTGCCCTCCTAATCACTTACCCAGACAGAACTGGGAGAAAATCTGGTCAATCAAATCTTCGCCGACGCTTTCACCGATGACTTCACCAAGTAGCTCCCACGACTTTTTAATGTCGATCTGAATCATGTCTACTGGCATCAACTCATCGATTCCACCCAGCGCTTCATCCATGGCTCGTTCTGCCTGACGAAGCAGTTGAATATGTCTGGCGTTACTCACGTAGGTCAAGTCATCCTGCTGCACACGGCCACTGAAGAAAATCTCCCCAATAGCCTGCTCCAGAAGATCGATCCCCGTCTCCTCACGCGCGGACGTCATAATTAACGGCTGCTGAGGGAAATGACGCTTGATCTCTTCCAAATCCACTTTTTGCGGCAGGTCGAATTTATTGACAATCACAATCACATGGAACCCTTTTGCTGCTTCAAAAATCGCGTAATCATCAGCGGAGAGAGGCTCGTTGTAGTTGATCACGAGCAACACGAGGTCAGCCTTTTGCAGCAGCTGTCTGGACTTCTCTACCCCGATTTTCTCCACGATGTCCTCTGTATCGCGAATTCCTGCGGTATCGATAAGTCGCAAAGGAACCCCTCGCACATTGACATACTCTTCGATGACATCGCGTGTCGTTCCCGCAACGTCAGTTACAATCGCCTTTTCCTCTTGAACCAGACTATTTAATAGAGAGGATTTCCCTACATTCGGACGTCCAATAATCGCGGTCGACAAGCCTTCACGCAAAATTTTTCCTTGCTGTGCGGTCTGCAACAATCGTTGGATTTCCCCTTTAACCTCCAGGCACTTTCCTCGCAAGAAATTTTGTGTAAACTCCTCAACGTCATGCTCTGGATAGTCCAGTGTTACTTCTATATGGGCCATCGCTTCAATCAAGTTTTGGCGCAGCTGCCGAATGAGCCTGGACAGCTTCCCTTCTACTTGATTCAATGCGACCTTCATCGCTCTGTCTGTTTTGGCCCGAATCAAATCAATGACGGCCTCAGCCTGAGACAAATCGACACGTCCGTTTAAGAACGCGCGCTTCGTGAACTCCCCCGGCTCCGCCAATCTTGCTCCATTATCCAAGATTAACTCCAGAACCTTTTCAACGGAAACAATTCCTCCGTGACAGTTGACCTCCACTACATCCTCCCTCGTAAATGTACGGGGAGCCTTCATTACGGAAACCAGTACCTCTTCCACTCGTTCACCTGTGTTTGGCTCATACAAGTGCCCATAATGGATCGTATGGCTGTCCACAGTGGACAACCGCTGCTTTCCTTTATATATCTTATCCACAACTTCGATCGCTTCCGTACCGCTTACCCGGATCACGGCAATACCGCCTTCACCCATCGGTGTTGCGACCGCCGCTATTGTATCGAATTTCATGCTGTTCACCTCAAGCTTTCCACTCTTACAAGTCAGCCACTAACTTACTAGCATAACAGATCGTCTAGAAAAATTCCAAAAGAAAGTGCAGCCAATCCATCTACTAAACACGCAATAGGAAAAAGCAACCCTAGCTCCAAGGTTGCTGTCCATTTTGGTTATCCACAGTATAATCATTTTCGCAAATCCTCAACCATTTGGTCAATTATCCACAGTGGACAACTTTTTGACGAGATTGTTCAAAATGTCGTCGCTTGCTCATTTGAATTAGGCAAAAAAAAGAAGCCTAGCGAGAGGCTTCTTTCGGTGCAATCACGATATAACGATTTGGCTCGTCTCCTTCACTGAAGGTAACCACATCCGCTCTCTTTTGCAAGAACGCGTGGATTACTTTCCGTTCAGCAGCAGACATTGGTTCCAGACGTACATCCCGTTTGGTCGATAACGCTTTTTTCGACACACGATCTGCGAGCTGCTCCAATGTTTCCTTGCGACGAAGCCTGTAATTTTCGGCATCCAGAGTGATACGTACATGTTTGTCCGCATGACGGTTCGCTACGACGTTTACGAGATACTGTAATGAATCAAGAGTTTGTCCCCTGCGGCCAATAATGATTCCCAGATTGGTTCCCTGGATGTCAAACAGCATGCCCTCTTCATTTGTACGCGTCTCCACTTTGGCATTCACCTTCATGTTCGACAAAACGTCTTGAAGAAAGTCACGTCCCTGTGCAACCGGATCAAAGTGAAATTCTACTTGCACTTTAGCGTCCTTTGCCCCAATCAGTCCAAACAATCCTCTGCTTGGTTCCTCTAGAACTTGGATCGTTGCCCGCTCACGCGGCACTCCCAATTCCAGTAAAGCTTTTTGCACAGCATCGTCGATCGTTTTTGCCGTAGCTACCACCTTTTTCACTTGGAGGCTCCCCCTTTAGGAGTAGGCATTTTCCCTTTATCACGATACAGGAAGTAGGTTTGTACAATGGTAAACAGGTTACCGTATACCCAGTACAGAGACAGCGCTGATGGCAATGTGACAGCAATCGCCAAAATCATCAGCGGCATCATGATGATCATCATTTGCATTTGTGGATTTCCCTGATTTGCTTGACCCATCATCTTGGACTGCAAGTAGGTCGTAATCGCAGCAATGATTGGCAAGATGTAGTACGGGTCCTTTTGTCCCAGCGTCAGCCACATGAACGTTTGCGAGTTAATCTCGGACGTACGAATGATCGCATGGTAGAACGCGATCAAAATCGGCATTTGTACCAACATTGGCAAGCATCCAGCCAACGGATTGACACCGCTCTTCTGGAACATAGCCATTGTTTCCGCTTGCGCTTTTTGTGGATCATTTTTGTACTTTTCACGGATCTTTTGCATCTCCGGTTGAATCTCTTGCATTTTCTTGGAGCTCTTGATTTGTTTGATCATCAATGGAAGCACAATGATTCGAATGATGATCGTTGCAACTAGGATACCCAGACCGTAGTTGTTTCCGAGTATCAATGCGCTCTCTTTAATTAGCCAGGACAGTGGATAGACAAAATACTTGTCCCAAATGCCGGTTGCGTCAGGGCCAATTGGTGCTGCTGCTTGGGGGTTACAGCCCGACAAAACTAGAACCAGCATAGTCAGCATAAGAATGCTGAGTGTACGTCTACTCAAGGGTGATCCTCCTTTTCCCCGCTTCAATATGAGGTAATCTTATTTGTGCTGATCCGGGACTGGATCATACCCGCCCGGGTGGAACGGATGGCATTTCAAGATGCGACGAAGGGCCAACCAGCCTCCCCTCCACGCTCCAAATCGACGAATCGACTCGATTGCGTAATGGGAACAGGTGGGCGCGAATCTGCATGAAGGTGGTTTATACGGAGAAATCATCAGTTGGTATCCCCGAATCAACCAAACCATGATCTTCACCATCATCGTTTCACCCTCTTTTTCCATCTCTTTTTCCATCTCTTTTTCCATTATGTACGGGTGCCTGTTTGATCACTTTGGCTCGCTTCATCACATGTAACAGAGATTGCTCAATGGCTTCAAGCGTCATCGCTTCCACACCCGGACGGGCGATGATGACGAGATCGAGACCGACTGGGATATCAGACTCCATTCGAGCTACTGCTTCGCGTATAAGCCGCTTGACTCTATTGCGGACAACAGCATTGCCAATTTTTTTACTGACGGAAATCCCAGCGCGGAAAGCCGCTTGTCCCTCTTGCTTTGCTGAATACAAGACAAACTGCTTATTAGCCGCAGAACTTCCTCGTTGAAACACAGCTTGGAATTGCTCATTTTTTTTGAGCCGGTGTGAACGATGCAAGGTAAACAACCCCTAACATCACAATTATAGTAGAAAACGTAAACAGCATCTACCAGTATATCCTTGTTTCGTTCACTTTTTTCCCTAAGTATACTCGGTTTAGAACAAAATCTAAAATTCAGCGGAAAAAATATAGACGATCAGCCAATTTCCGCGATGATTTCTGCACTGGCATGGCACAAGTGAGCGAGCAATTGTCCATCTGCTTGGAAAAATCCCAATTTTTGAAGAGACAAGGAAAGCTTGGCAGGCAGATCCGCCCAATGATTCTCCAGCCATTCATCAAGACCCACACTATGATATAACCAGATCGCTTCTGAAAATATTAAAAACCCGGCCATATCAAGCTGATTTCTCTCCTGCAATCTTTGTACCTTCCTCTTTACTAACCAATCATTTTCAGCCGCCAACGCAAACTCGATCCCCTTATTTATTGACCGTAGATAAGTCCGGTAGTCGGCCAATAGCATAAGTGCATCCTGTACATCCTGATTACTCCGGTATGTCTCCAGAAAAAAGCCATCCATTCCGTCCGAACGTCCTTCTTTCTGTAACAGCTGATACAACTGAGCATCACTCAATGAATGCCCATGGAAAAAGGCACTCATTTGTAGCGCACCGATCCATCCTGCCCATGAAGCCAAATAAGCGGAGTAAGGAAAGCCTTCCATTAAGGCAGCCTGCGCCTCTTCGTGGAACGATTCTACCTCTGCTTTTGCCTGTGCGAACATTTTCGCTTTCCCAGCCGGGGAATCCATATACGCGCATATGTCATTCATCCAGGAAATGAAACGATCCTCTGGGTCCAGAATAATCTTTGCTTCCTTTAGGTAACGCCATGCCCACGGATTCTCATATACTTCATCCGTAGGAGCAGATTGAACCTGCAACTGTATCATATGCCCTTTAAACAGACGATTTTCACAGGAAGGATCATCTTCTCCCTCCACAAAGATGTGTAAATCGAGGTCGCTGTAGGTATCCGCTTCTCCCCTCCCGACAGATCCACCAGCATAGGCACATACCATGTTGGCTACAGGCCATTCATCAAGAAACTCGCGCGCCAACGATACAAAAAAGTCGGTTACGTCCTTCCTCTCCTCCATCGGCCCCCTCCTATCTCTTCAATAAATAGTAGGATTTTCGGTAGCTAGGTAATGATTATCCCCCAAAAGGTTTCCACATCGGAGAAAGCCTTCCTCTTTTCATGACAACAAAGAATTTTCAGACATATATAGGCAAACAAAAAGGCCACTAAAAGTGTGGCCTAAGCGGAAAGAACTTTTCTACCTCTTTGACGACGAGCAGCCAAAATTTTACGGCCATTTTTTGTGCTCATGCGCTTACGGAATCCATGATCCTTTTTGCGCTTGCGGTTGTTAGGATTGAAAGATGGTTTCATTACGTATACACCTCCGTCTTGCAAAGACATTCCTTTGCATTATAAGAACATATGCCTAAAAAGTCAAGCAACAGTGGAATTTCATTACCAAGGCAAATATCCCCATAAAACTATTTCCCGGGTCTGTGGATATCATTTTATCCACAAAAACAGATTTCGACAAGTTTATCTACAGCTTGTACACAAAATATAGGGATGTGAATATGTGGCAAGTACCAGAAGTTGTGTTTGTGGATAAGTATGAAAAAACCATTGATACCACGCTTTATATCTGTTATCATGTTTTTGTTTTGAAGCGTGAATAACTCCGATACGTGAATCGGTTTTTCCACAGGGTGTGGATAAGTTTGTGGACAGATTCTTTCCTATGTGTATGTCGTTACTCACAGGATTGAGGATAACAGTCTGCTTTTTTTCACTTCTACGAGCGGAATCCCTATATTTCGACTTTTTTTATCCACAGTCGCTCTAAACGGCTGTGTTGACAATTAGGTCACAACATAGTAGGTTTTTGCACTTTTTCTCGATCATGATGGATCGGTCTTCATCAATTTTTCGGATGGCCCAGAGGGAGGGATTCTGGTTGGATGCAGCGATTAGCGAACTATGGCGCAAAGTACTCGCCAAGATAGAAAAATCGCTAAGCAAACCCAGTTTTGATACCTGGCTGAAGGCGACAAAGGCAACTACATTAGAAGAGGATGCACTGATCGTCGTCGCACCAAACGACTTTGCTCGTGATTGGCTAGAAACCAGGTACGCACAACTGATTACCGATACACTATATGAAGTGACGGGTATCAATATGAAAGTAAAGTTCGTCGCGCTGCAAAATCCTGATGCGGCTTTTGCTGACGAACAACCTGTCCCACGGGTGAAAATGAGTGAACCGCCAACAGTCGCGGATGACCAGCCACCCAGCATCTTAAATCCCAAATACACCTTTGACACGTTCGTCATCGGCTCAGGGAATCGATTCGCTCACGCCGCATCGCTTGCGGTTGCTGAAGCTCCTGCAAAAGCTTACAATCCCCTCTTCATTTACGGAGGAGTCGGACTTGGCAAAACCCACTTAATGCATGCAATTGGCCATTATGTCATTCAGCACAACCCATCGGCGAAAGTGGTCTATTTGTCGTCTGAGAAATTCACCAATGAATTCATCAACTCTATTCGTGACAACAAAGCCGTCGAATTCCGCAATAAATACCGGAGTGTTGACGTTCTTTTAATTGATGACATTCAGTTTTTGGCAGGCAAAGAATCGACACAAGAAGAGTTTTTCCATACGTTCAATGCCTTGCATGAAGAAAGCAAACAAATCATCATCTCCTCCGATCGGCCTCCTAAGGAGATCCCGACACTGGAGGATCGCCTTCGCTCACGCTTCGAATGGGGACTGATTACTGATATTCAGCCGCCAGACCTCGAAACACGGATTGCGATTTTGCGCAAAAAGGCGAAAGCAGAAAATCTTGATATTCCTAATGAGGTAATGGCGTACATCGCCAACCAGATCGACAGCAACATCCGCGAGTTGGAAGGCGCATTGATTCGTGTTGTTGCCTACTCCTCCTTGATTAATCGCGATATCGACACGCAGCTGGCAGCGGAAGCACTGAAAGACATTATCCCTTCCTCCCGCCCACGCGTGATTACTATTATGGACATCCAACGAACGGTCGGAGAAGCGTTCAGCCTGAAACTTGAAGATTTCAAGGCGAAAAAACGGACAAAAACCGTCGCTTTCCCCCGTCAGATTGCAATGTATCTCTCCAGAGAGCTGACGGATGCCTCTTTGCCGAAAATCGGTGATGAATTTGGTGGTCGTGACCATACGACAGTCATTCATGCCCATGAGAAAATCTCTCGTGCGCTGGCAAATGACCCTCATATGCAAACAACCATTCAGTCGCTCATTGAAAAGTTAAAAGCAAACCATTGAACCTGTGCATAACGCAAAAAGCCTATACACAACTTACCCACATGTGTATAGGCTCTCTTTTACGTAATGAACCCACATATCCACAAATCCACAGGCCCTATTACTACTTCTGTTAAAAAGATCTATCCTAATAAGTTATGATAAAGGCGCAGCTATTATGCAGATTCCAACCAAAAATAATGGCGCCGGAGAGGGAGGCTCACGTCGATGCATATTACCGTTCAGCGTGAAAAGCTATCGAACGCCGTATCGCATGTTAGCAAAGCAGTTTCTAGCAGAACTACGATTCCAATTTTGACCGGGATTAAAATCAAAACGGATGACGAAGGCTTGACACTAACAGCAAGCGATTCTGATGTGTCTATTGAAGTTCAGATCCCGATGGAAGAAGCCGGAGAATGGGGAGTAACCGTACATCAACCTGGTAGCATTGTGTTGACTGCACGTATTTTCAGCGAAATCGTGCGCAAGCTGCCAAGCAATGAAATCGATATTCAAGTGGATGATCGTCTCGCAACCAAAATTCGTTCCGGACAAGCTGAGTTCACCATTAACGGAATGGATGCCAACGAGTATCCACAATTGCCGCATCTGGAAGAAGATAAAGTCTTCAGTGTTCCCTGTGATTTACTGAAAGCAATGATTCGCCAGACGGTTTTTGGTGTTTCCACTTCCGAAATGCGCCCGATCTTGACCGGTTTAATGTGGTCGCTTGATCAAGGCAAATTGCGTTTTGTGGCAACTGACAGCCATCGCTTAGCTAGCCGTACCGCAATGGTTGAATGCCCAGAAGATCTTTCTTTCCACAACGTGGTAGTTCCGGGTAAAAGCTGCAATGAATTGGTAAAAATATTAGATGACGACCAAAATCTCGCGGATATCGTTGTTGCGGACAACCAAATTCTTGTGAAGTCCAAGCATATCCTGTTCTATTCCCGTCTCTTAGAAGGAACCTATCCGGACACGACCAGAATTATTCCACAAGGCAGCAAAACGGAGATCACTGTGAGCACCAAGGAGTTTTTGCAATCCATCGAGCGCGCTTCCTTGCTGAGCCGCGAAGGCAAATCGAACGTAGTCAAGCTCGTTACGATGCCTGATGGAACCGTCGAAATTACGTCCAATGCACCTGAGATCGGGAAAGTAACCGACATTTTGATGCCAAAAGCAATGAATGGCGAAGAATTGAAAATTTCCTTCAACGCAAAATACATGATTGATGCGCTGCGTGCAATCGATAGCGCAGAAATCAAAGCGAGCTTCAGCGGCCCGATGAGTCCGTTTGTGATTCGTCCGACCGATCATGACTGGATGCTCCATCTGATTTTGCCGGTTCGTACGTACTAAAATGTTTTTACGTAAAAGAAAGGAGCCAAGCCATGCGTGAGGTTTCCATTAGCACAGACTATATTGCTCTCGGCCAATTTTTGAAGCTGGCTGAAATCATTGACACGGGGGGAATGGCCAAAGCTTTTTTGGCTGAGGTTCCGATCCAAATTAATGGAGAGCTGGACAACAGACGTGGACGCAAGCTATATCCTGGCGATGAAGTGGCGATTGAAGGCTATGGTCGCTATCAAGTGGTACGCCCCTGAGAGGAGAGCGTGATTCTTGTTTCTCAAGAACCTGTCGCTAACCAACTATCGCAACTACGAAACGATGTCCCTGTCGTTTGACGGCCCCATTCAGTTATTTATTGGCAACAACGCTCAAGGGAAAACGAATGCTCTCGAATCGATCTATGTTTTGGCACTCGCCAAATCCCACCGAACGCCTCGTGACAAGGAGCTCATTTCCTGGGATGCCGATTATGCCACGATCCGTAGCGATGTTCTTCGTCGCTACGGTTCTGTTCGTTTAGAGCTGCAGTTGACAACCAAGGGAAAGCGGGCCAAAATCAACGGAATGGAACAGCAGAAGCTGAGCGCCTATGTGGGGGCATTGAATGTCGTCATGTTTGCACCCGAGGATCTTTCCATTGTCAAAGGCGCACCTGCCCAGCGCAGACGCTTCATCGATATGGAAATCGGTCAGGTTTCACCTACGTATCTTTATTATTTGAGCAATTACAACAAAGTGCTGGCCCAGCGAAATCAGCTTTTAAAGGATTTGGCCATGAAAAAAAGTAACTCGCTGGAAATGCTGGCAATTTGGAATACCCAATTAGCCGATTTAGCGGTAAAATTGTTACGAAAGCGTTTTGAGTTCATTCGGAAGCTGGAGACGTGGGCACAGGAAATCCACACTGGCATCACCGATGGCAGGGAAAGACTTTCTTTGCATTACGTTAACTCATCGCCCGTTACAGAAGAGATGACGATAGATCAGGCTGTAGATAAAATGCTTGCTGCCTACGAAGAGGTTCGCGACCGGGAAATCATGCGGGGGAGCACCCTTATTGGGCCACACCGTGATGATTTTTCACTTAAAGTGAACAACATGGATGTGCAAACGTATGGTTCCCAGGGACAGCAACGCACCAGTGCGCTGTCCATTAAATTGGCCGAAATTGAGCTGATTAAAGAAGAAGTGGGAGAATACCCCGTTCTGTTGTTGGATGATGTCTTGTCAGAGTTGGATGAACATCGGCAAACATTGCTGCTCGAAACCATTCAGGATCGAGTACAGACGTTTGTAAGTACCACAGGTGTGGAAGGCTTAAAGCATCAGGTTCTCCAGCAAGCCTCTCGTTTTTACGTGAGGGAAGGGAAAATCTCCGGAGAAAGGTAGGGGGTACAGGGATGTTTATTCACATTGGTGGAGATACTGTGGTGAGCACGAAGGAAGTTATTTCCATCCTCGATCATCAGACTGTGAAATCCTCAAAAATCAATAAAGCGTTCTTACTCGAAAAAAGTAAGACAGTTGTTGACCATAGCGAGGAAGAAACGAAGTCTTATGTAATCACCCAGAATGCCATTTACTGTTCACCTATTTCTTCTCTGACGCTGAAGCGACGCGCTCAGTTCGTGGACAGCTTGGATCAGTTTCCCTTTGTACAAGCTGAAGTGGAGGAGTTGACAGAGTAGTGGATCAAGTGACGACGAAAGATACAAACTACGATGCGAGTCAGATTCAGGTACTGGAAGGGTTAGAGGCAGTTCGGAAACGTCCCGGCATGTACATCGGGTCGACCAGCAGCCGAGGTTTGCATCACCTGGTATGGGAGATTGTCGACAATGCCATTGACGAGGCGCTTGCCGGTTATTGCGACGAGATCTTGGTGGTCATTCATCCAGACAACTCCGTATCTGTAACCGATAACGGTCGAGGAATCCCGACTGGCATTCATGAAAAGACCGGGAAGTCCACTGTTGAAACCGTTTTGACTGTATTGCACGCGGGTGGTAAATTCGGCGGTGGCGGATACAAAGTGTCCGGCGGTCTTCACGGGGTAGGTAGCTCGGTAGTGAACGCACTATCCGAATGGATGGAAGTCGAGGTTAAACAAAATAACCAGGTATACTACATGCGCTTTAAAGTAGGCGCCCCGGATGCCGATCTTGCTGTTGTGGGCGAGACTGAAGAGACGGGAACAAAGGTTACCTTCAAGCCCGACCCGACTATTTTTACCGAAACAACGGTATTTGAATACGAGATTTTGCAAAAACGTATTCGCGAGCTGGCGTTCCTTAACAAAGGATTGCGCATCACACTAAAGGATACGCGTCCAGATCATGAGAAGGAAGAGTCCTTCCACTACGAGGGCGGTATCATCCAGTTCGTAGAATACTTGAATAAAAACCGGGAAGCCCTGCATGATGATGTGATTTATTGCGAAGGGGAAAAAGAAGGTCTTGTCGTGGAGGTTGCCCTTCAGTACAACGACACCTATGTGAGCAACATCTACTCTTTTGCCAATAACATCAACACGCATGAGGGTGGGACTCACGAAACCGGATTTAAAACGGCTCTTACGCGTGTTATCAACGACTATAGCCGCAAGTTTAACTTCCTGAAGGAAAAGGATCCGAATCTTTCCGGGGACGATGTGCGTGAAGGCATTACCGCGATTATCTCCGTAAAAATTCAAGAGCCTCAGTTCGAAGGACAAACAAAAACGAAGCTGGGCAACTCGGAAGCGCGTAGCATTACCGAGTCTGTCTTCGGTGACCGTTTTAACACCTTCATGGAAGAAAATCCGGGTGTAGCCAAAAAAGTTGTGGAAAAAGCGCTCATGGCATCTCGTGCCCGTGAGGCAGCTCGTAAAGCGCGTGAAATGACTCGTCGCAAGAGTGCGCTGGAAGTAAGTGCTTTGCCGGGTAAACTGGCGGACTGCTCTTCCAAGGACGCATCCGAATCTGAACTGTTCATTGTAGAGGGTGACTCTGCGGGCGGTTCTGCAAAGATGGGACGCGATCGTCATTTCCAAGCTATTCTTCCTCTTCGTGGTAAGGTATTGAACGTAGAAAAAGCGCGTCTGGACAAAATTCTCGGCAACAACGAGATCCGTGCCATTATTACGGCTTTGGGAACGGGTGTTGGCGAAGACTTTGATATTACAAAGGCACGCTACCACAAAGTCGTTATTATGACGGACGCCGACGTCGACGGATCGCATATTCGTACGCTTCTGCTGACGTTCTTCTTCCGTTACATGAAACAGTTGATTGAAGCGGGGTATATTTATATTGCTCAGCCGCCTCTCTACAGCATTAAGCAAGGGAAGACGTTGCATTATGCTTATAACGACAAGCAGCGTGATGAGGTTCTCGCTACCTTGAAGGCTCAACCGAAGCCGAACGTCCAACGCTATAAAGGACTTGGCGAGATGAACGCGGATCAATTGTGGGAGACTACAATGGACCCAGAAGTCCGTACGTTGCTTCAGGTAGATCTTGAGGATGCTATGGATGCCGATATGGTGTTTGAGACGCTGATGGGTGACGAAGTAGAGCCTCGCAGGGAGTTTATTGAGCAATACGCGGCAAATGTACGCGATCTAGATATTTAAATTGGGAACGAAGAAAAGCTTGTCCTTTACCGGGCAAGCTTTTTCTTAATGAAAATATAAAAATACATTTGAAATATACGATGAACATGACTTATAATAGATTTTGCTTTTGTTAACCTCGTCTTTCACAAAAAAGTTCACCCACACAATAAAAAAAATCAAATTTTCTATTGCAATGAACTTGAAAGTGTGATAGATTAAAGTCCCGGAAGTAATTACGGGCCTATAGCTCAGTTGGTTAGAGCGCACGCCTGATAAGCGTGAGGTCGGCTGTTCGAGTCAGCCTAGGCCCACCACTTACATAGCTGACATGACAAGCGTGTCACGAAAGCGTTAGGATGGGGCTGTAGCTCAGTTGGGAGAGCGCCTGCCTTGCAAGCAGGAGGTCATCGGTTCGATCCCGTTCAGCTCCACCATTCTAAAACATCATTATTCCTCGGTAGCTCAGTTGGTAGAGCAATCGGCTGTTAACCGATCGGTCGGCGGTTCGAGTCCGTCCCGAGGAGCCATTCAAATGGCCCGTTGGTGAAGCGGTTTAACACAGCAGCCTTTCACGCTGTCATACAGGGGTTCGAATCCCCTACGGGTCACCTAGCAAATTACCCTGCAATCGCAGGGGTCCTGGAGGCTTAGCTCAGCTGGGAGAGCATCTGCCTTACAAGCAGAGGGTCGGCGGTTCGATCCCGTCAGCCTCCACCACTTTTAACAACTGAATGTTTTACATGGAGCTGTGGTGAAGTTGGAGTTCACGCCGGTCTGTCACACCGGAGGTCGCGGGTTCGAGTCCCGTCAGCTCCGCCATTTTTCTCAAGCGATGGCGAAACAATTACGCTTGAGGCTCGGTAGCTCAGTCGGTAGAGCAGAGGACTGAAAATCCTCGTGTCGGCGGTTCGATTCCGTCCCGAGCCACCATTTATACAAAACACGCCGGTATAGCTCAATTGGTAGAGCACCTGACTTGTAATCAGGGGGTTGTGGGTTCAAGTCCTATTGCCGGCACCACTTTTTCTTTGAAAGTTGAATAAGCTTTGCTTTTGAAGGACAAGCTTGGGGAGATAGTGAAGTGGCTAAACACGGCAGACTGTAAATCTGCTCCCTCCGGGTTCGGCGGTTCGAATCCGTCTCTCCCCACCATCTTTACTTCATGGCTATTGGGGTATAGCCAAGCGGTAAGGCAACGGACTTTGACTCCGTCATTCCTAGGTTCAAATCCTAGTACCCCAGCCATTTTTCGAGAGCCATTAGCTCAGTTGGTAGAGCATCTGACTTTTAATCAGAGGGTCGAAGGTTCGAGTCCTTCATGGCTCACCAGTTTTTAAAAAGCGAGAGATTGAATGTCATATGCGGTCGTGGCGGAATTGGCAGACGCGCTAGATTCAGGTTCTAGTGGTGGCAACACCGTGGAGGTTCAAGTCCTCTCGACCGCACCAACAAATA
>NZ_JABSVA010000017.1:0-57265 GCF_013284365.1 Brevibacillus sp. RS1.1
ATTATGCTCGGCGATTTTTACTCTCTCTAAAGTTTGATGAGTCTAGGGGGACTGGAAGAGAGAATCATTCTTGAGTATGCAATTGAAGGGAATGTTTTTTTAAAAATTAACACGAATAGCCCGATCAACGTCTTGATTAGGCTAAATCCCTTTGCTACCGGTTATGTTTGAACACTTTACCAAACGAGCTACAAAGGCCCTTTTATGCGTTTTTATTCTAAGTGTAGGGTTGGGCTAATCGAAATCGAAATTTACCCTCATTAGTGCCGTTCAGATGATTGGTCACTCCATCAAAAAGGAACCCCATCACGCTCTAATTTATAATAAGAGCTCCAACTAAATGAAGCTCATAATGATCTAGCCGGTTCGAAGGAGATTCGATCCTTACAGCTCACAAAGTCTCCTTTTTCCACTTATTTTCAACATAGGTTAGAAAAGCTTGCATTCCTTTAAGCCAAAGAGCCAAAAAGGGTGTCGTAACTGGTAGTACTATCAGGGCATATAGGGGTGCTAATTTAAAATAGTCATGCATGATATCATTCGCTGTAATCTCTGTTGACGGGGTCATTACACGCTCAAAGCCATACTCTAAAATAAGCATCAGCGTAGCACCAACTGACCCCATGAAAAGGGGGATTATAAAACCTAGAAAAGCACATAAAACCCAATATACCCATAGGCGAATGTTCCTGAATGCCTGGAAGTAACCTGAAATACCAGAAATAACAGAGACAGGAAATAGGGATGTCGCAAAAAACCATAACCATCCCCCAAACGATGCTCCCCCAGCCGACATGCCGCCAGCTGCGAAATCTCCGAGAAAAGAAATGATAAAACTCAAAAAAAACATAGTTACCAAACCGTAAATAAGACCTACTAACGTAGAGCGCACATTATACAAATTGTCGCTCCCTCCCCCAAGTGAATTAGTTTATATTATTATTATTTTTCAATAAATTCCACATATTATCAAATACATTTCATTAGAGGGTCGCGCTATCTTTGTTATGTAAGCGTCTTTCGCTACTTATGCTTGAATGTTAATTACTTGGCCCAGTAGATTTGACCTATTCTGAGATTTTCGATGTCGTGGCATGAATGACCGAGATTCCTTTAATTGAAGGACCTATATCAAAAAGTTTAACGTTCGGTTGTAGAGAACCAATCCTGATTACCTGCTTGGGAGGCTGGCTGGGCGACCGCCAACATGAGCACCCCATCCTCACCGTATGTAATCTCAAAAGATCGGACTGCCGATCAGCCCCATCTCACATCCCCCTCAAATCGAATCAAGACGTTATCAGAACTAGAGCGGTATCCAGCACGATCACCATTATTGTTCTAAATTGGCAAACTGCAAGTTCAGGCTAAACAAGGTATACAGAAGCTGATGGGTTGTATCTCTGACGGGAATGATCACACTCGTTAGCATCCGATCTTCCCCTTTTTTAGCATATGCAGTTGGGTCTCATTTGGGCTGGGCGCAAGCTCTCTTCCAAAACCGAATAAGGGGTCAGTGACTGATGCATGCTATGGGATAAAAGGAGGTCCAGATGATGGATAACGAGAAGCAAAAGAACGATCAGACGAAGGATATTTCCCTCGATGGGACGCTGCCGCATCAAATCAGTGCTCCTGACTTCAAAAACTCGTCTCGTACGATTCAAAAGCCATTCGTCAATGAGTTCGGAGTCGTCATCGGTGACAGCTTGTACGAGTCCAAGGAATCTCCCTTACACAACTGGAGCACAGAAACCGACCCCTCCATCATGTCAGGGGATGAGTGGGTACATCCGACCAATGACATTGGCTGGAACTCGATAGAAAACCGTGAGCTCCTCGAGGATCAAGAAGAACCAGATAGAGCGCGTTTTATGCATCCTACCCTCGACGTGAGCAAAGGCAGGGACTAATACCAGCTTTTTCATGCAAGCCCGTTCGGCAGAGGCACTTCTGACCGGACGGGTGTTTTTGGATTGCGCTTGCACCTTGAGTCTCGGGACACTACTCTGACTTGTGTTACAATGGAAGACAAGTAGCAGAAAGGAGCTAGTCCATGAGTATCACACTTGCGATAGAGCCGGCGTTTTCCCTTGCCTATCAACGTTATGCCGGGTTTGTACCTGGAGATACGCTTCGATTATATGTACGAACAAGCGGCCCCGGGACCGGTGGCATGTTTTATGCGATTGAAAAAGATGAGGCCCTCACCGATGATGCTGTGTTTGAAGTAGAGGGGTTGCGATTTGTCATTCGTCCAACTGATTTCTGGTATTTCGACGGGGGACAACTGAGCTACGATCCGCTCTATGGCGAGTACGGCTTTCACTTCACTAATCCTCGTCTAGATGGCAACTAGACAGAAACTTCTATCTGCTTGATTCGTAAGAAAGAATATCTGCCTATATCTTCTGGGAGGAAAAACAATGAAAAAAAGCCGTTCAGTCCTTTTGGCGATCGGTGCTTTCTTACTTGCCAATTTAAAATGGATACTTAGCTTACTGAAGTTTTCGAAATTCGGAACCACCATTATATCCATGGGAATTACCTTGTGGGCGTATGCGGCTTTTTACGGATGGAAATTCGCCGTAGCTCTCGTCTATCTGATCTTCGTCCACGAAATGGGTCATGTGATTGCCGCCAAACGAAAAGGAATCGCGACTTCACCCGCTGTCTTTATTCCTTTTGCGGGAGCCTTCATCGCCATGAAGGACATGCCGCGTGATGCAAAAACGGAGGCGTACTTAGCCTACGGCGGACCCTTGGCGGGGATGATTGCTTTCTTGCCTGCCCTTCCGTTGTATTGGTATACGCAGGACCCTTTCTGGGGGTTGGTTATCTATTTGGGCGCCATGCTCAATTTATTTAACCTGCTGCCCATCTCCCCGCTGGATGGCGGTCGCATCGTTTCGGTATTGTCGACGAAGATTTGGTTTATCGGGTTAGTCGGGCTGGGGGTTATGCTGTTCGCCAATCCAGGACCGATTACTGTGATCATTTTCATCATCGGCTTGATTACGTGGTACAACCGCCTACGTGGCAGCTATCAACAAAAGCTCCTGCAATACGAGCGCGAAAGGATTGCAGACTTCCAGCAAAGCATAGCCAAATGGCCCGCGCTGGAATCGACATGGGATGTTCGCACGCAAATGAATGCCGAGGTAAATGCGATCAACCAGGAAGACTTGAAGAAATTTTACGTTCCATTTGTGCAGGACAAACAACGCCTCCAGCGTGACTTCAAGCGACTCGATAAAGTGTATGTGAACAGAAAATGGGAACTGTTCAGACTGTGGGAACGAGAGCCTGTTCTGTATTACGATTCGGACCCGAACCGACCGATCCCATCTGATACTCTTCGTGATGGAGAGCGTGCGGCGCAAGAGAGGTTAGCCGAACTGGATGAGCAAATGCACCAGCTCACTACGTACTACGATGCACCTGCCTCTACGAAGTGGAAAGTGTTAGTTGCCTATCTCGGTCTCGCTGCTGTACTGTCAGCGTTTTTCGTCTACGCCCAACAAATACTGCACAGGTAACCGCTTGCACTCTGCGTTGCTTGACAAAAATGGATGCCTATCTGCGGCCTTCTCCGAGCGCAAAAACGTGCGATACGGTTATCTGAGGGTCGCTCTTGCCGACCAAAAGGGCAGAAACGCCCTCTATGGTGGTATATCGCTTTTGTACGTTCCACCCAATCAGAGTAAAATAGAAAATAGTACTTTCATAAAATTCCAGAGAGGATGACTTTTTACTTGGACACCGTCCCGATAGTGCTCAACCTACTGCTTGTTATATTTCTTGTTTTTCTCAACGGCTTTTTCGTAGCCGCAGAGTTCTCACTCGTGAAGGTGCGGCAAACGCGCCTGACACAGATGGTGAATGAAGGTAACAGACGTGCAGTCTATGCCCAAAAAGTAACGCATAAGCTAGACGCTTACCTATCTGCCTGCCAGGTCGGGATCACTCTCGCCTCGCTAGGACTGGGTTGGGTCGGGGAACCGGCCATTGCCCATATGATTGTGGAGCCTTTGCTTGGATCTTCTGGATTGCCTGAATATGCGATCTCCGCGATTTCTTTTGGTGTAGCCTTTGCGATTATTACGTTCCTCCACATTGTCTTGGGTGAGTTGGCTCCGAAATCATTGGCCATTCAAAAAGCAGAAATGACCTCGTTGTGGGTTGCCGCGCCATTGATGTTTTTCTATAAATTGCTTTACCCTGCAATCTGGTTCTTGAACGGAACCGCCAACGCCCTCATGAGACGTCTGGGACTCGAAGCGATCTCAGAACATGAAGCGGCGCATACCGAAGAAGAAATTCGCCTTCTGGTCAACCAAAGTCACCAAAGTGGCCATATCGACCAAACCGAATTGAACCTTGTGGAACAAGTTTTTGACTTCTCCGAAACCGTTGCTCGGGAAACGATGATCCCGCGCATAGATATGGTTTGCTTATATACGACGAATACCTTTGAAGAAAACCTGGAGATTATTCGCTCGCAGCGCCACACCCGTTTTCCAGTTGCAGCTGAGGACAAGGACAATATCATTGGTTTTGTCCATGCGACAGACTTTTACCTCTCTGCCTTGCAAGAGGGAAGCGTAGAGCTGGATTCGTTGCTCCGCCCTGTCCTGACTGTACCGGAAACCATGGAAATCAGCACGGTGTTGCGTCTGATGCAAAAAAACCGCTCGCAGCTTGCTATTGTCATCGATGAGTACGGCGGAACAGCCGGTCTCGTGACGATGGAGGATATTTTGGAAGAAATCGTTGGGGATATCCAAGACGAGTTTGACGAGGAAAGACCAGAGATTGAGAAGCTGGATAATGGCCTCTCCGTATCCGGTATGCTCGTGTTGGCTGACCTGAATGACCATCTTCCGTTTGAGCTCGAATCCGAAGATGTAGACACGATTGGTGGTTGGCTGTACAGCCAGCTGGAAGAAGACATCGCTGTTGGTGCAACAGTAGAATGGGAAAACCACCTGTTCACCGTCAAGCAGATGGATCATCACCGTGTCACACGCGTTCTGATTACGCATATGGAAAAAGATGATTCGGAGCAACAAGAACTGTTGACCGTCTCCTAATCATCACACCTCAGCACAAACCAAAGCCCCGCACCTGCTTAGATCGCTGGTGGGGGCTTTTTTTGTCTATGTGGTTCTCTGCCCCATAAGTGGCTTCCAGTCGTCCTCGCCATTGTCCTCCAAAATCCCCATCGTCACATCGCTAATATCCGGGTCAGTGAGCAAGCTGTCGCGAATGCGGTATTTAATATCGTCCGCCACGGCAAGGCTCAGTCCCGTCCGCAGCTCTACATAGCTCTCCACATGGTAAAAACGCCCTTCCTGTACAATTCGCAATTTATTGATGTCCGTCACATCTGGATCAGCAAAAATGACCTTGGCTACCCGATCCTCGATTTCTTTGGGAGCTGCAATACCAATTAAACCGACCATGTTGTCGTACCCTACCTTGAATGCCACACCCACCATGAGAATCCCGATCAGAATGGTGGCAATCCCGTCCAGCAAGGCAAAGGAAGTAAATGTAGTGACGATAACGGCAATCAGCGCCAATAACGCACCGAGCGTCGCTACGATGTCTTCGTAAAAGACAAGTCGTGTCGGCGGAGCGGCACGTCCTACATTCCGAAAGGCTGCTGGGATGACAGCAAAGCCTTTCGCTTCCACTCGCGCTTCATGAACGATTTCGAACATCGCTTTTAAGAGTACGTACCCATCCACAATGACCGCCAGAGACAGAATGATGAAATTCAGCCAAAAGTGGCTGGATTTTGCTGGCTCGGAAATGAGATGGAAGCCTTTGATAATAGTTTCGTAGGCCATGATGGTTACGACGATCACCGCGACCATACAGAAAAGGTTAATGACACGACCAAAGCCTGTAGGGAACCTCGGTGTCGGTTTTTTCTCTGCGAGCACGCTGCCAAAGAAAACGAAGAACTGGTTGACCGCATCGGCTACCGAATGCATTGCCGACGCAAACATGGCTCCGCTCCCACTATAGACAGCCGCAAAGCCTTTTGCGATAGCAAGCCCTGTGTTCCCCAAGGCCGCTGTCGCCGAGGACGTATTTCCTTTTTTTAGCGTTGCCCAGAAAGAGCCCATGGTGTTGCCATTCCCTCCTTGAACGAGACGATTTTCTTTACTATTCCCTATTCGTAAGGAGTGTTCCTTATGAGAAATGGAACATATACACAAAGAAAAGGCAGACATCCGAAGTGGAACATCTGCCTACCCTTGATACCGCTACCTTATGCTACTAATTTCAATCCTGCTACAGCTATAATCACCATGGCGATGCACAAGATTCGCAGCTTGTCTTTTGCTTCTCCATAGAACAACATCCCGACCAGAGCGCTTCCTACCGTACCAATCCCTGTCCAAACCGCATAGGCTGTCCCCATAGGGATTTCTTTCATGGCGAAGGACAAGAGGAAGAAGCTGAGAGAAAAGCCACCGATCAGAACCGCAAACGAGCGGAACGAAGGCTTTTGGTTAACTTGTGTAATCCCCATCACTCCAACGACCTCAAACAACCCTGCAAAAATTAAGGATAACCATGTCATGCCACTTCACCCTCCCTCTTCGGCTTCTCTTCATGATCCGGTGTGACCAGCTTCAACCCAAGGATTCCGCCCAGAAGAAGTGCGATCAAGCCTACTTTCGCCCAACTGAACGGTTCCCCAAACAGGACCATTTCGCTAATAACGGTACCAGCCGTACCCAAACCGACGAAGATCGCATAAACCGTACTCGTCGGCAGGTTTTTCCCTGAATAGACCAAAACACCAAAGCTGATAATAATCGCTAGGATGGTCAACGCCCATGACCAAAAGCCGTCGGCGTGCTTTAAGCCCGCTACCCACATGACTTCAAATACTGCTGCTACGACAACCATCAACCAATATTTCCCCATTTCTGGCTCCCTCCTCTTTCTTTTTCGCTTTTCGCAACGGACGTATCCGTTTTTATCGTTCCCCAAAATACATACTCATCCAAGATGGCTCAGTCTTTCCGAATGCAAAAAAAGCCTCGGGTGAATACCATCACAGATATTCCTCCCGGGCTTTTATCCCTCCGTGTACACGACCGTGGTCGTGGGTTTTCTCTCGGTCCTGACCGGCCAAATGACTGACCGCGGAACCCTAGAAAACTCCGTACATATGCAGTTCTTTTCTTGGGGTAACTCTCACCATCATATCAAAAAACGCCGTGATTGGCAATGAACGTGCGCGCTTCGCTAAAAAAGCAAGAAGCCCAAGCTGATAATGGCGCCTGTCACGATCAGCATCATCAAGCAGTAGCCCATGATATCCCTCGCACCCAATCCAGCAAGAGCTAGCACAGGTAATGCCCAGAATGGCTGAATCAGGTTCGTCCACGCATCCCCCCAAGCAATGGCCATCGCGACTTTTGCATGGGAAACGCCCAGCTCAGTGGCAACAGGCAGCATGATTGGTCCCTGTACTGCCCATTGCCCTCCACCAGAAGGAATGAATATGTTCAATAGGCCTGCACTCCAAAACGTGAACAGCGGAAAGGTAGTAGGCGTTGAGATGCTGATAAACCATTGAGAGACACTCGCTGCCAGTCCTGAAGCCGTCATCATCCCAATGATCCCTGCATAAAACGGAAACTGCACGACGATGCCTGTCGTGGTTTTCACTGCTTCATTCATGGCATCCAAAAACTTGCGCGGTGTCCCATGAAGGAGTATGCCTAGAAACAAGAAGCCCATGATGACGACATCCAAATTCAGCTTAAAGCCTTTATCAGCAAAATAGTAAATCAAATAAATAATTCCGAGTGCTGAAACAAGAATCGAGATCAAACGGCTGTTTTCCATTTTGGAAGCAGGAGTATTGTCGATTGTTGAATCCGCAGCAGCCATTTCTTGTTGCGCGATCCCTTCGCCCTTGAATACAATTGTATCTTTTTCGGCAGGCATCATGAATCTGTTCACAATCGGGAGGACAATCATGATTGCGGCTACGATGGTCAGATTCATTGGTGAAAACATCGTTTCCGAGGTCGGAATGACACCGATGAGGTTTTCCAGGCTATGCTTTTCCGTGGCGATCGTCAAAGGAACAGAGCCAGCAAGCCCTCCATGCCAGACGACAAATCCGCCATATGCGCTGGCGACGAGCAATCGGTAGTCTACCTTTTCCACTTGATTGGCAAGAACACGTGCCAATAGCGCACTGATGACAAGCCCAAATCCCCAATTGATCCAGTTGGCCACACAGGAAACGACGGTGACGAGTACAATCGCTTGTCCTGGCGTCTTTGCCAGTGATCCCAAGGCATTCAAGCCACGCTTACAAATATTCGTACTGGCTAGCGTATGACCTGTAATCAGGATCAAGACCATTTGCATCGTAAAGCTGAGCAGGCTCCAGAAGCCGCCTCCCCAGTAGTTGACCATTTCCATCGGTGTTTTGCCATTGACGACGATCCCGGCAACAAACACGAGGAAGGTCAAAATGATTGCAAATAAAAAGGCATCTGGCAAATAGCGTTGCACCATGCGGACCGAAGCATTCGTTAAGGCTTGAAACACATTTTCATCCCCTTTTCAAAAAGCATTCATGTACGTATGCCTTCCGATATAGCAAGAGGGATACCAATCTGTTTTTCAAGGAAAATGAATGCGCTTTCAAAACAATTGCTCTGTATGCTGACTACTTTTTGCACAGTATGACACTTGTTTGCGCACTTCAGGCGATTAGTCTCTTTCCCCTATTGCTGAATCCAATCCGTACATTTGCAGCTTGTAGAGAAGTGCCCGCCGTGATATGCCTAGCCTTTTCGCTGTCTGTAGCTTGTTGCCGCGTTCTTTGCGTAAGGCATGGGCAATTGCTTCCTGCTCGACCTGGGCAATGATTTCCCGCATGGTTCTTCCTTCATAGCTGATTTTGCCATGGCTTGGGATCTGTTCGCTCATCTTGTTATCCTGAATGGGGGATAAGACATGCTCGTGACCGATAACTGCTCCTCCGGTCAAAACAACAGCCCGTTCGATCGTATTCTCCAGCTGACGCACATTACCTGGCCAGTGATAGGCGATTAGCGCTTCCGTGGCAGCAGCGGACAAGCAGAGATCATGCTTCCCTGCCTCTTTTCCATATTTAGCGAGAAAGTGACGGATTAGCAGAGGAATGTCCTCTTTTCGCTCACGAAGCGGCGGCATGCGAATCGGAACGACATTGAGCCGGTAGTAGAGATCCTCGCGGAAAAGCTCCTGGCGAATTCTTTCCTGCAAATCACGATTGGTGGCAGCAATCACGCGAACGTCAACCGATATAGCCTCGATGCCCCCTACCCGAATAAATACACGATCCTGCAAAAACCGTAGCAGTTTTACCTGCAAAGAAAGGCTCAGTTCTCCTACTTCGTCAAGGAACAAAGTACCTCCATTCGCAAGCTCCAACAGTCCTTGCTTGCGATGAACGGCTCCTGTAAATGCACCCCGTTCATAGCCAAACAACTCGCTCTCCAGCAAATTTTCAGGAATCGCGCCGCAATTGACAGGAATGAGTGGCTTGTCCGCCCGCGGGCTATTGGAATGGATCGCTCTTGCAATAAGCTCTTTGCCTGTTCCGCTCTCCCCTTCAATCAACACAGTGGCTTTAGATATCGCTACTTTTCCCACCAGCTTGTACACGTTTTGCATAGCCGGACTCAGTCCAATCAAGCTGGTTCTGTTTGGATTCGCTTGCTCTTCCTGTAGGACTTTCCCGACTTCGCCTTGCTCAAGCAGCTCTCCCTGTGTGAGTGCATGAGCAACGACTTGTTTGACCTGCCCCAAGTCAAATGGCTTTTGCACATAATCAAATGCTCCCAGCTTCATTGCCTCCATAACGTCACTGGCGGAACCATAGGCAGTCATCATCACGACTCTCGGGAGCCTTCCCTTTCTCTCGTTCAGGCGGCGCAACGTATCCATGCCGTCTAATTGAGGCATACGCAGATCCAAAAGCATGACTTGCGGGCAAAAGCGTTCGACCTGTTCCAAAGCCTCTACCCCACTGCCAGCCTCCAGGAGCTCGTATCCCATTTTGCGCAGCGTAGTTGACAATGCCCTTCTCACATTGGCCTCGTCGTCTACGATCAGCACTTTGCTCGTCATCACAATCCTCCTTTTGCCCGAATCGGTAGTACGACAGTAAAACAAACGCCTTCGGGGGTATTTTGAGCAAAAATATGTCCGCCATATGCTTGCACAATCCGTTGGGAGATCGCCAGTCCTAGTCCCGTACCTGTTTGCTTCGTCGTGAAAAACGGTTCGAATATAGCCAGCAGATTTTCCTCCGCAATAGGCGGACCTTCATTCGTTACCTGGACATGCACATCATTATTTATGTTTTTGATATCAATCTGGATACGACCTTCCATAGGCTTTGCTTGCAGTGCGTTGTGCAATATATTTAAAAACACCTGCTTTAACAACTCTGGTGAAGACATCACGGCAGGAATATCCTCGTTATAAACAAGCTGTACATTCACTCCGTTGAAGCCCTCGGCATGTTCCATCAGCTTGAGCGTGTGCTGGATTACCTCTTGCACACGCACAGGTACGTTCGACTCTTCATTGGGACGAGAAAATAACAAGAGCTCGTCAGTAAAACGGCTCAGACGTTCGACTTCCTCCACAATAATCCCTGTGTATTCCCGAGAGCCATGGTCTTTTGGCCATTCCTCCTCGATGATCTGGGCGAAAGCTTTGATAGCCGTCAACGGATTGCGTACCTCATGGGCAATGCTAGTCGCCCACTCACCTATGACCGCCAGCCGCTCAGCTTGAGCCAGCCTTGACTCCATCCTCCGCCATTGTGTGCGATCCTCCAGCACGACGATCGCCCCCAGCACTTCCTCTGTCGTATTTTTCCAAATGGAAGAGCTGACCTTTAACCAGAGCACTCCCCTGTCCGGATGCTGATGGCGCCACATCGCATCCCGAATCGCTTGACCGTTTTGCAGCGTATCCAACAGGATATGAAGGAGGGCCTCACTCTCTGTAAAAACTTCCGTGTAATGCATCCCCTTTGCTCGACTGGACGTGAAGCCAATCATATGTATCGCTGTCTCATTCCATGCAATCAGGTGCCCGCTCTGATCCAACGCGAGGACTCCACTGTCCATGCTATTCATGATTGTCTCCGTGCGGCTTCGGCTAGCCTGCAAATCACTCGCCAGATTGTTAATCGCACCTGTAATTTCTCCAGGCTCTCCGTCCATTTTCCTCAAGCGAAAGGAAAGGTCTTGGCTAAGCCGCTTCAGCCCTGACTTGATCTCTGACAAAATCACTTCAAAGCGATGGACGAGCAAACCGCTGGCCGCTGCTGCGATCATACAGCCAATGCCCAAAATCGCATAAATGCTTTGTCTCATTCCCGCGAGTTGTATATCGATCGTAGACATGAGCTCATTCGCCCAAGCATAGCCGATCACTTGATCATTTCGAATGAGCGGAACCATGGCGTTCATGATGTTGCCGCGTACTTGTTCGCCGATTACTACATCAGTCTGCCTTGTCTGCATGACACTGCGACCCGGATGGGTTTCGCTAATTGATTGTCCTATGTACAAGCTCATTTCATTGCTGGGTCCATACGTCACGATGGAATCGAGAGCTGCGGAATAATACCCGACGCCAATTCCCGGATGGGCTAGAGCGATCCGATCTGTAAGCGGTTGCATTTTCTCGTTTAATGCTTGAAGCTTGTGCTCTTTTTCCGCCTTTTCTAATCCAGCTTCCACGACGATGGTGTCAAAATCTTTCGACAGCGCAAAATCCAGCTGCTGCGTGATGGCGATTAGCTTTTGTTTCTTTTCCGCCAGTAAAGCCTGCTCTGCCGATTTTACCAATACGATTCCGGTAATGATAATCGGTAAAACGGTGACAACAATGACAGCCATGACAAAACGTATGCGGTAAAGATATGTTTTCATAGAAGATTGCCTCCTTATGGTATTCTAACATACAGAAGCATCACACACAGGAAGAGAGGAACGTATATATGACAACCGTTTTGTTCGTTTGTCTGGGCAATATTTGCCGCTCACCCATGGCCGAAGCCGTATTTCGCCATCTCGTAGAGTCTGAGGGATTGGCAGGGGAAATCTCCATCGATTCAGCGGGGATCGGTGGCTGGCACGCAGGTGAACCTCCGCACAAAGGTACACAAAAAGTGTTGACCGAGAATGGGATTGCCCATGACACACTGCGTGCTCGCCAAATTGTCACACAGGACTTCTCGGAGTATGACTACATCGTCTGCATGGATGAGGAAAATTTGTCCGCACTCAAGCAAATGGCGCCTTCCGGTAAAAAGGTGTACCGCCTGCTCGACTTTGCCGATTCTGCCCAGGAACAAAATGTGGAAGACCCTTATTATACGGGGCGATTCACGTATGTGTATGACCTGGTGAATGCGGGTTGCCGCGGGCTTTTGAACGAAATCAAAGCCAATATCGCAAAAAAGGGATAGCCCGTCACCAGGGCCATCCCTTTTTCTTATACGGCAACCGTCTCCTTCTCAACCAGTCGATTCAACCAGCTCTTCGTACTCGCTATCAAGCGCTTGTAGCTGTCCGCCGAGGAAAAAGTATGATCTCCCCCTACAACTACTTCTGTTTCGCAACCCCCCCGTCTCCGCAGATGCAGCTCTCGCTCATAATGAAACATAGCATCCACCGCAATGACGTCATCCCGATTGCCATGCAGGATTAACACATCTCCCTCAAACTGCTTGGCTTGTCGTAGCGGGAGAGCAGTACCGAGCGACTGAAAAAAGCGCTTCTCCAATCCGTAGCCCAAATGATCCGTTTTGCCGTATGAAAGTGCTTCCTTGTATTCCTTTTCCCCCACGATCCGAACGATATCATCGAAGGGACGTGCTACCGGTGCCCATAGAATGAGGGAGTGTATTCGTTTATCCTGGCTCGCTGTCAGCACACTGACCGCACCACCCAAACTATGCCCTAGCAGGCACACACGCTCCTGATCTACCTGTTCCAGTGTGAAAACATGGTCGAGAACATCTCGTGTTTGTGCAAGCAAGACGTCCAAACCACCAGCTCCATAATCGCCATCGCTTTCCCCGCAGCCTCCGTAATCGAAGCGCAGTACGCCAAAACCGTGTGAAGCTAATTCTCTGGCAGCTTTTACAAACAAGCGGTTCACTCCAATCCGACTGCCGATAAAGCCATGGCAAATGACAACCAACGGGTATTTCACTCTGATCTTGCCTGTTGTGCATGTAGGTTCATGCAGGGTAGCCGTCAACGAAATCGTGTCGCTGGGTATTTGTAAAATCCGTTCCAAAGAACTCACCTCTTTTATTTTTAGTATTCCGAGTTGTTTACTTAGTTATTATTTTTATTATCTTCATTTCCATGAACGCTGTCAAGATGAACCGGAAAACTCAATGAAAAATCATCCTGTACGGTTTATGATGGAGGGGAACGTGTCGCGATATAATAAGAGTGCTTGCTTTGCTAGAGCTGTTGCACCGAAGATAGAATTGTGAGGAGAAAACTATGTCCGATTTGCGGAAAGAAACCTTGGAAAAAATCAAAAACGGTGATTTCACCTGTTCCAAGGAGCTGACCTTGTCTATGTTCAGCGGAAAATGGAAAGTCGTGATTCTGTGGCATTTAGGGGTAGAAGGCCCGCATCGCTTCAGTGAGCTGCAACGGCTGTTCCCAAAAATCACTCATAAAATGCTGACGAATCAGTTAAAAGAGCTAATCGAAGACGGAATTGTTCACCGGGAAGTATACCCGGAGATTCCCCCGCGGGTGGAGTATTCCATGACGGAGTTGGGGATGACCCTGCTGCCCATTGTGGAAATGATGTATGAGTGGGGCGAAATGCGGATGGGGCAGTTGAAGCTGGAATTGGGGGAGGCGTCCTCTGACTAGCTGCTGTGGTGGGGAGGAAACAGGAGAAAACGCTCAGATTCTTGGAACACCTGCGCGGGAGCTGGGGGTGCCCGGCTCCGTGAAAAAAAGAGAAACCGCGTCCAAAGTCGACTGTTCGGGATGTGTTTCAGAGGTGGACGCTAAAGGCAGTTTCTCTTTTTTTCACTGCGCCTCGGTAGGTGTGTCCAAAGATCTTCGCTGTTTTCTCCTGTTTCCTCTGCGAACTGTTCGGGATTCCACCTTCTTTTAATAAAAAAAGAAATAGACCTCTTGAATGCTGCTTTCAAGAAGTAAACACTAGCTGCTTGGGAAGAAGCACATTTCCAGTCCTAGCGCCTCTGGAGCCCTACCAAGTGGAGAAATATATGGCGGGGGTTTTCAGCTTCAACCTCTGAGAGTACATCTTTGAAACTCTACTTTTGAAGCGCTCCCGACATTTATTTCGGAGCGGACAGTCTAACCCCTTGCGGGGCGTAGGCCGAAGCGTAGACTGGAAATGGGCTTCTTCCCCTCCACTACAGCTACTATAAACAAAAACAAAAAAGGATAGCCTCCCGAGGAAGCTATCCTTTTTGTTATTACGGATTCACAGTATTTTTCGGAGGAGAAGCCAGATCACGCAGGATCGCTACCTCTACCCGTCTGTTTTTCGCTCTGCCTTCATCCGTCGTATTTGGCGCTACCGGATGGTATTCTCCCAAGCCTGTCGCGCTGAACTTCGTCGGGTCTAGATTCTTGTTTTCCAGAAGCACCTTCAAGAAGTTAACGGAACGTTTGGCACTGAGATCCCAGTTGGATGGGAACTCTGCCCGGCGAATCGGCACATTGTCCGTATGACCAGTTACAGTCACTTTTTTCGGGTGAGGTACCAGCATCCCTGCCATTTCACTCGCAAGCTTTCTCGCTTCCGGTTTCAGATCAGCTTTACCGGAGTCAAACAACGCATTGTCCAAAATGGTGATCAGCAGACCTTCATCGGTCAGCTTCGTCTGGAGCTTGTCCTGTAGCTTGTTTTGCTGAATGTATCCGTCCAGCTTTGTCTGTAGCTTTTTCAAGTCCTCTGTCTCTTTGCGGACCGCTTCTTCCAGACGCTTTTCTTCTTCCGTCTTCTGTTTTTCTGCTTCCTGTGCGCCTTTGTGCAAGGTTTGCTGCTGAAGCTGCGGGTCTAGCGGTACCGGGCTTGGGTAGTTCATGACTCCCGTACCGCCGTTGATTGCAACGCTGAAGGACCGAACCATTTGGTCGAACTTCTTCGCATCCATCTCGCTAGAGGCGAACAACACGATAAACAAAGCAAGCAGAAGGGTAAGCAAGTCCGCGTATGGAATTAGCCAAGACTCGTCCATATGCTCTTCATGATGAGCATGTCTCTTTGGTCGCTTAGCCATTTACCGCAGCTCCTTCCTCCCTCTTCTCTTCCTTCATTTCTTCTTTCATTTCCGCACGCTCTTGGTATGGAATGTAAACCAGCAGCTTTTGCTCAATCGCCGTCGGGGATACACCCGCTTGAATGGAGAGCAATCCTTCGACCATGATTTTTTTGATTTCAATTTCTGCCTTTGATTTTCGTTTGAGCTTGGTCGCGAACGGGTGCCATAATACGTAACCCGTGAAAATACCGAGCAAGGTTGCTACGAACGCAGCCGCAATCGAGATACCCAATGCATCGATGTCACTCAGGTTACCCAAGGCGGCAATCAGACCGACAACCGCACCCAATACCCCGAGTGTAGGAGCGTAGCTTCCCGCTTGGCTAAAGACAAGGGCTCCTGCCTGATGACGCTCTTCAATGGCGTGAATTTCTTCATTCAGAACATCGCGAACAAAATCTGGTTCTCCACCATCAATGATCATTTTCATACCGTTACGCAGAAATGGATCTTCAATCTCATCAGAAGTGTTTTCCAGTGCAAGCAATCCTTCGCGACGAGCGATGGAAGCCCAGTTCATAAACTGACCGATCATTTCTCTTTTTTCAGGGAGCTTTTGTTCTTTAAAAATTATCTTGAAAAGAGCAGGAATACGCTTGATTTCCGACATGGGAAATGCGTTGAAAAGGGCAGCAATAGTACCTACGATGATGATCATAATTGCTGCTGGATTCAGTAATGACATAGGACTTGCATGCTTCAAGATCATCCCGACCACCACTGCGACAATACCTAAAACTATACCTATCAAGGTAGACTTTTCCATCGTGACACTCCCTACTTCCATAATCGAAATCTATCTATATATGGTTTCGGAATTTTTGCGCTCACTTGTGAGGCTTTTCGAAAAAAACAGCTTATCCGAACGACTGAACTAGTCCAATCATGACCAAAAGTCCTAGGATAAACGAAAAAGTAGCGGAACGAGCATGACCATCACCATGACTTTCGGGAATGAGTTCCTTGTAAACGATAAACAACATCGCGCCGGCGGCAAAGGAAAGCCCATATGGCACCAACCCGTGAACCACAGCGGTCAGGTAATAGCCACAGATCCCGGAGACGATTTCGACTGCTCCGGTCAGCGTTGCTAACATAAAGGCCTTGAAGCGACTGACCTTTTGATTGATCAGGAAGAGAGCAACCAGGAAGCCTTCTGGGGCATTTTGCAGACCGATTGCAAAAGATATCAGGCCACCCAAGCCAGACTGTTCACTCGAATAGCTCACGCCCACGGACAAGCCCTCTGGTATATTGTGCAAGGTAATCGCGGCCAAGATTAGCAGCGATTGCGAATCCATCGAAATGTTGATTCTCGTATGCTCCAGATCGATATGTGGGACAATGCTTTCCAACACTGTAAGCATCAATGTTCCGGTAAGCACTCCCAAACAAACGATAATAAATGGCGCGCTCTGAAGTGCCTGTGGGATCAGACTGAATGTCGAGGCAGCCACCATAATTCCAGCCGTAAACGCCAGCAATATATCCCGCCATCGATGTGATACCGACTTAAAAAAAAGGATAGGCAAGGCGCCCACACCTGTAGCCATGGCAGATAGAAAGCTACCTATCAGTAGTTGTTCCATGTATGTTCCTCCACGTAATAATGCCGCTCTTCAGATATCCGGAACAAACGGCCTTCTACTATCCTATTTCCCGAATGGGAACGGCACGCCTTTTTGTTAGGCCTTATTTGTTAAGCGGATCACTTCCAGAACATCGACTTTTTGCCTTGTTTTTTCATGGTACAGCCATTTTTCCTGAACATGATCCACAAATAAAATTCCGTCTAAATGATCGATTTCATGCTGCATGCAAACAGCAAGGAATCCGTCTCCCGCAAGGATCATTTCCTCGCCTTGTCTGTTCCATGTCTTTACTTTTACATGCTGGGATCTCTTTACATTGCCATAGTAACCCGGAAAAGATAAGCAAGCCTCCATTCCGATTTGTTCGCCACTTCTTTCGATGATTTCTGGGTTAATGAGCTCAATTAATCCATCTCCGCAATCCATGACAACCACCCTGCGAAGAATGCCGATTTGAGGTGCAGCAAGGCCAGCACGGCCGTCCGAGGCATATAAGGTTTCTGCCATCTCATCCAGTAGCTTGAACGTTTTCTCATTCAGCTCTTCCACTGGCTTGGCTACTTTGCGCAGAATCGGGTCTCCAAAAGGCAAAATCTGTTTCACTGCCATATTTTTATGCTCCCTTCACTCTATTAGGCGGTGTATATGCCCACAAGTCATTTGGTGTACACTCTAGAGCTGTACAGAGTGCATCAAGTGTCTCGGTTTTCATTTGTTTGGGCTGACTAGTTAGTAAAGCGCTGATGGAGGCTGGAGACAGACTGTAATTTGCTTTCTCTTTCAACAGCCTTGCTAGAGCAGCTCCCGTCCAAACTCCTCTTTCTGCCATTACTTTTCGCAACATCCAGACAAGCATCTACTCACCCCTCTTTTTTCGGTACTAACTAACTTTATTAGGCAACACCTAATATATCATATGTTGCATTTCAAAATCCAAAAACGCCAAAAACTTGGCGTTTTTGACGTTCTACGTTTCTGATCGATATGTTTTTCCCAACTGATCACCGAGACCAAAATAATGGCGGAAGTTGTAGATCAGCGGATTCCACGCTTGGGGGTTCACGTGATGAGAACTCTGTACAATCTGTTTGTCTGCATGGACGTGACGCACTTCTGTCTCCACGATCGCAAACATGTCGGCATATTCCGGAAAACGGATGGTGCGAACGACTGCTTCGAGTTGAAGCGGACATTCTCCCACTCGCTTTGGACGAACGATGTCAGAGTCAACAGGAGTCAAATTGGCTGCCTGAAACTTATTCGCTTCATAGCGGAAGCCCAGCTCCCTTTTATAGTCAGGTACGGGATTGCGGCCTGTTAGCGGAGCCAACGCTTCCACTTGCTGCCACATCGAAGCATCCGGCAAATTGATAACACACTCCGGACGCTGACGCAAATTTTCCAATCCATGCGAGCCGAACCCGAGCCCCAGAATGACAAAATTTCCTAACGCCCATGACGATGAAATGGGACTGATATTCGTTGAACCATCTTCATTTTCAGTCGTCAACAGGACAACGGGAGTTCCGTAATATAAAATCTTCGGTTGAATGGTCGTATGGCTTGTCATGAACATAGCCTCCCTTGACTAGAATCAATCTTGCTACGACTTATTCTAGTCGAGGAATATTTCCATTGCGCTCGAAGTGTGAATGTAAGCTTACCTCCGTATATTAGCGTGCTCCTGCTTTTTGCAGGATTTGTACAATCTCGTGATAACCCCGTTCTTTTGCACGATATAGAGGTGTTTTTCCTTCGCTATCCGGGATGTTTACATCAGCACCGTGGTCGATTAGCAATTGGACCATCTCTTGTTGTTTTTTTCCGCCATCGTTCAATACGATTGCTTCCATCATTGCTGTCCAGCCCGGATTGTTCACATGGTTGACGTCTACATCCGTCCGGGCAAGAAGTTCCTTTGCTACTTCCACATACCCATGTTCTGCCGCCGGAATCAACGGTGTTCCTCCGAAGCGGTTGTAAATCTTCGTATCTGGATCTGCATCGATAACCAGCTTCAATATTTCTAGGTATCCTTCTGCTCCTGCATACAAGAACGGGTTATCTTGCTGGTCGTCCTGAATATTGATGTCAGCTCCTGCTTCAATGAGGACCTTCACTGTTTCCACATGGTTGCCGTGTGTTGCCGCCATCGCCGCTGTTCTTCCACGATCATCCTGTGCATTTATCTCAGCCCCTGCTGCCAAGCTAGCCTTGACTTCATCGGTTTTGCCCTCGGCTGCTGCAAAGAGCAGTTTTTTGTTCAGTTCTTTCACTTCTTCTTGAGATAGAGTTCGTTTTTTCTCTGGTTGAGGTTGTGGCTGTGATGTCGCTGGTTGTTGTTGCTGCTGTGCGGTCGTTACAACCGGAGCTGTTGTGGACGATTCATCCATGCAGCCAGTCAGCAGCATTCCGAATGGAATTGCAGTGAGGATGAGTTTGTACATTTGGCACCTTCCTCCATGGTAAGTCATTGAGATATAGACCTAAGCCCGGTTGCGTACTGAGCTTAGATTGCTTGTTAAACCTCTGAATCCATCGTAGTCCGTAGAGATAAACTCCTACTAAACCTGTTCTTAATGAACTATTTCCTAAAGATTAACTTTTTCTAAAAAAATGACAATGGAAAGAAAAAAACGCCAATCACGTTGGCGTTTTTGCGTTCGTTTACACGGTATATGCCTATACTTTGAATCGGCGAATCATGTGCTGCAGCTCTTCTGCCATATTGGAAAGAGCTGTTGCCGACGAAGCGATTTCCTCCATAGAAGCGAGCTGCTGCTGTGTAGCAGCGGAAACGTTTTGCGTGCCATCAGCAGTCAAGTCGGAAACCTCGCTGACCAGCTCCATCGCTTGTACGACCTGTTCGGAATGGGCGGACACTTCCTGGGCAGATGCAGACACATCGTGAATCTGGTCGGCTACTGTGCCAATCGAGTTCTGAATTTGACCGAAGGTTTCGCCCGCGCGATGAACGACGCGAATTCCTTCTTGTACTTCCCGTGTGCCTGTTTCCATCGATTCGACCGCGACTTTTGTATCTGTCTGAATCGTACTGATCAACTGCGCGATTTTTTGGGCGGACTGTGCTGATTGCTCTGCCAGCTTCCGTACTTCATCTGCAACAACCGCAAATCCACGTCCGTGCTCTCCTGCGCGCGCTGCTTCAATCGCTGCATTGAGGGCGAGCAGATTGGTCTGATCCGCGATGCCTGTAATAACCTCGATGATCTCTCCAATTGCTTGAGAATGATTGCCCAGACCATCTACTACGGATGCGAGCTCACGCATGGAGGTGTGGATCGCATTCATTTGTTGAACCGCTGCCTGAATCGACTGGTTCCCTTCTCCTGCCATGTTGGCGACTTCGCTCACCATATTGGACGTTTGCTGTGCGTTATTTGCGATTTGACGAATTCCTCGTGACATATCATCAATGGATTTCGCCCCATTCTCCACACTCGCTACCTGGCGATCAACACCTGCTGCCACTTCTTGAACAGTAACAGCAATTTGTTCAGTGGCCCTGCTCGTCTGATCTGCACTTGCCGTCAATTGCTCAGCTGATGAGGCTACCAGCTCGGAAGTTCCGCCTACCTGACGAATGACTGTAGTTAAACTGCTAGTCATCTCATTGAACGAATTCGCCAGATCCAAAATCTCGTCACGAGTTTTGACAACCAATGGCTCCACACGTAAATCGCCATCAGCCACTTTTTTCATCTCTTCCATCAAACGCAAGATCGGTCGACGGATGCTTGACGTCAGTACGACAGCTAGCGCCACACACGCAATGATAGAGATAACCAAGATAATATTCAGGTCCCGCTTGACTGACTCAAACAGTTCCGCGCTTTCTGTGCCAGCGCGTTGTGCTCCCTCACTGTTATACGTCATCATGGCATCCAAATATTTCTTACGTTCTACAAACAATTCACTAGCTTTTTTCTTGATGCGACCAAGCTCGGCCATGTCTGCATCGGTAGCTGGCCTTCTGATATCGACCTTTCTAGCGATTGCCACGTATTGCGGACTGTATTCCTCAAATTTTTTCAGCGACTGCTTCAATCCTTCAAAATTGTTACGGTCCTCTTCACGGAAAATCGTTTTTTCATAGCTGGTCAATAAGCCGTCAATATAGGCAAAATGGTCATCGACTTGCTTTGCATACTTGTTCTTGTCATCCATGTTCTCTGTCGTAAGCATGGTTTGTGTAAGTCCGTAAACGATTTCCAATGTCATGTTGATCTTCAAAATATCTTCCAGACCTGGGCGCCAATTCGTATTCATTTCCACCATCTTCTGATTCATCTGTTCCATCTTGATAATGGTCGTGATCCCCATAAACAGCATGATGACTAGGATTAGCGCGAACGCACTACCCAATTTTTTTCCGATCGTCCATTTCATTTCGTAAACACCACTTTTCTTGACATATGATGATAGCGTAATCTCCTTTTCCCTCCCAACTGATGGAATAAACCTGATTGCACACAAAAAAATGGATCTTTACACAAAAAATTAAAATCCACAATTCAGAAAACTCCTGTAAGATAGATAAAAATAAGCGGAATGGAGGACTTCTGATGCAAAACTACGACGTCGTTATTGTGGGAGCAGGATCGATGGGAATGGCAGCTGGCTACTATTTGGCGAAGCAGGGCGTGCGCACACTCATGATTGATGCCTTTGATCCCCCACACACAATGGGCAGCCATCATGGGGATACCCGTATCATTCGCCATGCGTACGGAGAAGGAAAACAGTACGTCCCGCTTGCGTTGCGGGCGCAACAGCTGTGGTCAGAATTGGAACAAGCCTCCGGCATACCGATCTTCGCCAAAACCGGTGTTTTGAACGCTGGACCCTTGAATTGTACTTTCCTGAATGAAATTCGGGAGAGCGCCGAGCAGTACTCCCTGCCCTTGGAGGTACTCGCTGCCGATGAGGTCATGCAACGCTGGCCAGGAATCCATCTGCCTGCTGATTACTACGGTTGCCTGGAGCCTACCTCAGGTGTGCTTTATTCCGAAAACGGAATTAGCGCCTATCGAGAGCTTGCCCTTGCCTCAGGAGCTACGCTGTTGACGAATACGCCTGTCACGCAGTTGGAGCCAGCAGGAAATGGGTTCATTGTGCATACGGAATCTGCCAGCTACCACGGCGATAAAGTCCTGCTATCCGCCGGTGCTTGGAATGGTTCGCTCCTTGACTCATTGGGCTTGTCCATCCCGCTTAAGCCTACACGCAAAACGGTCGCCTGGTTTGGTGCAGATGAGGGCCAGTACAGTGCGGATGGCTTTCCCGCCTTCATCTTTCGCCTTCATGACTCCATGTTCTACGGATTTCCCAGTTTTGATGGCGCCGGTGTAAAAATCGGACGCCATGACGGTGGACACGCCATCGATCCCGATAAACTGGAACGTACCTTTGGCACCTATTTGTCGGACGAAGGCTGTGTTCGCTCTTTTTTGGAAGCGTATATGCCTGGAGCAGCAGGACCATTGCGCCAAGGCAAGGTATGCATCTACACCATGACACCGGATGAGCATTTCGTCATTGACCGTCATCCTCAACATCCACAGCTTGTATTTGCAGCAGGCTTTTCCGGGCACGGTTTTAAATTCGCCAGTGCGATCGGGGAAGCGACTAGTCAACTGCTGGTAGAGGGAGCTACTTCCCTTGATCTGTCTATGTTTTCTTGGAAGCGATTTTCTTGTCCAGCATGAGTGAAAAAAGCCTCTCGCCGCATTTCTGGCAGGAGGCTTTTGTTTGTTTTACCACTCCCAAGACAAAGAACCGATTTGCGCTGTAATTCGACTGCTCGCTTGTATGGGATGGCCGAAAACTTGCATGGTAGAACGACCATTATCGTAGGGAAACAGGTAGGCGAAACCAGGCCGAGTCGCCTGATTGGCCCGATAGGCAGACCTCATTGCTCCCTCTCTTCGTTGTTCATTCAAAAAGGCTACCATCTCACTCGCTCGTTTGATCCCCGCACCATGCCCGTAATACAAGCCATTTCCGAGCACTACTGCATTTTCTCCTTGCCACTGCGGTGTCTCACGATCGTAATCAGGATTGGCAAAATAAATCACATCACCAGGCAAAAAGGTATTTGTCCTTATTGTTTGCAAGTCCAAATCCTGATCGTACCGCCAGTCATATAGCAAGATGTCCGAAAACATTCTCTCAAAATCCGGTAAACGAATGGACTGTAGGACTGCATGATAAATAATAATGACCATCGCCGTAGCACACTCCGTGGCGTATTTTTGACCCTCTCGAAAAATATTGATAATCCCGCTGGATGGCAGCACTCCAGGTCGCAAGCGGAATCCGCCTTGGTCAGTTCGAATCCAGTAAGCTGGATTGGCACGAGATTCTTCAAAAGTAGAAAAGGCCAGGCCGCTTTCGTTCAGTGCCAAGGCAGACCTCACCAGATGATCACGCACTTTCAGTTCAAATTGCAGGAGCTCAGGAGTTGGATATTCAAATGTTTCATCACTACGTGCCATAATCGCTACCGTTTCACGCTGTACCGGATTTAATCCCCATTCCGCTGCCAACGAGGCGGGATTAGCTGGTCTCCCCGCTATGACAATCATATACAACCTCCCCTTCACACACTGTCCTTCTTATATGTATGCGAAAGCCTATGTCCACGTGATCGACGAAAAACCATGAGTCAACATAGTGGTGGAGAAGAAAAAGCACAGTTCTCTTCGACTCTGACACGCCAGCAGGGGGGATTCACTGGACGTCTCCACTACAAAAAGGGGACCGTCGAGCCAAAGCCACCCTACGGGCGGAAGATTCTCAGGGGAGAAGTGTTCGACAAGCGTGGTCCCCTTTTTGTAGTTCCGACTGGGTAGGCGTTGTCAAGGTCTACGAGCCCTGTGCTTTTTCTTCTCACTAGCCTTGTGTGTTGATCGGTGCCTTTTAAAACTTGCACGTTGTGCTCATTGAAAATAGAGTAATAGACTGGAATCCTTGATATGGCGGGAGTTCTTTCACGAAAAATCTTCAGATGTACTTACTCTCAGGAGTGACTATTCTCATTTCGTAAAAACTGAAACAAACCTCTCCGCTCACATAATTGTGAGGGTTGAGGTCTGTTTTTACTCTATTACTATCAATTTTTTCTGATACAATGACTTCATCCTATAAGAAAGGTTGGTGTGGGTAGTAATGAAGAATGAAAGTCAACCTTATACGGATTTTAGAGAAATGTACCGAGATATCGATTTGGCAGCAGAAGCTTACTACAACGAGTTTTTCCATGCCTACAAGACGAATGGGCGATTCCCCGAAGTATATACGCCCGAGCAAACGAAAAGAGCTTCTAGTGCCATCCAACTTCTTCAACGCTTGGAATGGGAATGGAACCCGGTTCGTTTACTGGCATTACTATCGACAGTAGGTGCTGCCCTAGGAATCGGACGCCCTATACCTGTTTTGGATTTTTGTACAATGATTGAAGGTATGAATCTAATAGCTTCTCCATATGCAGACTACTATATTGAAAAGAAAGACATTCTTATAGCTACGTTGGAGATGTTTGCAAATGAGGAACCATAGAAGTTAAAAAGCACGTTATACCGTTAAACCCCGCCTCGACTCTGATAGAGCTTGTGGCGGGGTTTGGCAATTTGCAGAGTGCCTAATTTGCACTCTGGTAAATTTATTTTTTATAAATGCTTATTTACCAAAAAATCCCCCGCCTTTTTAACCAGACGAGGGATTTCCTTTTTAGCCTTGTGCTTGCTTGACTGTATGTGGTGCCGGGGTCGAGACGTGCTTTAAACGCGAGAACATATAGCAGCCGACAATGACGATTACACTGCCGAGTAATTGGATGATGGTCATACGCTCGCCGAGCAAAAGAAATGCGAGAATGGCTGTAAAAATAGGATTGAAATTGAGGAACATACCTGCTGAGGTTGCGCCGACCTTTTGTACACCGACATTCCACAACACCATGCTGACGACGGTTGCCATTACACCAACGTAGAACAGCGACAGCCAGAACGTCCAGTCTGTGTTGCTGATTGTAAATGTGGTGACATTAAAGGGCAGCATCAGCGCAACACCGAAAATCCCCGAGTACAGTGTGGACATCATCGGCGAGACCGTCTTCATCGCCCAACGTGCGCATACGGAGTAAATCCCCCACATGGCGACAGCGGCGAGCATCCACAAATCGCCCGTGTTGAAGTGCAACTGGGACAAGTGTGCGAAGTCTCCTTTGGTCATCACCACAAGCACGCCTGTAAACGAGACAAGCATCGCGACAATCTGCAACGGTCGAATTTTATCGCCCATCAGCAAAAAGGAAAAAATCGCGATCGAAACCGGATTGAGCGTGGACAATAGCCCGACATTGGTCGCATCTGTCCGCTCAAGTGCCCAGAACATGAATAAATTAAAAAGTGCTACGCCAGTTACACCCATCACGATCAAAGGAAGGAGTGCTTCTCGCGTTGGAAAAATCCGCTTTTCGCGTATCCAAACAACGGGCAACAAGCAAACAACAGCAATGAGCCAGCGCAAATTGGTCAGCGTCAAGGAAGACGCGTGCCCGACAAGAAATTTACCGACAACAAAATTTCCTCCCCAAAGGAAGCTAGTACAGAGTAATAGGACTATATACAGCGGTCTCATGATGCCTCCTGCCATGTTGAAAGAGTTATGGAGCTTTTATTTGTCCTCTATCATACACCTTTCGCCAGCATTTGGGCGGTCATGATACACTTCCATTTTTATCCTCCACCAGAAGCAATCCACTTCTCCATGAAAATTAGTTCGTCACGCTCATACCCAAGCTGATTGTAAAAAGCTTGTACACCATGATTGGTCGGCTCGATCAATAGGTTAATCTTTTCACACCCGATATTCGCCAGCCGCTTTTCCAGCTCATCCATCAGCCTGCTCCCTATGTCTTGTCCTTGGAAGTCCGGATCGACTGCCAGATGATTCACCCATCCTCGCCGTCCGTCATAGCTGCCCATTACGGCTGCTATCATCCTTTCCTCCTCATTCATTGCCACCAAGAAAAGCTCTGCGTCTCGCTCCAGCTTTTTACGCAATCCTTCACGTGTATCCGAGCAAGAAAGCTGTAATCCTGCTCGTTGCCATAGCTGAATGACGTCCTCGTATTGTTGCAAAGAGAATGATTCAATTCTCATTTTTGATCACCACTATCTTGTGTATTTTTATTCAATTAATTTCATTTTTATACGATTATTGTAATACAAAAAGGGGCTATCTAACAGCCCCTTCCTTCACACAGACAGCCACGACATGATCACCGGTAGCAAGGTAAACGCCCACACTACGGTAATCATCGCTCCGGCGATCACAGCCAAAGTCGCACTGCTTCCTTCTGTTTCCCCACGCTCAAACGCTTTTACCATCCCCAACGCATGTGCACCCATTCCGTACATCAAACCGATGGAAACAGGATGTCGGAGCCTCATTCTCTTGATGATTGTGGGAGCCAAAAAAACACCTGCAAAGCTGGTCAGCATGCCGAATACTGCCGTCATCGTCGGCATACCGCCAATCGCCTCGGTTACACTCATCGCAATTGGCAGGGTAATTGAGCGAGGAATGACGCTAATCGCCGCTTCTTTTCCCAATCCAACGAGCATCGTCGTGGAAACACCTGCAATGATGGCAATGAGGGAACCCGTAGCAAGACTCGTCAAAATCATCCGGCGATGCGCCATTAACACCGACCAATTTCGGTACAGCGGAATCGCAAACGCTACTGTGACTACGCTCATCATCTCACTAATGAGCGAGGTCGCTTCACTGTACACCTGATAAGGAATGCCTGCGAAAAGCAAAAACAAAATCAAGCCAATCGGCGCCAAAATAGCCGGAGAAAATAGCAGAGACGGTCTTTTCTTGTTGAACCTTTTAGCTGCATAGAAGAAAACGAGTGTCAGGAGCACACTAGATGTTTTCCACAGGATCATGCTGTTTCACCTCTCCACGATTGAACATGCGCTCAGCAACAACACCTGTCGAAATCATCACAAGCGCACAACCGCTCACGACGACCACAAGCACCAGCAATCCTTTTATCCCTAATAACCATGGATACTGCATCATCCCGACCAACGATGGTACGAAAAACAGGATCATCTGCGAGAATAACAGAGTCGCTCCTGCTTCCACCCACTGTAGACGAATCAAGCCGGTATACAGACAAATGAACAAAAGCGCGAGTCCGATCAGACTGCCGGGAACAGGAAGGTGAAAAAACGAGGTCACCCATTTCCCAAGCCAGGTGAAGCCGAACAAAAGCAAAACTTGTGCGATGATGGAGAACCATCTTTTCATCGAGACCACCCCAGTTGCTTTACAAAGGTTGTTCAAAAAGTCACTGTTTGAACGAGTTACCTTCATTCTAAGCCGTCTCGATTCCATTCGTACAATACATAAACATCATCATTTCTATTCCATTTGGTTATGGCTGTACATTTTCTCTACAAACGATATGAAAGCCTTTGTCGCATGCGATAAATACCCTTCTTTTCGATAAATCAAGGCATACTGCCAGTCAATCACCGGGTAGGAAATGTTGACGGTGTGTAATTGTCCGTTATTCAAGCGTCTCACGATGGAGCGTGGAATGAGTGATATCCCCAGTTGGGTAGCCACCATCTCTCCGACAAAATCCCATAAAGAGCTCATGTAAGCGACATTCGGTTCAAAGCCGGACAGCTTGCACGCATGGCGCACCACATCATGCATCGCGTACTCTTCGGTAAACAAAATGAAAGCTTCGTCCTTGAGCTGTTCCAAGCTCACCTCATCGACTCCCGCGAGCCAATGCTCCCGATGAACAATCGCAACGAGGTCCTCTGCGAGCAAGGGAACCGCCTCAAATTTCTCCTGATCCGTTGGCAGAACGGTTAAGGCCACATCGATGCTTCCTTGCTCCATTTGGATTTCAAGCAGCTTGGCGCTGTATTCCTTCATCTCGATATCGATGCCTGGATATTGCTTTTTAAACAAGGCAATCACATTCGGCAAGAGAAAAGAACCCACCGTTGGCATCATGCCCAGCTTGACCCGACCACGCTCGACGTTTCGCAATTCTGCTATCGACGACGCCATGCCTTCCATTAGCTGCAACACTTTGGTCGCATAGCTGTAGACCATTTCCCCTGCGTCTGTCAGATCCATTTTCCGCTCCGTCCGATCCAGCAGAACTACCTCTAGCTCTTCTTCCAATGCTTTGATCATTTTGCTGATAGAAGGCTGAGAGACGTGGAGGGATTGCGCGGCCTTCGTAAAGTTTTTATGTTTGACTACTTCCACAAAGTATTGCAGCTGTCGAATATCCATGATGTCCTCCGTCTTCGTGCAATCAAAAGCGTTAGCTACAGATTACCACAGGCCGGAGTATGCGAAAAAGCCAGGTACGCAGTCGCGCCCTGGCTTTTCCTCCAGCGTGAGTTACTTCACGGTTACCTGTATTTTTACGACTTTTCCATTATACGTCGCGGCAATCGTTGCACGACCTGCTTTTACAGCCGTGATCTTGCCATCCACTACAGTCACAACGGAGCTGTTCGTGGAGATCCAGTCTGCATCGGTAGTGACATCAACCTTGGTTTTGTCGGTATAGATAACAGATACCTTCAAGTCTTTTGATTCGCCAACTTTGAGATCGGCCTTTTTCATGTCAAATTCCATCTTGGAGATGACAGCAGATTCTACAGGGATCGAGATCGTCTTTCCACCGTAAGTTGCTTTGATTCTCGTTTTGCCAGAGCCTACAGTTGTCACGACTCCGTTTTCAACTGTGGCAACTTTTGCATCGTCGGATGTCCACTTGGCTTTGCTTGTTACATCTACTTTTTCTTTCGTAGACAAGGTAGCCAACAGCGTAACCGACTGGGTAGTGTCTGGGCGCAGATACAGCTTTTTCTTATCACTGTCCAGCTTGGAGACGACATCTACCTCTACTGGAATGGAGACGCTTTTTCCACCGTACTTCACTTTGACCTTCGCTGTGCCCGAGCCTACTGCCGTAACCAATCCATTCGTTACCGTTACGATTGCCTTATCATCGCTTTCCCACTCTGCCTGGACCGTTACATCACCAGTAGACTTATCAGAGAAAGTTGCTGTTGCGTTTACTTGTTTCGTGCCACCTACGCTGAGAGCCAGTTTCTTCTGGTCAGCTGTGAGCTTGGAAATCACATCGATCTCAACAGGGATATTCACACTTTTGCCCTCGAAGCTTGCTTTCACTCTCGTTTTACCGGAACTAACTGCTGTGACCAAGCCCTTGTCAACGCTCGCGATGTCACTGTCAGAGGAAGTCCACTCCGCTTGTTGTGTGACGTCCTCCGTTGTTTTATCCGTGTATTGCACGCGGACAGTCAACTGCTGTGTCCCCGCTTTTTTCAATTTTACTGTCTTTGTATCAACTACAAGCTTGGAAATCTTCTTCTGCGTACTTGTCGTCGCAGAATTCGCCAATGCCGGTACATGGCCGACGCTGGAAAAGATCAGCCCAACGGTAACAGCCGTAGCGAGCATTCCTTTTTGCCAGTTTCTCATGCTCACATCCCTCTCCTCTCTAATTTTCCACCATTTTCTATATCGGCTAAACAACTGTACTTCTTGAATACTAAATGGCAAAAACCATCCGAATCACCTCGGATGGCTGCTACGTTGCTATCGCTTGTCGTTATTCAAATCATACGGTGTCTCTTGGTAAACGTAATAGTTTAACCAGTTGGAAAACATCAGATTCGCATGTGCGCGCCAGGTGACGATGGGCTCGCGGCTTGGATCGTCCTTTGGATAGTAATTACGCGGAACAGCAATATCCAAGCCTTTGTTCACATCTCGCTGGTACTCATCTTGCAGGGTCGTCGGATCGTACTCGGAATGACCTGTCACGAAAATTTGTCTGCCATCCCTGGTCGCCACGATGTAAACCCCTGCTTCATCAGACTCGGACAAAATCTCCAGTTCAGGCACTTGCTCGATGTCTTCCCTGCGATTTTCGGTATGCCTGGAATGCGGAATGTGGAAGTAGTTGTCAAATCCGCGGAACAGCTTCACATTTTGCTTATTAAGCGTGTGAGGGAAGATTCCGAACATTTTTCCTGGCAAAGGATGCTTCGGAACGCCAAAGTGGTGGTAAAGACCCGCTTGTGCTCCCCAACAAATATGCAGGGTCGAGGTGACGTTCTCCATTTTCCAATCGAGAATTTCTGTTAGCTCCTGCCAATACGTGACGTCTGTGAACTCGAGCTGTTCGACTGGCGCTCCGGTGATGATCATGCCATCAAATCGCTGGTCACGGATCTCCTCAAACGTTTTATAAAACGTCGATAAATGCTCTTCCGACGTATTTTTGGACGTATGACTGGACATGTGCAAAAGCACGATTTCCACCTGTAGCGGCGTATTCCCCAGGAGGCGGAGCAACTGTGTTTCCGTTGTTTCCTTCACCGGCATGAGGTTGAGAATGACGATCCTGAGCGGTCGTATGTCCTGTGTGAAGGCACGGCTATCCTTCATCACAAAAATATTTTCCTGGGCGAGTATTTCCGTTGCAGGCAATTCGTCGGGCAATTTGATTGGCATAAAAATCCCCCTTTCCATCCTTTGAACACAGGTAGAAAAACAATAATCCGACAAATTCGACAAAAATACTCGCCTTCCTGCTAATCCCGAAAAGGAAAACAAAAAAATCCCCTTGCAAGCAAATTGCAAGAGGTTTCTTCCCTTAAATCCAGCCGCGTGCTTCCATTGCCTCCGTAATTCGCAAAAGCGAGATCATATAGGCTCCCGTGCGCAAGTCCACCTTGTATTGATCAGAGAGTTCTTTTACGGCGCGATAGGCGTTAATCATGGTCGTTTGCAGCTTTTCGTTTACCTCAACCTCGGACCAGTAGTAATTCATCAGGTTTTGCACCCATTCAAAATAAGAAACGGTTACACCACCTGCATTGGCGAGAATGTCCGGGATCACGGTAATCCCTTTTTCCCGCAAAATGGCGTCAGCATCGGGTGTAGTAGGTCCGTTTGCTGCCTCTGCAATCCACTTGGCTTGAATGCTGTCGGCATTGGCTGCTGTGATGACATTTTCCAACGCGGCCGGGATCAGAATGTCCACCTCGAGCTCCAATAGCTGTTCATTGGAGATGACCGTACCACCTACATAGTCCAAAATGGTTGCGTTGTCTTTTAACTGTCCTACCTTTTCGATATCCAAGCCAGCAGCATCATAAATACCTCCGCGGGAGTCACTGACTGCCACGATTTTGAAGCCCAGCTCTGTTAACAGCCTCGCTGCAATTCTTCCCGCATTGCCAAAGCCTTGGATCGCGACGGTTGTTTGTTCTGGCTTGCGTCCAGAATCTTTTAATGCCTCAAGTATGGTAAAGACACATCCGCGAGCAGTCGCTTCGTTTCTTCCTTTGGAGCCGCCGACAGAGAGTGGTTTTCCAGTGATCACTCCCGGAGAATAGGTGCCTTTTAATCGACTGTACGTATCCATCATCCACCCCATAATTTGTGGGGTCGTATATACATCGGGTGCAGGTATGTCTGTCTCAGGTCCGACAATATCAGCGATAGCTTCCATGAAGCCGCGGCTGACTCGTTCCAGCTCATTTTTGCTGAATTCGTGGGGATCACATATGACGCCGCCTTTTCCGCCGCCATAAGGAAGACCAACCACGCCACATTTGAATGACATCCACATGGAGAGCGCCTTGACTTCATCCATCGTCACATCCGGATGAAAGCGAATCCCTCCCTTGGTCGGTCCTACCGCATCATTATGCTGAGATCGGTAGCCTTCAAAGACACGCACGCTGCCATCATCCATCTTGACAGGAAAGCTGACGGCCAATACTCGTTTGGGTCGCTTTAAAATTTCAACAGCATCGCTCCGCAATCCCAACAATGCCGCTGCAGCGTCAATCTGTTTCTGCACAATCTCGTATGGATTCAGGTTTTCTTTCTCTACAGTATTTAGCATCTCTCTTCCTCCCCAATACTTTTCACATGCGTTTTTCACATCACCTTGGCGCAGAGCTAAAGGATGAATGGAGTAATTATATACGATGAAAGTAAATTCAGACAATTTATTTTCTTTGTTTTCACATTATTGTGTTATTTTTGGTAAACAAATAAAAAACGCCTGATGCATCCTCGCGACACATCAGACGTTTTCTCTTATTTTTTCAAATACGCCTTCATCAGCTTGGTTTTCGTTTCCCACATCTCTTCGCTGATGTGCAGACGGTAATGCTCCGGATTCAACATGCGCAAGTATTCAGGCCAGAACAGCTTGAGTTGCTCACGATGGTAGTTGCGAATCTCTTGGAGAGTTGGCAGTTCATAAATCAGTTCCCCATCCACAAATACCGGAACGAGCAGCGACTTTGCCTGGTAGTTCTCCAAATGCTTGCTCAAATACGTATGGCTCGGATGGAACAAATGGAGAGGGGCTCCCTTTTCGACTGTTGTTTCATGCGGGAAGCACATGTAGTCAGCAATCGCTTTGCCTGTTTCCGGATCAATCAATCGGTACATATCTTTAATGCCCGGCGTCGTGACTTTTTCCGGATTCCCAGAGATTTTGATGGTCGGCTGATATTCTCCGTCCGCGCCTTCGCGTGCCACCAGCTTGTATACGCCTCCGAGCGTCGGCTGATCCGCTGCCGTGATGAGCTGCGTTCCAACTCCCCAGCTATTTACGCGTGCTCCCTGTACTTTCAGGTTCATAATCGTGTGCTCATCGAGATCGTTGGAAGCGACAATTTGCACATCGGTCATGCCTGCTTTATCCAGCATTTCGCGCGTCTTGCAGGACAAATACGTCAAGTCGCCACTGTCCAAGCGCACTGCCGTCAGCTTTTTGCCTTGTTTCTCCAGGCGTTTTCCGACCTTAATTGCATTCGGCACGCCGCTTTTGAGTGTATCGTAAGTATCGACCAGCAAGGTTACCTGTCCTGGTAGAGCTGCTGCGAAGCGCTCAAATGCTTCTTCCTCACTCTCAAAGCTCTGTACCCAAGAGTGAGCGTGCGTCCCTTTTGTCGGAATGCCAAACATTTTCCCTGCCAGCATGTTCGAGGTCGCGTCAAAGCCAGCCAAATAAGCTGCCCGCGTCCCCCACAGCGCAGCATCTGCCTCCTGCGCCCTTCTCGTTCCGAATTCCATAAGAACATCATTGCCCGCCACGTTTTTAATCCGCGAAGCTTTGGTTGCAATCAGCGTCTGGTAGTTCATATAATTCAACAGGGCCGTTTCAACCAGCTGTGCCTCCATGACACGCCCCTCTACGCGAATGAGCGGCTCGTTCGGGAAAACCACGGTTCCTTCTTTCACAGAGTAGAGCGAGCCCTTAAAACGAAGCTGGCGCAGCTCTTCCAAAAACTTCGGATCGTAGTTCTCCTCCTGTTCACTCAAATACTTGAGATCGCTTTCTTCAAAACGCAAATTTTTTATATAGGAAACAATTCTTTCCAATCCGGCAGATACAGCGTATCCGTTTCCAAAAGGCAGCTTGCGGAAAAATGCTTCGAAAACGACCTTCTGATTGTGTGTTCCGTTCACCCAATGGGCGTACATCATGTTTATTTGATATTTATCTGTGTGTAGTGCCACACCAAATGATTGCATGTCACTGAGGCCTCCTGTGTATTCCTTTCTATCATCATACCAGAAGCGTTCGCTGATGCCCATCCGCTGTGGAGGATATTAGGGAATGTGGTATAGTATGGGGATAAAAAGAGAAGCAATCGTACAGGCTGGGAGTGAGCATAAGTTGACCAGAAAAATCGTTACTATTAGTAAAGGTTTGCCTAAAAATAATATGTACAACGGCAAGGAATATCTCTCCGGCATTTGGAAGGAAGAAGCTGACGAGCTCATTGTCCGTTCCGAGAAAATTGATGACGACGATATCGCGAATCCAGAGTATCACGGTGGCCCAGACCGCGTCGTCTGTGCGTATCCTTTTGAACATTATGCCCATTGGGAGAAGTTATTCGGCCAACCTCTGACCAATGCGGCATTCGGAGAAAATCTCACGCTCGCTGGCATGACCGAAGAGCAGGTCTGCATCGGGGATGTGTATCAATTTGGTGATACGATCCTGCAAGTGACACAAGGCAGATTTCCTTGCGCAACGATCAACAAGCGCAACAACAATAACCAACTGCTCAAAGCCGTGGTGGAAATGGGCTATACGGGCTATTTCTTCCGCGTTTTGCAGGAAGGGACGATCAAGCCAGACTCAGAGATTGCCCTAATCTCTGCTCATCCAAAGCAAGTCAGTGTGGCTTCCATCCACCACTTGTACTTCCATGACAAGGCACCATCCCAAGGGACGATACAGCGTATGCTCGAGGTGGAGGAATTGGCCCTGCCTTGGCGGAATAAATTACTTGAAAAACTGGAAAAGCAGCAGTAATAGCGAAAGGAACGTCTCATGCGAATTAATAAGTTCATCAGTGAAACCGGCATTTGCTCACGAAGAGAAGCCGATAAATTAATCGAGTCCAAGCGCGTGACGATCAATGGCCAACTCGCGGAACTGGGAAGTACGGTTGCGTCAGGAGATGACGTGCGCATCGATGGACAGCCGCTCGGTGTCAAAAAGAAAGATGTCTACATCGCCTTGAACAAGCCTGTCGGAATTACGTGTACCACTGAACTGCACGTCAAAGGCAACATCATCGATTTCGTGAATCACCCCGAGCGGATTTTTCCTATCGGGCGTCTGGATAAAGATTCGCAAGGCCTCATCCTGTTAACCAACGACGGGGATATCGTAAACAAAATTTTGCGTGCTGAGAACAATCATGACAAAGAGTACATCGTCACCGTAGACAAGCCCATCACGGCGAATTTCTTGCATGGAATGGCAAACGGCGTACGCATTCTCGGAACGACTACCAAGCCTTGCAAAGTAACCAAAGTCAGCGACCGCGTCTTCAATATCGTGCTAACGCAAGGGCTCAATCGGCAAATCAGACGGATGTGTCAGGCTTTTGGTTATCAGGTAAGAAAGCTTGAGCGAATACGCATCATGAACATTGCCTTGGGGAATTTGAAATTGGGGCAATGGCGAAATCTGACGGCCAAGGAATTGACTGATCTGAATAAAAACTTGTGAAATCAGGACGGGTTGGAGTTAGTATAGTGGCTCATTTATATTTTCTTTCATCAAATATACGCGAATGATTTGCTATCTTTTCAATATCCTGTTATGCTAGTAGAGAATTATTTTTGTTCGAAGCAACGGATAGCGTAGATAGCAAAATTTCGTCTAGATGATCCTGAGAGCAAGGATAGTAATATATGTGTGTTACACACTAGGAGGCAATAACAATGGAACAAGGTACAGTAAAATGGTTTAACGCAGAAAAAGGTTTTGGTTTTATCGAGCGCGAAGGTAAAGAAGACGTATTCGTTCACTTCTCTGCTATCCAAGGCGACGGTTTCAAATCCCTTGACGAAGGTCAAAAAGTTACTTTTGACGTAGAACAAGGCCAACGCGGACCACAAGCTACTAACGTTCAAAAAGTTTAATTTAACCAAACACAAAAAACAGACTCCTGTAAGGGTGTCTGTTTTTTTGTTGTCTGAGACACAAATAAAAAACCCTACTCACGTAAATGGAGTAGGGAATGCTACAGAACAGTAAATGGTAGACTCAGTATAACACAGTAAATCGCACTTCTTAAAATTTTTATATTTTCAAATACGGATTATTAAAACCAGCCCTTCCTTTTCCTACATGTTCAACTGACGAACCGTACTGACGAGCCTTTGCAAACCGTCGCGCAGCTGGTGTTCATTCAAATAGGAAAAACTGATGCGTATCCAAGAGCTAAACTCCCGCAGCGGATCACAGATCGCACCGGGCACAAACGTAATCGATTGTTCTATGCATTTCGCCAAAAGACTATCCATCGGGACAGAATCAGGCAGCTTCACCCATAAATTAAAGCCTCCTGGTGGACTGGACCACTCCCAGTCGGTCACAGACAGCTCTTCCTCCATAATATCCCGGCGAATGGCCAATGCAATCCGTAGCTTCGCCAAATGCTGCTGCATCCGTTCGGAGAAGAAATAATGCAAAAAAATTTTTTGATTCAGCAGGGGCGCCCCACTGTCGGACAGTGATTTCGCCTGAATCAAATAATTCATAATAGATGGACGGCATGCCACAGTCGCAATACTCAACCCCGGCCCGATGTACTTGCTAAAGCTGCGCAGATAGATGACATAGCCTGCCGTGTCGTAAGAAAAAAACGGCAGTGGAGGCTCGTCACCGAAGTAAATATCGCGGCACGGATCATCCTCTACGATCAGACACTGATATTTCGCAGCCAGCTCCACCAGCCTCTTCCGTTGTTCAGCGGGAACCGTATAGCCTGTCGGATTGTGAAAGGTCGGATTGAGATAAAACAGGCGTGGTTTTTCTTTTTGCATCAACAGTTCAACCTGCTCCAAATCATAGCCATCCGGCGAAATCTCGATGGAAATCATGTTGGCGCCCTGTCTTCCGAATACATCGATGGCCGGACTGTACGTAGGTCTCTCAATCAACACGACATCACGCGGCTTTACAAGTACTCTGGCAACCAAATCAATCGCTTCCTGCGAACCAGATGTAATCATCAGCTCATCGGGGGACAGGTGAAAATGATTACGGCTAACATAATAGCTGCACAGTGCTTCCCGCAGCTCCTGATCTCCCTGTGTGGTTGAGTAGGTACCCAGCACCTTTGGATACAGATCAAACACTTTCTTCACGTATCCCGAAAAGTAATGATTTGGCAATAAATTCGGTTCGATCAATGCTTTGGAAAATTGATAGGTCGCCTGCACCTGATGAATTTCCGAAAGATGACTCTTGTGCACATAGGCAGAAACGATTGGATCATTCATCGACTCCACTGGCAACAGGCTGCTCGGTTGTACATAATACCCCGACTTATCCTTCACGTACACATGGCGGTTTTGCTTTAATAATTGAAATGCTTTAAAAACCGTCAGGCGATGCACATTCAATTCCAACGCCAACGTTCGAACAGAAGGGAGCTTTTCATGTGCCCTCCACTCATCGCGTCTGATTCGTTCCAGAAGATAGTCATACACTTGTTCGAACAGCTTATCAGAATGACTGTTTGAAAGAACCTTCCTTTTCATGCCGCTCCCCCCTTCCCCCATGATAATGGATGGATCTTTCGTATCTGTTCTATTCTATTTCATCTGTTCTATTCCCTTCCCCTTATGATGAGGAAAAGGGAGGAATCATAATGGTACTGCTTAATTATGTGGTCATGTGCTTGATATTCGGAACGACTTTTCTGGCAATCAAAGTCGGGATCGATGCTGGAGCTCCGCCGTTTTTCTCAGGAGGACTTCGGTTCTTTCTGGCAGGTGTCATTTTGTTTTCATTCATGCTCTGGAAAAAACAGGCGCGTCTCTCGCTGCTGTTTCATAAAGAAATGCTCCTTACCGGTATCGGTTTGACGTTCGGGACATTTGCCCCCTTGTATTGGGCAGAGCAGCATGTAAGTTCAGGAATTGCAGCGATATTATCTGCAACAGGCCCTCTCATGGTGATGCTGCTTCAGACCGGTATTACTCGGCAAAAGCCCCCCGGTATTGCTTTGATGGGTTGCTTGGTTGCCTTTGTCGGTGTCTTTTTGCTGATTTTACCCGGTGTGACCGTCTCATTCAGTCTCCTTTGGCTTACAGGGTGCATCGCAGTCATATTCGGGGAACTCTTTTATTCTGCTGGTGCAGTATACTCCCGGAGCGTCATCCAACGGTTTCAAGATACCTCACCCATCGCTTTGAATGCGGCACAGATGATGTATGGAGGAGCCATGCTGCTTGTCTTATCGTTATTTACGGAGCAAGTGCATATCGAATCGATGCTTACGGCGAATGCGATCCTCCCGCTTCTGTACTTGGTCTTCGTTGGTTCCATGATGGGGCATACCATTTTCTATTGGCTCGTGGCCAAAACCAACCCTGTGTTTCCATCCACATGGCTCTATATCTCTCCGTTGATTGCCTTAAGCTTGGGCGTTATCCTGTACAATGAGCCGCTATATCTCCTGTCTTTAGCAGGGGGAATCACGATTATTGTCGGGATTATCCTGATTAATATGGATGGCTTGAAGCAGTTGATGGGTAAAAAGGCAAACAAGCTACGTGATGTAAGCAATTAGCGAAAGAAAAGGAGTACCACAAGCCAAACTGTGCTTTGTGGTACTCCTCTTTTAAGAATATGGTTATTTCGTATCGTTGATCTGCTCGGTGTTTTGATCAACTCGTCTTTGGATGCCACTTTCTCTGAGGGAATTTCTCATTATTTCGCTTGATTGATTTGTTCCGCCATTTTCAGCAACTCTTCTTCCGTACTCACACTCATCTTGGCTCTCAGGTTATAGTTTACCTTTGTCCCATTTTTCACCCAATCCAATGAGTGTACGGTGTCCCCATTTTCAGGTGCGAAAGTGGAGTACACGGCTTCATTGTCGCCAATCATGACTTTCTCCAAATTCTCCGCAAGTGTACCTCCACTTTTATTGTTGTCACCCAGGATGGAAACTTCTAAGAAAGCACTTCCTTTTTGGCCCTTGTACTCAATCTCTGCATCACGAAGCTTGTCTGATAATGGAATTGGTTGTACCACGTATTCTTTTTTCTTTCTTTCTTGTTCCTCTTTCATCGCTTTCTCATCATACTTGTCACTTGGAAGATAGATCGCTTCACCTGCTACAAACTTGAAATCCGTCCCCATCTCTGCCGGTACCTTGAACAGATGGCCAACCTTTTGTTCCATGTCCTTCCACGTTGTATAGGTAAAAGGCTTGGATCGTACATCTACAAACGGAGTACTGTTTGGATTTGATTCCAACTGAAGTTTTGTCAGCGGCCAATAAATGGCAACCGCTTCGCCAGGTTTTAATCCATTGACGATTTGTTCCCCCGTATCCAACTGTTTAAAAATCTCTGCATTTCGATTCTTGATCTGATCCTTTATGTCAGGGGGGAGCTGTTGCATCTTTTGTTGCTGTTCTTGCATACTCATTTGTTTAAGCTTTAGCACTACTTCACCCTTCTCATTTTTCAACTGGATCATTTCTACTCCCGCCCATACGGAAGACGCTCCGACGAGCATACCTACAGTGACTAGTAAACCTATTTTCTTTTTCACGACTTTTTCCTCCTTGCTTTCCTTGGCACGAATTGCTGCCATGACTTTATGTTTGACATCGACTTTCGGGACTGGCTTCGCTACCAGCATGTCTCTCATGTGCTTAAACGGATTTTTGTCCATCATTCAGCACCCCTCCCATCGTTGGCAAATAACGTTTGCACTTTTTCAAAACGCGTTCGAATTGTTTGCGCAAGGCTGCTGGCTTTTTGTCCATCAGCTCCGATATTTCCTCGTACTCTCTTTCCTCTAGCACACGCAGGAAAATAAGTGTTCGTTCTTCGGCGGACAGCCGTTTCCAGATGCGTTCGATTGGCTCCCCTAAATAATTGCTGTCAATGCTCTCCTCCACATAATTACGTCCATCCTGATCCCGGTTGTACAAAAAGGGCAACACGCGGCTTAATTTCCTGCGCTTTAGCACATTCGCACAATGGTTGTAAGCGATCCGGTACAGCCATGCGGAAAATGACAGTGAGTACGTATACTGGTCAAGATGCTCGTAGGCACGAAACAGGACTTCCTGGACAGCGTCTTCCGCATCTTGGCGATGACCGAGCATGTGATAGCAGTATGTAAAGATCGGTTGTTGATAGTGATCGATAATGAGTTCGTATTGCTCAAGAGAACCCGCTTTTATTTCGATCAGCAGGTGCTCTATCTCTGTTTTTTCCACGGTTTGCCCTCCTCTCACTATGAATAACAACTGGTATCTTTTGTTTGTGACACCTATTTTAGAAATTTTTGGTTCTGCGAATAAAATGAAAAAGGTGTTCCACCCGTCTCGTACGAAAAACCTCGTACCACAGGAAGGAACACCCTTATTCCATGCTTGCATTCATTTGTTTGTCTGTACGCTTGTCGAATGTCTTGATTCTTTCCCGGGAAATCGACAGCACCTGTCGGCTTCTCTTAGAAATGCTCCCCGTTGGCATAATAGCTTTCTTTTTGATAAGCGACAAATGCCATTTCCACTTCTGGGATGCCAAGAGATAGGACATGCTTGGTTACAATCTGGGCAAACTGGTCACGAGCTTCTTGCCCCCGCTCAAACCATGCTACTTCAATAAAAGGAAACGACTCCACGATCTTCCCGCCAAAAACGCCTGTTGTATGCAAGCATTCGATTGTGAAATTGTCTGTACCGCATTGGCAGAGTGCAGCAAGCTCCACTGCAAGCGGTTCGCTAATCGTAGCCATTTGTTCAGCTTGAATGCCTCTAACGATAAGGTGTGGCATGATGATCCCCCCCTGAAAAGTCCATACTTCTATGCTCTATCTTACCGTTCAAGAGGCAAAAAGAGTAGAAAAAACTAGGTCAGGGCTGCGGCGCTTCCATGCTTACCTACTGCCTCTTGCACCCGCAATTCTTTGTTCCCTTGCTGCAATTGATACATTTGATAGTACTTGCCTTGCTTCTCCATCAAGTCTTCATGCTTTCCTCGCTCTACAATTCTGCCTCGATCCAGTACGAGAATTTGATCTGCATTTTTGATCGTAGACAAGCGATGAGCAATGATGAAGGTCGTTCTCCCTTTTTTCAACACCTCAAGCGCATTCTGAATAATGCCCTCTGTTTCCGTGTCAATGCTGGCGGTCGCTTCATCCAGAATGAGGATAGCCGGGTCAAACGCGAGAGCACGCGCAAACGAAATCAACTGACGCTGTCCGAGCGAAAGCGTGCTTCCCTTCTCGATAACGGGTTCATCGAATCCTTGCGGAAGACTGCGGAACAGTTGGTCTGCCCCTACATCACACAAAGCCTTCTCCACTTTTTCCGGCGAAATCGACGGATCATCCAGACTCACATTGGAACGAATCGTTCCTGTAAACAAAAACGGGTCCTGCAAAACAATAGCCATATGCTGACGAAGCTGCTGTTTGGAAAACGACTGCACATTGCGCCCATCAATCATAATCGCTCCTCTGTTTACATCATAGAAACGGAGTAGCAGATTGATAATCGAGCTTTTTCCCGAACCCGTGTGACCAACCAGTGCCACTGTCTCTCCAGGCCAAGCCTCGAACGAAATGTTTTTCAGTACGTATTGGTCGTCTTTGTAGGCAAAGGAAACATCGTCGAAGCGAACATTCCCCTGATAGCACGGAACCTTTGCTGGATCAACGTCGATGCCCTCTTCATCCAGTAGTTCAAACACACGCGACGCCGCGACGAGAGATTGCTCCAGGTTCGCCAATTGGTTAACGATCTGTGTCATCGGCTGGAACAAGCGATTCAAATAATCGACGAATGCGTAGAGGACACCAAGTGAGAGCAGTGTACCTATCCCCAGGGAGGCTCCGCCGAAATACCAGATGAACAAAACAAATGCGATATTACGGATGAACTGAACCAGGTTAAACGAAGCGGTCGCATTGAGCCGCAGCATTTTATTCTGGTAGGTGAACAGTTCTTCATTCAGCTCGCCGAATTCCCGCATCGTTTCCTTTTCCCTGCGAAACGCCTGAATGATCGGCATCCCTTGGATCGACTCGTTAATCATCCCGTTGATGTCACTGATGCGTGCCCGAATGACATGGTTGAATCCAGAGGCGTACTTGCGGTACAAGTAAATCCACACCACCATGATTGGCAAAATGACCAGACAAACGAGCGCGAGTCGTATATCAAGCAAGAACAGCGCTGCGAAAATACCGATTAAATAAATCCCGCTCGTAATAAAGTTGCCGAGCACATTCGTAAACAGCTCACGGATCGCCTCCGTATCGTTTGTGACACGAGCAACCACCTTCCCGGCAGGGAGATGATCGAAATAGTGAATCGGTAATCGTTGGATATGCGCGAACACGTCAATACGCAGTCTCTCGATGACCTGATTCGCTGATTTTTGCCATAAGAACTTTTGTCCATAATGGAAAAGTGAGGCAACTACCAATAATCCGAAATAGAGAGCAGCCAGTTTGAGCAAGCCGCTTGTCTCTGGCCGGAAAAATTCGAATATCTCCTGATTGCTTAAGAGAGTAGCCTGGTACTCATCTCGATCCGCACCTTTGACAATGACGAGCTTCCCATCCTCAACGGAGCGCTGGCCATCATACGAAATCGCCTGATTCAAGAAATAATAGTCGCGCCCCACCTGCAGAACACGAACTTCCCCACCTGTGCTCTCACCAGCTACCAAGTGATCCTGCCTGGTGTAATACTTCCCTTTGTATAACACGGAATTCTCACGCTGTGCCGTCTCATACCAAGGGAATTCAATGCCCATGATGTGCGTATCGATCATTTTTTTCGCCAAAAACGGTCCCGTCAGTTCTGCCCCAACTGAGATAGACAGCATCAATACCGCCAAGAGGATCGTCTTTTTAAAAATGGATGCATAATGGACTAGCCTTTTCCCTGTCGTCATTCATTCACCCGCTTTCTGTCAGCGTCGCTTCAATCTGCTGTTTCTCGAATTGTTCTTTATACCAACCACCCAGCTCCAATAGCTGTGCATGTGTACCTTCCTCGACGATTCGTCCTTCGTCTATGACGAGAATCCAATCTGCATGCTGGACCGCCGATAAGCGATGTGTGGTGATCAGTGTTGTTTTGCCTGCACGCTCCCGGCGAATATTCGTGATCATCTCCGCCTCGGTTTTGCCATCCACCGCCGACATGGCATCGTCGAGAATCAAAATTTCCGGATTGACCAACAGAGCCCGAGCAATCGAAACCCGCTGTTTTTGCCCACCTGAAAGGGCTACACCTTTTTCACCAACAAGCGTTTGCAAGCCTTCAGGCAATAGCTGAACATCCCGAGCAAATGCGGCCTGCTTCAACACTTCCTGTAATTGTTCTTCTGTTGCCTCGTTGTTCCCGAACAGGATGTTTTCGCGGACTGACTTCGAGAACAGAATCTGCTCCTGCGGTACATAGCCGATCCAGCTCTTGATGTTATCCAGACTAATCTGTTCTAGCGCCTCTCCCGAAACACTAATGGCTCCCCGTCCTACCGGATATTCGCGAAGCAGTTGTCGAACCAACGTGGATTTCCCGCTTCCCGTACGCCCGACGATTCCTAGCGTCTGACCCCGCCCAAGGGTAAAGGAGACATCCACTAGTTGGTCAACCTGCGCTGATGGATAGCGGAATGTCACGGAATCGAACCGAATGACTTCAGGTACTGCCACACGAACTGGTTTGTCGTGATCCGTCACATCGGCTTCGTACGCCAAGGTTTCATTGACCCGATCCAGCGAGGCACTTCCTCTTTGCATCACATTAATCAATTCGCCAATCGCAAACATCGGCCAAATGAGCATCCCGAGATAGACGTTGAACGAGACCAGCTCTCCCAAGGTCAGTTCTCTTTGGAACACGAGGTAGCCACCGTAGATCAAGCCGATCATATAACTGATCCCAACCAATATTTTGACAGTCGGCTCAATCAGCGAATCGATTCTCGCTACATCGATATTTTTTTGATACACTTCATGTGTTTTTTGGCGAAAGCGCTCCTGATCCGCCATCTCCTGTACGTAAGCTCGAATCACGCGAACCCCAGAGACGGATTCCAGCACGCGGTCGTTTAGCTCACCGAACGAGGTTTGTGCGGTAGAAAATCGCTCGTGAATTTTTTTCCCATACTGCTTAATGATATAGGCCATGAACGGCAATGGAAGGATCGCCGCTAAGGTCAGCTTCCAACTGATCAAGAAGCCCATCGTCAGCACAATTGCCCCTGTAAAGGATAACGAATCCACCATCGTCAAAATTCCGAAGCCTGTCGTCATCGAGACAGCCTTTAGGTCATTTGTCGCTCGTGCCATCAGATCACCGGTACGATTGCGCTGATAAAACGTTGGCGTCATCCGCAAAAAATGTGTCATGAGCTTCGACCGTAACGTCCGCTCCGCCAAAAACGCTCCCCCAAACAGCTGGCGAATCCAGATAAAATTGACCCAATAAATCGCGACAGACAATACACCGAAAAACAGCAAGATGGATACTAGCCGCTCGCCAGTCAGCGTCCCCAGGTGAATCTCATCAATAGCCACCCCGATGATTTTTGGAGGGATAATCTCCAATAAGCCGCCCAGAATCAATAGCAGAATAGCGACCGTATACCGTTTCCAATGCTCCTTGAAAAACCAATCAAGCTTTGCCAAAACCGAGAACATCCGTATTTCTCCCCTCTCTTTACCCGGCTGGGTGACCTTTTAAAGAGGCCAAAAAAAGACATATCGCCCATGAGCAACATGCCTTTTCCTCAACAAAAATAGAAAAGGCGCAAGTTACGAAAAATGTAACCTACGCCATGTTAACGAGATCAAAAAAACGATACTACGCTCGTATCAATGGTGGGGTTACGTCATGTATGCCCTTGTTTGAATGACCCATGCGTACAATTCTTTTCATGACTAGCCCACCTTTCCATTAATATTTTGAATTTCCAATAAATACATTCTGAACTTTACCATTATTACAGATACATTGTCAACCGCGAAAATACCGCAGGCAGAATTCTGTCAGCATTGATTCGGCTCATGAACAATGGGCAAACGTATCTTTTGTATTTTTGCTTACGAACATTTTTTGGTATGATTATCCTCATGAAGCTTATTCAGGAGGCCATTTATTTTGTTATCATCCAATCAAAAGCGTCGATTGACATCTGTTCAAATCATCGTGTTCGCCTACGTTGGGCTCATCCTGATCTCAGCGTTTCTTCTGTCATTGCCGTTTTTTCACTTACCAGGAGCCTCTCTTTCTTTTATTGACTCTTTGTTTACTGCGGCGAGTGCCATCAGCGTTACCGGGCTGACTGTCATTACGATTCATGAGGTTTTCAACCAGTGGGGGATTTTGTTTCTTACGTTGCTCTTCCAGGTTGGTGGGGTCGGAATCATGACACTCGGCACGTTCATTTGGATCCTCATGGGTCAAAAAATCGGCCTGGAACAGCGCATCTGGATCGCAACAGACCACAACCGCTCCACGCTGTCCGGTCTGGTCGACCTGATGCGCAACATTCTCGTGATTGCGCTCATGATCGAGCTGGTGGGGACCATTCTGTTAGGTAGTCATTTTATTTACGCCGGCTATTACGACGATTGGTACACCGCTTTTTACCACGGTTACTTTGCATCTGTCAGTGCTTTTACGAATGCCGGGTTTGACCTGCACGGAAACTCCATGCTCGACTTTACCCACGATTACGTGTTTCAGACTATCGTGATGATCTTGATTATTTGTGGAGCGATCGGTTTTCCCGTCCTCGTGGAGCTGAGAACGTACTTTTCCTATCGCCGCGCAAAAGTGCGTTTCACCTTTTCCCTCTTCACCAAGATCACGACACTGACGTTCTTTTCCTTGATCGCCATTGGCGCCCTGCTCATTTTCGTTTTTGAACGAAATCACTTTTTGGTCGATAAGTCTTGGCATGAAATGCTGTTCTATTCATTGTTCCACTCCGTCTCCTCGCGAAGCGGCGGCTTGGCTACGATGGATATCAGCCTCTTGTCGACCACAACACTCATCATGCTCTCCGGGATGATGTTCATTGGCGCTTCGCCGAGCAGCGTGGGCGGGGGGATACGGACCACGACGTTCTTCGTCCTGATTGCCTCTGTTTTTGCCAACATGCGTGGCTACAAGGATGTAAAGGTGTTCGGAAGAGAGCTGGTTGATGAGGACATTCAACGCTCCTTTAGTGTCTTTTTCATCGCAATCATCCTGGTGTTCACAGCGGTCATGCTGCTCGTCTGGCTGGAGGATTTACCTTTCCAGTACGTCTTGTTCGAGGTCTGCTCTGCTTTCGGTACGACCGGATTGTCTACTGGGATTACGGCTCAGATGGGCATTGGCGGCAAGCTCATCCTGATTATTACGATGATGATCGGACGTATCGGGATTATCAATTTGCTCCTCTTCTTGAAGCGCAATGACCGAATCGTACGCTACCATTATCCGAAAGAGCGCATCATCATTGGTCAATAAGAGGAAAGGAACCCCCCCAAAGCTATGTAGCCGTTGGGGGATTTTTTTCTAGAATCAGAAAGCTGGCGGAGGACAGGTCTGGATATTTCTGCTCAATTTTTCGCGTAATGGAGAAATCGTTGTACTTTTTCAAGTAACGCAAGATGTCACGATCCTTGATCATGTCGACGATCTGGGGTTCTGTCCCATTTGTTACCTTCGTGTAGAGAATGACATGTTTATTGGCGCAAGAGAAGATGTCATCCAATGTTTTCTCGAAGTCTTCCTCATCAGTAATGTGATACAGCACATCCAGGCATACGACCAGATCACTTTTTAAGTATCCTTGATTGTAAAAGGATTTCGGATGGTATAAAAAAAAGCTTTTCGACGAATCCTTGCCAAACATTCTGGCACACATCTGTACCGAAGTCGGTGAAATGTCCAACCCCACGTAATTTTCATATTTCATAAAGAGAAGTTGATTGCCGTCCCCACAGCCAAATTCAATAACGCTTTTCACTTGCTGCTCCTTGATATATGCATTGATCACTTCTGCTTTAAAAAGAGCCAGCACGCCATAGGAGCCAAGTCCAGAATTGCCACCGGAAGCGTAATTATCCTCCCAGTACTTCCGATAATCAAAAGCGGATTGATTTTCCGTACTCATGGTGAGCTTCCCCACTTTCTCCTACGAAAATAATGTATCGTTGCACATTTTATGCACGTGAACAATTTTCATGAAAAAAAGCTCCGCCAAGTCATGTTGGCGAAGCCTTCCTTGTCATCCCATGTAGAATTAATACGGGCCCCAGTTAATCAATACCCCGATCACGATAAATACGATGGAGAGAACTGTCCATACTGCTGTGAGCGGAAGCATGAACTTCAGCCACTTGCCGTAGGAAATGCCACTCATCGCCAAAATACTCATCAGAACACCTGAGGTTGGGTTAATGCAGTTAACCACACCTTCTCCGAGCATCAGAGCCTCTACTGCGACCTGACGCGTAATGCCCATCAGGTCAGCCAATGGTGCCAGCAGCGGCATCAGCATAACGGCTTCACCTGATCCGGACGAAATCAAGAAGTGCAGTCCGGCGCTTCCGAGGAACATCCCAATCGCCCCTGCCATCGGAGAGAGCGGCTCCAGGATGGTAGCAAGCCCGTACACGATGGTATCGAGGAACTTTCCATCCTCCAAAATGACCGTGACAGAACGTGCCATACCGACGATCAATGCCCCGTAAATCAATCCCTGACAGCCTTTTAAGAACGTTTTGGCGATATCGTTGCCGCTCATCTTGTTAAGCAAGCCTACTCCGATCGCAATAAAAATAAAGATTCCGGACATCTCGTTTACGTCCCATTTGAACAAGATCGTGCAGACGATAAAACCAATCAGAACGATCCCCGTAAACGCCAGGATCAATTTATGACGGGTAGTAAAATCAACATTATTCGTGTCTACTTCCATCGTGGTTGCACCACTATCAGAAGGAAAGAGCTCACCCTCCAGGATACTCTTGTTTTGACGAACCTTACGCGCGTAACGCCCGATGTACAGGATGGTTACGATCACAAATGTAACATAAATGATGGTGCGGTAGCCGATACCTGAAAACAGCGGCAGCTCCGCAATTTGTTGGGACAAGCCCAGCGTTCCTGGGAATGCGATTGTCGTATTGAATCCGGCATACACACCCAGATAAATCAGAGCCACACCGAGGATCGCATCCATTTTCATCGCTCTCGCAATCATGATACCGAGCGGAACAAAAGCAATGACGGAGTTGACGATGACACCCAACGTACCCAATATGGAAAAGACGGAGGTAATCAAAATAACCAGCAGCCACTCTCTATTTCCCAGTTTTCGGACCATGGTCAGAATCGCTGCGTTGAGTGCACCTGTCTTATCCAAAACAGCTAAAGCACCGCCTGTGAACAAAACGAGGAAGATGATCGGTGCGCCTTTGACCATCCCTGTCTGGATCGCGGTAAAAAACTCGATAAAGCCCGTAGGATTCGGCTCGACCGCATGATAGCTACCCGGTACAACCGTCGTCACATTGCCATTTTTCACACGGTCAAATTCTCCTGTCGGGACCACATAGGTAGCCAATGCACATAGAAGTAAGATGCAAAACAAAAGGACATAGGCGTCTAGCCGAAATAAGCTTTTCTTTTTTAGTTGCTTGCTCTCTGTCATAAGGTAACCCCCTGCGTGTGTAGCGCTTCTCTAAGAATGTTGGGCTGCTTCATAAATCGCAGCTGTCATGATTTTTGCCCCATAAATCAAGGCATCTGTCTGAAAAGTCATCTGTGGATGATGCAGAACAGGTGTTAGACCACACCCCAAACCAATCATCGTGGTAGCAAGCTCAGGGCGGTGAATCGCGTAAAAATGGAAGTCCTCTCCACCTGGTGTCACACATATATCGGCAATTTTGTCCTCACCCAGCACTTGCCCAATTGCCTTTTTGGCTACTTGGATCATGTTCCCATTGGCGACCGCAGCCGGTGTGACTCCCGACCATTCCCACTCCACATTCATGCCCATCAAAGCCCCTGTCTGAGCCATGGCATGCTCGGTTTTTCTCCGCAATTCTGCCATGCCTTCATTGGACTGTGCACGTACATCGAGGCTAAAGGTCGCTCGATCAGGGATGACGTTCACCGTTTCTCCCCCTGCCTGCAATTGGGTCATCTTCACGGAAAAAGAGCACCCGTCTTCCAGACGAATGTTTTGCAACGCTTGAACCAAAAACGAAGCGGCTTCGATGACATTTTTTCCGAGCGCCGGACGTGCTCCGTGTGCTTGCAGACCTGTAATCGTCCCTCTGAGAGAGCTAGACGATCCATGCAAAATCGCCGGAGCAGCGCTGCCATACGGGACTTCCATTTCCGGGCGCAGATGGACACCGATCAGCTTTGTCACGCCTTCCAGGGCGCCATCCTTCATCATCTGCAAGGCTCCGCCCATCTTCTCTTCAGCAGGCTGGAATAGAAAGCGCATCGTTTTTGGCGGCACCGCTCCGCTTGCTTGAATAGCCAGGGCACTGTAGAGAGCCAGTGTCGAATGAGCATCGTGTCCGCATGAGTGATTCGGTCTTACTACGCCATCTACTTCCTGCACGAGTGCATCCATATCCGCGCGCAAAGCAACGATTTCAGCACTCTCTCCATGAATCTCCGCATAGAAGCCGTGGTGCCCCTCGAAGCGTGTGACGGCAATACCAGCCGCCTCCAAGCGTTCCCGCAAATATCTCGCCGTTTTCTCCTCGTGCCAGCTCGGCTCCGCCAATTGATGCAAATCTTTGTATGTTCGCACTATTTCGTCGCGATGCTCGTCCAAGTATAAGAACGGATTCATCCGATACATCCTCCTCCTTGATGTCTTTTCTAGTATCTCGTTTAGCTCTACCGGATGTATAGCAAGATTTGTGCCAAAAGCATATTGTTATAAAAGTTAAGCATTTCTGAACAATCCTGGTTTTTTAGGTTATAATATAGGTTGTTTTTAATAGATATCCGCTCCAAAATTTTCACCCAAATCTAAAAGCTATTCGGCAAATATAAAGGAGTCGCATCATGATAAAACAGAACCCATGCATCTTGTTGATGACCCGGCTGGAGACGATCAGCTTGGTGTTTGCAAACACGCTCACGTCTTTTTTCGGCAACCGCTTGAACATCATTCGAAACCATATGCAAGAACGGCTTCACCCGAGTGTGTACGATGCAGTTGACCTCATTCTCGTTTCGGACACCAGTCTCTTGCACGATCAGCCAGCTCTTCCGTCAGACATCCCCGTGCTGCTAGCAAGGCGCACGATTGACATTAACAAGTTGGATCAACTCATGGATTTACCTCCAGGAACACGCTGTCTATTTGTTTCCAACTCCATCGAAATGGTAGACGGCGCGATTGAGCTATTGTTTCATCTCGGATTCTCTCATCTGACTTTTATACCGTACGTACCCGATACCGAGACCCCGCTTCCTGAAAAAGATCAAATAGATGTCGCTGTCTGTCATGGACTCAGGGAGCTGATTCCTGCTCATTTTGAAAACGTCATTGAATTGGGGCACCGCCCTTTGGACTTGACGACGATCTTTGATATTTCGCGCCTGCTTGATCTGTCTCCAGATAAGGCAAACCTGTATACGGCTGACTTCATCAGTGATTTCGTCCATATCGGGCGCAAGCTGACCAATTCGGTACATAATGAGCGGAAGCTGAATGAAAAGCTGAGCTCCATTTTAAATGCTGTTCATGAAGGCATTATTGGGACAGATGCCACAGGGAATATTACTGTGCTAAACAAAGAAGCGGAGAAAATTTTACATATGACTGAAGCAGCTTGCATTGGGCGAAATATAGCGGAGGTCATTCCCGAATTTCATATTCTGGAGGTAGTCGAGTCACACACAGAAGTAACGAAGCAGGTATTGGAGTTCCGCGATTTGTACCTCTTGGTTACCAAGATTCCCACGTTCTTGGATGATCAGTTTCTTGGGGCAGTCATTACCTTTCAGGACGTGACGAAGGTACAACAGATCGAACAGGAAATACGGACGAAGAGTGCCAATCTCGGACTGATGACCAAGTATTCGTTTGACAATATCATCGGCAAAAGCACGTCCATTCAGGCTAACAAGCGTGTGGCGACCAAACTGGCCGAAAGCGACTTTACGATTCTCATTACAGGAGAAAACGGAACGGGGAAGGAAGTTTTTGCCCAAGCCATCCATCACCACTCGACGCGTCGTGACGGTCCGTTCGTCCCCGTCAATTTTGCAGGGCTGACCGAGAGCTTGGTAGAGAGCGAGTTGTTCGGGTACGAGGAAGGTTCTTTTACAGGGGCACGAAAAGGCGGAAAGATGGGGCTATTCGAGCTGGCTCACAACGGGACCATTTTTCTGGACGAGATTGGGGATGCCCCACTCAGCATCCAAGCGGCACTGCTTCGCGTTCTCCAAGAAAAGCAGGTCATGCGTGTAGGGGGCTATCGCGTCATTCCAGTCAATGTCCGCGTCATCGCGGCTACCAATTGCAACTTGATGGAAATGGTCAAAAAAGGGACGTTTCGCGAGGATTTGTACTACAGACTGAACGTCCTGCCGTTGCACATCCAGCCCTTGCGTGATCGTCCAGACGATATTTTGGTGCTGATCGATTATTTCTTGCAGAAGAAAAAGCAGCGTCTGTCCTTCTCCCGTGAAGTAACGGAACAACTACTCCGTTACGATTGGCCAGGCAATATTCGTGAGCTGGAAAATTTCATTCACTATGCAGTCGTTATCGCAGAGGGGAATCAGGTGGAGCTGGCTCATTTGCCGGAGCGTTTTTTTGCCGGGCATGCCTCTACTCCACCACTTCTCTCTCACCGGGATGATACGCTGGAGGATACAATCCGGTATTTGTCCAGGCAAGGCTCCTTGGTAGATTACACAGCGATCCTGCAAGTACTGTCCGATTGCTACAAGCGTCAGGAGCGTACTGGACGCAGTGCCCTGCTCGCGAGAATGAACGGTGGCCCCTCCATGACTGAAGCCCAAATCAGGCACAAGCTGACCATGCTGGACCGCGCTGGGTGTGTCTCGATCGGGGTCAAGAAGCAAGGGACGCAGATTACTGCGTTTGGGCAGCAGGTGTTGGAGGCTTTGCTGATTGCTACGAAGGGGTAATTATTGTTGTCTTCCTACCATTGTGGAGACCGAAGCCCTGCCACATGTTTTCCAGTCGCCTATATCCTCTCTTCGTTCGGGCGGTCTCCTTCCAAACATGTGGCAGGGCTTCTTTATAGCAATGTTATTATTCATCTTTTAAATCGTTTTGTAAGTTAGTGCAAAGGAGCTAACTTGCTACAACTTCTTGAATCACTTTCAAGGTCTTGACCAAAGCCACGTTGGAAGAAGTGCATTTCCAGTCCAAGCGCCTCTGGAGCCCTACCCAGCTTCGGCATAAATGGCGGGGAATTTCAGCTTCACTTATGGAATCCTTCATCGAAACTTCTACGTTTGAAGCGCTCCCGCCATTTATGCCGAAGCGTACAGTCAATCCCCCATGCGGGGCGTAGGTCGAAGCGCAGACTGGAAATGCACTTCTTCCCTCCACTACAGCATCGATACAGCATATGAAAAACAAAAAAGCGGCAAGTTTTTAGCTCCTCCGCTTTTTTCGTGAATCCACTTAGGTAGTCACGATGGACGACTCTATTTTTTCTGGTTGAATCATAGGCAAAATAGGCAGCTCCATCAAATTCCGATGCTTGCCCGGCCCGTAGTAATCCTGCTCAGCATGAGCCAGACGGAAGCCATAGGCAGACAGCGCGCGAATAGAGGATGCGTTCGTTTCACTCACCGTAACCTGCACGGTGCGAAGTGTCGGAAACTGGCGCAGGGCTTGCAGTCTGGCTTCGATTAGCCGCTTGCCGATGCCTTGACCTTGAAACTCCTTGCTCACATTGCTGAACAGAAGCCAGCCAGTCGTGTGATACATATCAATGCCGGCGCAGCTAAAACCGATGAGTTGGCCGTTGTAGGTCGCCTTGAAAATCAGTTCAGGAAACAGCTCCATATACTTTTTCAGCTCATGCAAGTTCATTCGATCGGGTAATGTCATATCTGCCAACGTAATCATTTCAGCAAAATCATCTCTTACGACGCGCTCAATCTGCACTTCCACCCTACCCGCCTCCTGTACATTCGCTCTTACATTTACACTGTAGCAAACGGGTATAAAGCTGGAATGGATGGCGTGTGAAAGTACTGTAAAATTCATTGCGTTCGGCTGAACAAACACCTATAGAAGCGGGATGTAAATAGATACTCTCATCGCCTCAGGAAAGCGTGAACCTCTGACATCTGTCACTTCAAAATCCGGTCCTTCGCCTCTCTCATAATTCGATTGAGGTAACCATGTTCCGTAAATGTAGCGACGTGTGTTTTGCACAAGGTCGGCATCACCCGTCACTTTGAATTCCGCGTATTTTCCGCCAGGCAAGACGAGCGAAATAAAGCCTTCGGACAGTTCATCAGGAACATGATGCACAGCCTCCCCGATCACAAAGGAAAAGCTCCCTTCATCTTCAAATTCGCAGGCGATTCCGTACGACATATCCTCCGCCGCTTTATTCGGAATCCGCAAATAGTCTTGATTACGTCCAAATTCATAATAGAAGCCCGGAATGTCTTTAAAATGCTGCTCATCCTGTAAGCTCGTCCGGAACCTCCGCCCAATGATAGAAATGTCATCCAATGTCGTGATGGTTGGTTTGTTCATCATGATCTCTCCTTTGATCGTTTGGCGAAAGGTCAAAAAGTCCATCTTGGCTAGATAAGGCAGCGAATGATTTTCTTTGCGATATCTTCCAGGTGTAATGCCGAACTGCTTCTCGAAAGCGCGAGTCAATGCTTCCTGCGACTGGTATTGATAGGTCACGGCAATTTCGAGCACATTGTCACTTGTCTGTTTTAGTGCCAGTGCAGCTTCCGACAGTCTGCGCTTGCGAATGTACTCCTGTACACTGAAGCCTGAGATTGCCTGAAACAGACGTTGAAAATGAAACGCAGAGAAATGAGCCCTGGAAGCAATATCTGTGATGTTCATTTCTTCCTGAAGATGCTCTTCGACATAATCAATCGCGTCCTGAATCCGCTTGTACGTGTCCATCTTTGACTTCCTTCACCTATTTTTTCTTTAGTATGCGGGAGATGCCGAGCGTTTTTTTGATCAACTGTGCTATCTTTCAAGCTCATGTGGTCAATCGCTCTACCAATTCGGGCGACAGTTCCTTCTCTTCCTTTTTCCCATCCAGCTGCTGTGTCCAAATCCGCTCATGCAGCATCTCAAAAGCGTATTTTCCCATCAACGTACTGGAGCTGGATACAGTGGTGATCTCTAGTAATTCTCCGATTGGCTGATCATCGCAACCGACTACGGCTAAGTCTTCTGGTATGCGAATCCCCAATCTACTCGCCTCTTTGATGATCCCTGCCGCTATATGATTGCACGATACGATCATTGCTGTCGGCCGCTCTTCTGTTTGCAGCAATTTCCTCACAACATCCTTGCCATCCTGGATCGTTAAACATTCTTCAAATGACCACTCAGGGGAGGGAGTCACGTCAATCGAACGCAGCTTTTCGTAATAGGCACGCTTACGATGCTGACTGTTAAAGCTGTTTTTTCTGCCGATGCAATACCCGATTCGGCGATGCCCCTTCTTCATCAGATACTCCATCCCGATCAGAAACGTTTGATAGTGGTCGATATGAACACTCGAAACAGATGTGGTATCATTTGCTTCACACGTGATGATAGGTCCGTATCCTGCGTATTCATTGAGCGTTTCGCAAGAGCTGGACCTGGAGCACATGATTAGCCCGTCGATTTTTTTATTTTTGAGCAAGTGTAAAACGCTGCGTTCTTGCTCGGGGTTGTTATTCGTTTGGCACACCATCAGCTTGTAATGATGCTGGGCTGCTTCTGCTGCTATGCCTTCGATAATGGAGCTGTAGTATTGGTTGTTGACGAGAGGCAATGTCACACCGATGACCATCGTTTTTCCGGTAGAGAGGTGGACCGCATTACTGTTTTGAACATAATTTTGTTCTTCAATAATCTTGAGAATCTCCGCGCGTTTTTTCTCGTTCACGTACGGATGGTTGTTAAGTACACGGGAAACGGTTGAAACGGATACACCTGCCAATTTCGCGATTTCTCTTATGTTAGCCACTCAGATTACTCCTCGACGTCGGATCAGTACTTATTACATACATCAAAACACATTCCGCTTGCTCTGAAAAGCGTTCCACATCTTATGCTCTCCTTATGTAGAATGAAAGGAGTCGTGTTTTGTGATTCGCTTAAAATTTGAACATCTCTTATTTATCGTAGGCTTATTGATTTTGGCGCTCGGGATCAACATGATGACGACCATTACATCCTTTGGTCTCAGCCCGTATGATTCTCTGTTTATTGCCCTGCATCAGAACTTCGGGATATCGATTGGCTTCTGGATGTTTGCCATTAACCTGACCTTTGTCATCATCGTTCTTTTCATGGATCGCAGTTATATTTCTGTCGGTGCCATTTTGGTTATGGTGCTAATCTCCGTATTTGTCGATTTGATCGGGTCCATCAATGGGCTCATGGCTGCTATCCGTTCATTGCCGCCGCTTCTGACCATGGCACTCGGAAACATTTGCATCGGCAGCGGTATCGGGTTGTATGTGTGTACGCAAGTGTGCACAGCTCCCCAAGAGGCATTTGTACTGGTTATGTCGAAAAGATTAAAGTGGACATTCAGACGGACAGAAATTTTGCTGGCGTGCATGTTTCTTAGCGCAAGCTTCCTGTTAGATGGCCCGATTTATTACGGAACAGTCGTGCTTTCGTTTACGACTGGCTACATTATTCAAGCAGCAATCAACGTCGGGAATAAAATGCTTCGTCTCGCCAATCAAAGGAAGGGGGCGGAGGCATAATAGGAGGAAAGCCTTGAGAATTTTTCGACCAAAAGTTGTGTGTTCACTTGCAGTGAGCCTGTTTCTATTGCTTGGTGGTTGTTCCTCTTCCAGTGGTCTCGTAAAAGCTGGCGGAGATGTTTTTGCCCAGAGCGAAATTCACAGACTGACCCAAGATCCTGAAAACGTGACGCATTACCAGCCGATGAGTATTCAGGAATTGACACCGCTATTGCCTTCGTCTTTCCAAAGCCGTATCAGGTCAATGGATAAAACGAAGCTGCCTTTTCCTGTCGAAAAAGAGATGGCCTATCTCGTCTCATTCTCCCCAGGCTCCGAAAAAGAAACACGATACCAGCTACAGCTGACATACACGCAGAATAACGAAGTCCCTATTACGGAAAACTTCTTCATCTTACGCATGACAGAGACAGATGAAAACCCCTTGGCCCATGTGAAACCATCTGCTTCTGGACTGGATTCGTTTGGGAACGTCATGCGCGTTGAGCCATTGACCGACGAAATCACTTTCTATCACCATATCATCACGACAAACAGCTCTTATGTGTATAACTTTTACAAATATGATGATAAAAATCACGCAGTCAATCTGATCGTCACAAACGCCCATGAGATGGAGTTCTATGATCAAGGAATCTTTTATCATCTCGCGTACCACACTGGAAGCAATCAACTGGACCCTACCCTTCATGATCAGATGGTAGCGCTGGCGAAAGACTTAATTTCTGTCCGTTCCTAAATGAAAAAGAAGGATTCCCCTGTCGCTCATAAGACTGCGAGGCGGAATCCTTTTTTTTATCTCTTGACCTTCACGTGGCGTGAGGCTTTACCATATTTCCCAGTACGATCAAGTAACTGGAGGATGAACGATGCCAAACCACGAACAAATTTATAAAACGCAAGCGGAACAGTACGATTTGATGATTTCCAGACAACCAAGTCTGCTTGCTGTCATCGAAGAAATCACCCCTATCAAAGGACAGGACGTGATCGATCTGGGAGCTGGCTCAGGAAGACTCACCTCTGTGCTTGCCCCTCATGCCAAGTCCATTCTTGCTCTGGATGCTTCCGCCGCTATGCTAGAAGTGAATGCACAACAGCTGACGCATGCCGGTCTTTCCAATTGGAAAACCAGCGTAGCGGATCATCGAAATATTCCCGCGGACGATAACAGTGCGGATGTCATCGTAGCAGGGTGGACGGTTTGCTACCTCACCAGTTCTGAAGTTTCCAACAACGAGCTCAATCTGGAACAGATCATTCTGGAGATGAAACGTGCGCTCCGTCCTGGTGGCATGATCGTCATCATGGAGACGATGGGGACCGGATACGAAACACCTCATCCACCAGAATTTCTTACACAGTATTATTCCTTGTTAGAAAACAAATACGGCTTCTCTCACAAATGGATTCGCTTGGACTACCAATTTGCAGACTTGGAAGAAGCAGAACGGCAAGCAAGGTTTTTCTTCGGTAATGAACTTGCGGACAGAGTCGTTGTGGAGAAGCTAGTGACTTTGCCGGAATGCGCGGGAGTTTGGTGGTTGGAGGTATGATTGCAAAAAAGCCATCCGAGAAGGATGGCTTCTTTTATTCCCTGAAAACTGGATCTGCATGATCAA
>NZ_JABSVA010000018.1:0-54782 GCF_013284365.1 Brevibacillus sp. RS1.1
AGCGCAAATCCCTTGGCTTTTTTTCATGAAAACTAACTAGCTGATAACCGCAGGAAAGGTCATCACGACAACCGTTCCGCTACCCAGCTTACTGTCCACCGTAATCTCTCCCCCGTGCGCCAAAACGAGCTGCTTGGCTATCGCCATACCCAGCCCCGTCCCACTGGTATTCTCTCCTGTATGCCCACCTCGGTAGTATCTTTCGAACAGATTGGCCAGTGTCGTTTCATCCATGCCTGGACCATTATCCGCGATTTTGACCACAAACTGATCGGCTGCAATCGATTGTACCTCTACAAGCACATGTGTACCGGCCGGGGTATACTTGATCGCGTTTGTCAAAATGTTGACGATGATGCGTCGAAACCAGATTGGATCGACCTCGGCCGTTATCGATGGGACATTCGCCGAAAACTCGATATCATGCAAAGACGAGCTCGGATCGTTTACCATATCCACCACAATCCTGCGAATGGTTTCTACGATCGCGACAGGTTGTTTGACCATCGGCAAAGCTTGATTCTTGAGTCGATAGGTCAAATTCAAATCTTCAATCAGCCCGTTCATGTAGTCTGACTTTTCCCGAATCGTTTTCCCAAATTCGCTGACTTCTTTTCTATCCCACTCATACTGTTCCGACTCTAAAAAGGTAGCATAACCGTAAATCGAGCTCAGCGGTGTCTTGAGATCATGGGATAGCCCTGTAATCCATTCCTCTCGCGTCTGCTCGATCTCTTGCTGAAGCTTTTCGTTGGAGCGCAAGGTTTCACTCAGATGCCGGAGAGCGTCAAACACGTCCTTGAAAACACGAAATGACTTCTTTTCCTTCCCTCGCCAATTCCTTCCGATTGGTTTCCCCTTTTTTCCGATCGGCTCCTCATAGCGGCCTTGGGCCAGTCTGTCCAGCCAATTCACCATATGCAAGAGCGGCTTGCCTACCCGCCAAGCATACCAGCTGCCTGCAAATAAAACGACAAGGATCAAAAGAATACCGATCTGAAGGAACGTTTCCTTGACCATGGCATCCTCAGACGTTTCTTGGACACCAGACTGATAGGTTGGATTCGGTGTGCCCACTACGTAGGTCAAGTCGCTCTTCGTGTCATATCGACTCGTGATGCGGACAGGAACATTTTTAGTGGTCTCGCTGTTCTGAAGAGCCTCCGTCATGTCTAACTGGGCAGAAGCGTTCGGATGATTCCATTGATGGATAAGTTGCCCCGTACGATCGTATACCAAGTACCATGCCTTTTCTTGGGAAAAGCTTTCGTTCAACTCGTCCCATGTCTCCTTGCTCGTTCCCGTTTTTTTTGCGATCAGGCGCTGCATCATTTCTTTTTCGGGAGCGGGTGTTCCATAGAGGATGATCATGTTTTCGTCAGATTGGTTTATAACCCAGTGAGTGACGTGATAGCGAGAAGCATCACGGTCTTCTACATAACTAATCCACTCTCCTGGCCTGAATTGACTGGGAACGTCAGCAGGTGTCCGATAGTTGTACAGTATTTTTCCGTGCTTGTCGATAATCTGCAACCAGCCTTGATGTCTCGCCACGCTCTTCTCAATTTCCGGATCGACGCGGATTCGCTTCCCCTCATACTCTATCTTCAATGTCAAATCGGATGCATCCAGCCGGGACAAATCGCTGGACAACTGCTCGTTCATAATGCGCCAGCCTAACCCCAGCATCGCAAAAATTAGAAATAGCAGCAAGACGAGGAGAAAACCGAACAGTTGCCGGACATATTGAAAAATCAGCTTGTTCCGCAAATTCATGACTGTCTTGCCGGACTAACCAGCTTGTAGCCCAGCCCTCTCACCGTGACCAAGAGCTTTGGCTGTCCCGGGTTTTCTTCTATGCGCTGACGCAGCTTGTGAATGTGCACCATGACTGTATTTTCGTCAAACATCCCGTACTCGTCTTTCCATACATGATCGTAAATTTGTTCTTTCGTAAATACCCGGTTCGGGTTCTGGCAGAAAAAGACGAGCAATGAAAATACTTGCGCCGGGCAATCCACTCGCTCTCCGTTCACGAACAGCTCGGCTGCCTCCACATTTACTTGAAAACGTCCAAAATCATAGCGCTTTTCTTCCTGCGATGGAGCAGAGCCCCCCAAGGTTCTGCGCAGATGAGCCTTCATCCGGGCAACGACCTCTAGTGGATGAAATGGCTTCGTTATGTAATCATCCGCTCCATAGGCAAATCCGCTTAATTTATCAAAATCGGTACCTTTTGCTGTCAGAAAAAAAATCGGTGCCTTCGTTCGCTGTCGCACTGCTCCGCACAGCTCAAATCCACTTTTATCAGGCAGCATGATATCTAGAATCAACAAGTCGTATGTCTTCTCTTCCACGAGACGAATCGCCTCTGCTGCTGTCGTGCATGTATCGATCTGGACAAAGCCTTCCTTTTTCAGCACCGTTTGGAGCATCTGCAAAATCGCTTCTTCATCATCTACCAGCAAGATTCTTGCTTCTTTCTCCATATCCGTTCCCTCCCTTGCTGTCATACATTCTACCATGATAAACGACGCCAATAAAAAAGATAAGGAAATGGTAAGGTAGTGTTTTAGTAGGGGAAAGGTCTGGCTATTATGATGAAGGAGAAAGGAGCGGATTCACCTATGTGGGCTATTTGCCAACACGAATTTTTTCGGTTGTTTAAAAGTATCAAATCGTTAATTACCGTTGCCTTTATTGTCGGCATCTCGTACTTGGTTTCTGACCTCGTCAATCAGGCAGCAAGTCTTCTCCCAGAACAGGAGCTGGCGCAGGGACATGCGCTTGGTATTTTTGCACTTATCATGCTGTTCGGGCCCTTGTTTGTATTCAGCCTGTCTCATGATGTCATAAACCGTGAGCTAGCGGGCAGGACAATTCGCTTTCTCGTCACCCGGACTTCACGCAATCAGATTATTTTAGGGAAATTTCTCGGAGTGGCGTTCTTCTGGTTAACCTGCATGATTATTACGTTTGGCGTAGTTTTTGCCACCGTGCAAACGTTTGATGCGAAGACCTTTTATCTATGCGTATCTCTGCTTATCTACTGCATCTCGCTAGCACTTCTACTCTCGCTCGTGATACCTCGCCCCAGCTACACGATGTTTTTGGGAATCGTGATTGCACTGATTTTGCCAGGTCTCGGACTATGGAGCACCTTCTCTAGTCACCCAGCAGCACCATGGATTAAATATTTGACACCCTTTTCATTTATGGAAAAAGGCGGCGCTTGGACCGGCTTCATTTGGCTCTATGCAGCAGCTTTCCTGATCGCTTCTATGTACTTATTCCGACGGAGGGATTGTTAATGGCAATGATCGAGACCATACAGTTGAACAAGCGCTTTGGCAATCGCACGGTCGTGAACGACGTCAGTCTTACTGTGCACAGCGGGGAGATTTTCGGATTCCTAGGTCGAAACGGCGCAGGAAAATCGACCTTTATCAATATGCTGACAGGGATTCTGATTCCGACAGCGGGTACCATTCGTATGTTCGGAGAAGAGGCCCATACAGAAGGATGGAAAAAACGAATTGGCGTACTGCCAGATTACTCCACCTTCTACGACCATTTATCTCCTGCGGAGCACTTGCACTATTTCGCTCGGGTAAAAGGCGTCACACTCACAAAGGAAGACTGTATGCGCATCCTGACAGCCGTTGAGCTTGAGGAGCATGCATCCCGCAAAGCCAAAACGTTTTCCTTCGGGATGAAAAAGAAGCTGGGCATTGCCCAAGCCTTAGTCGGTGACCCGGAGCTCATCTTCCTTGATGAACCTACTTCTGGCGTTGACGTCGAATCAGCCCTGCATATTCAAAATTTGCTGCGCAAGCTCCATCAGCAAGGAAAAACGATCTTCATGACCTCGCACAATTTGAATGAAGTCGAGAAAATCTGTACCCGCATCGCCATCATGAAAAGCGGAAAGATCCGTTCACTCGGCACTCTCGATGAGCTGCAAGCTGCCCATCAGGCATGGCGATCTGTGAACGTACGTCACTCGGCTTTTATTACAGAGGAATCTGTAAACCTGCGCACCTTTATCGAGTCCCTCGGGCGCAATACGATTTGGGAAGATGGTCGTCTCTCGATTCAGGTTGATGACGATCAAAAAGTGGCAACCCTCGTTCGTGCTCTTGTTCAGGCACGCGTGGATATTTATGGCGTGAACGTTGAAGTCCCTTCGCTCGAACGAATTTTTATGGGGGAAGAGTCTCATGATGCTTAATCTCGTTTTTGTCCTGCTCCTATCCGGGATGCTGCTTTTCAACATCTCGATAGGAAAAAGCATGACTACCGGAAGTATGTCAATTACGATTGGCCTGATTGTCCTCAATCTCATCTTTTTCATCACAAAGTACAGGAAGAGTCAGCATGAAAAAATGGAAGATCAGGTTAATCGATACGAACGATAATCAGGTTCATGTATATGGGGGAAGATTCGTATGACAAGTAGGTTTCTGGATTTTGCCGTTATCCTGACAGGGGTTTTGCTGTATAGAATCTTTTGGGGAGATAGCCTTAAACCAGAAGTTATCGGGATTTTAATTGGGCTGATTATTGTTTCTCTCATCCTTTTCATGAGAAAGCAGTACGCAAGACGCTAGGAGCAAAAAGAGCAAGAAAATATGTAGAAAAAAAGCAGCTTGATTGCCACCGAAAACAGCCTGCAAGCTATGCGGCTATGGGGCAATAGGCTGCTTTTTTCTACAAGATTGCCAAAAGCTGATCCAGTCGTTCAATGACAGCGAGTGGCTGATGCTCTGAAGTAGGCTTTTTCCCTCGTGGATTGATCCAGACAGCTGAGAAGCCTGCGTCCATCGCGCCTGCTACATCTGCCTCCCACGTATCTCCGACGAACAACACCTGCTTGCTCTCAACTCCGAGTTTTTCACGAACATGTTCATATATACGTTGATCCGGCTTATGATGTCCGATGATTTCGGAGAGAAACACCCGCTCCCGTGGAAAATAAGCAGACAATCCCAACCTCTCCAGCTTGATAAATGCCATATCGACAGGACCATTCGTAACAATCCCTAGTGTATGCTCTTCTGCCAGCCTCGCAATGGTAGATTGAACAGTGGTATCTGGCTGGACTGCGTCCATACATGCCACCTGATAGGCGCGTTGAAAATCGTCGACCTGCTCCACTTCAATCTGTCGGTTACAATCAGCCATAGCTCGCTGAAAACGCAACCTCCTGTATTGCGTAAAATCGTAGCGCTTAGCAATAACATCGATCCACAAATCATCTCCGTGGCGCCGCAGAGCTTCAAGGAATTTCTCTTGGTCGAGTTCTGCTGTAAGTGCATGGCTCGCAATCGTCTGCCGCATCCCTTTCTCCCAGCAAGCTGAAAAATCGAAGAGAGTGTCGTCGAGATCAAATAGGATTGTTGTAAATTTGGACATGGCTGAGTGGCGTCCCCTTCCTTTTTTCTTGCTGTTTTCATTGTGCATATGACTCTGTCTTTTGTTATGATCATTGTAACGGAAAAAGGAGGTGGAAACATGTCTAACGAAAAACTGGATATTTTAGTAGAGGGTATGAATGAGTTGCGTCTGATTGCTCATGCTCTCATAGATCGGCAGGACGAATTGGATGCCAAGATGGATGCTTTAACCATGGAAGTTCACCAGCTAAAAGCCGATGTTGCCGAACTAAAGCAGGATGTCGCCATGTTGAAGCAAGATGTTGCCGAATTAAAGCAGGATGTTGCCATGCTGAAGCAAGATGTTGCTGAGTTAAAGGAAGGTCAAGATCGCCATGAGCGTATCTTGGAGACATTGGCGCTGCGTGCTCTCGAATGGAATAATTTCCGCCTCGACTTCATTCGCAAATCATCCTGATGCCTTTAGCTTTTAGGCAAATCCACAAGCAATGCCTCTTTCAACTCAACTGGTAAAGAAACAGATTGGCGTGTATTCGCATCGATCATGACCATTGTCACATCGGCGTCCGCCACTAATACATCTGCAGCGTTGTACAGCTCCTGGCGGATGACGAAGCTTTTTTCACCCACCTTGACCACCGTAGTAATCGCCGTTACCTCTTCACGCATTTTCAATTCTTTGCGGTAGTTAATGTTTATATTGGCCACTACCGGCATGATGGCCCGTCGCCTCAATTCGTCCAGCGTAAATCCTTGCTCCCATATCCATTCAAAACGCGCCCACTCCATGTACTCCAAATACTTGGCATTGTTCACATGTCCGATTACGTCAATATCAGTTGAACGCACAGTTAGATGATAGCGATGAGCCATCTTTCTCACTCCTTGTTTTTCTTTAGTATAACGAATTCAGGTTGCTGAGTGAACATTCATTCAAAATTTTCCGAATGGTCATGCTGTTCTTTCCGGATCTTTTTCCTATAATATAAATAAACACTAGAAAGGAAGATTCGATGTTCGAACAAGAACTTTTGCCGACCTTGCAAACTGCTCGCTCCCGGTATCAGGATGCACTCGTCGAATTGGTTGAAGCCGAGCTTGGCTGGAAGCTGGCTCCGGGCTCTAATTCCATCGGATTTTTGATTCATCACATCGCGGAAGTCGAATATCGATTCTGTCTGATGTTTTTCGGAAGAGCAATCCCGTCCGACATCACTCTCACTACCATTGGACCTGTGAAGGATGAAGGAAACTTTACCGACTTGTCTGCCTTGCTTGCTTTCAAAGATGCTGCCTACCATCACTTGCTGGATTCTTTGGCTGCCCTGCCAAAAGACGCGTGGGACATCCCCTGTGAAGCACCGATTGCCACATTGACTCCCCGTCAGGCACTTGGTCGACTGATCTATCATATGGGCTACCACGGCGGGCAGATTGGACTTATCCGCAAGTACGGAGGACCTCAATGAGTCTCATTTTGACAGGTGAGCGGCTCATCATTCGCGAATTGCTGCGCGAGGATTTACCCGACTTACTCGCCACCTACAACAGCAATCCAAAGTACAATCAGCTTCGAAACGGCACGAGCACAGTAAGTCTTGCTGAACTGGAAGCCGAATATGACGCTACCATAAGCATACCTTCCGGGCATTGGCTCGCTATTACTCGTGAAGGTACGATCATTGGAGTCATCCATATCGTCCTCTCCAGTGTAAACGATCCAAAAAGCTGGATTAGTCTTTTGCTTTTGCATGCCGATTATCAGCAGCAGGGCTTTGGAAAAGAGGCAGTGACACTCATGGAAGCCTACTGCATCCAACATGGCAGTGAGCATGTTCATCACGGTGTCATTGCGCATAATGAACCCGCTCTTCTTTTCTGGGGGAAGCTTGGCTATGAGCAGTATCGTCAGGTGGAGGCTACAGTCGGTCGTCTGACACAACCGGTGCTGCTGGTAGCCAAGTGGCTACCCCGTACAAATTAAGGAGGTGAAAGATATGAACCGTCGCCTTTTTGAAAATGATGTGCCCACCTTCCTCTCCTAGTCGGTGAGGAAGTGGGTCTCTTACTGCCTCCCGGCTACGGAATAACGCTCGAACGATTGATTCATTATTCCGGGAGGGACTTGTTATGTCACAATCACAATGGAAGCAAATGTTTTTAGGGGCTGTCTGCCTGACTCTCGCTGCAGCGATCTGGGGCGGTGTTTATGTCGTCAGCAAGGTCGTGTTGGAAGTGATTCCACCGTTCACGCTATTGATTTTGCGCTTTTGCATTGCTTTAGTCGTGCTGGCGGCATTTATCGTTGCTCGCAAGGAGCGTGTCGCTAAAAAAGATTATCCTCTGCTGATGGCCATCTCCTTTGTCGGGGTCACGATCTCCATCGCCGCACAATTTCTCGGTACCAAGCTGTCTACTGCCCATATGGGTGCTTTGATTACCTCCGCATCGCCTGCCTTTATTGCCATTTTTGCGGTCTGGCTATTAAAGGAGCGCATCCATCTGAAGCAGGCAGCGGGTATTTTGTTAGCGACGATTGGTGTCATCATCGTCATTGGTGTTCCTGATCAAGCTGACGCTCAGTCTTCCCTCGCAGGAAACCTGATTTTGTTCCTAGCAGCGATTAGCTGGGGATTGTATACCGTTCTCAGCAAAAAGGTAACGCAGCGCTATTCATCCCTGCTCGTCACTACCTACGTAGCATTGTTTGGCATCATCTTTACGAGTCCACTCATGTTTTGGGAGCTGTCTGTCACACCTGTCTCCTGGCAATTTGGTTGGGACATCTGGGCAGGTGTCCTCTATATCGGCATGATTTCTACCGCAGGTGCTTTTTATTTGTGGAACAAAGGCTTCGAGCTGATGCCCGCAGGGAGTGGGGCCGGGTTCTTTTTTGTTCAGCCCATTGTCGGTGCATTTTTAGGCTGGCTGTTGCTGCATGAACATTTGGGTATTGGCTTTTTCGCTGGTGGCTCATTTATTTTCCTCGGTGTCGCCTTGTCCACTTTGCGTACCAAAAATAAACGTGAATCGCTGGAGGAACATCCTCTCCCCCATTCCAACGAGAAGCAAGGCTAAAATCGTGTTTGCTTACATGCTACGAGGACTTCCCAATCGTTGGGAAGCCCTCGTTTTTTTAAGCTATGGACGAAAATATTGCCGTACACTTCCTTTTTCGAAAGATAGCTTCACTTCAGCAAATGCCCCATTTATAAACGTGATTTGTGGCGGCATATGCCCACAATCTATGTCGTAGAGGACAGGGACTTGCAGCTCTTCAGCCAGTTCCTGATAGACGTCTTCCACGGTGTAGCCGTCCACCGTCTGATTCGCTGGACTGCGCCCAAACATGATCCCCGCACAATGGTCGAACCATCCGGCCAGCTTCATTTGTACCAATGATCTGCGCAGATCAGTCGTAGAAAGCTCACAGTTTTCCAAATACCAGATGATCGCTTCATTCCCGATCTGTTCTTTTTGAAAAGTTTGCACGTCCCCATACGGTGTGCCGATCACATGCCGAATGATATCGATACAGCCGCCAAGTAGCCGTCCCTGCATATTTATGTGGGGAGTAGTCTCTGTAGTTTTCCATACAGTCGGTTCCGTCAGGTGAAAGATATGCGGGGAAGGATTCGTATGCTGCCATTCCTTTTGATACATCGGAGAAGAGTACTGCAAGACTGACTCGCCCTTTTGCGTTGACAGAACTGTTTCCCACATAGCCGTCGTCTCATCCATATCTGCTCCACGCAAATCTATCAGATTCGTCCCATGGGCCGTAGCCATCCCCGTTTTTAATGTAATCGCGAGCAACAGCACACTCACATCCGAATAGCCTAACACCCATTTTGGTTGCATGGCATCAAAATCAAGCTTGTCTAAAATCTCAATCAGCAACTCGCCACCCCAAGGAGGAATGATGATATCGACGTCTTCCTCTTGCATCAGGGAGTTGAATTCGGCTGCGCGGTTAATGGCAGGAGCTGACTTGGCTTTTTCCTGTGTCCAGACTGTATCTTTGCAAACGATGGAATACCCCCTGCTCTCCATACGACTGCATGCCAGCCTGATTCGTTCATGCAAATACTCTGGTACACCTGATGACGGTGCAGTTACCCCTATATTAACGCCCTTTTTCAACGATGGATACGTGATCATGCTCCCTCCCGCTATGTATGATTTTGGATAATCATACCACATGCCACCAAAGTATTTTCCAGACGTAGGCCGAAGGGTAGACTGGAACTACTTTTCTTAGACAAAAAAAAAGACGACCTATAGTCGTCATCAAAGTATATAAAACGGGAGGGAAGTAGAGGAGTTCAGACGAACGTGTTTCCTGTTCGTGAATGATTACTTCTTGCTAGCGTCAGTCGTTGTAGACTGTCCAGCGGAACTGCTGTTGTCGGTTCCGACAGCACCAGATGATCCAGTGCTGGTACCTGCATCAGATTTGGCATCTGTCGCAGGTGCTTCCGTAGACGAACCTGTGCCCGTCGATGCATCAGAGCTGTTCGCTGAAGCATCCGGAGTAGACTGATCTTGCGAAACCGAGCTATTAGTCGATTGTCCGCTATCAGAAGTGGAGGAGCCCGGAGCGGTTTCGCTTGTCGTGCCCTCTTGTTGTGTCGCCGGTTCAGGTGTTCCTGTTGTGTTAGAGCAGGCAACCAAGCTGCCAGACAGGAGTAATGCGACAGTGGCAATGGAGAACCACTTTTTGTTCATGTTCATTCCCCTTTCATTCCTTGGCTTCGTGACCTTCTCGCTGTCACACCTATATCGTAACGGGCAAAGATAACCATTCTGTAAGGAAAGTAGGAAAAAACGATGATCAAAATATGAAAAAAGTATGACCATGATCATTTTGAGCGGATCATGATTTAGTTCTCCGGTTTAATCCGAGGAAGCCATATCGTAAAAGTACTGCCCTTCCCAGGCGAGCTCTCCACTCTGCATTTGCCATCATGCAGCTCTACCAGCTCTTTTACAATGGCGAGTCCAAGTCCTGTTCCTTTATTGTTCTTGGAACGTCCCCGATCTACTTTGAAAAAACGTTCCCAGATGCGGTCCAGGTCATCTTCTGCAATTCCCATCCCAGTATCGATCACTTGAATCTGTACGTATTCTCCATCTAGAGAAGCACGCATGCGGATTTCACCAGCAGACGTAAACTTGAGTGCATTCTTCACCAGATTTTTTAGAATTTGCGCGATCCTGTCTTTATCGGCATAAATTCGCGGAAGCTCGTCCTCTACTTCTACTCCCATGTGAAGCCCTTTTTCCTCTGCTTCTTGATGGAAGGAAAAAGCAACCCGATTCATGACATCTGCCACATCGACAGGGAACTTGACCAGATTTACTTCATTGTTCTCCAGCTTCATCAAATCCATCAGGTCATCCACCAAGCGATTCACTTGCATCGTTTCGGTGTACATCACAGCGTAATACTTCTGTCGCGCCTCTTCTTCCTCTACCAAGCCATCCTGCAACGCCTCGAGGAAACCTTGGATCGCCGTGAGAGGCGTACGCAATTCATGGGAGACATTCGCCAAAAAATCATTACGGACTTGCTCCAAATGATGACGCTCCTGCTCTACCTTCTCCAGCTTCTGTGCCATCGTATTGATCGTTTGCGCCAAGTCGCTGATCTCGTCGGACGTATCGACCTGGACGCGCTCTGCATAATTCCCTCGACCAATTTCAGCCGCTGTTCTCTCAATGGTTCGCAATGGGCGGGAGATTGACCATGACAAATACGAAACCATGATCGTAGAAAGCAGCACCCCGAACAAGGTCGCCCACAGAATCGACTCGCGCATTTGCCCAAAGGTTTTCTCAATTCCTTCAATCGGCGCGTGCAAAATAATTCCGCCGTAGACATTTTCGCCCTCGCCCCAAGGAACGGAGACCGACAACATCGGGTCATCCAGACCTTCGATTTGCAGCTCGGTTACCGCACTTTTTCCCTTCAGTACGTTATCCGCGATAGAAACTGCCACGGACTTGCCCGTAAACATCTCATCCTTCATTGAAGTCGCGACAATTTTTCCTTTTGTATCAAATAACCAGATGCGGGTATCAAATGACTCGTCCAGCATTGCCAGCTTGTCCAAGAGCCGTTTGTTTACTTCATTGCTGTTATGGATAGCGGTATTTACTTTTTTGGCCATTCGCAAAAGCTCTTCTTCTTTGGCGTTGTAAATATACTCCTTCGTAAAAAAGGAGAGAACAATCCCTGTAATCCCCAACCCTACCAAAACGGTAGCCAAAAAGCTGACCAGCAGTCTGCGGTAGATACTTTTCGACATGCCTAGCATCAGTTATCCACCCCAAACTTGTAGCCGATCCCCCAAACCGTTTGAATGCAATCATACGGGAGCTTATCTAAACGCTGTCTGATCTTTTTAATATGAACATCGATCGTTCGAACATCGCCAAAATAATCAAATCCCCACACCTGTTCCAGCAATTGCTCCCGTGACCATACACTTCCTGGCGATTTGACAAGTTGAACAAGCAGATCAAACTCCTTCGGGCGAAAGCTCACTTTTTCCCCGGCAACGATCACTTCCCGTTTATCCAGATCTATCGTCAATTGCTCAAAAACAAAGGTTCGAAGCGCTGCCTCGTCTTCTACTTTTGGCTTTGGCTGCAATCTGCGCATAATCGCGCGGATACGTGCAACGATTTCACGTGGACTAAACGGCTTCGTCACGTAATCATCCGCTCCGAGCTCCAAGCCGAGAACACGGTCAAACTCCTCATCCTTTGCCGTCAGCATAATGATCGGCGTATCCCACTTCTTGCGGATTTCCCGGCAAGCTTCAAAGCCATCCAACTGCGGCATCATGACATCGAGAATGACCACATCCGGCTGTTCCTTTTCCATCATCTCAAGAGCTTCTCGTCCATCTGTTGCTGCGATGAGCTCGATTTGTTGTTTTTCAAAATAAAGGCGAATAATTTCGCGTACGTTTGGATCGTCATCGGCAACCAAGACTTTCATCGTGGACATAGCCAATAACCTCCCTTCTTTCAAAACGACATAAAATGAAACATGCCGTTCAGACAATTTACGTTTTTCCATGGTAACATAGATCACCCATGTTGTGGACGGGTAGAAGTCCTATCCAGCTGGTAATAGCAGGACAAAATGGTTTGGAACAATAAAAAAGCGAGTGGACCTAAAGCCCACCCGCTCTTCATTCTTTACTTCGTTTCTCTTACAATCGGAACACTTCGCGTGAGACTAGCCCACAACAACCCTATCAGTGCGCCTGCAATAGCTGGGACCAGCCATCCAATTCCAACTTTGTACAGCGGCAATTGTTCCAGGATTGGGGTCAGCGAGTCGATAGACAATCCAAGCTGGGAAGCTCCATCCAACAGACTAATGACAGCCGTTGCTGTGATCGCACCCACATATACGGCACGATGTCCATTGAACATCCGATGACAAAACGTCAGCAGCATCAGCACGATAGCCAGCGGATAAATCGCCATCAAGACAGGAACGGAGAAGGTAATCAACTGTGTCAAGCCTACGTTTGCTACCGCAGCACTGAACACAGACAAAATTACCGCCATGTTCTTGTAAGAGATGCTAGGAATTCGACTGGAGAAAAATTGACTGCAAGCAGTGACAAGCCCGACAGAAGTCGTGAGGCAAGCAAGCGTAACGGCTGCTCCCAGCAGTAGTGAGCCTAATGGACCGAACAGTTGATGCACGACCCCGGTCAAAATTTGTCCACCATTTTCCGATTTCGCAATCGAAACACTCGTCGCTCCCAAATAGCTGAGGGCAAGATAGACAAGTCCAAGTCCGGTAGCGGCGAGAATTGCTGCTTTGATCGTAGACCACATCACTTTTTTGCGATCGATGATGCCTCTATCTTGAACAGCCGTTGTTACTACCAGACCAAATACCATCGCAGCTAATGCATCCAGCGTCAGATAGCCTTCGAGAAAGCCTTTGAAGAATGCTGTATCCTGATAGGCGCCTATCGGTTGTCCCACCTCACCCATTGGAGAAATGAGTGATTTGACAAACATCAGGCCAATGATGATCAAAAGAGCAGGTGTCAAGACTTTACCAATTCGATCCACCAGCTTGCTCGGGTTCAGACTCAACCAGAAGGTGATGGCAAAATAGACGACCGTGGTCACAAAAAGCGGTACCCAACTGCCTTTCATCGATTCTGGCAAAAACGGCAACACGCCCATTTCAAAGGTTACTGTACCTGTCCGCGGAATCGCCATGAATGGACCAATCGACAGATAAACAATAAACGTGAACACGACTGCAAACATCGGATGGACTCTTGACGCCATCGTTTGCAAGTTACCTCCCGCCAAGCCTACCGCGATGATGCCTAGTAAAGGCAGACCTACACCAGTAATCAAAAAGCCGCCCATCGCGATCCAAACATTATCTCCTGCAGCTTGTCCTAGCGCTGGCGGAAAAATCATATTCCCTGCTCCAAAGAATAGGGCAAACAGCATTAAACCAATTGTAATTGTTTCTTTCGTGGAAAGTTCTTTCATATGAATCCTCTCAATATTGTTTAATAAAATAAAATTTTCATTAGTATAACTTAAAATTAACTCACTATTCAACCTTTAATTTTTTAAAATTATTGAACTTTTGTCAAAAATGAAAGTTCTTACAGGTCAAACATCTCTTTTCTCTTGATCGCCCCCACAGCTTCCCATACGTACAGACAATAGATACTGCGCCATGGAGCCCACTTTTCCCCTAGCTTGCGAATGTCATTTTCATTCGGCTTCGTTTCCATCCCATAGAGGTGCACAATTCCATTTCGCAAACCGATGTCAGCAGCAGGCAACAAGTCTGGACGTCCCATTCCAAACATGAGTAGGCACTCTACTGTCCACCGCCCAATTCCTCGTAGCGAAGTGAGGTACGTAATGATTTCTTCATCCTCCATTGTCCATAGTCTTTCCAAATCTACCGTATCATTCACAATAGCGCGGGCGAAATCGATGATATACTCTGCTTTTCGCTGACTAAATTGCAGAGAACGCAAATCCTCCACAGTCAATCTTGCTACCGAGTCAGGTGTCGGAAAAGCGATGATGTCCTCGCCGTTTTGGTTTTCTACTGGGTCGCCTGCAAGTGTAACCAGCCTCTCGGTCAAATTGGCTGCAAAGGTCAGATTGATCTGCTGCCCGATGATCGTCTTGATCATACATTGAAACAAATCAGCATCCAGCATAGGACGAAGACCGCGAAACCGCTCAGTCAGGATAGCGAGCTCACTCTCCTCCCTCATCTGTTCGTAAATAACAGATAGCTCCAAATCGGCACTAAAAGTACGGCGGATCATTTTTTCTAGCAGCTGTTGGTCTGACGTGGACAAAATCGCATGTGTCTCGTATCGCAATGCCGGTTCTTCCAAGCTACCCATAAATTGCATATGGACCAGAACAGGCCGTAAGCCGATACGAAAGACGCGCTGTAGGCTATTTTTTTCTTGATTCACACGTATCTGCGTATCTGGATGTGTCTCTAGACGCCGGAGCAACCGATCAAAAGAATATGGAGGAGTAAGCGAAATAATCCAACAATTCACAAGACTATCACCTTTCCAGATAAAATAAAAACCTCCGGAGAATCTCCGAAGGTGTCAAGTATACTTCGCAAAACTTATTTCGTAAACATCCCTTTGAGAACAAATTTTACGTTTGCTGGACTTTCTGCCAAACGGCGCATGAAATATCCGTACCAGTCGTTTCCGTACGGTACATAAACACGCATTTTATAGCCTTCGCGAGCCAAGTCAATTTGGGACTGCGTACGAATACCATACAACATTTGGAATTCAAACTGTGTGCGCGGGATGCTGTGTTCCTTTTCCAGCTTTTTCACAAAATCAATGATGTTGTCATCATGAGTTGCCACAGCAGCGTACCCGCCATTCAACAGATGCTGCTTGATGATTTTTTTGTAGTTCTCATCTACATCTGGCTTGTTCGGGTAAGCGACTTCAGGAGACTCCTTGTATGCTCCTTTTACGAGACGGAAGTTCACTTTTTTGTCCTTCAAGCTGTCGATATCGTCCGATGCTTTGTAGAGATACGCCTGAATAACGGTTCCGACGTTGTCGTACTCTTGCAGTAATTCGTTCAAAATCTCCATGGTCACCTGATTGTGTGCGTAGTCCTCCATGTCGATACGAACGAAAATGTTTCCGTTTTTCTTAGCCGAATCCAAAATGCGTTTCATGTTGTCCATGCAAAGCTCACGGCTGATATCCAGACCAAGCGAAGTCATTTTCAACGAAAGATTGCAATCGACACCAGATTGGTGGATCGCATCCAGCGTTTTGATGCAATAGTCAGCAGATTCGTTTGCTTCCTCTACGCTGAACACGAATTCGCCCAAGTGATCCAGCGTGCATACCAGACCTTGCTGGTTCAGCTTGCGTACGGCGTTGATTGCCTCCGCGATTGTTTGACCAGATACAAAGCGGCTCGCTCCAAAGCGCAGGCCCCACTTTTTTGCGGCAGAATTTAAGGTTTTGTTTTTGGATAAAAATAGAAAGAAATCCTTCATCGCTTGTTCCATCGTTGACTGTCTCCTCCTCAACGTACTCTGTCCACTTCTACAAGCATGAATCGTGCCAACTATTTCACGTAAGCGCTATCGTGATGTCTCTCTGACGCATTTAACACATATGTACATTACATGTCTATTCTTGTACACTTCTGATTAGATGTACAACAGGAACCATTCCTTTCCCTGTTAGTTTGGATAAGAGGTGACAATTTGAAACCATTATTTTCGTTGGACAGTACGCTCTCTTCCTTTGCGATTCCGATTCCACCTGATATTGTCAAAATACGCACAGGAGAAACTGTGGGTGAATGGGTGGATAAAGAACGAAAGGGCAGAGTAGTCGTCGTCGCTTCTACAACTACGCTCGAACAATCCATTAGCCACATTGTCGCTGGCTTAGCTCTTTCCGATCTGCCAGCAATCGTTATCGTGGATGAACATGGCACTCCTACGGGAATGGTTGAGCCATACCAGCTCATGACTGCCTTTGTCGTGTTGACCCAAAACCAGTCTGCCCTGCTCCGTACCTTGATGGATACGATGAGTGAGGCTGTCACAATCGTAGACTCCCGCAATGTCGTCCAACACTGGAATCGGGCAGCAGAAACAATTTATGAAATCGATCGCGCTCAAGTTGTCGGAACCTCGCTCGATGAGCACTTCGCGAGTGAATCGATTCGCCTGCTCGATGCGCTGCGCCAAGGGACATCTGTTCAACGTGTCTATCACATTCCTCGTCCTGATAGCCATGTACTCATTAATGCGGCACCGATTCGCCGTGAGGGTGAGATTATTGGCGCGATTTCCATCGAACAGGATATTACCGAGCTGGTTCGTCTCAATGAAGAATTAGCACATACGACGGCCCATCTCCATAATTTGCAGCAAGAGATGAGTCGGTTTCAGGCAGCAGACGATCCTTTTTACGCAATCAAAGGTCATTCCGCCTCGATTCAATCCGCTATTGGTTCCGCTAAAAAAGTGGCGCAGACGGATGCGACTGTGCTGATTTATGGAGAAAGCGGCGTTGGGAAAGAGCTGTTTGCCCAAGCCATTCATCAAGCAAGTCGCCGACATGAAAAGCCTTTTATTGCGATCAACTGCGGTGCCATTCCTGCTGCACTGTTCGAAAGTGAGCTGTTTGGTTATCAGGGCGGTGCTTTTACTGGAGCCGAGAAAAAAGGCAAGCCTGGCAAGCTGGAGCTGGCGCATGGCGGGACGATTTTCCTCGATGAAATAGGAGAACTCCCCCTAGAATTGCAGGTAAAACTGCTTCGCGCCTTGCAGGAACGACAGTTTTACCGCGTTGGCGGAACAGAACCGATCACCGTCAATACACGGATCGTAGCGGCGACAAACAGACAGCTGGAGCAAATGGTTGCAGACGGTCGTTTTCGCGAGGATCTGTATTATCGGCTGAACGTCTTTTCTCTGGAAATCCCGCCACTGCGCGAACGACGTGAGGATTTGCCAGAGCTCGTGCAAATTTTCATTCATGAGTATTCCGTGGCCCATGACCAATCCGTACCACGCATCTCTCCCGAAGTCATGCAAGCGTTGTTCGAGTACACTTGGCCTGGGAACATCCGCCAGCTTCGCAACGTCATTGAACGTCTGTCGATCCTGCAAGAAAACGGCGTAATTTTGCCTGAGCATCTGCCGTCTGTCATTCGCAGTCACACAGAACCCACACACGTCTCTCTGCACACGCCGATGGGGGGAACGTATGGACCGCCGACTACGACACCGCCGCCCATCATCCGTCCGTCGATTGCGTACCCTTCTTCACCTGCGAACGAAAAGGAGCGCATTCTGGCAGCGTTGGAGCGCACATACGGCAACAAAAAAGCAGCAGCCGAGCTGCTCGGCGTATCTCGTGGCACCCTTTACAATAAAATGAAGAAGTTCAATATAAACGAGGAGTCTTTCAAATGGGATTGATAACATGGTCGGATGATACGTATCAAATCCATTATGCTGGGGAAACGATTGTCCTTTTGCCAAAGGAATACGCCTTGTTTCAATATCTGTACACATGGAAAAACCGGGCCTTTTCAAGGAGTGATTTGCTAGATCGCGTCTGGCCGCTGGAAGAGCCTACTGACCGTACTGTCGACGATCACATATACCGCTTGCGGAAAAAACTGCAAAAGTGGTCTCATCTGCTCACGATTGATACGGTCCGAGGAGTCGGCTATCGGCTTACGCTAAAAGAGCAGCCATCGCCTAGTCCATCCGTATTAACCAGTGATTTCTCAGAGAACATCCAGAGGATGCTAACCACCTACCACGGCATGGGTATGGGGGCCGCTTTGCAGACACTCTATGCGAATCAGCAAGTGCTTGGCTTCCAGATGGACTCTTTTTATGCTACCTATTTGCGGTTTGTTGGCGGTGACTTCGGCTGGTTTGTCGAGGATAAAACTTCCCTCTCCGACAAGCTGTTTTATTTGTTTCATTTATACCGTATGACAGAAATTGACTCGCAAAAAACATTAGAAATTTTACAATGGGCTCTGAAAAACGCGAAAAGTATGCCTAAAAATTATCAGGATGAGATGCAAATCACCGCAATCTGTGTCTACGCCCAAGCCAAAGAATGGGAGCGAGCAAAAAAACAGCTGCTTCCTGCCATGGAGGTTGTTGAGCGAGTCAATTCACCCGGCTTTCAACTCTTTTTTCAAGCGGAAGAAGCCCTCTTGTATCTGCTCATGGGTGAGGTTGAAGTGGCTGAGAAGGTCATTCAACGCTCTGAGGAGATCTTGCAAGAACTCCCTATGCAGCGTGAACTCGGCAGCTTTACTATTACGCGAGGTCTTTGTCTGTACCATCGACAGGAGCTTGCCAAGGCGCGCCGCTTGGTCGATGAAGGTCTGGAGGTCTTACGAAGCACCAAGTTCGTCCCCCATCTCATTTATGGCGCAAAAATGATCTTGTCGTTCTTGAAAGACTTCGGCTACGACCGAGAATGGGAGCGCAAATACCAGAAAATCTGGACAGAATTATCCGAAGAGTACAAGTTCGACTACTTGCAGAAAAAAATTCGTGCCATCATCTCATCCACTATCTGATATTCCTCTGACAAATCCCTTTTATCATCGAGTTAACAGATCGATGGAGGGATTTTTTTGTTAAAAGAAAATAGAACGTTTCGCACGCTGTTCGTCTCTTACGGACTGTCTACGCTTGGCGATTGGTTTGATTTTATAGCGGTATCCATCCTGTTGGGGTTTGTGTGGAAGGTTGATCCGATGACGATGGCCCTGCTGCCCGTTGCCTATGCAGCTCCAAGCATTTTGCTCGGACAGTTTGCCGGGGTACTTGCAGACCGCGTGAACAAGGTTCGGATGATCATGTCCATGAATATCATGCAGGCTGCTTTCACTCTGCTCCTGCTTGTCATGCCGAATCCGTTCTGGTTCCTGGTAGTCATTGCCCTGCGTTCAGGTGCCTCTGTCTTCAACGATCCAGCACAACAGACCTTGACGCGTCAAATCGTACCTGAGAATCAATTGTTACAAGCCTCTGCCTTGAATGGAGCCGTATACCAGATGGGGAAATTGATCGGTCCACTTGCCGGAGGATTGGTAGCGGCCGTTTTTGAACCCGCCATTTGTCTCATGATTAATGCTTCGACATTTCTCCTCTCTACTGGATTTCTGTTCACGATTCGTAAAGTGGAGAAAACGTTGTCTCGTCCATCCGTAGAAGAGCAGCCTCTCCCTTACCGTCAAGCATGGCAAGAGGGCTGGCGGATCTTTTTGCAAAACCGTGTCCTGTTGTACAGCACGATCTTCGCAATCATTACCTCGTTGGCGATTCAGTTGGCGGATACACAGTTTCCCGTGATCTTCCGCGAGAAGCTGCCCGACAATCCCGAAATGCTCGGGTTTACAGTCAGTGTCATTGGATTAGGCGCACTTGTCACCGTCACCTGGCTCCATCGCTTAAAAGAAATCCGTTCTTATGGATGGGTGCTGGGCGGTGGCGTTTTGCTCATCGGAATTAGTTTTTCGTGGATTGGATTTTTCCAGCCGGGTGATGGCATGTATTGGCTGCTGATTGCTGCTTTATTGGCTGGAGTCGGAACGGGTCTGACTTCGGTCGGAGCCAATTATTTGGTACAAAAAGAAAGCCCCCCGCAAGCGCTCGGCCGCGTGAGGGGAATTATCGATTCATTGACGAGTGCGACTTTCATTATTGCTCCGTTGCTCGGAGGCGTCATTATGACCATCTGGGGTCCAAACACCGCTTTTTTATGGGTCGGAATGTTAATCGCTGCGATTGGCGGAGGCGCTGTCCTCTTACAGCGCTGGATTTGGGGGAAACGAACAAAAGACGTGACTGTCGCGACAGCTACAGCTGGATCGGAACGAGCCGGATAAATTTATCGTCTCTTCTCTGTTGAATAGCGTCTAGGTGCCAATGTCGTATTACCGCTTTGCAGGAGGGGGTTTTCATCCCCTCTTTTTGCTGTTCACCAGAAATGACCGGCCTGTCGTAACATAGGGACAATGAGCCGGACCGATTTGATTTATCACAGAGGTCTTTCCGTTTCTCTTTGTTTTTCTTTGTCCTTTTCCCTCTTTGATGCCTTTTCAAATGTTAACTGAAGCCGCGTAGAAGAAGCGGATTTCCAGTCCAAGCGCCTCTGGAGCCCTACCCAGCGAAGGAATGAATGTCGGGGGTTTTCAGCCTCAACCTCTGAGATGTCATCCTCGAACCTCTACTTTTGAGGCGCTCCCAACATTCATTCCGTAGCGAACAGTCCCCGCCTCCCGGCAGGGCGTAGGCCGAAGCGTAGACTGGAAATCCGCTTCTTCCCTCCCCTACAGCCCCTCCAAACTCACCACCAAAAAGGCAAAAAAAAAATTGGTCCCCATTGAACCAATTAACGAAAAGACCTACTCGATTTTCACTTGTCTTCGTTCCTCGATTTGTCGATGCAAAATGTACTTTCGCAAATTGTGAAAATGACGGGCATTGATTCCTTTGATCGTACAGCCATAAAAATAATTCGGTCCCTCTATTCGCTCATGAATGATAACCAAATCAGTTTTTACTACCCCGTCCGGGCGATTGCGACCATACAATTCAAAGGAAAAGACAATGTGCTGATCCGCGGGAATCTGTTTGTCTGAGCGGAATGCCAAGCCTCCCAGGCTCAAGTTCACCAAGTACACCATTTGACTATAGACGGAAAAAAATGAGTCTGGCTCCTGCGTCGGATACTGGATCCAACCCCTAACCTCCATGTCGAAACGGGGATAGCGTCTGCGCTGCTCCCGAAACTCAGCAGCTGTTGGAGAGTGGAACAAAAATAAGCGATTTTTGTCTTTAGCCACGACTACGGCTTCAAACGTATTGATTGTTTCATAGTCAGCCGTCAATAGACAGGGGAGCTGATCCCCTACTGTGACATCCAATGGGCTGGGAAATACGGCTTCGATCAAGTCCCCTTCTTCATAGGTAACATGACCTTCTATCACTCGATTCCCTTTTCTAATTTGTATTATGCTTTCCATCTGCGTTCTCCACCACTTCGCACAAATATATTACCGGGATTTCCGAAATCTTTACCTGGATGCTTTTCGCGGAAAATAAGGTATAATGGGAACATTGACAGATAGGAGGTTACAGACCGATGAATCGTTATCAATTGGTAACACTGGCTTTGGCATTTTTGGTAACCGCCTGTCTCATCGGAGTTGGCATTGCCATTGGGGAAAAAAGTCCCCTTGGTATCCTTGGCTGTATCGTTGTTGCCTTCTCGTTGATGGGATTTGGCTTTTCGTACAAGCGCAAGCATATGCGCTAACCTCTTCTCCGTTATCGCCGTACAAGTAAACTGTTCACATAAAACAGGACAGAGGGCAAGCCCTTTGCCTGCTTCAGCAGTTGTCTAGCGATAGTATAAATGTGTGGCTGGCTCCGGTTTACCTTGCGATCCGCGAGATAAAACGCGACTAGCCCGTCCACGATCATACGGTGAAATGCAGGATTTGGCAAGCGTTTAACGCTTGCCTTTGCTTGTTTTATGAAAAGCTTCAAGCGTTCAGTCGCTATCCGTTCCGAATCGTAATAGCTCACGAAGTTTAAATCTCCACCCATTTTATCTTCTTCCAGGTCAATTAAATAGTCCAATAAAATATGTAACCCGCACAGCCACGGAAAGTAAGCCTCACTTACTGTCTGTATTTGCTCCTCCCCTACATCAGGATCAGTCGCCAAGCAAAAAAGAGCGAATATCCCGATAGTCGAGCCTGTGACAGCAGCAAATTCTTGCCAGTGCAAATCGTGATAGCGGTCTTTGTACTGATCCCACCACGTCAACAGGTGATCCTCGCGCAAATGGGGAGCAATGTGCTTATATACTTGCAAATCGCTATACAAACAAGAAAACTCGAGTATCTTTGCCTGGATTTTTTCATAGGCTGGCAATTGTGCGACATGCTGTTGACAGGTCTGAACCAGCCCAGCCAAAAAGCCGCCGTCATCCTTATCCTCACGGTACAAATAATAGTCGCGTAAGGGCGCACCTGGTGTCAATGCATCCTGCATCGACACGTGAAGCTGACGGAAGTCTTGCGGATCTAGTGACGTGCTGCGATCACACAGATTATCCAAGTAGTCGCTGATTGTTTGGTAGGCGACAATCAGCGGAACAATTGTCTCTACTTGCGGGATGACCTGTGCTGCATAGACACATCCCCCTTGGCAGTGAAACTTTTTGGAGTCCATGCTGTCTTGTGCCTGTTTTCTCAGCTCGGGATTGGGAATCGCCTGCGCTCTTTTATACCAGGCCGCAAACTCCCGCTCCAGAACAGGTTGCACATGACGATAGACTCGGTAAAGTAGCTGCCATGGATTACGTAGTTCGCTCACTTTCTTCCCTCCCAAAACAAATGTAAAACGGAGGCATTCCAAAGCTTTTACCAGCTTACATCGAAGCCCTCGCTCATGACCAATAGAAATATCTTATCACATTTGGATGCCCACTCCAAAAATCAGCACTGAAATACACCAATTCGCCTTTTTGACTCCATGTAGAGTACAAAAATAAACTTCTTGGTATTGATACGCGTAGAAGAGATCGTCGCTTCCATTTGATTCTCCAGCTCCAGCATGCGCTTTCGCACCTCGGTAAAATCGAAGAATGTGGTCGCGTAGCTCTCGAATTTAGGATGACTGTAATCGGTCAGCCCGAGGGAAGCCAGATGGGTTAATGCCTGACAAATAGCTCTGCGTACGCGCTGCTCAGCGGCCTTCGTTTCCTTTTGGATCAGGACAGTCACTCCCTTCCCCAGCTTGCGGGCAGCAACCGCCCAAAAAATATCGCGTAAAGGAGGAAGATTCACTTCTCCATCCCTTTCCTTCTCCCAGCGATACAGCCACTCCATCATGTCGAGTAAATCTTTGCTGCCTTTTTCACTAATCATCCCCAGTTCAGTCAAGAGAAACCGTGCGGAAGATAAGATGCCCATTTCAGGATACGATGTATCTTTTGATGGAGCTGCCGTCATGTTAATCGTGCCGGATAAGACGGAAAGTGACCGTTGAATACCCTCAATGGATTGCTGTAGCAATATGCGTTCCCGTACCTTTTGCAGAACACTGATGACCTCTAGGCGATTCACCGGTTTGGTCACGTAGTATTCGATCCCTGTCGCATACGCCTCAGCGATCATCTCCTTCGTTTCGATTTGCGAGATCATGACAATTTTTCCGGTAAAATGCCTCAGATGGCGCACCGTTTCAATGCCATCTCGATTCGGCATTAAAAGATCAATCAACAAAATGTCTACTTGCTTCCAATTCAAAAAATCGTGGTCAATTTGCGAGCCATCCTCTGCTTCCCCACATACCTCTCCCAAATCAGCATCCTCAATCATTTGACCGAGCATGAATCGAATCGCAGGATCGTCGTCCACAATGAAGTAGCGCATGAGGTCACCCTTTCTGAATCAGAGTTGCGATTGGCAAGCGAATGCAAAATTGTGTCGTTTGTCCGCATGAGTCCTCGGATAAATCAATCATTCCTTGGAGACTGTCTGTCATTTCCTTTACGTATGAAAGTCCGATTCCCGTGGAAGGTCTGCCTGATACGTCGTATTTGGTCGTGAATCCAGGCATGAACAAGAGCTCTTTATCCTTCACCACAATGCCTGGACCATCATCGGTTACGACAAACTGAAGCCACCCCTGACTCTCGTCAATCGAAGCCACGATCGATACCATCCCCCGGTCGCGGATCGCTTCAACACTGTTGCCGACCAGATTGTTGATGAGTGAAAGTGTCGTGTAAATGTGGCAAGCGAGATACGGCACCTCCACATTCGTTTCAAACTGGATGTCCTTCTCCAATAGTCTCGCGTACTTTCGTTGTCCCTGAACAATGATCCCTATCAATTCGCCCAGTGGCATATAGTCTCGATCATTCTCGTCAGAAATCAGCTTGGAAAGACCAGCATATATGCGTTGATTGTCCTTTTTCACTTCATGCACTTGTCCGGCAAGGGATAGCAACCGCTTCGCGTAACGCTTGCTCGTCCCATTCTTTTGTTCCACCTCGTTCATCTCGCGATACAGCTCATAGCAGCTGCGTGTGATTTCCTCAACCTGATGCAATGTCTTTTTTAGGAGAACAGATTCCTCGTACAAATTGGAAATGAGCATCAACATCTGCTCGTTTCGATTACGCTGTTGCTTTTCCATCCATTTCGCCTGACGCAGCTGAATCATATTGAAAAAACTAAGGACAAAAAAACTGCGTATCAATGCAATCACAGCAATCGGCCCTACAACCTCCAACTGAAAAACTCCCTCCCAGGACACAGCACGGAAGGACAGCTCTACCAAATTCGCTGCTATTTCTGCGACTGTCCCCAACAGCCCCACCCAAAGCGGTCGATGATGTAGCGTATTAACGCGAAAGAGCGAGAATAGACAAGCAAAGGCAGCATAATAGCAAAATGCAGGGAAATGCATCTGAAAAGAAGCCAGAAGCGAAAAGACATCCTCATATAAAAAATCCAAGACTATTCTAAATAGAACGACAATTAATCCGGTTATGACCCCTGCCAAGAAAGAAGGACGCAGCCACAATAAAAAAAAGAAAAAAGCCGTTGTACCAAAGCTAATCCGAAACTCATCCTGAAACGGGTGAAATTTGAGCTCTCCGGCAATCGGGACAGCAATGAGCATAAGCAGCAAAATTGAAATGTTCTCTCTCATAAAATGTTGCCCGCACTTTCTCATATGAAATTGTTCAAAAAGCCGTTAACGTTTATTTCTTAGTTTACTATATTTTTCTATAGAATTTTGTAGTTTTTTATAGACCTCTCCTTACAATTCCGAAGAAAGCCATATAAACAGAATTTTTAGACTAAGGGGGAATTATCTTGAAGAAGCGTCATTTTCTTCTCTCGCTTACACTGCTTCTGTCCATGTCGCTTATGACGGCATGTGGTGGTGGCGGGAACTCTGCTCAAGGAGGGGCAGGTGGAGGCAGCTCCAGCTCAGGAGGAAGCGCCGATCCCTCTCAACTAATTCTTGCAACAGGCGGTACAGGAGGCACCTATTTCCCACTCGGCGGCGGCATGGCTGACCATATTACGAAAAACGCCGGGATCACTGCTACAGCCCAAGCCACAGGCGCTTCAGCAGAAAACATTCGCCTCATTCGCGATAAAAAGGCGGACATCGCCTTTACGCAAAACGACATTGCCGAGTATGCGTCAAAGGGAACGAACATGTTCCAGCAAGACGGTAAAATTGATTCCTTCCAGGCATTGGGCGCTCTCTACGATGAAACCATCCAAATCGTCGTCTCTGCTGACAGCAATATTAAAAGCGTTGCCGATTTGAAAGAGAAGCGCGTATCTGTAGGCGCTCCGGGAAGCGGCACAGAAGTGAACGCTCAGCAAATTTTGGAAGCATACGGGATGACCTTTGAAGATACGAAGCTCCAGCGCCTCTCCTTTGCTGACTCTGCCAAAGCCATTCAGGACGGGCAATTAGATGCTGCCTTCCAAACGGCTGGTACGCCTACCGCAGCAATCACGGAGCTGGCAGCGACAACTGGTGTAAAAATCATTCCCATTGACGCGGACAAAATCGATGCAATCATCGCCAAATATCCTTACTACGTGAAAACAACAGTCCCTGCCCATACGTACCAAACCGTTCCTGAAGAAGTGACAACCGTCTCCGTCAAATCGATGCTCTTGATTCGCTCCGATCTGAGTGAAGACCTCGTGTACAAAGTAACAAAGGCGATCTTTGAGAACAGCGACAAGCTCGGTCACGCCAAAGCCAAGGAAATCAAGCTGGAGAACGTGAAGAACGGCGTCAGCATCCCTGTTCACCCGGGGGCACAAAAGTACTTCGACGAAAAAGGCGTGAAGTAAAGCCAGATGGTTTTTATCCAGGCGGTAACAAAAGGAAGAGGGCGGACGTTGTTCCGCCTTTTCTCCTTCTTTCTTCTCATCACTGTCTTTTATGTAGGCATCTCCACTCCACTGTTTCCCGCTCTGGTTATCCGGGATACACAGTCAAATCAAGTAGTTTGGAGTGCCAGCATACAGAATGAAGCAGCCTTTGGCATTCGCTGGACTCATTCCATTCATCGCTCCACAATCGAGGAGCAATACCGGATTGTAGACGGTCAAATTATTTTGTCGGAGATGAGCTTTCACGACTACGGTATCGGCATGGAAAATGAATTGGCTCCTGGCGAGAAGCTGGTTCTGGCCGATGGACGATTCCACATTCGTAATATGCAGCGGTCTTTTCCTGCCCTCCGGCTGTTTATCGGGCAAGTACGTGCTAATCATACGTTGCTTTTCTCTGGACAGGATATTCCGTTGAGCTTGATCGACAAGCCGGGAGAAGCCATCACGATTCAGGCAGAAAAGCGATCCATTTTGAGCGAGTTAGGAGGTCACTATGAGTACAACAACAAATATAAACCAGCAAGAGATGGATAAGCTGATCTCGCAATACGACAAAGAATCAGCCACACGCCAGCTCGCAGGTCCCATGAGGTGGATCTCCTTTGGTCTACTTGTCCTTTTCTCCCTGTACCAATTATCCAGCACGCTTTTCTTCACGCTTCCTCCCCAGATTCACCGCCCGATCCACTTAGCCTTCGGGCTTGCCCTTGTCTATCTGCTATATGCGGGGACATCCAAAGGCAAGCATAACAAAATCGGAATCGTGAACATAATTCTTGCCCTGTTAGGTGTCTTCGTCTCACTCTATTGGGTCATTGACTACGAGGGACTTGTGACCCGAACAGGCAACTATACGACGATGGATATGGTTGTCGGCGGTATTGCTGTCTTGCTTGTCCTCGAGGCTGCACGACGAGTCGTCGGAATTCCAATCGCCCTCATCGCCACCATTTTTCTTTTATACACCTACTTCGGACCTTACATGCCAGGCTTTTTGGAGCATCGCGGCAGTGATGTCGAGCGGATTATCGGACACAGCTACTACACGCTGGAGGGGATTCTCGGTACTCCGCTCGCCGTTTCCTCTACCTTTATCTTTTTGTTTGTGCTGTTTGGTGCGTTTCTCGAAAAAACAGGCGTCGGTGAGTATTTTAACGATTTGTCGCTGGTCATTGCAGGTAGACGTATCGGCGGTCCGGCGAAGGTAGCCGTTTTTTCCAGCGCCCTGCAAGGGACGATTAGCGGCAGCTCTGTTGCCAATGTCGTTACCTCTGGTGCCTTTACCATCCCGATGATGAAGCGGCTCGGCTATCGCTCCGAATTTGCCGCTGCGGTGGAAGCCTCGTCCTCTACCGGGGGACAAATCATGCCGCCAGTCATGGGAGCTGCTGCCTTTTTGATGGCGGAGTTCATCGGTGTTCCTTACTTGGAAATCGCCAAATCAGCGATCCTTCCTGCGATTTTATTTTTCGTAGGGATCTGGATTATGACGCATTTTGAAGCGAAGCGACTCGGATTACGCGGACTCTCGAAGGAAGAACTGCCGAACAAAAAAGAAGTTTTGAAAAAAATGTACCTGCTCCTTCCCATCGTGATCATTATTACAGCCTTGATGATGAACATATCAGCCGAGCGCTCCGCGATTATCGGTATTGTCTCTACGATTGTCGTAGGAGCCTTCCGAAAAGAGACCCGCATGTCTATTGCTGATATTTTTGCAGCGCTTGCCTCAGGTGCTAAAATGGCTCTTGGCGTCGTCGCTGCAACCGCGTGTGCCGGAATCATTGTCGGTACGATTACGTTGACAGGGATTGGGTTGAAGCTGGCAAATGGTCTGATTGATCTGGCTGGCGGTCAGCTTTTCCTTACGTTGTTCTTTACCATGATTGCATCGCTCATTTTGGGAATGGGAACGCCAACAACGGCCAACTACATTATCACTTCGACCATCGCGGCTCCAGCGCTCATTCAATTGGGCGTTCCTGCTATCGCGGCTCACATGTTTACCTTCTACTTCGGAATCGTCGCAGACATCACTCCGCCAGTTGCGCTTGCTGCCTTTGCCGCATCAGGCATTGCCAAGTCAAAGCCGATCCAAACAGGTGTAGAATCAACGCGACTATCGATCGCCGCTTTTATGGCTCCCTATATTTTCGTCATCTCGCCAGCCTTGCTGCTCATTAATACCACCTTGCTGGAATCGATCTGGGTCATGCTGACATCTATAATTGGGATGATCGGTGTGGGAGCAGGATTGATCGGGTACTGGATGTCCAAACTAAACGTACTGGAGCGAATCCTGGCCATTGCGGGTGGCGTGCTCGCGGTCATCCCCGGAATTGAAACGGATATCGCCGGATTTATTTTGATCGCACTCGTATATTCCCTGTCGTATTACAAAGCCCGCAAGCAAAAGCAATCTGTACAAACGACACTGTAAAAAAACCAAAAACCCTCCCAAGCATTCGTTTCCTGTTTTCAGGAAGCTCTTTTGCCCAGGAGGGTTTTCTTCATTTATTCTTCTTGTTCGCTTTGAATGATTTTGGTCCAGCCGTCTACTTGCTCCACGCGGCGTTCCTTCATCAGCTTGCCAAGTGCTCGCTTGAAGCTGGACTTGCTCATTTGGAATTTTTCTCGGATGACATCCGCTTCCGTCGAATCGGTATAAGGCATAGCCCCGTCACGATTGATCAAATAGCGCAGCAGCTTGTCCGCATCTTCGCCATACTGTACTTCCTTGCGCTCTTTCATGGAACCGTTCAGACGACCATCCTCACGTACAAAGCTAATGCGGCAGCGCACCGTTTGTCCGAGGCGCAGACGCCCCACCATTTCATCACGATGAATGAAAAGGATATGCTCGTCCTCCGTCAACAGGAATGCACCTGCTTGAATCACTTTGTAGACCGTACCCTCGACAGATTTGTTTTTCATACTCTCATCTGCCATTGCTGCGATCTTAACGATTTCGTTTTCCGTGACCGGCTTGGCCAAGAGTCTGCCGAGCTTGTCTTGCTTCAGCGCTACTAGCATTTGATCCTTGGGACGCGGCCATTCATCGCTATGCTTGGGCAGGTCATCGATGAATAAGAGCAGGTCCTTGTTAATGCCATTGTCCAGGAATACACCCATGCGCGGAGAAATGTCCACGACTTCTAGCCAGCCGTATTCACCCATGCCGACATGAGGCATGTCCATGGTCGCAGCCAATCGGTTTTCGTGATCATGGTACAAAAACACTTCGACCTCATCATCGATATGTAAACGCTCGTGCGCTTCATTGGCATGGAGAAACACTTCGTCTTTGCCATCGCTCAAGAAATAGCCGATTTCTGTTTTACGCGCTACCGTCATGGTAAGCGTCATCCCTGCCGCCAAATTGCCGTTCTGAATGATTTGGGGCTCACGCTTTTCACGCATTTGTCTTTTGTACATATGTATTTTTTCCTCGCTCTCTACCTTTGTGCACACTAACTATACCCATCTCCCGCAAGAAAATACCACAACTTTTTTCTAACAAAATAACGATGCCCAACGAAATAGGCAAGTCTTCCATTCACGGACATACATATGACAGTAAGACTGGCTTGGCCCTACTTTTTCAAGACTGGAGTGACTCTTGCCTATGCTGTTGTTGCTTGAACATATTTTTCTCGGTATTGTACAAGGCTTGACTGAATTTTTACCGATATCCAGCACGGGTCATCTCGTCCTGTTTCGCAAAATGTTTGGTATGCAGGAGGTCGGCCTTTTATTTGACACGATGCTTCATTTCGGTACGCTGATCGCTGTCGTTATCGTCTTTTGGCCACAGGTTCGTTTTATCATCATGAATCCGATGAGCAAGCTGACAAAGCTATTAGTCGTAGGTACGATACCTACAGCAGTGATCGGACTCGCCTTTGAAGATTATTTTGAAGAAATCTCGCAGACGGGCATTACGATCGGGTGGGAATTTCTTGCGACAGGCGCGATCCTCTGGGCGGTCGAGTCCATGCGCCGTGGAAATCGGCGATTCGAGGAAATCAACTACACGGACGCCCTGATCATCGGGACACTGCAAGGTGCTGCGATCCTGCCTGCTATTTCCCGCTCTGGGCTGACGATTGCCGGCGCTCTCCTACGCGGGATCGACCGTGCTGACGCTGCGCGCTTTTCGTTTTTAATATCCTTGCCAGCGATTCTGGGTGCTTGTGTCTTGCAAACAGCCAAGCTCGTAGAAACACCGCTTGAAACAGCCTTATTGATCCCGATGCTCGTGGGCACCATGTTTGCCGGACTTGCTGGATATGTTGCCATTCGCTGGATGCTTACGATCATCAGTACAGGCTCGATGAAGGGCTTCGCCATCTACGTCTGGGTATTGGGTGGGTTCATTTTACTCATGCAGCTTTTGGGCTGGTAATGCAAAAAAAGCCGGCTGCTTGCTCGCCGGCTTTCATCTGCTTTCTTCCTTGTCTGGATAACGGCTGGCAATTAATTTGCCTACCAATAAAATAACGCCGTAGAACGCTGTTGCCAAAAGCGAGGTAGCCAGCCACGTCGCCGTCCCCAGTACCAGATAGAGCGCGGCATGAGCAACAAAGATACCCACCAGCCACACCATAATGTTCATTCGATTAAAAAATGTCATCAAACTACGCAATTACCTTGCACCTCCACCATTCCATTTACTACTGTTATAGCCGATGGAACGGTGTTTTATCCCCTTACCACTCTCCAAGATCAGGATGAGGCACTATAACTGCAAAGCCTGCTCGCTCCAAAATTTCTGCAAGTACCGAAAGAGGCGTGTCGGCAACCTCTCTGTACATTTTCGGCGTATGCAGATGGATTGCATCAGGAAAATCTTCACTTAAATGCGTTCGCAATTTTTTCCCGCTGTCGTCTTCATCAGTAAATAGGTATATCTCATCTGCATCTGCTACTTCCGTTTGAGCGAGCAGCTTCTCCCCTTTTTCCAAGCTATAGGAACCGTACGTACAAAGAATCGTGACAGGCTCAGCCAGCACCCGAAGCAAACGTTCTTTGTCTGTCTTCCCCTCCACGATCATGACACACCCTGCCATCCGCTCCCATCCTCCCTGACGCACCCTTTTTATTTAGTATACCTCAACTGCCGTCTAGGAAAATGAGGATGACTACTCCCCCGCGAAACAAGACATCTTAAGTAAGCATCCATTAGCAAATAGGGGGTAGTAATATGTCCAAATTCAAAAGCGCCAAAAACCTGAATCAAAAAGGATTAGCCGTAGCAGGGCTAACCAGCAGTACCGTTGCAGATGATACGCATACCGAAGACAACCAAGGCGCTTCCTATCAGCACCAACACAACAACGAAAACATAAAGAATAAAAAATAAAAGGAATGAAATGGTTGCCTGGATAGCGTTTCCCTAGTAAGATAGTTTTATGAATATTGAACAACTTGAACTCACCGAAAAGCGAATCAAGATTTTTAAAGCGTTGGCAGATGAGACAAGGCTAGCCATTTTAAAGGCCTTATATCATTCCAGCAACGAGCTGAGTTGTACAGAAGTGGGTTTGACCTGCGATACTTCCAAGTCCAATGCCTCCTATCATTTCAAGACACTTCGAGAGGCAGGACTGATCAAAGTAAGAAAGGAGGGGCAAACACGGTACATGCGCATTTATAAAGAGACATTTGATCAAATTCTGCCTGGCTTTTTAGATACCTTATAATTGGTATCCTTTTTTTGCTCTTTAGTTCAAAAGTTATTTAACTATATAATTATAAAACGAAGAGGAGAGTTTTTTATGGAGCGCCTATTTTTGATGATCTTTTTCTTCACCATGTTTTTGATCGGTACGAATACATTTATCATTAGCCCACTGCTGCCAACCTTGCGAGAGCTATATCACGTATCCACTAATCAGGCAGCTTGGCTGATCGGAACCTATGCTCTCGGATTTGCTTTAGCCGCTTTAATCGCCGGCCCGCTATCTGATCATCGAAATAGGAAACATGTGATGGCAGTTGGTATGCTCGGATTTGCCCTTTCCACACTTGCATGCGGCTTTGCACCTAGTTTCACCGCGATGCTTTTCTTTCGCTTTCTTGCCGGGATCTGTTCAGCCTTTATCGGTCCGCAGGTGTGGGCCGCCATTCCTGTTTTGTTTCCCCCTGCTCGTATCGGAAAAGCAATGGGGGTTGTCATGGCAGGTCTTTCGGTTTCCCAAGTGATCGGTGTACCTATCGGCAGTTTTCTGTCAGCTTATCATTGGTCGTTTCCTTTTTTGGCTGTAGGAATTGCTTCTATCGGAGCTTTTGTACTCATCATCCGAAAACTTCCTGATCTATTGCCTCCTACCTCCATACCCGGACTTGGAACCACCAACGCTATTTTTGCACGTTACAAGGATCTGTTGCGACTGCCACAAGCTTCACGCAGCTTTATCGGCTATTTCGTTTTCATGACGGGTGTCTATGCAGTCTTTTCATTCTATGGCGTATGGCTTTCCGATCAATATCAGCAATCTGTTACTGAAATTGGCTTGATCACTTTAGTTATCGGGCTTGGCAACACCGTTGGTAGCTTACTCAGCGGTTGGTTACTCGAGCGTTGGAAGAGAAGTACGATTTTGACCGTTGGGTTTCTGGGCAGCGCCCTGCTCTATCTTGTTTTGCCTTACATACCGGGAATCGGCCTTTTGCAGGTTGTCCTCTTCTTCATGTATTGCTTCGGCGGTGTACTGGTGCCTGTCCTGATGGGTTACTTGCAATCATTGTCCGACACCTCGCGCGGTACCATATCGAGCTTGGCTAATGCTTGCATGTACATAGGAACTTTCATTGCTTCTTCTTTCGCAGGCAGTTTGTATTCGATTTTTGGTTTCGTGGGGGTCAGCACCTTCGCCACCTTCACTTTTCTGATCGCCTATTTTCTCTTCGTTTGGAGGACAGGTAAATTACATGTAACCGCACAAGCTTGAGTCCTTTACTTTCCCTCTCCGCCTTGCTACGCTATGGTCAAATTCATTTTATCGCAGTCAGCAGAACGGAGAGGGTTAGATGGATTCGCCTTCATCTTTGTGGAAAAACGGGTCGTTTCTCAAGCTATGGCTAGCGCAATTGATGGCCAACATTGGAGATCAGTGCTACAGCTTTGCCTTGCTCTGGTATTTGCTTCAAGCAACGAAATCAGGGACGGTGCTCAGTCTCCTCGCCATTCCGGAGATGGTTGCTGGCCTGCTGTTTTTCCTCATTAGTGGCGTACTTGCGGACCGATACAGTCCACGCCTGCTTATGGTTATGGCTGTCCTCTCACGAATTGCCGTGGTGATCGTCGTTGGCTTCCTTACAGTGATGGGAATCGAGCAGTTTTCGTATTTTCTTATAGCCCAATTTGGGTTAGGATTGTTCTCCAGTCTGTTCCAACCAGCCCGGACTGTGGCGATCAAATCAGCAGTTCCCGTGGATCAGCTAGGACAGGCAAACGCCATTTTGGATACAACCATGCGAACAGTTCGAATTATTGCGCCAATGACAATCGGGCTTGTCGCCTCTTTCTTGCCACTTTCCACCTTGTTTTTTATCAACGCAGGCAGTTATCTCATCTCGGTATTCTTTCTTCAAGCACTTCGCCTCTCTAAGACCAATCATTTCCCTGTCAAAATGACACCTCGCCAGTACATCCGTGATATTACCTCAGGGGTACAAGAGTTGAAGCGAAATCGAACATTACTGTTGGTCCTACTCTTTGGCAACATGGGCTTTCTCATTTGGCAGGTCACGTATACGGTGGGCTACCCCTTTTTAGCCGAACGCATGCAACAAGGCAACGGAAGTATATTAGCCATCCTGTTTGGTTTTTATGGAATCGGAAATTTGCTGGGGAGTCTGTACATGACCCGGATGAGTTCTACTCGCTATTTGTTTCTCATTTTAATCGGGTGGTCTTTTCAGGCATGCGGGTCCTTTTTACTCATGATGGGAGGGAGTGCTTCCTGGACCGCTTTCCTCGGAGCTGCCGTCTCAGGAATAGGGGGACCGCTCATCGGCATTCCTACCGTGACTGCGATTCAAATGAAAGCATCCAGCAACAGTACAGGCAAGATATTCGCAATCAATTTGCTTGTGCTCACCTTCTTTTCGACGTTGTCCAGCAGCCTCGGTGCAATCTGGATGGGCAAATGGCCCGTCGAACAGCTTTTCCTCGTCAGTGGACTATTCCTCGCTGCCATGAGCTTCACTGGCTTCCTGATAGAAAAACGAAAACCAACCGCACAACATCAATCCTCCTCTGTTTAAGTAACTTTTTGCTACCAAAAAAGCCGGTTTTTCCTCCTTCAAGGAATCACCGGCTTTTTCAGTACGGATTTAAGGCATTTCAACTGGCTGTTGTTGTGTTACACAATGAATCATCCCGCCATATTTATAAAGCTCTCTTACATCAATGCCAATCACTTTACGATCAGGGTAGAGTTTTTGGATGCTATCGTTTGCGACCTTGTCATTCGGATCATTATAATTCGGAACTAATACAACGGTATTCCCAATATAAAAATTGAGATAGGAACCTTTGTATCCTAAGTCCTTTCCATTCTTTAAAACGACATTGTGTTTCGTTATTGGTAAATACTTATACTGATACGATTTTCCAAAAGCATTCTTTGCATGCAGTAATGTTTTTCTATCCTTATTCGGGACACCCCATTCTTCCAAATCATGTTCATTCATCGTAATGATGGTTGACTGATCATAGAATTTAGCAAAACCATCAATGTGAAAATCTGTAATGTCCTCACCTGGCACACCATCTAACCAAATAAAGTTCGTAGCACCAAGGTACTCTTTTATATATTCCTCAATGTCATCTTCTGAAAATTGGGGATTTCTATTCTTATTCGTAACAGCACTGCGCGTCGATAAAAATGTACCATTTCCATCCAGTTCAAATGCTCCACCTTCAAGCACAAGATCATTCAAATCAATTCGTTCCATTCCTGATTGCTTGCTTAGCTTGCTTGAAAGTAATGCATCTTTTTTATACGGCGTTTTCTTCCCCCATCCATTAAATCCCCAGTCCATCATTTTCAAGTTCTTATCCTTGTCGTATACAAAGATCGGTGCAGTGTCTCTTGCCCATACATCGTCCGTAGGCGCAATGTAGAAGTCAATTTTGTCCATATGGTTACCTTCCTCGTACAGAAGATCATAAATATAGTCCTTTTCGTATTGATCATAGGCGACAATATGGACATTTTCCCCTTTACTTAAGGCATCTGTCATCTCGATCCAAATGGACTCAACCTCTTCTTGATAACCTTTCCCATACGTAAAGTTATGCGGCCATAGTAACCACGTACCTTCATGCTTGCTTTTTTCATCAGGCATGGTGTACTTGCCTACGAATTGTTTTTCCACACCTTGATTCTCCTCCGCTTTACTTGGCATACACCCTATTAAAATCCCGGCCGTTAATACAACCCCTGAGCACAGTACCATGAACTTATTCAATTTCATCATCCCCTCATGTCCTAGAAGCTTTCTTGCAGAAGTAGAATAAGCTTTGACATAGTGTCAAGGTCAAGCAGTTACTATTTGGCTTTCTTCATGACCGGAAAAGAGATTTGCGTCACATATTCTTCGACAGGACAGTCACATTCTGTGCCTTTCAAGTAGGTTTCGTAAGGCGGACCTTCCAAGCAGTAGCCGTTGCTATCTGTCCACTCCTCAAGTGCCATATGGGCGTAACCGATATCGTCATAACTTCCGAAATGCAAAGTAGTCGCAACAAACTGTTCGGGAAGTTGTTTAATTTGCCATTCGTTTGATGAATCAACGCCATCTCCATTTAGGATCGGGATCATCAGCTCCATATTGCTGTGGTCAGGGGCGAATTCTTCATCGAAAAACACAACAGACGGAGCGCCCAGTAGCTGAACTTGATTTTCTTCCGCCTTTGCGTACATAGAATCAATGGACTTGTCCATATCCGCAATACGAATCTGTAATCTTTGACTGATGACACTTACTTCGTTTCTCATTCCCAACAATATATCGTACGATCTTCTTTCCCCACGAATGATATCCGCTTTTTTTTCAATCATCTCTTGCATTTCTGTAATGATTTGTCTATATCGATTCATCTCATTGGATAATTCATTTATTTTCGAGTGGATCAATCCAATAAATAATTTCCTATCTGAAGTCTGAAGGATCGCTTTAATCTCAGGCAGGGAAAATCTGTATTCTTTCAGCTTCTTGATCAATAAGGCTGTTTCTAATTGACTCTTTTCATAGTATCTGTACCCATTTGTTGTATCTACATGTACGGGCTTCAAAAGTTCTTCCTTGTCATAATGTCGCAACATGCGTGCACTCATTTTGCAAAGCTGAGAAAATCTGCTAATTGTGTACATATTTCTCCCTTACCTTCTGTGATGGTATCAGAGGTAATTATATCATTCCGTATCGAAGTCCTCCCGATGCCTTCAATCGATGTTTTCTCATTATTTGCAAAAAAACAATTGCATCCGAAATTTTCATGTCATATAATCTGACATAAATAAATCAGTGTCAGGTTATCTGACACAGAAAAGAGGTGGATGGATGGAACCTACTGTCGCAAGTCTCTCGTCTGCCATTGACGCCACATGGGTCATGGTCTCGGCCATTCTGGTCATTCTCATGCAGGTTGGATTCGCCCTGCTGGAAGCCGGTTCTACTCGCATGAAAAACGCCGGTCACGTCGCAGGCAAAACGGTCCTTACCTTCGGCATCTGCTCGATTGCCTTTTGGGCGTTCGGCTTTGGGCTGACCTTTGGAGACGGGAACTCTTTCATTGGACTTTCCGGATTCTTTTTTGACGGCATGCAAAAAGACGCTTTCTCCGCTTTTTCCGTTGCAACTGTACCTATCTCGATTCTCTTCCTCTTTCAGCTCGCTTTTGCAGCCGTTTCACTCGCGATCGCCTGGGGCGGTTTTGCTGAACGCGCCAAGCTATCCATTTATTTTCTGTTCAGCGTACTATTTACTGTCCTCATCTACCCTGTCGTCGGTCACTGGGTATGGGGCGGTGGTTGGTTGGCGCAGCTCGGGATGCAAGACTTCGCTGGTTCTACGGTTGTCCACCTTCAAGGCGCCATCGTCGCACTCGTCGCCACTATCCTTTTGAAACCCCGCATTGGAAAATACAATCGCGACGGCAGCTCCAATCTGATTCCAGGTCACAACCAAGTCTACTCTGTGCTAGGTGTCCTGTTTCTCTGGATCGGCTGGTTCGGCTTTAATGCTGGTTCCACGCTCGGCAGCACATCTGGATTTTTCGGCTATATCGCTGTCACTACCAATCTCGCTACCGCAGCGGGCGCTGTCGCCGCTCTTGCTATCTCCTGGATCGTCATGGGAAAAGCAGATATTCCAAGCATGCTCAACGGCGTCCTCGCAGCTCTCGTCGCGATTACAGCATCCTGCGCGTTTGTCGATCCGTGGGCAGCTGTCGTGATTGGTTCTGTGTCAGGTATTCTAACATTTTATACATCTATTTGGTTTGACCGCATGGGGATTGATGATCCTGTCTTCGCTTTTTCCGTGCATGGGGTGGCTGGTATATGGGGAACGTTGTCCACGGGCTTATTCGCTACCCCGGAGCTTGTCGAAAAGGTCGGCGTAGGCAGTCCTGGGCTGTTTTATGGTGGCGGTCTGCATCAGCTAGGGGTTCAGGCGTTGGGCTTGGCTGGCTCTGCGCTCTACGTTTTCGTAGTAGCCTTCATCATTTTGTATGTGTTAAAAGTAACCATTGGCCTGCGAGTCACTGAAGAGGAGGAGGTGGTTGGTCTTGACCTTAGCGAACACGGGGGATACGGCTATCCCGAACTACTCCAGCCTGAACGCGCACGACCGACTGGATCTACTCAAAGCAGCACCTCTCATTTTCTCACCTGAACAAGTGGAAAAAATACGGAATGCTGACTCCTTTGACGAGCTGGCCGTATTGCGACGCGAATTGTTGGACCCTTCCCCGTTACGTTCATTAAATCGCGCAGGGGAATTAGCCCCCTTTTCCATCGTCGTCAATCTGATTCATGATAATCTCATCCGACAAGGGGTGCTCCTCGCTGTGAATGACCTTGCCAAAAGAGGCTTGGGTACCCCTCCCGTCCCCTTTGCCTTTCTGCAATTCGGCAGTGGCGGCCGATCAGAGCAAGCACTCATCAGCGATCAGGATAACGGTCTCGTCTATCAACTGCCAGATCATCTGGGCGAACAAGAAATAGAGAAGATACATGGCTACTTTCAATTGCTAGGGGCGACGATCGTTGCTGGTTTGGAGGTAGCTGGCTATCCTCCCTGCCAAGGGAACGTCACTTGCCTCTCCCCAAAATGGCGAGGCAGCACCGAACATTGGCTGGACCAAATGGACAGATGGGTCTCTCACCCCATCTGGGAAAACGCCCGTTATTTACTACTCGCAAGTGATGTGCGTGTCCTATGGGGTGAATCGGCTATTTTTACTCCCGTCCATGACCGTTTCCGTCAATTGCTTGCAGGAAACGTCTTCTTGCTGAATCGACTGGTGAGCAATACACTGCATTATCGAGTGCCGCTCGGAATCTTCGGCAGAGTTTTACCTGAGGTCCATGGACGTTTCCGCGGTGCCATCAATGTGAAGTATGGCATCTATTTGCCACTAGTGAATTGCGTACGGCATTTTGCCTTGGCACATGGCATCTTTTCCAGCTCTACTTTGGAACGGTTGGATCTACTCGGCGAAAAAGGCGTCTGGAGCAAAAGCTTTTGTGACGAGGTAGCCGCGTACTTCCGTCAAGTCCAAGGTCTGCGACTGATCGCTCCCCTCCATTGGAAAGATGGACAATACACAAGCAATAGCTATATCAAACTAGGGGAGCTTTCTCCTGACACCCAAGTGATGGTGCGACAATCGATGAAGCTAGCGATCCGCCTGCAAAAAATGACAGAAAAGCTCCCGTCCATTTTTGGGGGATAGGAGGAGATTACGTGGCAAAATGGGACTTATTCGCTCGCATTTGGCATATGAACCGTGACATGCCGGATATTGCAGATGATAAACAACACATCGCCTATTTGCGCTCCATCTCCAAAGTGAATAAACAGGTCGATTCCAGTGCCGATATTCCTCTACACGATCTGGAGGTTGTCGTCGTCGATCTGGAAACGACCGGTTTTTATCCCGATCACGGGGACGCGATTATATCGATCGGAGCAGTCGCCATGAGAGGAGAACACCTCCTCCTCGGCGATTCTTTTTATACGTTGGTCAATCCCGGACGGGCGATTCCTCCACACATCCGCTCTCTCACCGGGATTACCGATGATATGGTTGCCGATGCTCCTCCGCTATTAGAGGCTTTATCTCGTTTTTTTCAATACGTTGGAGATCGGCCGCTCGTCGCCCATCACTCTCGCCATGAGCGTGAATTTTTGCGATCTGGACTTTGGAAAATGAGTAGGCGTCCATTTACCCATCGCATGCTGGATACGATGCTGCTCATCCGATTGTTGAATAATCCGATTGGCAACGGCTCGCTGGACGCCCTCTGTGCGGCCCACGACATCCCGATCTCACGCAGGCATCACGCTTACTGTGACGCTGTTGCCGCTGGAACGCTCTGGGCGAAGTATTTGGTAAAAGCACAATCCCAGGGATTTATAAACCTACGGCAGGTTTACGAAGCCGCACGCTAGAATTCGTTCGAATCGTTCAATAAGTCCTACCAACCAACATGAGGAGAGAATATTATGCTACAGATCAGAGACACAGTTCTGGGTGACCTGCCCGCTATGCTTGCTATTTACAACTACGCAGTGGAAAATCTAGTTGCGACCTTTGATTTGGAGCCACAGACCTTGGCCCAGCGCGAAGTGTGGTTTCACAAGCACGGTGGCAGACATCCGATCATCGTCGCCGAATACGAAGGGAAAGTGATCGGATATTGCAGTCTGTCCGTATTCCGTGAGAAGCCCGCCTATCAAAAATCAACGGAACTGTCTATTTACATCGCCCCTGATCAAAGCGGGAAAGGTGTCGGCACTACCTTGATGAGTGCGATTCTGGAGCGCGCCAGACAACTCGAATACCATACGATCGTGAGTGGAATCGTAGGCGGCAATGACGCCAGCGTGAAGCTGCACGAGAAATTCGGTTTTACATTGGCAGGGAAGTTTCAAGAGGTGGGATTCAAGTTCGGAGAGTGGCACGATGTTCATTTTTATCAATGGATGGTCAAGTAACAAAATACGAAAAGCCGACACCCCTTTCCACAAGGAAGTGTCGGCTTATTTGTTTTGTAAGAAGCGAATCCATAAAAGTGGCACATCTTAAGCCAGGGTCTAATCCCTTAGCCCTTATGATATTAGTGTAACCGACGGATGATTATAAGTCTATATCTTTTTGAAAATTTGCACTAAAGTGGGTGTACCTGGCCAGGGAATCAAAAATAGGAGGTAACCCTGCTGTGCAATGGCTGTCATGGGATCTGAACCTGAAGACCAGATTGATCGGCGAGACCCTTTTCAACCTATTATTTTGGATGTACTTTCCCTTTCTTACCCTCCACTTTAGTGATACCTTTGGCAAAAATGTTGCCGGGTTACTCATGACAGTGCCACCGATTATGAGTATGATCGGCAATCTTTTTGGCGGCTATTTGGCTGATCGATTCGGTCGTCGATACATCATGCTGTCAGGAGCGTTTTTGCAGGCAGGCATGTTTGTCCTGTTTGCCTTCTCCCTCTCTTCTTGGATCGATTATCTTGCGTTTATAGGAATCGGGCTTGGCAAAGCTCTATACAGCCCGGCGAGTTCTGCGATGGTCGCTGATCTCACCTCCGAAAAAGACAGACGCAGAGTCTTCGCTACCTTCGTTACGGCCATGAACATTGGTGCCGTATTGGGACCCGCTCTGGGGGCCATCTTTTTCTTTCAATACCGCAGTGAGCTGCTGTGGACTTGTGCGCTTGTCACTTTTTTGTATTCGATTGCGATCTGGTTCAATGTGAGAGAAACACTGCCACAGTCCTTAAAAAGCTCTGTCGCCTCTATCCATTTCCCTTCCATTATGAAGGAGCAATGGAAGAGCTACGCCGTCATTCTACGCGACAAAGCTTTTGCTATCTATATTTTCGCGGGCATGCTAATAACGATCGCAATCGTGCAGCTCGATTTATTTTTGGCGGTCTATGTAAAAGAGTTTGTCCCAGCGCAGACACTTCTTACGTGGAATGCCTGGTCGCTCTCGCTTAGCAGTACGGAGATTTTCGGATGGATGCTGGGAATAAGTGGCCTTCTGTTTGTTCTGTGCGCTCTGCCAGTTACCAAATGGTTTGAGAACTGGAGCGACCGGAATATCTTCCTCTTGTCCTCCTTGCTATTTGGCATGGGCATGTTTTTGGTGGGTTTCACGACGAATGCCTGGCTGTTGTTCGGATGCGTGGTTGTCTTTACAGTTGGGGAAGTGATGCGAACTCCGGTCGAGCAGAGCTTCGTCAGCAAATACGCACCAGAACATGCACGGGGACAGTACATGGGTGCCGCTAACCTGCAGTACTCGCTTGGTCGCTTCCTCGCTCCCGTGACCGTCATTCTTTCGGAGTGGATCATGCCGATTGGTGTTTTTGGGTTTATCTTGTTCTGCTCTCTGTTGAGTGCCATTCTTTATGTGAAGCTATTCCAAATCGTTCAGATGCGCGAGTCCTCTCATTCCTGCTAAACGACAACAAAAAACGAAAAGTGGTTGCGCAGCCATAACCTCCTGCCAACCACTTTTTCATTTTCAGCATCATAATTTTTTCGGAGCTTCTAATTTCACAGGGTCAACCATTACTTTTATTTGTGCTGACGTTCCTTCGATCGTTACTTTCACATCGGAAACAACCATTTCTTTTGGCGTTTTTGCAATGTTGGTAACCGCAACGAATTGATCCAGCTCTGGAGTCCAGGTAAGTCCAGTAGCTTGAATCATCGCCTTCACTGTATGAACGTCAGGAACCCCTTCATACATGATACCGTCTATTGTTTTTTGATCGGCACTCAGCATAACGCTTACCCATATCGCTTTTTCATTTGCCGCATTTTCTTGTTTTGGATAATAAAAGCGGTAGTAATTCGTTTGCTTGTCCAACTCAAGCTGAAAAGGAAGAGTATGAATTCCTTTCACAGCTAAATCTTCTTTGATTTTATTGTACTGACTCAGGTACGTTTCTGTTGTCATCTGTTTAAATGAGGAAGCAGAATGGGAGATGCTCGTTTCAATTGCAGTCGTTTGGTTAGACATTCCGAGCATGGCAAGACCAGCGACTACGACAATGGCTACTACAGCGATGGAGACTGCAACCTTTTTCATGATGCGCTTCCTTCTGCCGAAGCCGCATCGATTTCCTTCGCCCCTGTCATCTCCAACAATGCTTCATAAGAGACGGGTAAAAGCGATTCTGCTATACCAGCCGCCGTATAAACCACCGGGAAACGCTTCAAGGAGCGATCCACAAATACAGGCACTTCTTCCTGTAAAGCAAACGGACAAACCGCTCCGACACGAAAGCCTGTCATTTTTTCTACCTCTTCCGGCGTAGCCATCTTTGGCTTTCCTTGTCCAAATGCTGCCTTCACTTGCTTAGGATGGACACGTACATCGCCTGCTGCCACAAACAAGGCGAACTGCTCATCTACCCGAAACAAGATCGACTTTGCGATTTGGCCGATCTCGACACCTAATGCCTGTGCTGCCACTTCCGACGTAGGCAACGGCTGTTCAAACAAAATTGGCTCGATACTCGAATCATAGCGTTGTACGTAGCTGCGAACCTTTTCTAAAGGGCTAGCGATCATTCCCCGTCACTCTCCATCTCCACTAAAAAAACGTCATCGCCTTGTGACACACTGCCAGTCGTGACAACTGAAGCATAAACACCGAAGTGATTGTTGTGACGCTTGACGCATGCCTTCAATACGGCAGGGGTCATCGCCAACGTTTCTGGGTCGATATTGACATATACACAGCGTTCGCAGTGCTTGTTGACTTGCAAGGTCACATCATTGATTTTGATCTGCTTGCCCAGCCATTTGTCTTCGGCGAACGGCTCATCATCCTCCAGGACAACGACCAAATTCCCCCGAAAGCGTCGTGGATCCACCTGTTCTGCGTCAATCTGCCGAGCAATCTCTCGAAGAGATGCATCCGTGACCAGCAAAATGTGATCTTCCCAGTTCACGCCGCCTTCATGCGGACTACTAATCATTGGCGTAACGGAGCGCTTCGCCGTCTCCGCGACATGGGCAAATAAGGCATCATCCCACGTATGCACACTGCCGTCTCGGGCTTCAATCCGAATCGGCGGGTACGCTTCTTTTCCTGTCCCTTCGCTCATGCTGGCATGATACCCGATTAAAGCGGGCACAACATCCGCACTGAGATACTTACCTTGACGAGCATTATCCAAAAAATAATAGGCACGGTCTCCATACAAGCCAAATTCATCGACCGTACTTGATGATAGCTCTTCCCCTCGCATCCCTTTGACAGGATGACGGAAAATGGTCTGCAGTGTTCCTACTTTTTTCATTTGGTTCCCCTCCCCAACGCTTTCTCTATCCGGATATAAACGAATTGCGAACCCGCCCCCAAAACGTCAGTCGCTTGTAGCGAGCGAATTTCACTTTGTCAGGTCCCACTCGGCAACGAATGGAACACACATCTTTCCACACTGCCTGCTCGCGGTCCAAGCCGATCATAATCTCAGGATTCATGACGATCAGCTCTACTTCATGATGCTTCGGCAATACGAGCGAGCTGTTGATCGTCCGATACGCTTGATTATTGATCGAAGCGATCTCGGACAACTGAATCGCCTCAATAGACGGATGAACAATCGCTCCATCCACCGCCTTGTTGTAGGCTGTACTTCCTGACGGTGATGAAACGATCAGGCCGTCACCGCGAAACGTCTCCAGCTCATCGCCATTTATATAGACGCATGTCACCAAGGTAGACAAATTCGCGTTGCGCAAAACCATTTCATTCAACGCCCACTTTTCATACTGCTTGCCATCTCTTGTGCTAATCCTGCACTGGACCGTCGGGTATTCCGCGATCAGAGGCTCATCGTTCATCAGACGCTCAACAAATTCGTCCAGCTCCTCGGGACGCCAGTCCGCATAGAAGCCGAGATGTCCCGTATGAATCCCCACATAAGACGGCTCGATTCCATATTGATGGACGGCCTCCAAAAGTGTCCCGTCTCCCCCGATGGACAACACCATATCCGGTTGCTCACCTGGTCCCTTCACAAAGGTAAACGGGCTATTTGCTGCATGCAGCTTTTCTTTTAATGCTTGTTCCACTTCTCGTGTATAATCGTCATTTCGCAGTACAGTCGCAATCTTCATGCTGGTCTGCCCTCACTTTTATCCTTACAAGCGGTCATGTACGCTCTGTTGTTTGTCTTCACTATACCATAGGAAAAATCGACTTGCATAAAATCCCACCTGTCACCAGTGGTCACTCTGAAAAGACTGCATGCGATACTGAGATAAACGCCTCTCTGTAGCTGGTGATATTTCCTGAGGAAGTTCATCCCAAGCGAAAAAGCGCAATTCCGCTACTTCTTTGTCATCCTTATGCAATTCTTGGCCAGGTGTGAGGTCGACATGATACAAGGCAATGTGGTCTCGTTTTCCTTCCCGCTCACTGTAAAACAGATGGCAGAGGGTAAGTACGTCTGCTCGTATCCCGCACTCCTCCCACAACTCCCTGCGAGCAGCTTCCCCAAACGACTCTCCTCGCTCTACCCCTCCCCCCGGCAAATACCAGCCATGGACATACGTATGCCGAATTAACAAAACTCCCTTTTCTTTATCCGTTACAATGACACGGACACCCAAGGTGAGAGGCTTGCGGATTTTCCAATACCATTTCGCCACTGCATGGTACCAGGCCATATTTCCACCTCGCTTTTTCCATGTGCTACCATTCTTTAGTCACCTATATTTTCCCTGCCATGAACAAGAAAAAACAGGCCTATCGGCGGCCTGTCTCACGCGAGGCGATTCTCCAGCTCTTTGACAACCGCCTCTGCTTTTCGAATCCATCTCGAATCAATCTGTGCGTCTTTGTCTACCGGCTCTTGAAACTGATTCATCAAACCCGAAGCGAGCGCCTCCGTGTAGCCGATATCTTCTTCTACCCCAGTCTGGTACACATGCCGGATCACAAACGGCCGCCCCAGTTCCAGCCATGCATCCGGGCTATCGAGCTCGCCTTGCAATACTTTTACAGGCAAGCGCAAATAGACCATGTTTTTATCATCCAGCGCCCGGTCGAAGTACCCTTGCTCATAATCCCAGTTGGATAATGTAAAATGCGGCTGAAGCGCTTCACGAAAATAGCCAAATGTCGCCCGAGTACCTGGCAAGCTGCTGTTTATTTGTTGCATCGTCAATCCCTGCCTTTGTTTATTCTATGAGAAACGTCCACCTTTTGTTCGTAGTGTGTGACAAAAGGCGAGGTTGTACTCTCACATCTACAAAAAGCAGCAAGCCTCTTAAGCCCTGATGGCCTTGAGAGGCTTGTAAGTTCCCCACCATTAAATCAAGACAATTGTCAGGAGTGTAAAGAGTGCCAATGGAATGATTCTACGTCCGTTCCGGCATCTTCTACGTCTTCTCCCTTGGACTTTTGGCAAAACATATGGCGGTGGGGGGGGTGGTGGCGGCGGACAAAAAAACGGCGGATACGGCGAGAATGGTGGAAATGGCGAGAGATTTTGCTCCCACGGACTTACCTGCGGTTTCTGCTCGCTATACGGACTGACTTGGGGAGCGGGACGGTTACTGCTGCTATACGGGCTGACTTGGGGGGCGGGACGATTGCTGCTGCTAAAAGGGCTGACCCGTGAGTTGTTGGAACTGCCGAAAGGGCTTACCTGACTGTATGGATTGAACTCATCGCCATAGGGACTTACCTGCGGAAAGTACGGATTGCCTCCATAAGGACTAAGATCGCCATAGGGAGGGTAACCTGCATACGGATTATAGCTCACATATTGAAAGTAATAATCAGGGTATTGCCCCCATCCTCCATACGGCTGCCGATGCGCCACTTCCATTACTTGATAAGGATTGTAGTCCTCATAGTTCTCATAATCATACTCTTCGAAAACTTCTTCTTCCTCCGCATCCTGGTCGACAACTTCTACGTATACGTTTTGATCATCATAATCGACAATGACGCCTTCAAACACTTGCCCGTCAAGTGCTTCGATGCGCACTTTTTTCTCCACGTGCTCCTTGCAGATGTTGTGCACATTTTCTCGCATATCCTTTAACAGGCTGACAAATTGAATGTCAGCCTGATACAGGTTTTTTTCAGAATCAGACTGCATGGAAACTCCTCCCCTTCTGGTGTTTCTTTATTACCATATACAAGTGCCCATGGGGAGGTTACCAGAATCTAGGCGTGACTAGCCCAATTTATAGAAAGCGGGCAGGTAAAAATGGCAAAAGGCGCTCCGTCTCTCCTTTTTCCACAAAGTCCGCCATCGCTTTTGCAGTGACAGGAGAAAGCAGGATGCCATTGCGAAAATGTCCGCCTGCGATCGACAGTCCTTCCCAGCCAGGAACGGGGCCCAAGAGCGGCTTGCCATCTTGGGTAGCAGGTCGAAGTCCACCCCACGCCTCCAGAAAGGTAGCGGAGTGAAGCGCAGGAACATACGGCATGGTCCCTTGCAGGATACTCGCTAAACCTGCCATTGTAACGTCTCGCTGGAAGCCACTCTCATCCTCAGTCGCACCAAGGACAATTTTTCCATCCTTTTTCGGGGTGATGTAGCCTGTCGTTCCGAAAATCACCGTTCGCAATGGAATGCCCACGGAAGAAACGGCCGCAATCTGCCCGCGTACAGGGCGAATCGGCACGGAAACACCAAGCATCGCAAGCATCATTCCAACCCACGCTCCCGAGGAAATCACGGTCTGTGTGGCACGTAGTGACCCTGAAGAGGTCTCGACCCCGATCACTTTTCCGCCTTTCACGGCAATGCCGCTTACCACACAGCCTGATAACAGCTTCACTCCTTGCAATTGGCAAGCAGTAGCCAAGGCGCGAAGAAGCATTCGATTGTTGATGTGTCCTTCGTACGGAGAATAGATGGCCGCTTGCACTTGATCGGTCAGAAGCGGCTCTATCTCTTTCACTTGCGATGTATTCGAGAGCCAATGTACAGCATGGCCCGCTTCTTTTTGCCAACGGTACTTGTCGGCGAGCTGTTGGACTTCCTCCTCATTTAATGCGACGGTCAGCAATCCATCCAAGCTTAGCTGTACATCTCCGCCAGTCAATTCTTCCAGCTCTGCTGCCCATTCCGGGTATAGCGCAAGCGACTCCATGCCCAAATCGAGCATCGGTCCAGGTGCTGTGAATTCTTTCAAAGGAGCAAGCATCCCGGCCGCAGCAGAAGACGCCTGCCCTCCCCATTCGCCCTGCTCGACCAAGATCACGCTCACCCCGCGCCGTGACAGTTCGTATGCCAAGCTCAATCCGATAATTCCTCCACCCACTACCAGACAATCACTCATCTTTTTTCTCTCCTCACCATGTTGATTAAGAATGTCTTGAACGTTGCTGTTGTGGCGTGGAGGAAACAGGAGAAAACGCTCAGATTCTAGGGCCACCCCCTGAAGGATTGACTGCACGACTCCATGCAAAAAGCGAAACCGCGTCCAAAGTGGTATCTTCAAGGATGTGTTTCAGAGGTGGACGCTTAAAGGCGTGTTTCGCTTTTTGCATTGCGTCTCGGGCGGTGTCCCAAAGATCTTCGCTGTTTTCTCCTGTTTCCTCTACGAGCCTTTCGTGTTATCCGATCTTTTAAAGCTTTAAAAATGTTGAAGAACGCAATCAGTTACGCCAGAGAAGAATATTTCCAGACGTAGCGACTTGTGGAGTCCTACCGAGCGGAGAAGGGATTCGCGGGCAACAGAAACGCAACCGTGCCCGGGCTACGAAGCGGCTACCACTTTTGCGTTTCCCCGCGAATCCCTTCGTAGCGGGCAGTCCCAGCCCCCAGCAGGACGGAGCCCTGAGCCTAGACTGGAAATATTCTTCTCTCCCCTACAGCCACATGCCCACTCCATAACAAAAAGCCCACCAGTTCCCGAGCAGGAAAAGGTGGGCTACACGCGCATAGGTAACAATCAAGCGAAAAGCGCTGTCTGCCGGCAACCGTATCCCTGCGCCGGCATGATCCGGATCAGGTGCAATGGGTCGATGGTCGATTGCTTCCATCCTCTCAGCCCCGCATGAAGGACTCCCCAAGTTGCTTGTTCATTATGATATTCCTTTGTAAGTATAGTCCTGTTTGCCGCCATCTGACAAGCACGGCCGCTGGTTAATCCTCATCCTTCACATCGTAGCTCTCCGGAATCGGTTCATGACGCGCGGCATCCTCGAACTCCTGGAGCTTGCGAATTTCCTCCAGATGATGATTGAATTGCTCTTTATTAATGATGTACTCATTGCCGTCATGAACAGCACGGATGCGTCCCTGCTTGATTTTTTCCATAATAAACGTCTCGGGAAGCTCCAAATAGGCGGCTGTCTCCTCAACGGTCAAATACGTCTTATTCTCGCGCAATCTAGCCTCCAGTTCCGCTTTCTGCCGCTCGTAGCCCGGCTTGCCCAGCAAGGCAAACATATTGGCCTTGTACGCCTCCACCCCTGGCTGATCAAACGGATTGACGCCTAGCAAATAGCCGCTGATTCCGCATGCCTTTTCAAAAAAGTAAATCAGTCCACCGAGATAGTAAGCTGTCGCCTCCGGTATTTCCACAAGCAGATTCGGCACACCGCCGTCCACATGGGCCAGCACTGTTCCCTCGAAAGCCTTTTTATTGACATACCCCATTCGTTTTCCAGTCAAAAAATTCAATCCATCGACGTCAGCAGGGTCCTCCTGTACAGTCAAATCAACAAGGGGCTTCGTCACAGACACAACGGTCTCAAACAAATGCCTCATGCCGTCCTGTATGTATTGGCCCAACGAATGCAAGTCCGTTGAAAACTCGGCAGAAGCCGGAAAAATTCCTTTGCCGTCCTTGCCCTCCGATTCCCCGAAAAGCTGCTTCCACCACTCCGCAAAGTAGCGAAACTGCGGTTCATAGCTGACCAATAGCTCCACTGTCTTGCCTTTTCGATAGAGTGCATTGCGAATCGCCGCATACTGATAACACGGATTGTCACGCAAATCCATGACCATGTAGCGCTCGCGTGCATCCCTGGCCCCTTGCATGAGTGCATCCATGTTCGCCCCGCTTACAGCGATCGGCAACAATCCAACCGCAGTCAGGACTGAATATCGCCCACCGATATCATCCGGAATGACAAAGCACGCATAGCCCTCGTCATCCGCCAGCTTTTTCAGGGCTCCTCGCTGCTTATCCGTCGTAATGTAAATTCGTTTTTTGGCCTCTTCACGTCCGTATTTCTTTTCCAGCCATTCCCGAAAAAGTCGAAACGCGATAGCGGGCTCTGTAGTCGTGCCCGATTTTGAGATGACGTTGACGGACACATTTTTTCCTTCTATTACGTCCATCAGATGAGAGATATAAATCGGACTAATATTGTTGCCCACAAAATAAATCTCTGGAAAACGTCGCTTGGACTTCGGCAGCAAATTGTAAAAGCTGTGACCCAAAATGTCAAGCACCGCTTTTGCCCCTAGATACGAGCCTCCGATGCCAATCACCAGAAGCACATCTGAATCCGATTGAATCCGAACTGACGCTTGGCGAATTCGCTCATACTCATCCCGGTCGTATTGTTCCGGCCAATCGACCCAACCAAGATAATCCTTGCCGGGTCCAGTCCTTGAATGAAGCATTTGATGCGCCATTTCGATCGCTGGAGAAAGCTGCTCCCACTCATGCTGTTTGACAAAGGCTCGAGCGTTGGCGTAATCAAAACGAATCGTTTTGTTCATAGCTCCCCTCCGAGGAACGTCATCTCATCTTTATCTATGATATCACGGCAATTGGCGGCAAAGAACTTCCCGATAAAACGTATCAAAATGCGTTTAATTATGTCTAAAATGTGAACATTCGGCGTTTTATGTTACCTTTTTCCAGCACTACCGTAAAACCCTTTCGAGCAATGAAATAATATGGTTCTTACCAAAGCAAGGAGAATGAACATGAAAAAACGATGGTGGATCATCGGTTCCGTCGTAGTCCTCCTGGGCATCGGGGGCGTTGCGTTTTCCATGATGGGATCGCAACAAGCTATGGGAATGCCTGTCAACATCGGCGCACCAACGAAATCAGCTTTGGAAAGCAAGGTTTTGACATCAGGGCTCGTCACCGTAGAAGACAAGCTCAAACAGTACGCCAACGTCACTGGAACCTTACGTGAGTTTGTCGTCAAGGAAGGCGACAAGGTGAAAAAGGGACAAGTGATCGCGAAAATCGACACGTCCGATGTCGATAGCCGAATTCTCGAGCTGGAAGCGCAAATGGAATTGGCCAAAGCCAACCTCGCCAAGGCACAAATCGGCAACGAACCGGAAGAAGTCGCACAGGACCGAGAACGTGTCTCCCAAGCCCAGCGGGAATACGATGCGGCAAAGCGGGAATATGACCGGATGAATCAATTATTCACTTCTGGCGCTTCTACCCAGCAAGAGCTGGACAAGTTGAAATCACAAATGGAAAGTACTCTATCTACGCTGAATGTCGCCAAGCAACAGCTCGCTCTCAAGCAAAAGGGGCCACGCAAGGAAGACATTGCCGCTCAGCAAGCCCAAATCAACAAGCTGAATGTAGAAAAAGCACAGTTGAATAAAGAACGTGTCCAAAGCGTCGTCGTAGCACCTATGGATGGAACCGTCATTGGCGTTGCAGCTGATAACGGTCAATACGTCAACAAGGGAACAGAAATCTTGACCCTTGCCAATCTGAACAATCTGTTGGTTGAAGCAGATATCAACGAATCCGATGTCAATAAGCTCAAAATCGGTCAATCTGCCACGATTGAAGGCGTGACACTCGGAAAGAAAAAGCTGAATGCGGAAGTAGCGCGCATCTCTCCAACCGCGATCACTACTGCCACCAAGTCGGGGCAAGGTGAAAAAACACGCGTCAAAGTTACCCTCAAGCCATCTGGAGATCTATCTGCTTTGAAGCCTGGCTTCCATGTGGACATCAACATCTCCGTCGAAAAAATCGATAATGCCTTGCAAGTGCCAATCGAGGCTGTACAGCAAGATGCTGACGGTAGCACCTTTGTTTGGGTATCTGACAATGGTGTGGCGAAAAAACAGAAAGTCCAAACCGGTATGGAAAATGAGTTGTTCTCTCACGTCAAGTCTGGACTTAACGGTGATGAGCAAGTGATTCTTGGCCCTGTCGAATCCCTGACTGAAGGAACACCTGTCATGCCGATGAGTGGCGGCGGCGCACCAATGGGCATGTAACACGTAAAGAAGGAGGTCAGCCGACGATGCTTCATGTAGAAGGCTTGACGAAAGCATACAAGACGGGTGATACCGTACTGCCCATCTTAAAAGGTGTCTCCCTGCTGGTGGAACAAGGTGAATTCGTTGCCATCATGGGGCCATCAGGATCAGGGAAGTCGACGTTTATGAACATGCTAGGCTGTCTGGATCGTCCAGATTCTGGCTCGTACATGTTAGACGGCATTGAGGTCAGCAGCTTGAAGGATACGGAGCTCGCCGTTGTTCGCAACCAAAAGATCGGCTTTGTGTTCCAATCGTTTAATCTACTCGCCCGCTCTTCCTCCTTGCACAATGTAGAGCTGCCGATGATGTACGCCAATGTCAGTCGCTCAGAACGGCGCAAACGGGCTACAGAAGCACTCAAGCGAGTGGGACTGGCTGAACGCATGGATCATAAACCAACCCAGCTATCCGGTGGTCAAAAACAGCGTGTAGCAATTGCCAGAGCACTGGTCAATAAACCAGCCATCCTGTTGGCAGATGAACCGACGGGAAATCTGGATAGCCGCTCTGGAGTCGAAATTATGGCCATGTTTCAGGAGCTGCATGCGCAGGGCGTTACGATCATTCTCGTTACCCACGAATTGGATATCGCCCAGCATGCTGAGCGGATTGTGACTTTCAAGGATGGCGTGATCATTCGCGATGAAAAGGTTACGGAGCGAATATTCTCCAAGCCGTCTGACGAGGTGATTGTCACATGAATTTTATGGAAAGCTTTAACACCGCCGTGGAAGGTATTTGGGCGAACAAAATGCGCTCGATCTTGACCATGCTCGGGATCATCATCGGGATTACCTCCGTCATTGTCGTCACGGCACTCGGTGAAGGTGGACAAAAAGCCATCAACGAAGAGATGGAAAAGTTCGGGCAAAACACGTTTAACGTCTTCATCAATTGGGAGACAAAAGAAGAGATAGCTTCAGAAGATATGACCGTGGAAGATACCGAGGTACTCGGCAGGATTAGTCCTGCCATTGAATACATCGTGCCTTCCAACTCCAGTACGATTGATTTGAAGGGCCCGAAAAAAGAAGAGCGCGTCAACCTCACCGCCTCCACTGCTGATTATTTTTCGATGCAATCAACCTTGAAGGTGGCAAAAGGACGACTTTTCAACGAGATCGATGACAAAGAGCAACGCGCTGTCATCGTTCTAGAGGAAGCTCTTGCTCAAAAGCTGTTCGGTCAAATGAGCCCGATTGGTCAGCGTGTTCGCTGGGGGAATCAATCTCTCGTCGTAATCGGGACGTACACGGAAGAGAAGTTCAAGTTTGATATGGCAACGAGCTATGGAGCGATTATTCCCATCCGTTACGAAATGAGCCTGCAGGAAGAACCATCTGTCCAAATGATCATGGGAAAAGCGATCGACAAAGCGTCTGTCGACCCAGCCATGCAGCAGGTCAAACAGTACTTGAGCCGCAAGCATCAAAAGGAAGACCATTACAGAGTTCGCAGCATGCAAGAATCGATGGATCAGTTTAATCAAATGACGGGCACCTTGACGCTGATCTTCAGTATCATCGCAGGTATCTCCCTCGTGGTTGGCGGCGTCGGCGTGATGAACATCATGCTCGTATCCGTAACAGAGCGTACTCGCGAAATCGGAATTCGCAAAGCATTAGGGGCACGCCGACGAGATATTTTGATTCAGTTTTTGATTGAATCGGTCATCGTCTGCTTGATCGGTGGATTGATCGGGGTGTTGTTCGGCCTTGGTATCGCTTCGATCATTGCCTATTTTGCACAGTTGCCGCCGCTTATGTCCTGGAACAGCGTGTTTATCGCATTTGGCTTCTCCAGTGCCATCGGTATTTTCTTCGGCCTCTATCCGGCCAATAAGGCAGCCAAGCTCGATCCAATCGAAGCACTGCGCTACGAATAATGGAGTAGCCTTTATGAAAAAACAAGCACCTGTAAGCTCTCTGGCTACAGGTGCTTGTTTATGTTGGCAACGTATCCGTTACCAGCTTCAAAAGAAAAAAAAGCGCAATCCCCACGCTCGCGACTGTCCACCAGAGCGGCTTGCTGTCAGCCTTTTCTGCCTTGTAGATCCCGATTAACTTCCAGGTCCCTACTGCCACACACAAGAGGCTAAACAGGAGCAGGATTGTCCCCATGACCTCCCTCCCCTCACTCCTAGCTATATGGGAATGAGAGAGAAAAAATCACTTCTTCGGGTCCTTTTTGCCCAATCGACCAAGGACCATCCGGCCCCGTTCTTTTATGGACTCGTCCTTGATATCTTGTTGCCGCTTTTTCATCAAACCGTTTTTGGAAGTATCCGGTCGGTCCGTTTGCCGTCCATCTCGCATTAGCTGTACTTGCCTCCGCCTTTTTTCTCGTAATCGTTCAAAAGCTCAGCAAAGCTCTTGTTGCGCTCGCGTTCTTCCTGCTCCCGGCGCTTTTGTTCGGCGGCTTCCTTTTCTTTGCGCTCGCCTTCTGTCTTCATGTCTTTTTCAAGCTGCTTGAGTGCTCCGAGCGCATCTGCATTCAGCATATCCTTCAAACTGTTCAATCCGCTTTTCGCGTCTGTCGCAGTCGTTGTCTCTGGTTGACGCTGTGGTTTTCGTTGTTTTTTTGCCATTTGAATTGCCACCCTTTCCCTATCCTCATTCTGTCCTCATTCTCTGGCCCCATCCGGGTCATACTATCTTCATCTTTCACAAAGAGGAGGACATCACATGGTTCGCAACAAAGAAAAAGATTTTGGAAAAACCGCTGAAATCCGAGGACCCAAAGCCCAATCCGAGGCTGTCCGTTCTGACGGCTCCATTAATAGTGAACCACAAGAAAGGCTAAAAGAAAACCGCTAACAAAAAAACCGCCGGGCAGCCATTA
>NZ_JABSVA010000019.1:0-46114 GCF_013284365.1 Brevibacillus sp. RS1.1
AACGAAGAAAGGAGTCAATCCACTGGATTGGCTCTTTTTCCTATAAGAGAAGGGGAGCACATGGAACCGAAAGCAGAGAAAAAATATGAAGCTGACATGTACGAACCGATTCGAAATTATTTTGTCGCGCAAGGATATGACGTTTTTGGCGAGGTCAAGCATTGCGATTTAACAGCCATGAAAGGCGAGGAACTGATCATTGTTGAATTTAAGCGCAACCTAAGCGTGGAATTGCTCATACAGGCAACCAAGCGACAACGCTATACCGATTTTGTTTATATGGCAATTCCGAAGCCCAAATACAAATTGTTTTCGAAAAAATGGCAAGATATATGCTACTTGGTTAGACGTCTTGAGCTCGGTCTTATTCTCGTGTCCTTTCCAAAAAGAGGGCCAGCAGTCATGGAAGTGAATATTTCACCGGGACCGTTTGATCGGGTAAAAAGCAAGCAATTCAATCAAAAAAAGCGAAACCGCATCATTGAAGAGATGCGGGGAAGATACGGCGATTACAATGTTGGCGGCAGTTATCAAACCAAGCTCATGACGGCCTACAAGCAGAGCTGCATTCAAATCGCGACGTTGCTTCAGCAGTATGGGCCGTTATCGCCTAAACTACTTAAGAGTAAAGGGGCAGGGGAGAAGACTTCGTCGATTCTTATCCAAAATCATTATGGGTGGTTTACTCGTGTGCAACGAGGGCTGTATGCAATCACGCCGACAGGAGAGAGAGAAATCGCGGAATACCCTGAGCTCATTGCTTACTATCAAGAACAAGCGGAGGAAATACACGGTACACTTACTCTAGGCTCAGAGTTGCCATCTTCATCAACTACCAAAGCACAATCCAGAAAGAAAAAACAAAGGCAGCCTGCCGTGAAAGAATGACAGGCTGCCTTTTCCTATGAAAAGAATCAATTAGTGTGCGATCCATTCTGCTGTCATTTGCCCTACCAGTGCACGTCCAGCAACAATGTCTGGATGGAACTGAATCGTTGCGTTTTGGCGGACGATTTTCACCTGTTGAATGGCATCCGATAATGGTTGTTCATTTGTTAGCTTTCCCTGAGCTTTTGCGATAGAAAGTCCCGCGACCGTGCCTTGAGCCATTGCCACTTTGGCACTTTCAATTCCCGTGATATTGCCGGCAACATAGAGTCCGGGGAGTGGTGTTCGCATGCTTTCATTGTGTAAGGGGACATGCCCGCCCAAGGAGGGAACGTAGGCAAAAGGGCACCCAGCAATCGCTGCTAATTCGGCGAGTGGACTTAATCCGCCTGCGATACAGACGAAATCAGCTGGAATGACTTGTTCGGTTCCAGCTATGGGTGAACCATCGGCTGCAACTCGGGCGATACGGACACCCTCGACTTGAAAGGTTCCGACGATTTCCAGTGCTGCTGTTCGCAGTTGAATCGGGATGTCCCACATAGAAAACCCGTTGGAGGGGTAGAGGGACACTGCCAGTTTTTGCATCCATGGACTTCCCATCAGTTTGCTCCCCAGCCGAATCATCAAAGAAGGGGCAAGATGGGCGACGCGCAATAAGGATTGCATCACGGCTTGTGGTTGCCCCGTAGTGCCACTGACAGCTGTACTAGGTGGGAGAATCATTCGATCTACCGTAATTCCAGCCAACTGCAATTCCCGGGATATCGCCACCGATAAGATATTGATTCCAATGACAACTCCGCGCTGTCCTACTCGCACGCGCTGCACATTCGTCATGACTTGAGCCGCTCCGATGGACATCACGCCAGGTAACGTCCACCCTGGCACAGGTACAGCTGCCTCAGAAGCCCCCGTTGCGATCAGGAGCAACGGGGCTATCATTTCCCCCACTGTGGTAGAAACAATCCAGCCATTTTGAGATTGGGTCAAATGGAACACGGAAACGCCGCAACGGATCTCTACGCCAAGCCCAATCGCTTCTTGCGTGAGACGAGCAGCCTCATCCAGTCCATTCCACCACACACCGTCCGGTTCTTCGTGAAGCTGTCCAAGCAAGCGGCCACCAGGGCGATAAAACTCATCGACTACACGAACAGCCAATCCCTGCCTTGCACTAGCAATTGCTGCGGATAAGCCCGCGGGTCCAGCCCCGATGATGAGAAGGTCGATCATGCACCATGCCCTCCTTTTTTCAACGGCGTAGGAAGGAGAGAACCCGCATTTACTTGCATGCCTTCCTGCACAAGCGTCATACAAGCACGCACGGTAGGGACACCATCTACATGGACGCGACATTCATAGCAGTGACCAATATTGCAGTAAATTCCTCGTGGTGTTCCTTTTTCCTCGTGCACCCGAAGCGTACGGACCCCTGCGGCCAATAGGGCACCCGCAATCGTTTCGCCTTCGAAAGCCGTATAGACAGAGCCGTTATAATAAAAAGGAAGCTGCTTTCTGTCCCCGAGTGAACCGAGGACCGGATGGTGATCAATTCGTTGATTCATGCCCGTTGCCCCCCAAGCGTTTGAAATGAGACAGGACGGATAGGCGGTTGGTATCCAAGAGGTACAGTATGAGAAGGCACTTGGCCAGTTACTTGCTGAATGACCTGATCGATCAATGTACGGCAGGTTCTCCCACCGCAGCAGCCCATGCCGGCTCTGGTCCGTAGCTTCAGCTCGCGTGCGGTACATTGGTAGGTTTGAGCGGTCTCTACCAATTCAGCGAGAGTTACTTCTTCACAACGGCAGATAATCAATGGATGCGATTCCATGATGATGCCTCCTTTCATTCTTGCTTGATGAAAAATGCAAGTGTCGTGCCACGGGAAAGCAAGTGAGATCGTCCTGGCTGGCACAATACTTGCTGAATATTCTTAAAGAAATAGCCCAATCACGACAAAACAAAAGAGGGATGACAGAGATGGAAAAAGTAACAAGACTGCGTGAGCAATTCGATTCAATGGGGATTGACGGGATGTTGATCACCAATGGACAAAACCGCCGATACCTCACAAACTTTACAGGTACATACGGAGTTGTCCTCATTTCCAGGGACCAGGCCAAGCTCTTCACAGATTTCCGTTACACAGCCCAAGCGCAAGCACAAGCAACGGGGTTTGAGATTGTTTATTTGCCGACAAAAGAATCCGTTTACAGCGAAATAGCGCGTCAGGCGGCAACGATGGGAATTAATCATCTCGGCTTTGAGGAGGAGAATGTCTCGTTTGCCTTACATCGTAAATACAGCGAGGCCGTCCAAACAGCATTCATTCCGACGTCAGGTGTCATTGAGGGATTGCGGATGATAAAGACAAAGGAAGAACTGGCGATCATCCGAACGGCTGCGCAAATCGCTGATGCGGCATTTTCCCATATAATTTCATTCCTGCGTCCTGGTATCACAGAGCTCGCGGTGTCTAATGAATTGGAAATGTTCATGCGAAAGGAAGGGGCGTCGGGCTCTGCTTTTGACATCATTATTGCTTCTGGCTATCGTTCCGCACTTCCTCATGGCGTAGCGAGTGAAAAAACGATTGAAGCGGGCGATATGGTCACGATGGACTTTGGTGCATTGTACCAAGGGTATCGCTCAGATATTACCCGTACGGTTGCGGTTGGCACTCCTGATGAACAGCTCAAAGCCATCTACGAGATCGTTTTGGAAGCACGCAATCGGGCTGTTGCAGGCATTCGTCCTGGTATTACCGGGAAAGAGGCAGACGCCTTCGCACGGGACTACATCACGGAGCACGGTTATGGCGAGCGTTTTGGACATGGAATGGGGCATGGAGTGGGCCTCGATATTCATGAGGAGCCATTTATGTCCACACGTTGCACCGCTGTTCTCCAAGAAGGCATGATTTTGACCGTGGAGCCGGGGATTTATATCCCAGAGCTTGGTGGAGTCCGTATCGAAGACGATCTGGTTGTCACAGAGAGCGGCAATGAGGTGCTAACACATTCACCACGCGAATTGATCATTTTATAAATCGAGAGACAAAGTCTTGGCCGAGTAAGTGGGCTGAGGCTTTTTTTGTCTAACAGCAGTGTCTAAGATTTGAAACACGACAAGTAATACCGTGTACAAAAAACTTTACAACAACCAACGTTAGAACGAAGCTACTGCCGCTTTCATTTTTGGCACATCTTTTGCATTCTGATAATTCCGAAAATAAACACATAACGACTGAATAATGGGGGTTGATCCAATGAAAAAAAGTGTGTTCGCGGTAATGAGTAGCGTAGCAGTCATGGGATTAGCGTTGGCAGGATGTGGAGGAGGACAGCCAGCCGAGCAAGCAGCACAGAGTGGACAGTCGAGTACGCAGCCAGCACCTGCCACCACGGCTAAAGAACCAGCAAAAGCACAAGTCCTCCGCTGGAATCTTCACTCCGAACCACCTACAGGTGATCCTGGACTTGCGGAAGACACGACTTCTGCTGCCATCGTTAAAGCAGTTTTTGATGGACTGACACGCATCGGGCCATCGGGCAAGCCAGAGGAAGCAGTAGCCGAGAAGATTGAAGTATCGAGTGATATGAAAACATACACCTTCAAGCTGAGAGACTCCAAGTGGAGCAACGGAGAACCAGTAACAGCTCACGATTTCGAATACGCGTGGAAGCGAGCTCTTGATCCGAAGACAGCGTCGAATTACGCCTACCAGCTCTATTACATCAAGAATGCGGAGAAGGCCAACAAAGGGACTGGCAGCTTGAATGATGTCGGCGTAAAAGCATTGGACGACAAGACCCTCCAAGTAGAGTTGACGAATCCAACTCCGTTTTTTCTGGAGCTAACCGCCTTCCAAACTTATTTCCCGGTAAATAAAAAGGTAATCGAGACCGGTGAAAAATGGGCCGGAGATGCTAAAACACATGTAGGAAATGGTCCATTCAAAATGGAGTCATGGGAACACAAAAGCAAAATGATACTCGTGAAAAACGACAACTACTGGGACAAAGATCGTGTCAAGCTGGACAAGATCGAGTTCTCGATGGTGGAGGATGAAAACACAGAGCTGTCCATGTTCGAAAACGGCGAGATTGATTGGGCAGGCAGTCCGTTAAGCTCGCTGCCAACAGATGCGATGCCAGCGCTTAAAGATAGCGGTAAGCTGCAAGTGAAGCCTGTCGGTGCTACCTACTGGTACAAGTTCAATACAGAGAAACCTCCTTTCAATAACGTGAAGATTCGGAAAGCCTTTGCCTACGCCATTAACCGTCAAATCTTGATCGACAACGTACTCCAAGCGAATCAGCAGCCAGCGATGGCAGCAGTTCCTCCGACAATGGGACTCAATACGGGTGGTTATTTCAAAGACAATGATCAAGAGACAGCCAAAAAGCTGTTAGTGGAAGGAATTAAAGAGCTGGGCATTTCTAAACTGCCGCCGATCAAGCTCAGCTACAACACGTCCGAGGGGCATAAAAAAATCGCAGAAGCGATTCAGGATCAATGGCGCCAAAACCTTGGAGCAGATGTGAAGCTGGAAAATCAGGAATGGAAGGTGTACCTCGAGACCATGCACGAGGGCAACTATCAGGTCGGGCGTCTCGGCTGGTCGGGTGACTTCAACGATCCGATCAACTTCCTGGAGCTGTTCAAGGAAAAGGACGGAGGAAACAATGACACGCGTTGGGAGAATCCGAGATTCAAAGAGCTGTTGAATCAATCTGCCACTGAGAGTGATCCGGAAAAGCGTAAGGCGATTCTACGTGAAGCTGAGCAAATCATGATGGATGAAATGCCGATTATGCCGATCTACTTCTATACGCATACATGGGTGAAGAATGACAAGGTAAAAGGAATCTTCCAGGATGGTCTAGGGGCAATCGATTGGAAATGGACATCAATCGAATAATACTCGGATGGGGGATGGGCAATGAAAAAATGGGGAAGTGTGATAGTTGTTGGTGTTGTTTTACCAGTAACTGGTAACGACGAAACAGATGGAAAAAACATGCAAAACGCCATCGAAATGGCTGTCAAAAAAATAAATGACAGCAGTGAAGTGATTGGAAAAAAATTGAAGATTGAAGAGGCTGATGATGGCTGTGATCCACAAATGGCGACGACAGCAGCCAACTCAGCCAAATTACCCGCCCAAAGCTATGACACCCTCTTTTTGATCAATGGCCTAACCCCAGATCAAGCACAAACCGCAGCAGATTACATGGCAGCGAACCAAGCGGAAAAAGTCGTGCTCATCCATGACAATTCTGCCAAAGACTTGGGTGGCTTTTCCAAATCTTCTGTTGAAAAATCCGGCGGTGCCGTCATTGCGTATGAAGCAATCAACCATGGAATTGATCCGTATTTTGTCTGAGGTGTTGCCGCCAAAAGAGGGGCGAAGGTTTCCTGATTTTTGTTCGCGTTGGCGTGCGTTTTTTGCGTGTAAAAAGAGGCTGTAGTGGAGGGAAGAAGCGAATTTCCAGTCTACGCTTCGGCCTACGCCCCGCAAGGGGGGATTGACTGCCCGCTCCGGAATGAATGGCGGGAGCGCTTCAAACGTAGAAGTTTCGAAGAAGTATTCCATAAGTGAAGCTTAAATTCCCCGCCATTCATTCCTCCGCTGGGATGGGCTCCAGAGGCGCTTGGACTGGAAATCCGCTTCTTCTTCGTAGCTTTTGTAAAACATGATTGCAAGTCGATCCAAGAAGGAAGATGAACAACTCGCGATCATTGGGTCGTCAAAACGAACCAAAAATGCTTCACGATCATAATTCGATAACTCAAGATGATCAGTAAGCACAAGAAATCTACCGTGACCAAGCCCAAAAACGATTTGAAAAGCTCGATGAACGTTAACAGCTCGAAAGCCCTGTCACATGTTTGGAAGGAGCCGCCCGAACGAAGAGAGGATACAGGCGACTGGAAAACATGTGGCAGGGCTTCCCATGAACAACCGTTGAAGGACAACGTTTTTTACTTCCCCAATTTGTTATACAGAGTGGCCCGCGATATGCCAAGTCTTTTCGCAGCCGCTTGCTTGTTGCCGTTTTCCAGCTCAATGGCTCGCAAAATGACACGGCGCTCGTGTGCCTCGATTTCCTCTTGCAGAGAAAAGAGATCAGGAGGAAGCTCAATCGGTACCTGTTTCGTCTGACCTTGCATGGAATAAGGCAAATCCTCTTCTTTGATAATACCGTCCGTCGCGAATACCACCAATCGTTCAATGGCATTTCGTAGCTCGCGAATGTTGCCTGGCCAGTCGTATTGAAGCAGGTTTTGCATCACATTTTGTGAGATGGCATGAATGGGACGATTGTAACGTAAAGACAATTCATAGAGAAAAAAGTGGGCGAGCTCAATCGTATCTTCAATGCGTTCTCGTAGCGGAGGAATTTTCAGCGTCACGACATTGAGCCGATAGAACAGGTCTTGGCGAAACTTCCCTTCCTTCACTAACTCCTCTAGATTTTTATTCGTGGCAGCAAGCACGCGGAAGTCCGCCTCAATCTGCTTGGTCCCTCCGACCGAATAATACTTTTTCTCCTGAAGCACGCGAAGCAGCTTCACTTGCATATCGAGCGGCATTTCTCCTATTTCGTCGAGAAACAGCGTTCCTCCGCGGGCCAGCTCAATCATTCCTTTTTTCCCTTTTTGATCCGCACCAGAGAAGGCCCCTTTTTCGTAACCAAACAGCTCGCTTTCAAACAAAGTAGGCGAAATCGCACCGCAGTTGATGGCGATAAAGGGTGCATTGGAGCCTTCCCGCACATCATGCACGGCTTTGGCGAAAAGCTCCTTGCCGACGCCGCTTTCCCCTGTGATCAAGACGGTTGCTTGCGTAGCGCTGAGCTTTTGGATCATGGACTTGATATGGCGAATGGGGAGACTCGTTCCCTTGATCTGAGCAAATGGATCGGCCGTCGGACTGAGCTTTGCCATTTCCTGCTGCAAGTGATTCACTTTTTTATTGGCGTTCAACAGCTCCTGGTTCAGTCGGACTTGGCTCGTGATATCGGTTTCCGCCGCAACAGCACCGATGATTTTGTCATGCAAATAGATCGGATTCGTATTGATGAGAACGACGAGATCCTCCCGCGGCTGATGCTGATGTCGGTAGAGAGAGTGTCCGCTTTGCAGAGATTTAAGTGTTTCAAGCATTTCGAGCGGGAAAAATTCGGTGATCGGGTGACCAATCGTTTCTTTTGCTTTCAAGGAAAAGATTCGTTCAGCGCCTTCTGTCCAAACCATTACACGCGCTTTTTCATCGATGACGGATATGGATGCATCCATGGTCTTAATCATCGTCTCGAAATACGCTTCCAAGATCTCATACGAGGAAAAAATGGCTTGTATGACTGCACCTCGATGAAGGTAGCCGACAGGGACTCCAGGTTGTTTTTCGATTAGGAGATAGTTGTGAGTAGCTAGCAGGCGGATGGCATCGGCCAATGTTGAATCCCGTGTCGTCACAGCAGCTGGTTCCCAAGGGACATGTGTGCAATCGATCGACAAATTGGTAGTGAAATGAGAGGAATCGGCGACATACCAGCTGGTTTGACGCTGGGTAAATACAGGAACGGTTTCGTTCAATTGAGGAGGGAGAAGCTCTTGATCGTTGAAAATCCGCATGTTTGTCTGGATCAATTCGGTTAAGGCAGGAAGTTTGTGATTCAACTCGATCATCCCTTTTTAAAGAGGTAGTTCAAGTGTATAAAATTTTGAACATTTTCTCATTTATTATACAGTCACTCACTCAATTGTCAAAGAATTTAGACGAAATATTTTAGAGATCTTGCTTAGAACGATTGGCATGGCTTTTGCAAAAAAGAGTAAGCGAGTAGCAGAATACGCATTTGAGGAGAATCAGCATGACAGTACAAACCCATGCGCAGATTGCAGTAATCGGCGGTGGTATCATCGGCGCGGCGATTGCGTATTACGCTGCGAAGGCTGGATTGGATGTCGTTGTCTTGGAAAAAGGTGAGCTGGCATCAGGGACGTCCTCACGCTGTGACGGGAATATTTTGGCGATCGACAAGGATCCCGGCTTTGACAGTCAGATGTCCCTGAAAAGCCAGATGCTCGTTGATCAGCTAAGCCGGGAGCTAGACCATACGTTTGAATATCGGGCACCGGGGAGTATTCTCGTCTGCGAATCAGAATCTGAAATGGAAGCCGCTCATCAATGGGTGCGACGGCAAAAAGAAGCAGGCTTGCCGTTTCGGATGCTGGATAGGGCGGATATTCGGCAGGAGTCGCCTTACTTTGCCGACGACTTGCTGGGAGGCTTGGAGTGCGCCACCGATTCTACCGTCAATCCGTACATGCTGACCTTTGCCCTGTTTGAAGGAGCGAAAAAGCATGGAGCGAGGATCATACGCCGTACTGAGGTCAAGTCGCTTAGACGTGATCAGGCGACGGGAACGTTTCACATCGGGCTTAGTACAGGCAGCATGACAGCCAAGCAGGTCGTCAACGCCGCAGGGGTGTGGGCGCCAGTCATTGGCAAAATGGTTGGGGTGGACATTCCGATCGTTCCGCGCAAAGGGCATTTGATCGTCGCCTCGAGACAGATGCCTGTCGGTGTGCGAAAGGTGATGGAATTCGGCTATCTCATCTCGAAGTTTGGCGGCGTGCGACAAGTAGACGAGGAGACAGAGAAGTACGGAGTCGCGCTCGTATTTGAACCGACAGAAAGTCAGAACTTCTTGATTGGCTCCAGTCGTCAGTTCGCAGGCTTTGATACACAGATTGACCTGAATGTCGTCAGGTGCATGGCGAGAAGAGCACTGCGCTTTTATCCGAAGATCGCCGACTTCGCCATCATCCGCACCTATTGCGGTTTGCGCCCGTGGACAGAGGACCACTTGCCGATTATTTCTCGCGTAGAAGAAGTTCCCGGTTATTTCATCGCGGCTGGTCATGAAGGAGATGGAATCAGTCTGGCTGCGGTCACAGGCAAGCTGGTGTCCGAGATGCTAGTCGATCAGACAGACACCATCATTCCGACAGAGCCGCTGCGCTTGGATCGTTTTACGAAAAAAGGAGTGTTGCATCCATGAAAGCAACGAGAGTGTTTACCACCATTGACACGCATACTGGGGGAAACCCTACCCGCACGGTAATCAGTGGTCTGCCAAAGCTTACCGGAGCCACGATGGGAGAAAAAATGCTCCAGATGAAAGCCGAGTACGACTGGATTCGCACGTTTTTGATGTATGAGCCGCGCGGGCATGATGTGATGTCCGGGGCCTTGATCGTTGATCCTTGCCATCCGGATGCGGATGTAGGAGTGATCTATATCGAGACGGGCGGATACTTGCCGATGTGTGGCCACGATACGATCGGTCTATGTACCGCGCTGGTGGAGACAGGTATGATCCCTGTGACCGAGCCGGTGACAAAGCTTACGCTCGATACGCCAGCAGGATTGGTCGAGGTAGACATACAGGTAGAGGGAGGGAAAGCCAAGGAAGTATCGTTTGTGAACATTCCAGCCTTCCTCTATCAAAAAGATGTGACTGTAGAAGTAGAAGGGATTGGAGCGGTGACCTGCGATATTGCATACGGTGGAAACTTTTATGCCATCACCGATGCACGCAAGCTCCATCTCGAACTAACGCCAGCCCATGCATCCACCATTGTCGATACGGCCGTTGCGATTCGAAAAGCGATGAATCAGGCGATGGAGATCGTTCATCCAGAGAAGCCGTTTATACGCGGATTGACCCATGTGGAATTCTATACGGCCCCTGACAATCCGGGAGCGGATGTGAAAAATACCGTCGTCGTCCCACCGGGAGGAATAGACCGATCGCCATGTGGAACAGGCACTTCCGCCAAGCTGGCGACCTTGTTTGCCAAGGGGGAGATCGGGATAGACGAACCGTTTGTACATGAGAGCATCGTCGGTTCTCTGTTTACAGGAAGAGTGCTGCAGGTGACGGAGGAAGGCGGGCTGCCTGCTGTCATCACCCGAATTGCAGGCTCAGCCTGGCTGATGGGCAAGCATACGATTTTTTACAATCCGGAAGACGAGCTGGCGAATGGCTTTTTGCTCATCCCAGCCGCAACTGATCACTAAAACAAAGCCCAAAATGGGAGAGGAGAATGAAAAATGGCAAGATTTGAAGGAGTGTACGTGGCGATTGTCACGCCGTTTACAAACGATTATGAAGTGGATTACAAGCGTTTGGCGGAATTGTGTGACTGGTTGATTCAGGAGGGCGTAGATGGACTGGTTCCGTCCGGTTCACTGGGGGAATACGCCACGATGACAGGAGAAGAGCGGGCTAAAGTTATTCATACCGTGATCGCTGCCGCAAAAGGTCGAGTCCCGGTGGTCGTAGGCTCTGCTGCTCCGTCTACCCGTCAAGCAGTGGAATGGGTGCAATTCTCCAAGGATGCGGGAGCAGCAGGCGTGATGGCTCTGCCTCCGATTAACTACAAGCCATTGGAAAATGAAGTATTTGCCCACTATGAGGCACTGAACACCGTCGGGCTGCCGATCATTGCCTATAACAATCCTCACGACTACAAAATCGACCTGACACCGGACATTTTGGCAAGATTGGCGAAGTTCGAAAATATCGTCGCTGTAAAAGAATTCTCGGGTGACGTACGCCGTATGCAGGACATTCTCGCGCAGACGGACCTGGAAGTTATGGTCGGTGTAGACGATCTCGTCATGGAGGGAGGCTTGATCGGGGCGACAGGTTGGATTTCGGGTGTGCCAAATGCACTGCCAAAAGAAGGAGTGGAGCTGTTCCGTCTGGCACGGGCGGGTAAGCTCGGTGAAGCACAAGCGCTTTATCGTCGTTTGTTGCCACTGTTCCACTATGATGCAAGTCCACAGTTGGTACAGTCGATCAAATACATGATGGAGCTGGCGAATTTCCCTGTAGGACCGACTCGTCCGCCGCGTCTACCACTGACTGAAGAATACTACGCAGGTATTAAAAAGGCGTTTGACTACGCTGTTGGCGCTGCAAGTGGACGATAAGGGGGATGGGCAGAATGCACAGCAAAAACTGGATTGGCGGCGAATGGATGACGCCGTCAGGGAAAGAACTAACCGTCAAAAACCCGTCGCGTACCACAGAAGAAGTCGGCGTTCTGCATCTATCTGATCGGTCACATGTTTTTGCCGCTGAACAGGCAGCCCGTGCAGCACAGATCGGCTGGGCAAAACAAACGGGTGCGGCTCGTGGCGAAATCCTTTTTCAAATGGCTGCTGCATTAGAGGCAGAGGCAGACAGCTTGGCACAGCTGGCAAGTCGGGAAATGGGCAAGCAGCTCGGTGAGATGCGCGGAGAAGTGGCTCGCGGGGTCAGTCTGTTGCGCTATTATGCCGGAGAAGGGATGCGTTCCAACGGCAACCTGATTCCTTCTTCAGATACGAACGTGCTGCAATACAGCCGTCGTATCCCGCTCGGAGTTGTGGCGGTCATCACACCATGGAACTTCCCTGTCGCGATCCCCATCTGGAAGATCGCCCCTGCACTCATTTGCGGGAACACAGTGATTTGGAAGCCAGCGGAAAATGGTTCGCTCACAGCGACACGACTAGCTGAAATATTTGCGGCAACAAAGCTGCCTGCGGGTGTGCTGAATCTGGTGATTGGCAAGGGCCGAGAGATCGGCAACACACTCACGAATGAAGCCGAAGTCGATGCCGTCAGCTTTACGGGTTCATCGGAAACTGGCAGACAGATTGCCATCGCGTGCGCGGGTCGGAACATCAAATATCAAACTGAAATGGGCGGAAAAAATGCGGCAGTCGTTTTGGCTGATGCTGATCTGGACAAAACCGTTCCGATTTTGCTCAGCGGCGCGTTTCGATCGGCTGGTCAAAAATGTACGGCTACCAGCAGGATCATTGTCGAAAAAGCGATCTACCAGCCACTTGTTGAGCGATTGCAAACGGCTATGGAGACATGCCGGGTAGGAGATGCCAGCGATCTAGAAGCGTATTTGGGGCCAGTTGCCTCGGCTGCACAGTATGAGACGGTTGGGCAATACATCGCCTTGGCGAATGATGAAGCGACAGTCATTGCCCAGAGCCCCTCCTATGCAAAAGAGGAGCAAGGCTATTACATCCGTCCCCAAATTGTTGAGGGCGTCGCTGCTAATCATCGCCTTGTTCAGGAGGAAGTGTTCGGACCATTGGCTGTGCTTTTGACAGCAGACGGTTTTGAAGAGGCGGTGGAGCTGTGCAACCAGTCTGTATACGGACTGAGTGCTTCGCTGTTCACCCGAGATTTGGCGAGTGCCCATCGCTTCTTGGATGTGGCGCAGGCGGGAATGGTTCGGGTCAATCAGGAGACGGCAGGTGTGGAATACCAGGCTCCATTTGGCGGCATGAAGCTGTCCAGCTCGCATACACGAGAGCAGGGTCAGGCGGCGCTCGATTTCTACAGTACGACGAAAACATGCGCGATCAAATACGCGTGGTGATCCAGCAAGCTTTTCGCTAATCGCATAAAAAGGTGAGGATGTCATGCACATCAATCAGTTGTTTACGACGATCGAGGCCCATACCGGTGGGGAGCCGCTCCGCATCATAACAGGCGGCATCCCGCCGCTCGCGGGCGAGACGATTTTGGAGAAGAGACGATACTTTCGGGAGGAGCTGGACCATATCCGGCGGGTACTCATGTATGAACCGCGCGGCCATCATGGGATGTACGGATGTGTCATGACAGAGCCCGTCAGCCCAGATGCGGCATTTGGAGTGCTGTTCATGCATAATGAGGGCTACAGTACTATGTGCGGGCATGGAATCATTGCAGTTGTGACCGCTGCGATTGAGACTGGAATACTTCGGCTGGAAGGTCCAAACGAGCGTATTGTGATTGACAGTCCGGCAGGAAGAATCATTGCACACGCCACTGTGAAAGAATCGCTGGTCCATTCCGTCTCGTTTGAAAATGTCCCTTCCTTTGTTTTGGCACATGACGTTCCCATTGAATGGGGAGGACGTACTTTTTCTGTGGACATTTCTTTTGGCGGCGCATTCTATGCAGTCGTACAGGCAGAAGATATCGGGGTTCAGGTGGAAATGGAGCAATTGGTCGAGCTGCAAGAATGGGGCAGACGAATCAAGGAACAAATCGAGGCGAAAATAGAGGTCGTTCATCCGTTGGAGCCTGAGCTCAAAGGAATTTATGGAGTGATTATCTCGGATAAGCCGAGAGTGGAAGGATCAGATCTGCGCAACGTGACGATTTTCGCCGATAAGCAGGTCGATCGGTCCCCATGCGGTACAGGCACTGCGGCTCGCGTAGCCACCTTGCATGCGCGAGGAAAGCTGGCTCTTGGAGAATCGTTTGTCCATGAAGGAATTGTCGGAAGCCAGTTTATCGGCAAGGTGGAAGCAACAACCCAGGTAGGGAGTTATCCGGCTGTCATTCCGAGCATAGAAGGCAAGGCGTTCATCACAGGTCTGCATCAATTTGTCGTTGACCCTACGGACCCGCTGAAAGACGGATTTTTACTGCGATAGGATCGTTTGCTAGAAACAAGAGGTTGCCGATCACAGGCAGCCTCTTGTTCATCCTCAAAAAGCCTGGTCACAATACTGCCACGCATTGGGACATCAGCATTTTTTCCCTTCTTCTGGTATAATGGACAAGATTGAATTTAGGAGTAAAGGGGTTGAATTTTTTGCCGTACAAAGCGTTAATTGAAGCGCATGTGGGTAGCTGGGAAGTCGCATTCGTGCTCTTGATCGTGGCCTACATTCTGTATCGCGTGGGCAAAGCAAAAGCAGGCAAGATCGTACATATGCTGCTCAGACTCATGATGGTCATCATTCTTGTATCCGGAGCTTGGATGCTTTTCGTGGGTCACGCAACAGATTTCTATTACTACGTGAAGGGTATTATTGCGGTTATCGCCTTTGGTTTGATGGAAATGTCCCTGGGCAAAGCAAAGAGACAAGAAGGCAGCATCGGCTTCTTCATCGGCTGTATTGTCGTTTTGGTGCTGGTTATTCTGCTTGGTTATCGCGTACTTATGTAAGATAGGCAATACGGAAAGGAAGAGGGTTTCCTCGCGAGAAATATTTGCGGGTGAAAGCCCTTTTTTTGTGAAAAACGTCTCGACGTTTTTCATAAAAGTGGATGCGACCGCTTGCGGTCAACAAAACGGTCATGACCGTTTTGTTTGGACGGGCACGGACAAGCCAATTAGCAAAGGAAGGGTTGGGGCCATATCACTCTATGTACATATGTTAGAGGGGAGAGGTGAGGAAGAAAAATGGCCTATCCTTCTGACAGTCAATTCATCCCGTTTATGCTCGGGGGAAGTCCATTCGTAGACGTCCCGAACGATGAAAGTCCCGGCTCTGTCGACATGGTAGGAAACGCTACGTTTCCCGTTGCCTTTTTGGCTTATGATGGAACGTATCTCTACTTTCGGTTGAGAGTCAATGAAGATCCAAGAAATTCGCAAAAAACAGGGTTTCAAAACTTTGCTTGGGGATATTTGATCAATACAACCGGAGTGGCTGGCACATACCAATGGATGTTGGGCGTGCAAGGCTTGCGCAACCGAGTTGCCTTGATTCAAAACACCATTGTTGAATTTAACTCCTGGAACGATCCGGCAGAGGGCACAAACGGCAGTGGAGCACCCAACTGGCAAGCGCCGATTATCAATTTTGACACGGCTCGTGTGCGGCTGACGAATGACGGCTCTAATTTTAGCGGCACTCCTGATTACTTCATCGATCTCGTCATGCCGGCTGCTACTTTTTTTTCCACGATCGGTGTTACCTCCCTTACTTCCATTCGCTTCCTCCCTTTTACCTCTGCAAATGACAATAATTACAACAAAGACTCTCTGCGAATCAGTGAAGGCTTTAGCTTTGAAAATTCCTTGAGCAATACGACTACGGTGGCGACAGGAGACGTTCGGGCTAGCCTTGCCATCGATAAGCAAGTAACAGCAGGACCAACAGTGGTTACAACAGGACAACTATCGCAATGGACGGGATCGATCACTGTTACCAATATCGGGAAGAGCCAGGCAACGACAGTTGTTGTCAACGATTTGATCGAGCTGGATCAGGTAACGGCTTTTACGGTGAACGCAACAAGTATCGGCTCTGTCATCTACAATCCCCTCACGAAGGTGCTCAGCTGGACGATTGGCAATTTGGCCGCAGGTTCTACTGCCAGCTTGTCATTTGCGGTCAGTGGGGTTTTCACGGTCTCTCCCGGCGGAACACGGCGCTTAAACACAGCGACAGTCACTGGCGTAGACAGCTTTTCTGGCGGGAGGCTTTCTCCTGTCCAGGATAATATTGTCATCACGGTTAACTTGGCTGGTAGTGTGGCTGGCGTGGTGCTTGACCAGTCCACGAACTTGCCTGTAGCAGGTGCGCAGGTCGCGCTGTATGATTCGATTCCCGTATTACTCGGAACGACGACGACAGACACAGATGGTGCCTATTCGTTTACTGGATTGGCTCCTGGTCTGTATTCTGTGTTGGTGACCGCGCCAACTTATAACGCCAAAATCCAATTCGTGAGCGTTTTGGCAGGGCAGACCACAAGAGCAGACATTTTGCTTCCTCCGAGTCCGGGTCAGGTGAACGGGACGATAACAGATACCGGGTTGGCCCCCATCTCAGGGGCAGTGGTAAAGCTCATTAATACGACAGGCGTGACTGTAAACCAGGCAGTGACTGGGGGAGGGGGGACTTACCAGTTTACCAATGTCGTGCCGGGTGCCTACACCCTTGCAGTCAGTGCAGATACATTCCAGCCAGCAACCGTTGCAATCAATGTCATTCGAGCCCAGACGACTACACAAAATGTAGCACTCCAAACATCTATTGCAAAGCTCTCCGGACTGGTAACAGGTCCTGGTAGCATACCAATCGCCGGGGCATTGGTGGAAGTGCTGAATCAGACAGGGATTACGCTAACAGAAACGACAACAGATGGAGCTGGCACGTATCTGTTGACCAAGCTCGCAGGAGGTATTTATCAAATCCGCGTCAGTGCCGCGGGCTTTTCCACACAATTAGCTGGAATCAGTCTGCAAGCGGGCGATGCCAAGGTACTTCATTTTTCTCTTACGACTGCATTTGGAACGGTAAGTGGAACCATTTCTGATGCGCAAACGGGTGAAGGAATCCCAAATGCAAGCATCAAGGTGGTATCTCGCTCAGGGATTGCAGTAGGAGAGACAGTAACCGACGCGAATGGAGACTACGCTTTATCCTTGCTTGGTCCGGAAAACTATGTCCTTACGGCTGCTGCAGAGGGGTATGCGGGCAAAACAGTTGGGATAGGGATCAATGCTGGGGCTACTACACCAGTTGACCTCCAATTGGAAAAACTGGCAGGGGTATTGAACGGGACTGTCTCGGACACAGGCAGCAATCCGCTTGGTAATGCTACTGTCATTGTTATGAAGGGAATTGTTCCTGTAGCGCAGACCATTACCGACAGCGCTGGCACCTTTTCCTTTCCACACTTGGCCCCAGGCACGTATACCGTAACCGCTTCGGCTTCTGGTTATTCCACTATTGTGTTGGGGGCAACTGTGCAGCCTCAGGAAATATCGTCCCTTGCTTTTGTCCTACAAGCTTCTCCGGGATCAATCGCAGGACAGGTGGTCGACAGCGGCAATCAGCCGATTCAGGGTGCCGCTGTGATCGTAAGGGATAATACGGCAGCAGGTGCTGTTGTCGCTACTGTATTGACTGATGGGAACGGACAGTATGTGGTACCTAATCTGCTACCCCAGGCGTACGTTGTCATCGTATCTGCTCCGAATAAAACGACAGTAATCACAGGGGCAATCGTCACCTCATTAACGACAACAATGGTGAATGTGCAGCTGGCAGACTTGCCGGGAAGCATTTCAGGTTCGGTTTTTGATGCTACCTCTGGTCTGCCGATCACTGGTGCTTCGATAGCGGTTAGCGTGTTGAACCAAGCAGGGGCAATCGTCGCCCATGCAAATAGCGATCTGTCGGGCAATTACCAGATCACAGGGCTTGCACCCGGAGTCTATACCATTACGGCTCGTGCAACCAATTATGAAACAAACAGTGCTTCCGCTACTGTACTTGCCAACACAAATACGCCTGTCAGCTTGGCGTTGTTTGCGAGTCCGGGTGAGATCCAAGGGCAGGTGCTTGCTGCAGGGACACTGCAGCCGATTGCTGGTGCACAAGTAAATGCACTCGATTTCAATGGCTCCGTCGTGCATTTGGTATATAGCGATAGTCAAGGAAGCTTTGTGATCACGGGCTTGGCGCAAGCTCAATACGTTATCAGTGCTTCGGCGGATGGTTTTCAGTCCAATCATGTCGGAGCCATTGTATTCGCGAATACAACTACTCCTGTCCAGGTTCAGCTCAATCAGGATTTCGGCACTATTAACGGTACAGTATCTCCTGTCGTACCGGGAACGACCATTCAATTGTTTGATAACAATAACCTGTTGAAAGATACATTCGTCGCAGATGGAAATGGGGCATTATCATTTTCAGGGGTCGCACCAGGCTCTTATATCCTTATCGCTACCGCTCCAAGCTACGCTGTTCAATCTGTTGGGGCGATCGTACAGCCTGGGCAGACGACCATCGTTTCCTTTTCGCTTATCCCGAATCCGGGCAGTATTTCTGGAACGGTGCAAGACACGGGTATGCAGCCGATTGTCAATGCTGTTGTTCGTATTCTGGATTTGAATGAGACGACAATAGGCTTTGGGTATACGGATTCAAACGGGGCCTATACAATAGGCAACCTGCCTGCCGGATCATTTGTCGTAGTGGCAAGCGCCCCCGAATATGTTACGGGCTCGGTTGGTGTTACTCTTGGACCTGGTGAAAATAAGACCGGAGTAGACTTTGATCTTGAGGCGAATGCAGGCGGGATTAGTGGGCAGGTGACGGACGCAACGAATCCTGCGGTATTTATTGCAGGCGCCGTTGTACTGATTCGTTCCATAAGTAACGGAAATGTAGTGGCTACAGCAAGTACCGACCAGACGGGCAGCTATTTGATTCAACATCTGTTGCCGGGGGCTTATACCGTCACAGTTAGTGCGCCTAGCTATGCAGATCAATCAGTAGGGGCCAATGTAGTCAGTGGAGAAACGACAGGGGCTAGTGTGGCGCTCTTTCCTTTGCCTGGGTCCATCGTGGGCAGTGTCATAAATAGCTTGGGTGTACCAGTTACGGGAAGCGAAATCAGCGTCAAGCTGTTGGATAGCAATCAAGCCGTCAAACAGAGCTTGCTCGCGAATGAATCGGGCGTATTTTTCATTGGGAGTGTCTCTCCTGGCGTTTACACCGTGATCGCATCAGCGTCTGGCTATGCCGTAGGCAGTATTGGCGTGATCGTTGTAGCCAATACCGCAACTCCGACAACTGTCACGTTACCTGACTTGCCAGCGGCTATTTCGGGTGTAGTGACTAATCAGATGACGGGATTCGGGATTCCGGGAAGCACCGTGCTCATTACGGATGGACATGGCGTTGTGCTTGCTCAATTATTGACAGATAATCAAGGCAATTTTTTGGCAGAGAAGCTTCCGCCGAGTGTTGTAAATGTAACTGTTTCTGCGCCGAACTTTGTATCCGTCTCGCAGGCGGTTATTTTGCAAGGGGGCATTACCACCACCTTTCAGCAGGCATTAGTTCCCAATCCCGGGAGTTTATCCGGCGTTGTGACTGATCAGGAGACGGGCTTGCCGATCATTGGAGCAACGGTAATCGTCTTCGACAGCACTCGTGCCGCTGTGGGCTCCGTTCTGACAGATGCAACGGGAAGCTTTTCGCTTGATAGGCTGGCTCCTGGAGGGTACACCGTCAATGTCAATGCAACTGGATATGCAAGGGATGTAGCTGGCGCACAAATACAAGCAGGGGCGGCGTCCGTATTAAGCTTTGCGTTAAACGAGTTGCCCGGTGGGATTGCTGGTACAGTGCGAGACGAAGGTACAGCTTCACCGATTGCCGGTGCGGTCATTACGGTTCGACAAGGAAGTCCGTCTGGAACGATACTGGCTATTGTCCTGACGAATGCACAGGGCCAGTATATGGTGAGTGGACTGTCTTCTGGGAGCTATACACTGATCGCGAGTGCGACGGGTTTCGCTGCTGAGGCTTCAACAGCTATGGTCGGATTGGGAGCGACTACCGGACTTGATTTTTCTTTGTCGAGTCTACCAGCAAATGTCACAGGAAAAATTAGTGACGCCATTCTCGCCACACCCTTGCCGAATACGCTCATCCGTTTGCTGGGCAACAATAACACGATTCTCTTTGCAACGCAGACAGACGCCCAGGGGATATACTTCATGAATGGATTTGTGGCTGGAAATTACACCATTTTGGCAAGGAACGAAAGCTATCAGAGGGAGAGTGTTTCCTTTGATGTAGCCGCTGGAGGAACAGCTACAGTCAATATCCCACTGGACCCGAATCCTGGTGATTTGCAGGGCACCGTCAGAGATGCGCTTGATGGCACGCCACTGGTAGGGGCGGAAGTATTGATCTATTTTCCGGGCACAAACAATTTGTTATCACGGACGATTACGGACGGTCTCGGTCAGTTTAAAATCGACGGCTTAGCGCCATTAACTTATACGCTTGCGATAAGCGCTCAAAACTACACCACACAGCCTGTTGGTGCGACGATTTTTTCTGGACAGACGACTGCAATTGAAGTGGGGCTCCCTCCCTTTCCAGCTACTGTAACAGGTCAGGTACAGGCTGCTGGTGGAGCTGTCGTTCCCAAAGCATTGGTGCAGGTGAAGGATTCACATGGAACATTGTTCGGCAGTGCAATTACAGATGACGTAGGCCATTTCTCAGTTGGTAACCTGCCACCTGGGACGTATTTGATTAGCGCAAGTGAAAATAGCTACGCAACAGCAATACAAAGCATAACAGTGCCAGCTGGACAGACAGTAAGCGGAGTTATTCTCACGATGTCTCCTCTTCCAGGCAACATTTTCGGACAGGTGACCAATCAGTTGACGGGACTCCCGATCACAGGGGCGGCCGTTGCGATTCAGCTGTTTGCAAACGGCTTGTTTGTTGCCAACACCGTTACGAACCAGAGTGGGCAATTCCAGGTGAAAGGCTTGACGGCCGGAGAGTACAATGTCATCGCAAGCGCAGATGGCTTCGGTACACATTACAGTACAGTTACGGTAGCAAGCGGGCAGACGACCGTGGCGACAGTTGAGCTATTGCCATTCGTCGGAACGGTATCAGGGATTGTCCTCTTGCCAGACGGAAATCAAGCCAGTGGTAACAATATTCAATTGTCGCTATTCCATTCAAAACAGATTCGGCTGCAAAATATCCTGGCTGAGCCGGATGGCACATTCCATTTTGTCAATGTCGCTCCGGGGACGTATACCGTTATCGGGACCATCCTGGGCATTGGTACCGGCCAGGCAGAAGCAGTCGTTTTGCCGAACCAAACAACCTTTATCATCATCCGCCTTTCTCAAACGGGTACGATACAAGGAACGGTTCGATCTGGTTTAACAGGCTTGAAAATTGCTGGAGCGACCGTATATGTGCAAACGGTAAATCAATCGAACAGAACCACTGTGGTCGTCCAAACAGACAGCTTTGGCAGGTACAAGGTGACTGGTCTTGCTCCTGGCACCTACTTGGTTGTAGCCAATGCGATGGGGAGTGGAGAAGCGAGAGGGACAGTAACGCTAGGCACAGGGGATATCGTGACGCTCGATCTAGTTCTAGTTCCAGCAGCCATGAGCGGATCTTTTCGAGTCGCAACATGTCCGACCATTTTGTTTACCCCATTTTGATGATTTGGAGAATTGCTCCACTTAAAAATATAAATATGGCGGATAACTCCTTTTTTGGTATAATAGCTGTAGAAATACGGCTATTTTGTTTTGGGTAAAAACAAGGGGGAGCGGGCCATATGATGAAACAGCAGGAGGAGCTGTCCCATCCATTGACAGCTACCATCACGAAGACAAATACGCTTTTGCATATTCAGAGTCTCCTTCCCTCCTTTACGAAATCGGAGCAAAAGGTTGCCCATATTGTCTTACAGCAGACAGACAGCGTGATTTATTCATCGGTGATTGACCTTGCCGAAAAGGCTGGAGTGGGTGAGACGACCGTTTTGCGATTTTGCAGGAAAATAGGCTTCCATGGCTATCAGGAATTCAAACTGGCATTGGCGCAGGAATTGGTCAATCCGGTCAAAAACTTGCATGGCGAAGTAGGAGAAGACGATTCGCTGGACATCATCACGCACAAAGTAACCGCAACCAACCAACAGGCGATTGGGGATACCTCGGCGCTGTTTCAGCTCGAACAGCTGGAGCGCTGTGTAGACCTTTTGCAAAAAGCAAACACGATCCATTTTTACGGGGTAGGCACGTCTGCGGTAACAGCCCAGGATGCCAAGTACACGTTCTTGCGGATTGGGCTTCGCGTGGACGCTTTTAATGAATCGCATCTGCAAGCGATGGCTGCAGCGACTCTGGGACCGGGGGATGTCGCGATCGGTTTGTCTGTATCAGGCAGTACGAAAGACACGATCGATTCATTGAAGGTCGCCAAACAGGCAGGCGCAGCTTGCATTTGTCTGACGCACTATCGACGCTCGCCGATTACGAATGTAGCGGACATTACGCTTTTAACCGCAGCGCAAGAAGGTCCGTTGCAGGGGGGCTCTCTCGCAGCGAAAATTGCACAGCTGCATGTACTGGATGTTATCAGTACGACAATCACGATGCGCAACAAGGAAAAGGCCCTTTTATATAAAGAGAGAACAGCGAAGGCTGTCCTAGAGAGAAAATACTAAGTGGTAGTTCAAAAAGTCGTCTTTTGATCATGGAGTAGTACAGGGAGCGAATTCGACTTCGAAATTGGCGTTCACCTTCGAAGTCCGGTGCTCATGTAGTTTACCTACACTCCGCTCCTCCTTCTTCAGGTTCTCGCCACTTTCTAGATGCTGAAAAGACGACTTTTTGAACTTATTTTTATATGAAATAGGAGTGGTTGGAAATGAAGCTCGTGATCGTGAAAGATTACACGGAGCTCAGCAGAAAAGCTGCTGAAATGCTCGTAAGCGAAGTAAAAGCAAATCCGAAGACCGTCCTTGGCCTTGCAACCGGAGGCACGCCAGTAGGGATGTACCGTGAGCTGATCAAGCTGTCGCAAGCACAGAGCATCGATTATTCGCAAGCGAGCAGCTTTAATCTGGATGAATACGTCGGACTTTCTTCGACTCATCCGCAAAGCTATCGCTCGTATATGGAAGAAAACTTGTTCAATCACATCAACATTCCTGTGGAGAAAACACATGTGCCAGTTGGGAATACGACAGATCATTTGGCAGAGTGTGCACGCTATGAGGAAGCGATCCGATTGGCGGGCGGGATTGATATCCAGGTGCTGGGGATCGGCAATAACGGCCATATTGGCTTCAACGAGCCTGGCTCTCCTGCTGACTCATTGACGCGCGTGGTCCAGCTCACTGACAGTACGATAGAAGCAAATGCCCGCTATTTTGATAGTGTGGAACAGGTGCCGACTCAGGCGGTTTCCATGGGGATCAAGACGATTCTTGGTGCTAAAAAAGTTGTACTTCTCGCAAGTGGAGAGGCAAAAGCAGAAGCCGTGCGATTGATGCTAGAGGAAGAGCCTACGGCAGATGTCCCAGCCTCCTTATTGCAATTGCATAGAGACGTAACCGTTATTGTAGATCAGGAAGCAGCTAGCAAGCTGACCACCTCCATACTTGCAGGAACCAAACCAAGCGGCAGCTAATGTACCGCTTGGTTTTTCTTTTGCTTGTTCACCAATCTGTTCCGAATACGCACTTGTTCCTTATGCTATACTGGGAATGTTGCAAGAAGGTCACCAGATTTTTCTAAGGAGCTGATTTTAATGAGCGCAAACGAAGCGTTGCTTACATTAGAAGGTTGGTATACGTATCATAATTTCCGCACCATCAATTGGGAAAAGTGGAAAGCAGCGTCCGCAGCAGAACGCAAAGAAGCGTTGGACGAGCTGAATGCTTTGATCCGCACATGGGAAGCGAATGAGGGAGAGAACCAAGGAAGCACGGCTGTGTACTCCATTCTCGGACACAAAGCAGACCTTGTGTTCATGTTCCTGCGTCCAACTATGCAAGAACTCGATGAGATCAAAACAGTGTTCAATAAAACTCGCTTTGCTGCTTATACAGAAGCTCCTTATTCGTATGTATCCGTAGTAGAGCTGAGCAATTATGTAAATAGCCCAGGTGAAGATCCAAAAGCGAATCCGCATGTGCGCGACCGCCTCTATCCAATCCTGCCAAAATGGGAGCACATTTGCTTCTATCCAATGAACAAAAAGCGCGATCTGCAAGACAACTGGTACATGCTCTCCATGCAGGAGCGCCAAGAAATGATGCGCTCCCACGGCTTGATCGGTCGCTCCTACGCTGGTCGCGTGAAGCAAATCATCGGTGGCTCCGTTGGTTTCGACGATTGGGAGTGGGGCGTTACCCTCTTTGCCAACGATCCGCTGGAATTCAAGCATATCGTCTACGAAATGCGCTTTGACGAAGTGAGTGCGCGCTTCGGTGAATTCGGCAACTTCCTCGTAGGAAACATATTGAATGAAGAAACACTGGTGAAAAAGCTGGAAGTATAATCAACATGCCCAAAAATCCGCTGTGCGAGATCGTCGCATTGGCGGATTTTTTTATTTGAGCCTTTGTTATTCATAAATGGTAAAATAAGGTTGTTTGGAATTGGAGAGGAGAGGTTGATTTGTGTTAAAACGTACTAAATCGTGGGGACTTTCACTAGGAGTGTCATCTACCCTTTTGATGACAACTGTATTTGCTTCAGTAGGGGGAGAAATTCTGACGCCAGCCGTACATGCTGCCGAGAAGACGCTTTCGGAGAAAGAGGCAATCGCACTTGCCCAGAAGCAGTTGACGATGCTGAGCGAGTATAAGTTAAGAGATGCCCAATTCGTAGACGGCATTGAAATGTTATGGGGAAAATCCATATGGTATACCAGGTGGGATAAAGAAAATGGTGGAAGTTTAGGTGTGCAACAGGATGCAACGTCAGGAAAAATATGGAAATACGAGTATCTTGGGGAAGAACAGGACTTGGATGCAAATCAAAAGAAACTAACGGAAGATCAGGCGTTTCAAGTGGCGACTCAATTTCTTAAGCAAGTAGCGACAGAAGAAGAACGGAGCCGTGTATCCAAGCCCAATGAATATCCTGATTCGGACATTTTCTACACGCGTGATAAACAGGGAATAGATGTAAATTTTACTCGTATCGAAAACGGGATTCCTTTTCTGGAGAATGGGTTTCGACTGATAGTGGGTAATGATGGAGAAGTGATCTATTTTGAGCGGCGCTGGTCCGAGGGGAAACTTCCAGATGCTTCGAAAGTCATCAAGATAGCGGAAGCGGAGAAGAAATGGGATGAAGGGGCGTTTCCAACAAAGGATATGGCGTTCGTCTCTCGGAAGGAATCTGAACCATACCAGCTCGTGTATGAATTCCAGCGTAACGACCCCCAGTTTGTAGATGCCATCACAGGAAAGATGCTCGATTCGTACGGACAGGTTGCCAAAGAAAGGAAGATACAGCCGTTAGGGAAAACCGTTCCTCCATCCACCGCAGAAAGAAAGCTCATTACGAAAGACGAGGCGCAAAAAATAGCCGAGCAACAGCTCAAAAAGCTCCCTGGTACATATCTTTCGAATGGCAGGGTTATTGAATCAGGCTCAGGATCTGATCGAAAGGTCTGGTTTTTCGAGTTTACCTCCCAACCAAGGGAGGGAAAAAAGTCAGATACTGTGAAAATAGGGATTGACACCAGTGGCTATTTCGTCCAATACAACGTGAATCAAAAGACCAGGTTCAACGAAGAGAGCAAGAAAATAGAAAAGGGTATTACCTGGGTACAAGCACAAGAGAGTGCACGAAAGCTCGTACAAACATTCTACTCTGATCAGTTAGGAATAATATATGCGGTCGATTACGCTCCAAGTGAGGAAAGGATCAAAGAAATCTGGGAAAATGATGAACCGTATGAGATCGAATTTGGCTATCTGATAAACGGCGTACCGGCAGGCGATTCCAGCATCTTTCAAGTCAATGTCGACGCTGAGACAGGGGAAGTAGTGGATCTGTATAACCATCTGTATAACCTTGGACCTTCGGGTGATTCATCTCTTCCCAAAAATGAAGATGGTATCGATCTGAATGCGGCGAAAAAAGTCGTGAAAGAGAACAAGAAGCTCATGCTTACTTACTTTCAGCCAAAAGTAAGGGGGAGTAATGGAATAATGAAAATGCTTCAACAGCCACTCCTCGTCTATCGTTATGTGGGAGAAAAAGGGCTCGTCACAGCAGATGGCAAGTGGCACAGCTTTACCAAGGAACGAAAGCAGTAGCCGAGTGGGTGGCTCAAGCCAGACCGCATGAATACCCTTGCCGACATTCCTGCAAAAATTTATGAAACCTTGTCTTTGGTTCCCGGACACTTTTTGTTAAAGTAAACAGGAAAGCATTTTTGACAGCGGAGGGGAACAAGACTGGGCTTTCTCAAGTTTAAAATTGGTTATCGTACGTTAAAAACAGCCATTGGAACGGCTATCTCGATTCTGATCGCCCAGCAGCTAGGCTTGATGTTTGCTTCTTCTGCGGGGATCATTACGATCTTGTGTATTCAGGTAACAGTCAAGCAATCGTTTCAGACAGCATGGAATCGGATTCTGGCCAGTTTATTGGGTCTGGGAATCGGTGTTTGTCTGTTTTCCCTTATGGGCTATACGCCGATTGCCATTCTCCTTTTCATTTTGCTTTTCTTGCCGCTCGCCGTGCGTTTTGGCATTCAGGAAGGCTTCGTCAACAGCATGGTTGTGCTTATGCATCTGTATTCTTCAAAGAGAATCGATGGGATGCTATTGCTAAATGAGGTTGCTTTGCTCGTCATCGGTGTGGGTGTAGCCCTACTGGTCAATCTGTACATGCCGAGTCTCGATAAAGAGCTGAAAGGGATGCAAGTAAAGGTGGAGAAGCTGTTCAGCAAAATTTTGCGAGAGTTCTGCTACTACTTGCGTCACGGGGAAAGTGATTGGGACGGGAAAGAATTGATCGAAACAACCGGTGTATTGGAAACGGCAATTCGTTTGGCTTCACGAGATGTTGGCAATCGATTGGGACGTCGTCATGATTCGTACTACGAGTATTTTGTGATGCGGCAAAAGCAGTTCGAGTTACTGGAACGCATGATGCCAATCGTCTCTTCCTTGGACAATCAGGTGGCAGAGAGCCATCGGATCGCAGATTTTCTTGAGCGAATCAGTGCCTCGGTACATCCGGGCAATACCGCCTACCGCTTCATCGACCAACTACGTGTGATGCAAGAGGAGATCAAGGCAGCAGATTTGCCGCGAACGCGAGAGGAATTTGAGACGCGTGCCTCGCTTTTCTACCTTCTGGGGGAAATTGAGAGCTATTTGTTCATCAAGCATGAGCTAGGCAAGAACAGGGACGAAAAGGCACAGGTGGCAAAGAGTTAGCCAAAACAGTACGTAACAATGAAAGAGTTGTAGAACACCGAAGGAAGGGCTGCGAATACTTTTCGCAGTCTTTTTTTGTTTTTCGGTAAAAACTCCGTGAACTTTTCATTAAAACCAAAAAGTTACACAGTTGTCCTAGTACGTTTTTGAACTTACTTGTATACCGTGTACAAGCGGCGAAAAATAAATCAAAAGAGTAGGATCAAGGAGATGAGAGTGACCAGATGAAATTAATTGTGAATGAAAAAGAGTTGAAAGAGTATTTTCAAGGGCTGCGACGTCTCGTTTGGGGAAAAGATCAAAGAGACGAAGAAGTCGAAAATGACAAGGAAGAAGCTATTCGCTGTTCGCTTCGCAAAGAGCTGTATGCAGAAGAATTCGCCGCGTTTCTGCAAGAAAACCACAATAATTTGCTGCGACAAGATTCTTTTCGTAAAGTGCTGCTGCGCTATTTGCATGAAAACGTCGAGCTGGGAACTGATGCAGGAAGTGTCACAGGCGTCCTGAATGAGGTTGGTCGGGACTATGCTGAAATCATAGAGTCAGGCGGTTCACGTGTGCTGATTCGTTTCACACAAATTAATTATGTTCATGAGGTGTAAGGAGGAGAAGACAAATGAACTATGTACAGAAATTGAGAACGTTTATAGGCGATAGTGTACAAGTCGTAATCGGATTAGACGTGATTAACGGTGAGTTGCTTGGCGTGACCAATTCGACATTAACCGTGCTTGCAGCAAGTGATCCCGGCTATGGCGGTGGCCAAACAGTAGTATTTCAACTCGATCGCATCACGTACGTGCGCGTTCTCTAATGAAAGAGAGGCAAGGGATAAGGGGCCTAGTGCCCCTATCCATTCTAATCTCTGCCATGCATGGGACAGCTCATCTGCCAAAGCTGATCGCCGCATGCAAACAGCTTGCACCTCTGGAGATCATCGTGATTTCAACAAGGGCCCTGGAACTTGACTCAGGTGTCCGCGTCGTTCTTGTAGAGGCTGCTGAGAATCTATTCTCATGGCGCAGAGAGGCTGCCAAGCATGCAAAAGGAAGTGTCCTGCTTTTTCTCGGTGAAGAACAAATCGATTCGCTGTCTGGATTGCAGCGCTTCTTGTTCCCGATTTTATATGGAAAGGCACAGGTCGTTTTGCCCCAGCAGGATATACGACACAGGAGGCTGACAAAACCAAGGCCTATCCACAGTTTTTCCCTGCTGCTAAATAATCTTTTCGGCCGCACTGATCTGCGTGAAGCTTCCTTACTAGACACCCCTCACGCGATGACCAGAGAGGCACTTTCCAAAATCGGAGTGGAACAGTTGGCACAGCCTGTCCAAGCACACAAGCGGGCGGTTATGAGTGGGCTGTCCATTACCGCGCAAACCTTTGGAACGGGGACGGAAGAACGGATGTTTTTGCCACAGCTTCACGGTTCGTTGCTCAAAGAGCTCTCCTTGTATGAAAAGCTGGTGATTGCCGAACAGCTTGATCTCGTCTCGCGTCTTCCTTTTCGCGGCGGACTGTCCGATGGAGGCCGGCGAAGAGATATAGCAGAGAATGTGAGTAGTAAAAACAGTGGTATGCCTGTTACACAGGTAGGGAAATGGCCTTTGCGACGAACAACTCTTTACGGTGGGAAAACGCTATCCGTGATCATTCCAGCCCGTAACGAGGCAGCGACGATCCAGCAAGTGATCCGTGAAGTTCTTCGACTGGACCCTGCTGAGATCATCGTGGTCGTCAATGGTTCCGTTGATCAAACAGCACAGCTTGCCCGTGAATGCGGCGTGACGACCGTAGAGTTCCCATTTGCATTGGGCGTCGATACTGGACGGGCAATTGGTGCAAGTTTGTCGAAAGGCGACATCCTGTTGTTTGTCGATGCGGATATGATTATGACCGTCCATGATCTGTACCCATTTGTTCTCGCGTGTGAGTGCGGCGTGGATGTGGCCCTGAATGATGTTTCTGTATTTTTGAATCAACCTTGCCCAGACAATGTCTTCGTGGCTTGTCGCCAAGCGCTCAACTTGGCTTTGAATCGTAAGGATTTGGGGATCGGGTCTATGGTGACCGTCCCCTTTGCCTTACGCAGGGAAGCGGTTGCTCCGCTCGGGTGGCACATACTGCTTTGTCCTCCAAAAGCACAAGCAGCATATGCCCAGGCAGGTGTAAAGATGGAATTGGTTCATCAGGTGAACAGCTTCACCTCCAACCGACTCCGGCCAGAAAAACACTTCGCCAGCGCTGGAATGCCCCCCGCCGTCGAACAGATTGCGGGTGACCACGTGGAAGCTTTACAGTTTCTGGCGAAAGGACGGCAGCGAGATGAGATGTGAAAACAAGAGGACTGGAAGGAGGAAAAGAATTTGGCAAAAGAGAGAATAGAAGGTCTAGTAAGTGTCGTCATTACCAATTTCAACAGGGCTGCTTATATACGTGAATGCTTGGACAGCATCCTCCAGCAAACCTATGAGAATTGGGAGATTATCCTGATCGATGATGCATCGACAGATCATTCCGTAGAAGTGGCCAAAAAATGGTTGGAAGAGAGTAAAAGGTTTTTTCCAAGAGAGAATCAGGTGCTGATTCATGAGCTCCCTCGCAATATTGGCTTTTCGGGTGCCATCAATGTCGGGCATTACCTGAGCAGAGGCGAGTTCATCGCGATTCAGGACTCGGATGATTTCTCCCATATCCTGCGTCTTTCGCGGCAGGTTGAATATTTGAAAAACCATCCCCAGATCGATTTGGTTGGTACGAACTACTATGCGTTTTCGGCCGATCATCCGGAAAAAAAGCAGCTAGCTGGATGGATCAAGTACGGCGATGACATTCGCAAAGTATACGGAAACGGGGGACACTGCGTCTGTCACGGAACCTGCATGTTTCGAGGGCGATTGTTTGACCAGATTGGTGGCCCGACACGCCGGATTGAGGGTGCAGAAGACTACGAATTTATCGCCAAAGCTTTGAATGCGAGAGCAGGCGTGAACAATATAGCAGAAGCATTGTATTATTACCGGACCCACGCTGAGCAGCGTTCAGCCCACTATTATCGGAAGAAGGGAGGGTAAAAAGTTGACTAGCAGTAATGATCGGATATTGATGGTGCTGGACAGTTTGAGGACAGGCGGAACGGAGACATACGTTCTTAGCATGGGGAAAGCATTGAGGAAAAAAGGAGTCCAATTGTTTTATGCAGGTGGTAATGGCCCCTTCTACCAAGAATTTGTTGATGCAGGCTTTTTGGTTGAACCGATAGAATCCGCTCGTGAGCCGCTTTCGGCACGCAGACAGCATCTGATCGAATGTTACCGTGCATGTATGAAGAAGCATCGTATTACCATCGTCCATGTCCATCAAACGCCATCAGGCTTTCTTGCCGCTACGGCAGCCAATGAGCTCGGCATTCCTGTCGTGTTCACCTTGCATGGAACGTACTACCCAAAGGATGAGGCGATAAAAGTAGCCCAGCTCTGCTCCGCCGTTATCAGTGTGAGCAAACCTGTCCAACTATTCTGGCAAAAGCGCGGGGTAAAAACCACACTCATTTCCAATGGGATTGATATGGAAGAGTTTCAGTCAGGCTCAGCAAGTAGGGCTGATGTGCCGTCTTTGCCGCCTGATGCCACAGTGGTTACGTATGTCAGCAGGTTGGCTTGGCAAAAAGCGACGGTGTGCAACATGGTGTTGCGGGCAACCAAAACACTGCGGAATGAAATCCCCAACCTGCATATCGTGGTGGTGGGTTCGGGTGCCCAGGCCATTCATGTTCATGAGCTGGCAAAAGTGCTGAATAAAGCCGCAGGGCAGCCCTATATTCACATTGTGGGGGAACAAACGGATGTCCGGCCGTATTACGCCATCAGTGATTTGGTGATTGGAACAGGGAGGGTCGCACTCGAAGCGATGGCATGTGGAAAGCCTGTGCTTGCGATCGGGAATCACGGCTACGTCGGTTTGGTGGAACCTTCGTCTTACGAGTTGGCTTGGGATTGTTACTTCGGTGACCACTCCTCTGTGCAGAAGCCGTCTCCTTCGTTGATTGATAGTGCATTGCGTCAAGCATGTAGCGACCGGAGTCAATTGAAGGAAATAGGAGGTCATGGAAGGGTGTGGGTTCAAAACCATTTTCATATCACGCAAAAATGTGCCTCCTTGCTTACTATTTATGCACAAATAAAGAATGGAGGGGGGACAACAAATATGAAAAAAGTCTTGTACGTTGGGTGGCTGGGGTTCAACAATTTGGGCGACGAGCTGATGTGGCATGCCTTTTACAATTTGTCGTGCAAATACCTCGACCCTACACAATACAAGGTAATACCTTCCTTGCCCGGGGTTGATCTGAAGGATGTAAGCGAGTATGACACCGTCGTTTTGGGGGGAGGATCGCTTCTCATCCCTGGGTATGTGGATGTAGCTTATCGTGCTGTTGAACAGAAAAAAAATCTTTGGGTCTGGGGAAGCGGATTTGACTCGCAAGATCGAGTAGAGCTGGATTCTTCCGGCAGAATGACGAGCAAGCTGATAAATGGCCAAGATAAAATGAGCCACATGCTGCAAAAAATCACCGAGCACGCCACGTTTTTGGGTGTACGCGGACCAATTACACTCCAATACCTCCAGCAAGCGGGAGTAGGAGAAAAGGCAGCGATTAGCGGAGATCCGGGGATGCTGCTTCTCCCTGCATCATTGCCAATAGTCGTAGATAAAAACAAGCGACCCACGATTGGTATCAACTGGGGCACTTCCTATAACCGGATTTATGGGAAAAACGAGACTGCAGTAGAGGATGCGCTAGCGCATGCAGCCAAGAAGCTAATCCAGGCAGGCTACGATATCCACTTGCTCACCATGTGGGGACCGGATCGGGAAGCCATTAAAAGACTGTACAAAAAAATCAACGATCCAGCGCATACGATTCTCGACCTTGAGCTGCACGATCATACGCAAATGCTGCAGTTGATGAAAGGCTTTCAAGCGACAATCAACTTTAAGTTGCATGCCAATGTGCTGAGTGCCGCTGCGGGTGTTCCGTTCGTTTGTTTGGCGTATCGCATTAAGGGTATTGACTTCGCTTATTCACTGGATCTCCCGGAGCTCATCGTGTCAACAGACGAGCCGCGACTAGGTGAACGAATTCTTTCCTGCACCTGGGAGGCCATCGCACGCAAGGATCAGATCACAGCAAAATTGGCGGCGAGTCAGAAAAAAATGATCGAGAATTTGGAGCTGCCGTTCATTCAGGGCTTGTTGTAAGACCATTTGTACGATAAAAAAAGTAAAAGATGAGGGGACCTGTGGATTCGCTACAGGTCCCCTCAATCGTTGATCGTGACAAAAATCAGTACTCACCGTGCTCCCGCAAGCTGGCTACAGGAACGCTCATCTCATGATCCGGCTGGTTGAGCGGGTAAATTCTCGCCATGTCGTTGTCATCATCTATGTGCTGGATGTATACGGGCATTCCATCGCAGGTCACATTCGCCATAACGGGTGAAGCGGCGATTTCTTTCGCGCGCTGTTTATTCATTTTGATTCCTCCTGTCAGTTGTAACAGCTTTAATATGTACGTCAGCCCAGCGCAGTATACTTTTTACCGCTGTTGACATTACCTAAAATATGTAATAAATTGGAGGGGAAATTACTACGAAATCGTACTAAAAGGAGTCACCGGTATGCAGCAACTATATGACCTCTTTCTGAAAACCGGTTTGCGTCCGTTCGCCTTTATGCCCGATACGATGCAGCTTGAAGAAAAACTGACTCGCTCTGATTTGACGACCCTCCTCCTATTGTTGTTCCGCGGAGATTTGACTATGTCAGAGTTGGCGCAAGAGATGGGGGCGCCGCTTAGTTCGATGACCAGCATCGCGAAACGGCTTGAACGCAAAGGCTACATCGCGAGGGCTACCTCTGCAGAGGATCAACGGGTGAAGCTCGTCACACTGACACAACCAGGCAAACAGCTCGCAAAAGAATCAGAGCAAATGATGCTAGCGATGTTGGGGAGGCTTCAGGAGGCATTTACACCGGAGGAAATGGAGCAATTCACTGCCCTTTTACTCAAAGCCGCCAAGGTATTTCAGGACGGAGGACCTGTCAAGCCTCGTGAAACAAAGGTTCGTTCCATCAAGATCAACATTGAGGAATAGTTTGATCGAATCTGCTTCTTTTTTTGTTTAATTACTACGAAATCGTACTAAATGGATCGTGAAGGAGAGAGTCGAGATGAGAATCATCATCTACACTGGCAAAGGTGGAGTTGGCAAGACAAGTGTTGCAGCAGCAACGGCTGTTAAGCTAGCAAAGCAGGGAAAGAGGACGCTCGTACTCAGTACGGATGCGGCACACAGTTTGGCAGATTCATTGGGGACTGTGATCGGACCAGACCCCGTACTCATTAGCGAAAATTTATGGGGCCAGGAAGTAAACAGCTTGCGGGAAACCGAGCGCAATTGGGGAGCCGTTCAGGGATGGCTGACAACACTGCTCGACAAAGCACAGCTGACTGATATTACGACGGAGGAGATGCTTGTTTTTCCTGGCATGGAGGAAATGTTCAGTTTGCTACAGATCAAGGAACATGCCGTAAGCGGGCAGTTCGACGTCCTGGTAGTAGATTGTGCCCCAACCGGAGAAACCCTGCGTCTGCTCAGTTATCCCAACGTATTGAATTGGTGGTTGGAGAAAATTTTTCCGACGGAACGCAAGCTGATCAAACTGGTTCGCCCAGTGGCCAAGATCGTCAACAAAGTAGAGCTTCCTTCTGATGATGTGCTAAACAGCGTCGAGCAGCTCGCCCGGGGGCTGGAGGAAATGCAACGCATTGTTTTGGACCCGGAAATCACATCAGTTAGGATCGTAGTAAATCCAGAAAAAATGGTACTTGCGGAAGCAAAGCGCTCGTTTACGTACTTGAATCTGTTCGGGTTCAATACGGATGCCATCATCGTGAATCGGGTGCTTCCGGATGAAGCGGGAGAAGGATTTTTTGCCCACTGGCGGGATCTGCAGCGCAAGTATGAGAACGAAATCGTGGAAAACTTTCAGCCGCTGCCGATTTTGAAAGCCCCGATGATGCCAAAAGAAGTGATTGGGCTTCCCGTGTTAGAAGAATTGGCTGATATCGTTTTTGGAACAGAAGATCCATCCGCCAAGCTTTATCAGGGCAGAACGGAACTGATTCGAGAAGTGGATGGTGAGCTGCATTTGGAGCTGATGATTCCTTTTGTGGATAAGGCAGCGCTGGATTTAACGCAAACAGGGGATGAATTGACCGTAAATGCTGGCGCCTACAAGCGAAAAGTCATCTTGCCACGAGTGTTAATGGGACGACAGGTGACGGGAGCGAAATATGCGGAAGATCGGCTGATCATTCGTTTTAGCGCAAGGGAAGGGGCTGCCCAGCATTGAGAGGAGAATGGACATGGTAAGTGGGATCAAGCGCCAAATGGGCTTCACTCTCATCCTGACAGGACTGCTGCATACGGTTGTCGGTCTGTTTTTATACGCGGAGCCGCTTCAGCAGATTGTTGCTAATGGCTTTTGGAATGCGGTAGGGAAAGAAGAAGTTGCTGCTTTCTGGTTTCTAATGTTTGGCTTTTTGCTGATGTTGCTCGGATATATGGCGGATTGGCTGATGAAAAAGAAGGGAATGGAGACGCCGGCTGCCTTTGGGTGGACGATACTCGGGATATGTGTGGTCGGGATGATTGCCATGCCTACCTCTGGCTTCTGGCTTGGTATACCACAGGCTGGCATCCTGCTGCGCAAGTGATGTAAGAAATTTGCGGATAGGTAGATGGTTCAGATAAAATGAATGTAACCATTTTCCATATGGTTCAATATCCGAGGTGATCTTCCTTGAACTTCTTAGATGCAATAACCAATGGACCCCAGAGTTTTTGGAACACATCCAAAAATCCGCGAAGTCATCCATTAAGCTCACGCTGACGAAAGAAGCGGCCACCTTAACAGATAGCAAGGTGGGCGGAAAGCCGTGGCTGCCGCCACAAATGCCATACCCACAGGATGAAGATGGAAACGACTACTTGTTTCTCGAACAAATCAACTGGACGCAAATGCCGCGACTCGATGGCTACCCTGCTAGTGGATTGACCAGTTTTTTTGTCAAGGAGGATGATACCTTCGGATTGATGGATCAATCCTTTCACGTGCTCCATTTTGATGAGGTCATGGACACACAGGAAATTGACCCGTTTCAACCAGAGGACCCTGACGTGTACAGTCCGGTACTAGGTGGGCCATACAAAGTGACAGGAAAACTAGAGTCGCAGTACGTCCCTCATCGAGATCCACAGGCGGTGAATTATCAGCTACCTACTGACGAGAATCAAGTGGCCTACTCCAAATATTGGGACCTTGCCGATGCAAGCGGTTCACGGATCGGAGGATATCCCTACTTTACCCAGGAGTATGGGAATCAGGATGGATGGGAGATGCTCCTTCAACTGGATATGGAAGGCGACAATTACGATTACTATGTCTCGTGGGGAGATAGCGGAGTGGGCAACTTCTTCATTCGCAGGGAGGACCTTCTTCGTCTGGATTTTTCAAAGGTTTCGTATTCATGGGATTGTCTATAAAAGAAAGATGGGGATACAACGATGGCGCACATACATGACGTCCAAAGCTTACTCAAAGAATCGCAGAAGACCAGAGTGAAATACTTGTTCTTTTGGGGGCATACACAGAAGGATTCAGGCACGACCGATAAATCTTGTTTCAGCCAATGGTATCCGGCCGCTTTTGTAGAGGACGGTATCACGTACCTAACCGCGGAGCATTACATGATGGCGAAAAAGGCTGAGCTGTTTGGTGATCTTGCCATCCGTGATGAAATACTGAGAAAAAATCATCCGAAACAAGCGAAGGATTTGGGACGAAAGGTACATTCCTTTGACGAGGCTGTGTGGAATGCGAACAAGACATCGATTGTTCGCCAAGCAAACCTGTTAAAATTCAGCCAGCATGTCGATTTGAAAGCATACCTCTTGGACACAGGTGACCGCATTATTGTCGAAGCGAGTCCTTATGATCGGATATGGGGAATAGGAATGGCCCAAGATCATCCGCATGCGGAACAGCCCGAAAAGTGGCGGGGAGAAAATTTGCTCGGTTTTGCATTGATGGCAGTCAGGGAGCAACTGCGTTCGTGATCCGGATTACCAAGATCGGAGAAGAACCCGTCGAGCAGGTTCCCTATCTAGCAGCAGGCGCGAATGGCAAAGGTGTTGTTCCGAGCAGGTTGCCCATCTTTTTTGGGGAAATGGTGAATATTCCTGATGCTTATGATGCGATCATCATTACTTCCGATCTGCAAGGGGTGATAGAGTCTCGACACGAGCAGCAGGTACTGCTTGGCGAAGCGTTGCCAGAGATGGTTTCACTGTTACTCCAAATCGAAAAGCCATCCATTTCAAGGGAACGCGTTCTGGTCTTGCTATGCGGAGACTTGTATGCCGATCCATGGGAACGGGGAAGTAGCGGCGATCCCTCTTCCGTGTGGAAAGCTTTTCAACGCGAGTTTGGAGAGGTGGTCGGGGTTGTTGGCAATCACGATTTGTTTGACTCGGGTTCATTCGCACAGCTTCAACACATGGCAGACATCACCGTAATCAATGATCCCGAAATGGTGCAAGTCAGCCAGCTCCGTATTGCGGGCCTGGGCGGAATCGTAGGTCGTGCGGATAAACCGAATCGGAGGGAAAGGAAGGAGTTCCTGAAAGGAATGCGGGAGCTGCTTCGGAAGCAGCCTGACATTTTGTTACTTCATCAAGGTCCGGATGAGCCTTCATTTGATTTGCAAGGCTTACCTGAAATTCGTGAGTGCTTGCAGCAACACTCTCCAGTACTCGTCTGCTGTGGGCATGTACACTGGGCGCGATCTTGGATCGAGCTTGGCCAAGGGACACAAGTGTTGAACGCGGATGGGAAACTATTTGTCTTTACGCGAAAAAGTGGTTGAGCAGACTCTGCGCTGCTAACCACTTTTTTCTATTACTGAACGGAAAAGGAATTTTTTACCTGTTCAAGGGACATGACCATTTGCCCATATAGCTTTCCGTCTGGAGTCGCGGGGTCATATGGATTGGACTGGGGCAAGGAGACAGCGTAGACAAGCCCATGTGTTTGTGCCAGTACATCACCTAGCGGAGGCCCTTCCATTTTGGACAAGTGATTCCAATGCGGTACCGTCATGACAAAAATGGTGAGGAGTGAGGAGTGCCCTTCCTTTCGCTGATTAGGCGCGAACATAAAATGCACTTCGTATTTCGTCGGCACATCCAGCTTGCCCTCCTGTGGCTGTTGGCGAGGGGGACGCTTCGTCGTCGATGAGAACTCCTCCACGATGTAATTTCCTTTCCAAGTGGGAGGAAGGGTAAACGTAAATGTCTCGGTGATCGGGATCGGCACCGTGAACTGATTGTTTATGATTCGACCTTTGATCTCATCGGTTGCCGGTCTTTTGACTTCCGGCTCAGGGTCAGATGGAGCCGCTTGCTGTGGGGGTGGTGCTGCTTGTGGACCTGGCAGCGAACAGGCGGAGAGCTGAAAAATGATGATGAGTCCTACTGAGAAGCACGTTGCTACTTTCATCCCGATCCTCCTTGATGTATAAAACACTCTCATTTATTCATTCCAAGCGGGGAGGAAAACTATTCCATATTCTTATCATGAATATTTATTCAATAAAACATATTTTTCTTGAATATCAGAAAATATATAATTATAATTTAAATCAGAAAACGTTTCCGGTATTCGGAAAAAGGAATACGCAATTCATCCGGGAGATAAATGGGGGATAGCAGGATGATTGAGGTTAAGCAGCTTGTCAAATCTTTTGGCCCGTTAACCGTGTTGAAGGGCGTTACGCTCACGGTGGAAGAAAAGGAAGTGGTTGTCTTGCTTGGAGCCAGTGGATCAGGCAAAAGTACTTTACTCCGATGTTTGAATTTTCTGGAATTTTATGACAGCGGAGAGATTCGAATCGGCGGCCAGCAAATTGATCCACACAAGACGAATCTGAATCAGTTCCGCGCCGAGGTCGGCATGGTTTTTCAGCACTTCAATCTGTTTCCGCACAAGACCGTTTTGGAAAACGTGATCGAGGCACCAGTTCACGTCAAAGGGATGAGTGCAGCAGAAGCCAAACAATTAGCGTACGAGCTCCTAAAAAAAGTAAATATGCAGGACAAAGCCGATGTCTACCCGGATATGCTCTCTGGTGGACAAAAGCAGCGGGTTGCCATCGCCCGGGCTCTTGCGATGAAGCCGAAGATCATGCTGTTTGATGAGCCAACCTCTGCACTCGATCCCGAGCTCGTCGGTGAAGTGTTACAGGTCATGAAGCAGCTCGCCAAAGAAGGAATGACGATGATCGTCGTGACACACGAGATGGGGTTCGCTCGTGAAGTAGCTGATCGGGCGGTGTTCATGCACGATGGGCAAATTCTGGAGCAAGGACCGCCGAAAGAATTCTTTGAAAACCCACAGCATGATCGTACCAAGCAGTTTTTACGCAGCATCCGTTAAAATCCATGAAAAAGGTAGTTCAAAAAGTCGTCTTTTGATCACGAAGTAGTCCTGAAAGCTAATTCGACATCGAAAGAGGTGTTCACCTTCGAAGTCCGGTGCTCATGTAGGTCCGCTACATTCCGCTCCTCCTTCTTCAGGTTCTCACCACTTTCTCGGTGCTGAAAAGCCAACTTTTTGAACACGAATAGTAGAGATGAATACAGGGGGAATCACCAATGAAAAAGCATGCAAAATGGTCCGGAATTTTGTTGTCCACTGTCCTAGTAGGCTCGTTGTTGCTCTCTGCTTGTGGATCACAGGGAAGTGCACCGGCAGCAGGTGGACAAGCTGCTGGTGACGGTGGAAAGAAGGATTTTACGTACGCCATGAGTGGCGTGTACAAGCCGTTTAGCTTCAAGGAAAACGGGCAACTGACTGGCTTTGACGTAGAGATTGGACAAGCGCTGGCAGAAAAAATGGGCATGAACGCGGTGCCGATCACCAATCCATTCGAAACGATCATCCCTGGCCTGGACGCGAAAAAATACGACGCTGTCATCGGGAGCTTGACCGTCACACCTGAACGCCAAAAAGCTGTTTTGTTCACCAATCCATACTACCGTTCCGGTTCGCAAATTTTCGTACAAGAGGGCAATACAACAATCAAGACCAAAGAGGATTTGAAAGGTAAAAAGATCGGCGTCGTGAAAGCATCCAACTACTTGGATTGGGCGAAAAAGCTGACGGATGAAGACAAAATCACTCAATATGATAGCGATATCACCGCTTTGCTCGACCTGCCGACAGGGCGTCTCGATGCAGTGATTACCGACCAGGTAGTAGGCTTGCGATTCATTAAAGAAGGCGGCGGAAAAGTGATTGATGTAGGCGAACCACTCAGCTTTGACGAGCAAGCAATCGCTGTGCGCTTGGGCGACCAAGAGGCAGTGGAGCGGATCAACAAGGCGTTGGATGAGATCGTCAAAGACGGCACTTATGAGAAAATCAGCCAAAAATGGTTTGGCCGCAACATCTTGCAAAAACAGTAAGTGGGCAACGGGGTGTCCGTGATGGACGCCCTCCTTTTAACGCTTCATGTGAGGAGGATTAAACGTGATTATTGATATTTTTCTATCCAGTTATCCCCTTTTTCTAAAAGCGACATGGCTCACGGTTCAGTTGACGGCGGTTGCCCTGCTCCTCGGGTGTGTGGTAGGTCTTGTCATTGCCTTTTTCCGGATATCCGATTCCAAAGCATTGAACTACATCGCGCACACCTATATTACCGTCATTCGCGGAACGCCATTGATCGTACAAATTTGTATTCTGTACTTCGGCTTGGCGAATATGGTCACACTGTCGCAGTTTTGGGCAGGGGCCATCGCGCTGGCCGTTCATAACGGTGCGTATATTGCGGAAATCTTCCGAGGCTCCATCCAGTCCATCGACCGCGGGCAAATGGAAGCGTCCAGATCACTCGGAATGTCGTACCCGTTGGCGATGCGAAGAATCATTTTGCCGCAGGCGTTCCGTCGGGCGATCCCGTCGCTTGGCAATCAGTTTATTATCGGGTTGAAGGATTCATCGTTGGTCGCATACGTAGGGATGCAGGATTTATGGGGAACGGGTCTCGGTGAGGCAGCTTCCAACTACAAGCAGCTGGAGACGTATATGGTCGTCGGGTTGTACTATCTCGTACTGATCATGATCTTCTCGTATTTTGTAAATAAGCTGGAAGCAAGGCTTGCCAAAGGAAAAGCTCCCACTAAACAAACGAAAGATAGCACGAGTGTTGCAGCGTAACTTTTTGTCATGGAGGACGAAAGAAGGATGGTTCAATCAGTCGAACGGGCGATGAAAATTATTCGGGTACTGATTTCAGACGAAAAACATGCTTGGCCGATTTCGGAGCTAGCGAGCGCAACAGGTCTACCAATCAGTACGCTCCACCGTTTTCTCGAATCCATGATCCAGTTCGGATTGGTTGAGCAGGACCCAGTCACCAAGCATTACAAGCCGGGATATACGTGGATGGAAATCGGTTTTATCCTGCATGAAAAGCTAAACCTGCGAGCTGTAGCGAGACCTTTCATGGAGGAGCTGGCGAATGAAGTCGAGGAGAGTATTTTCCTCAACGTATTGGCCGGAACGGATTCGATGCCGATCGAAAAAGTAGAAAGTCCACTGAAAATACGCATAGATGAGAATCTGGGGGAGCGGATACCTCTCACAATTGGCGCCCCCAGTAAAATCATTCTCGCGTATTTGAAGCAGGATGCGATTACAAAGGTCGTTTCCGCCCAGCTTGCACGAGACAAGCAGCCGTCATTTTTGGAGCAGCTGAGTGAAGCCAAGAAAAGTGGCTATGCGATCAGCTACGAGGAGAAGACGGAAGGCACCATGGCAGTTGCCGCTCCGATCATCGGCTACGGAAATCAACTCGTCGGAGCGCTCTCGATCAACGCCCCATGCTTTCGGGTGACAGAAGATCGATTGCCCCTACTCATCGAAAAAGTGAAGCGTCAAGCTACAACGATTTCGGCAAGAATCGGTGGAGCATAAGCAAATCCTCCATTCCAGCATCTGTTGGTGGAGGGTTTGCTTTTTTTAATAGGAACCATTGGATCTTTCAATTTTTTCGCCCTGAAAAACTGTGTTAGTGTGAAAGAAACAGCAGGGAGGGAAGATAGACATGTTTCCATTTCGCGTCATAAATCAGGAAACTACCGAAGATGTGCTGGATATGGCCAGCGTGATTGAAGTGGTCGAGCAAGCCTATCAAATGAAATCGAGTCAGCAGGCGACGTTGTTTCCGCTCATTTTTCATGAGTTCGTCGAGGGTAGAGCGGACATGGATATCAAATCCGGTCATTTGCCCCAAGCGGATATATTTGGACTCAAGCTCGTCTCGTGGTTCGGTGACAATGACAAGAAAGGTCTGCCACAATTAGTTGGTACGGTGATGGTATTGGACAGCCAAACGGGTGTACCACAGGGGATTTTGAGTGGAGAGCACATTACTTGTATGCGTACAGGAGCTGCCGGTGGAATCGGGGCAAAGTATTTGGCACGTCCCGAATCGGAGAACCTTCTAATTGTCGGGACGGGACACCAGGCTCCTTTTCAAATCATGGCGACACTGATGACGATGACAGAGATCAAGCGGGTGTACATCTGCAATCCGCGATCACCAGAGAAGGCGCAAAGCTTTGCCGCCAATATCAAAGAAAACCTTTTGACCAGATTCGTCTCCAAATATGCAGGAGAAGAGTACGAGTGTTATGCCAGCCGTTGTGACGTGCAGTTTATTGCAGTGGACACCCTCGAAGAAGCGACTAGAAAAGCAGATATTATCATCACCGCAACCCCTTCACGTGAACCGATGATCCAGGCGGAGTGGGTAAAGCCGGGGACGCATATTAGCTGCATCGGGGCAGACATGGAAGGAAAACAGGAAATCGATGAACGGCTTTTTGCAAAAGCGCGCGTCTTCGTTGATGATGTAGGACAGGCTGTACGCGTGGGAGAGACAAAGGTAGCTGTAAAAAAGGGCCTGATAACAGAAGGCAATATCGCAGCAGAGATCGGCAATGTCATCCCCGGTCATGTCCAAGGACGACAACATGTAGAAGAAATCACGATTTTTGACAGCACCGGGATCGCGTTTCAAGACTTACTGACAGCTGCACACATTTTGAAAGTGGCGGATAAGCGTGGTGTAGGTACGATAGTGGATCTGTAAAAGTGAAAGGATAGGATAAGGAGGAACGACGATGAGAATTGCACCATTTAAAGTAGAAGAATGGATGAACGCCTATGAGACGGAGGCTGTTTACAATATTGCCGAAACATGCGTCGATTCGCTGACGGTAGAAGAGTTGATCCGCCTTTCCGATGAGCCGGAAGATTTTTTCCGCGAGATGGCCCAGAAGAAGCTGACGTACGGTCATATCGAGGGTTCGCCGGAATTCCGCAGCCTCGTCGCGAGTATGTATCAAATGATGAAGCCAGAGAACATTTTGGCGATGAACGGGGCGATTGGAGCGAATTTTCTCACCTTGTTCTCGCTCGTTGCGCCTGGTGACGAAGTCATTACCGTTCATCCGACCTATCAGCAAATTTATTCGGTACCGGAGTCGTTCGGAGCGCAGGTCAAGCTGCTCAGACTTTTGCCGGAAAATGATTTTCTGCCTGATCTGAATGAGCTGCGCTCGCTCGTTACAGACAAGACCAAGCTGATTTGTATCAACAATCCGAACAATCCATCTGGCGCTTTGATGGGTGAAGGGTTGCTGCGAGAAATCGTAGAGATTGCCCGCTCCGTTGACGCTTATGTGCTGTGTGACGAGGTGTATCGTAATTTGCACCAAGACCCAGAGGTTGTGGTGCCATCGATCGTCGACTTGTACGAAAAAGGGATTGCGACAAGCAGCATGTCCAAAGTGTTTTCATTGGCGGGTTTGCGTCTGGGGTGGATTGCAGCACCTCAGGACGTGATCAAGAGCTGCTTTACGCACCGCGACTACACCACTATCAGCTGCGGGATGCTGGATGATATGCTGGCTGTCCATGCACTGAAAAACCGCGACAAGATCATGGAGCGCAACCTGAAGATTGTGCGTGACAACCTGCAAATACTCGACGAATGGGTAGCAAAGGAGCCGTTGGTCTCTTACGTCAAGCCGCAGGCAGGAACAACGGCGATGCTCAAATACGAGCTGGATATCCCTTCGGAAGTGTTTTGTATTGACCTGTTTAAAACGACAGGGGCTTTTTTGACACCAGGCAGTTGCTTTGACATGGAAGGGTGGTTACGAATCGGGTACGCCTGCTCGACGGAAGTACTTCAAGTGGGTCTATCAAAAGTATCGGAGTTTTTGGAGTCACGCAAATAAGGGATAAAGTAGGAGACGGCTCACAAGCTGGCGGAGATTATAGGGAAGCACGCATAGGGTATCGGTTGAACATAGAGCCACTCTCGGCTACACTTTTTCTAACTGAGGTTGTTCAAAAAGCCGAATTTTTGAACACGCACTTACACGAAGAATGGGTGTCGTTCGGTGAGGGAGTGGATAATCAATCATGGAGTTACGCAATCTGAAGACATTTCAGGTCGTTGCCGAGCATTTGAACCTGACGAAGGCCGCAGAGCAACTCGGATACAGCCAGCCTACGATTACACTCCAGATTCAAGCATTGGAGCGGGAGCTGGGACATCCTTTGCTCAATCGGGTAGGCAAGCGCACGTTTTTGACACCGGCCGGAAAAATAGTGAAGCAGCATACGGATCAGCTTTTCTACGTTCTCCAGCACATGGCGGAGGGACTTAATCACTTAGACATGCCTGTAGGACCGCTGGTCGTGGCGGCCCCGGAGTTTTATTGCATACAATACATGCCCCAAATTCTGAAAGCTTATGTCGAGCCACATCCACAGGTCAATCTTCAGGTGATTTCATGCACCAGTCAGGAGAGTTTGAGAAAAATTCAGGCCCACGAGGCGGATATTGGGATCATTGCGGGCACCACCTCGCAACCAGGTATTCATTCCAGCGTCGTGGACTTGGAACAATTTACCTTGATTGCCTCTCCTGATTTGATGAAGGACAAAACACTGGCAGAAGCACTCGTGACCTTTCCTTTTTTGTCCTATCAGGAGGGGTGCAATCTCGACGAATTTATTACCCAATGCCTGTTGGAGTTAAACTACAGCCCACCCTCTGTCATAAAATGTAGCAGCGAAGAAACGATCAAACGGTCAGTCCTGAACCAAACAGGCATAGCCCTGCTCAGTAAGGTTCTCGTGGAAAAAGAGCTTCGAACAGGAGAACTAATCGAGCTGTACCGCTTTTCCAAGAAAGCAGAAACATCGCTGGTCTGTCTGGGTCGCCGACGAGAAGAACCGGCAATCCAGACCTTCATGGAACTAGTCAAAGACATCTGGTTATCCGTAAGAGAAGAGTAGTCATGACAAGGGACTGTCTAAGAAGTCCCTTAAAAGTAAGAAGAAAGGAGCCCTTAGAGGTTCCTTTCATGCTTAGAATTGGGTTACAAATGGTTTTGTCCATCTGTGAACTATTATCGATGCGGTGACGGTATTGTACCTCCCCCTTGGGGTTCCGTCGGTATTAAACCTCCTCCAGGCTCCGGTCTCGGTCTCGTAGGTGTTGTAGGAGTCGTAGATGTTGTGGGGGTTGTAGATGTAGTAGATGTAGTAGACTCTGTCGAAGGCTCTGACTTTGGCACCGGTTTCCCCGAGCAGTTGTTATTACTGTTGTTATTATTCTCCAAGAAAAGCATCTCCTTTATATAGGTGTAGATCCAACATGTAACTGTTTTATACGCGTAGCATAAAGTTAGGATAATTATTTACATAGCATAAGCATGACATTCCCAATAGTTAGTTGGAAAATATAGGAATCGATGCTTTTCATTCAAAAATTAGCTCTTTGATATCGAAGGTGACCTGAGTCTGACGTTTATAAAAATTGAATGTGGGGCAAATTGTCTTTTGGAAACAATATTTTCTCTTCTTGCAGCTCTAGAGCGAGGATTGTTTGACTGATATAATTTTGATTTCTTTCATTTCTGTGTGGAAGGGCAATGATAGTGTAAAATGACAGAAGGTAAGAGAAATAGGAGATGACTATAAATGAGTAAGCAAGTAAACGAAACCGAACTCGTTGCGCATGTAGCAGCGAAAACAAAAGTAGACCCGCAAAAAATCATGATCGTACTCAAGCATGAGCAAGCGTACATGAACAGTGCGAAGGCAGATGCAAAAGGTGATGTCGACGTTGATTTTGATGATCTCGTAGATTACGTCATGGGTAAGTCAGATGTGAAGCTGGATGAGATCACTGTCGAGAAGATCCTGGATGTAGAAATGGAATACTTGATTAAAAAAGGAGTCGCTGGATACATAGACTAATAGAGGACGTCTGGTTATCAGGAAAAGAAGAGTAGTGTTCCAAGCACATTCCCCTGTAGAGGGTGATGTGCTTTTTTATTCTCACAACGCAAAAGGGTAATCATGGTAAGTCTGAAAGACGGTGGCTGCGGTGGGGAGAAGAATATTTCCAGACTAG